>JBJMGK010000060.1:0-32930 GCA_045807925.1 Bryobacteraceae bacterium | reverse complement strand
CCGCCTGTGCGGCAAGGAACGGAACTTCACAGGCGAGCATTTCTGGGCTCGGGGCTATGCCGTGTCCACGGTTGGGTTTGAGTTGGAGCAAGTCCGCCAATACATCCGCGAACAAGACAACGCGGATGGAGCAAGCGGGTCCTTCTGAACTGTTGACAAAGGCGCGCTTGAGCGCGACGCCTAAACTAATGGCCAACCGCCTTTGAGGCGGTCCAACTCATCAAGCCACCCGCTCCGCGGGGGGTATCTGACTCGTGGGCGCGGCCAAACCAGCCGGACGCCTGAATGCCCCATCGCCACCGCGCTGCGCTTGTCCTTAGAACCAGTGAAACTCTGCAACCAGTAATGTTCCGATGTGGGTCAGTTACACTTGACGGTACGTGCTGACCGGAACCCTGTCCTGTTCTCTTGCGGCATAGGCAAGACGGCCGGAAATTCTTTTCGCTTGCCGAAGCTCATTCCACAGGTTTGTAAGGGGTAGTAATGCTGATCCGATTGGGCTATGACATCAGTTTCGATACACCGGTCGAAGTGCCGATTGTGGCGCTCCTGAATGTGTACTCGTCGCGCACGCAGGATTTGCTTGAACCTGACGTGTTAAAGCTGGACCCGGCCGTGCCGATTGAGACGTATGAGGATAGCTTTGGCAATCAGTGCTCGCGCTTTGTTGCGCCTCCCGGAATAATCAGGCTTTACAACAGTACGCTGATCAAAGACTCGGGGGAGTTGGACGCCGGAGATCCGGCTGCACCTGAGATACCGGTCAAAGATCTGCCGACAGAGGTATTGCGGTATCTTCTTCCGAGCCGGTACTGCGAAGTGGACCTGCTTACGAGCATGGCGGCGGACTTGTTCGGCGAGCTAGAGCCGGGTTATGGCCGTGTGAAAGCAATTTGCAGATGGGTGAATTCGAAGGTCACCTTTGGGTATAACTTCGCGCGTCCGACCAAGACAGCATTGGACGTATTTACCGAGCGAACAGGCGTCTGTCGTGATTTCCAACACTTAGCTGTTACGTTCTGCCGCGCTCTGAACATCCCCGCCCGGTACGTGACCGGCTATTTGGGCGACATCGGTGTGCCGCTCTCGCCGAGTCCCATGGACTTCAGTGCCTGGTTCGAAGTGTATCTGGGAGGACGCTGGTGGACGTTCGATGCCCGGCACAACGTACCCCGCATTGGACGGATCTTGATGGCCGTCGGGCGAGACGCCGCCGACGTGGCTCTTACTACCTCTTTCGGGATTGCGCGTCTTCGCAACTTCACAGTGGTGACGGACGAAGTCAAGGACGCCGCTCAGGCAGCGCCTTAATGGCCGGCGCTTAACTGAAGAGCTTCGCTTGGGCGCGGTCGGCGCATGATGAATGGCAGCGGGATCAAAAAGATAATGATCACCGACATCGTCCAAAAGCTGTTCTTGAAACTGAGCGCCGCCGCCTGACTCTGGATGATTCCGTAAGCCATTGCCGTAGCTTTGTGAGTTGCCACAACAGGATCGAATCCCTGAGACATAAACAGGCCTTTAAACCCAGAGAGCATTGCCTGGAAATTCGAGTCGCCCCGGCTCGTGTGCGCTACGAAGGTATTTTGATGCGTCTGGTTCTGCCGGGAGAGGAAAGTGCCCAACAGAGAAGTGCCGATGCTGCCTCCCAGGTTGCGCGAGAAGTTCGACAGTCCCGAGACCTGGTTGTTCTTCTCCCTTGGCACGCCAATGTAGTTGAGCGTGCTGATCGGAATGAAAATGAACGGCATCGGAAGTACCTGGACGATCCGAAGCAGCACGATGGTCTTGAAGTCCACTCCCGGATAAATAACCGTCATGAAGTGAAGAGTCGTAGCCATCCCGAGAAAGCCCATCGAAACCAGCAACCGTGGATCGACCCCCGCCTTCGTTGTGACGAAGCCGGCGATCGGCATCATAAACATCAGCGCGAGGCCGCCGGGTGATAATGCCATTCCGGCACGTTCCGCCGTGTATCCAAGACTGGTTTGCAGAAACTGCGGAATCAAAACAGTCGTGCCGAACAGAACAAAACCCAGCACGAAAGAGAAGAATACGGCCGTCCCGAAGTTCCTGTTTTTCAGCAGCCGTACGTCGACAATCGGATTGTCGTGATACCACTCCCAAAGGAAGAATGCGACCAGGATCGGAACGCCGATGCTGAACATCGTTGTGATCAGCGGAGAGCTGAACCAGTCCTCTTCCTGACCTTTATCGAGCACGATCTGAAAGCAGGCAACACCGAGAACGATCAGAGCCAACCCCATGTAGTCGATGCGAATACCTGATCTCTTTTCCTCTTTCAACCAGGGCGGATCTTCCACCACGCGCTGCGTCATAAACAGCGAAATCAGACCCACGGGCAGATTGATGAAAAAGATCCAATGCCAACTGTAGTTGTCCGTAATCCAACCGCCGAGCGTCGGCCCGATCGCGGGCGCAGCGACCACGGCCATTCCATACATGGCGAATGCCATCCCGCGTTTTTCAACGGAGAATGTATCGGCGAGAATCGCCTGCTCCGAAGGTTGAAGGCCACCGCCGCCTGCACCTTGCAAAACACGGAACAAGATGAGCAAAGGAAGGCTAGGAGCGAGTCCGCACAAGATGGAAGAAGCCGTGAAGAGTACCACGCACGACATGTAGAATCGCTTTCGCCCCAGAACCGTCGATAGCCAGCCCGATATGGGGAGCACGATGGCGCTCGAAACCAGATAGCTGGTGAGAACCCAGGTGGATTCTTCATAGCTTGCACCGAGGGATCCGGCGATATGAGGCAGCGCGACGTTCGCAATGGAGGAATCGAGCACCTCCATAAAGGTCGCTAGTGTGACCGTTAAGGCAACGAGCCAAGGATTGTGCGAAGGCTTCCAATCCCGGCGCGAGATAGAGGGCACGTCTACCCTCCCACTCGTACGTCCGGCTCAACTGACATGCCGGGCCGGAGCAGATCGAGCCCGTGCTGATTGGGCTTAAAGCGGATGCGCACGGGAATTCGCTGCACGACTTTTACGTAATTGCCTGTCGCGTTCTCGGGAGGGAGGACGCTGGCCACAGAGCCCGTGGATCCACCGATCGTTTCTACGTACCCTTCAAAGTCTCTCTTCAGCGCGTCGACGTGGATGGATGCAGACTGATTCGGACGGATGGATCGCAGCTGTGTTTCCTTGAAATTCGCTGTTACCCAGATGTCGCCGATTTGGGCGATTTGCATCAGTTGCTGTCCCGCGGAAATATGGGAGCCAATTTCCGCCGAGCGTTTCATCACAATACCTGCAACCGGCGCGGTGATGTTCGCGTAGCTGAGCTTTAAGCGAGCTGCCTCCACCTGCGCGGAAGCACTTTTCGCGCTTGCCTGATTCGACTGCACATTGGCCCTACGGATCGCTACTTGCGCCGACGCAGTACGGCGATACTGATCGAGTTTCGTTTCCGATTGCGTTATCTGCGCGCGGCGCTGATCGACTGTGTGGACAGCCGCCTCCAGCCCGGCCTGATTGGACTTCACAGTGGCCGCCTGGGCCTTTGCTGCCGCGACAACTTGATCGTATTCCTGTTGCGAGACCTCTTCTTTTGCGATGAGGAGGCGGTAGCGGGCGAGGTCCGCCTGTGCGCGCGCGTTGTTCGCTTCCGCTTCGCTCAGCTTGGCGGCGGAGGCTTCGCGGTCGCGCTCCGCGACGGCTAGCGCGGCTCTTGCCGTTGCCACATCGGCTTCGGCACCGGAAATACTCGTTACGTTTTGTACCTCGGTGATCGGCAAATTCGGACGCTCCGCAATCACCATGCTCTGCGCTTGCGAAAGCTCGGCTAATGCTTGGTCCAGGCTGACCTGAAAGTCACGCGGATCTAAGTCGACCAGTGGTGCGCCCGCCTGTACGGTCTGGTTGTCGTCCACGTGCACGGCCGTGATGGTGCCATCAACACGCGAGGTAACCGGGTTCAGATGAGCATCTACCTGAGCATCGTCGGTGGTCTCGAAAAGGCGACTATGGTGCCAATAGAAGAATCCAGCGATACCGGCCAATACCAGGACGACAAAGAAAACCGTGAACGCGCGGCGGCGGCCAGCCGTATTGGAGGGTGCGCTAGATTTTGGACCGGCGGAGGCTGCGGTTTGCACCCCGCCCTGAGTTTCCGGAGCCGTCTGTTTCTCTTCTGCCGTCATGGATTATCTCTCTTCAAAAAATCGGGCAAGCTCGCTTCCGCTTGGCCCGTCGCGCGTGCCAGAGTCAACCTCGCCAGGTTGAAGGAAAACAAACCGGAAACGTAATCGTTCTCCGCACTGGAAACCTGCTCTTGCGCCTGAACGACTTCGACGGTTGTAGCCACCCCTGCGCCAAATCGATCGCGCGCTTCGGTTAGCGTCTCGTTGGCGTAGTCACGGTTGGTCGCTGCAAGGCGCAACTGTCCCGCAGCAGTCTCCAACTCGATCAGCGCGGTCCTGACCTCGCTTTCAATTCTGCTGCGGTATTCGTCGAGTTCTGCTCGCCGCTGGCGAAGCGTTGTCTCCGCCTGCTGGATATCGGCCTTGATACGGCCGCCGTCCCAAACGTTCATGCTCACTCCTGCCGTGACGGCGAAAACGCCATGAGTCGCGGCCGGATTAGCACCGATCACGCCATAGTTCCCGTTCACCGTTGCGGTGGGATACCGCTCGGCTCGTGTTGCGGAAACGGCGAGTTCTGCGGTTCGAACCTGCGCAGTAAGCGCCTTAAGATCAGCCCGATTCACCATTGCAAGTTCTATCGTCGACGCTGGCTCCGGTGTTGCGGTTTGATTGCCAGTCAGTGACTCCGTGAGGTCGAGCTCTCTGTCCAACGGCAATCCGACCAAGCGTGCGAGCACCAGTTTCTGTTTTCGGAGATCGCCCTGCAAAGCCTGAAGTCTCTGCTGCTGCGTTTGCAACTCGACCAGGCTTCGGATGACGTCGATCTTTGCATTTGTACCGGCTGCCTTTCGCGTACTCGCTTGCTGGTAGACGGCCTGGGCGTTGGTTACCTGCGCATTTTGTGATTGCAGTCGAGCTTCCAGCGCGACAGTCTGAAGGTAAGTGCCCGCGACGGCCAGAATCAGCGCTTCGCGTGTGTCCTTGAAGTTGAACGCTGCCGCTTGTTCTGCGGACTTGCTGGCCTGATAGTTCCGCTTCTGAACCAGATCGAACACCGACTGGGAGAGAGCGCCCTGCAACTGGGAATAAGAGTAGGGGCCGACAATCGTCGGAACTGAGAAATTAATGCCGGGCGGCGTCTGTAACTTCAAGCCGTACGCAGCCAGATTGACCTGGGTCACAGTTTCGCTGGCGTCGACCGAGATGGAAGGCAACAGATTGCCGAGTGACCGCAGACGCTCGGCGCGCGCTGCGCTCTGGGCGTTACTGGCGGAGATCGAACCGAGGTTGGAAGATATTGCCCGTCGAACCGCTTCTGCAACCGTTAGACGGATCGGACCTGCGGGAACGTCTTTCGCCGGAATACTGCCTGCTAGATTACCGGTGACCTGCACGGAACTGCTCACGGTGGAGACTCCGTTTGATGTCACGGTTTGCGACGCTTGCGCCGAGCCCCATTGGGCCGCTCCATCCGAGAGCGGCAGTTGGTTGGCGACGCTGTGGCCGCTCGAACCCGCGCTTCCCGGCGTCTGGCACAAGCCCGGCAAAGTCCCGAGGGCGATCAACACCAGCGTACCCGCTATTTGCAACGACAACCGCATGCTATTTCGCCTTGCCTGCATCCCGTATGTACATACATACATGTATCACATTGCAGACGCGAATGTATATAATTATTGTCGGAATGCAAACCACGCCCGCAGTACCGGCAGAGAAGGGCACGGGAAGGTCGCCGGTGCGCACAGCCCTTCGTGCCCGGAAGGCTTCACATGACGCGAGCGGCAGGTCGCGGAATAAGCATCAGCTTAGAACCGAGGAGACCAGGCGGAAGTTGCTTAACGCCGCCGAAAAGGTGTTCTCAAAGGTAGGATTCGAAGCGGCGCGTTTAGAGGACATCGCCAAAGAGGCCGGACATACCAGGGGGGCTTTCTATGCTCATTTCAGCAAGAAAGAAGACTTGTTCTTTGCATTGCTCGAACAGAAAGCGTACCAGCACTTCCGGACAATCGAGGCTATGACGGACGAATATCCCGACAGGAAAGAACGAATCCGCAAATTCCGCGATTACTACTCGAATCTGGCTGCAAATCGCAACTGGTCAATGCTGATGCTCGAGTTTAAGCTGTTTGCGGCGAGGCATCCAAAACTGAGGGACAAATTAGCGGCTCGCCATCGGCATATTCGGGCTTCGTTCAAGTCCGGCGGTGTCAGTTGGCTTGAAATCTGCAATCTTGGCCATAAATCCCAAGCGGAAGGTTCTCTGACGCGGATTGCTCTCGAAGCCGTGCTTCACGGTGTGACGCTCGAAAGCGCATACGATCCTGTCGTCTTTCCAAAGGAAGAGGCCGCGAGAATGCTTGGCGAGATTTTCGATCTGCTGGTCAGCTCAGGCGCGTCGACTTAAGGCCGATCAGCCTGGCGGTCATGTTTCGCTCGCCGAGCATTACTGCTGACTTCCGCGGCAACCTGCTGTGCGGCGGATGTAATGCTGGCTGCGTTCGCGCGGAGGGTGGGCGACCAACTCGTCCGCGAAAGTTTCTGGAGCGTACGGAGCAGCTTCAGATCTGCCTGGAGATCGACATCGCGCTCGCCTTCGTCATGCCGCGCGCGGGGGGAGGAACGGGAATTTCGTTGAGCCAACCTGAACAGTACCTCCAGCTAGTTTACGTTACAACAGTATGGTTTATGCTCAAGTCAGCGGGGGATTGAGCTTTGCATTTTCGGACCCAGATTCTTCTGGTTTTCTTGGCTGCTTCAGCCATTCCAGGATTTTCTCAGGAGAGTATGCGCGCGAATGTTCGGGGGGACAATCGCAGCGATCAGGGCAAATGCACCATCGAGGTAGATGTGGATTCCGTGGCCGAGGTGGAAGTGCGGGGCGACTCAGCCCGGATCCGTACCTTAACTGGTGAGCCCTCCCGGTTCAGGCGTTTCGATTGCGACTCGATCATGCCCAGCCGACCGAGTGACTTCCGTTTCTCGGGCGTCGACGGTCGTGGTCGCGTCACCCTTGTCCAAGATCCGAGGAACGGAGGGGTCGCCGTGATTCGTATCGAAGATCCGAAGGGCGGGCGAGAAGGCTATACGTTCGACTTGGAGTGGAGGGGCGGCAGCGGCAGCGGCTATGGGAATGGACGCGGCGGAGATGATCGCGGTGGTTATTGGGGTGAACGGCATGGAGACGGCAATCGCGACAGCAGTGACGACCGAAGGCGATATGGCGGCAGTCATAATCAGGATATCTTTACTGTCACGTGTTCCTCCGACAACGGACGCCGGCAATACTGCCAGGCGGACATAAGGGGATCCGTCCGGCTCGCGCGACAATTCAGCCGGGCGGCTTGCCGGCAGAATGAGACTTGGGGATTCGACTCGCGCGGCATCTGGGTAGACCGCGGGTGCGGCGGCGATTTCGAAGTCGGCCGTTAAGTTATTTCTGGTTCGTTCCGCAACTCGGACGGTTTCCGCGTAATCTTTAGAGGATGGCCACCCTCTGGCGATATCTCCGGGATTACTGGACGCTTGTCCTTGCCGCACTCGTTTTGGCGGCTATCAATCAGGTGTTCTCCCTGCTTGATCCGTTAATCTTCCGGCACGTTATCGACAGTTATGCAACTCGTTACAAAGAGTACACGAGCGCCCAATTTGTCCGCGGCGTTACTACTCTACTGGGCGCCGCTGTCGGCGTCGCCTTCGTCTCGAGAGTCGCTAAAAACTTCCAGGATTATTACGTCAACCTGATCACGCAGCAGGTGGGCGCTCGACTGTACGCTGACGGCATCCGCCATTCGCTTGAACTGCCCTATGCGCTGTTCGAGGATCAGCGGAGCGGCGAGACACTTGGCAAACTGCAAAAGGTCCGCACCGACGTAGAGAAGCTGATCAGCGTATCAGTCAACCTGCTGTTCACGACGGTGATTGGAGTCATCTTCGTGATGATTTACGCCTCGCGTGTGCACTGGTCCATCGGCCCCGCTTATCTCCTGACAATTCCGCTGCTGGGTGGCCTGAGTTCACTCCTGAGCCGAAAGATTAAAGCCGTGCAGAAAGCCATCGTCAAAGAAACCACGGCGCTCGCCGGTTCGACAACGGAGTCTTTACGCAACATCGAGCTAGTGAAAAGTCTCGGGTTAGCCCAGCAGGAAATCGACAGGCTCAACGGAACGACAGACAAAATTCTTAAGCTCGAACTGAAGAAGGTCCGATACCTGCGTAGTCTCAGCTTCATTCAGGGCACATTCGTCAACTTCTTGCGAACATCCATCCTGTTCCTGATGCTGTACCTGATCTTCACCCAGCGCATCACGGTCGGACAGTTCTTTTCACTGTTCATCTACTCGTTTTTCGTCTTCGGTCCATTGCAGGAACTCGGGAATGTTGTGAATACCTATCGTGAGACCGAAGCTTCTTTACAGAACTTTGAGGCGATTCTCGCGTTACCTCCTGAACCGCGGCCGGCGAATCCGATTCCCGTCACCGCCCTCGAAACGCTCGAATTCGATCGCGTCTCTTTTCAGCATCAAACCGCTACCCGTCCGGCCGTCGATGGGATCACGTTCGAGGTTTCTCGCGGAGAGACGATCGCGTTTGTCGGACCGTCAGGCGCTGGGAAGACAACCCTCGTGAAGCTGCTGGTCGGCTTATATCGTCCCCAGCAGGGCCACATCCTATACAACGGAATCCGTGAGGATCAGATCGCGACGGAGGGTCTGCGCGAGAAGATCGGTTTCGTAACGCAAGACGCTCAATTGTTCTCGGGGTCGATTCGGGAGAACCTCCTGTTTGTGAACCCGACGGCCACGGATCGCGAGTGTATGGACGTTCTCCGCCAGGCATCGGTCGAGAGCTTACTTGCTCGGGCTGACAAAGGTCTGGATACGGTCATCGGCGAAGGAGGCGTAAAGGTGTCCGGTGGAGAAAAGCAACGCCTCGCGATTGCCAGGGCTCTGCTCCGGAAGCCTCAATTGCTGATCTTCGACGAAGCTACCTCCTCGCTCGATTCCCTGACGGAGGAAGAAATCAGCAAGACCATTCGCGATGTCGCCGTATCGCGAGACACGATAACGATCCTGATTGCACACCGCTTGTCGACGGTTTTACATGCAGATCGGATCTACGTGCTGGAGCGCGGCCGGATTGTCGAATTCGGAACGCACAGCGACTTGATCGCGCGTATGGGTCTCTACTATGCGATGTGGCGTCAACAGGTCGGCGAGGCGAAAAGTGATACTGCTTTGCGAGACGGCCGGCTTCTCAATGCGGTTTAGGCCTTCAGGGCAGGTACGGCCTCAACGGCAAGTTTCCTGGACGCTACATTCGCATCTTCCGTCGGGGTGCTCTCGCTGACCAGTGACTTTGCGTCTTCCAGCCGAGTTGCGAACGCGTCGAAACACTGTGCTCCCAGGCGCTCCCTGATCTTCGAAATGTCGGCGTTAGAATCCCAGATACCGACGATGATCCTCAATCCGGGGTGAAACCGGCGTGCTTTGCGGCAGAGAGCGCGAGCCTGACTGAGGCCGAAGGGTGGCAGGGCCGAGATGAATAGTATGTCGACCTGCGCCTCTCGAAAGAAGGGCGAGCTGGGGTCGAACTGCTTGGCAGAGATGATGTCCGCGGAGTACCCTTCTTCTCTGAGAACTTGAGCCAGCATGAGCCCCACCAACTCGTCTGCTTCGTCTCGCGCTCCCACGCAGAATATCTTCGGCCCGGAGGATCGGGCGGCAGCTCCATTTGGAAGATCCCGATCACCGATCTCCTCGATCAGATCTCGAGTGCTCCTATAAACGAAGGTTTCTCGTTCTTCGTCGAGCGCGTCCTGGTGCCGGTCCTCCTCTGCCAGCCGAAGAGCCGGGACGATGACGGAGTCGTAGAGTTCAAGCGGAGTCTTCTCTTTGAGGAAGTTCTCGGCGACTTCCCGCGCCTCATCATCATCAAGAGCAAGCAATCGTTGGTAATAATGCGCCTCGGGCGGAAGCACGGCTTCGTCGCCCAGTACGACATCCAGGAATTCCAGTTGAGGGACATACCTTCCAAGCACGAGGAGGCAGACGGTTAGCGGCACGGAAAGAACTAAGCCGATGGGCCCCCACAAGATTGTCCAGAACGAAGCAAAAAAGAGGACCGCGAGCGAAGAGAGCCCGGTTCGAACTCCGCAGAACCAGGGTTCGATGCCGGCGGAGATCGACAGCTCAATCGCGGCGAACACCCCGAAAGTTGCCAAAGGCCTGCTCCAGCCCTCGAATATCGCGAGCGCTAGAAGAGTTGGAAGAGAGCCCGCCACCAATGTCCCGATATAAGGAACGAAACGTAGCACCGCACCGAGCATGCCCCAGAATGAGGCGTTTGGCACTCCGACGAAGTGGAGTGCTGTGCCAAGGAGCAGCCCGAACGTTCCGTTGATCATGCATTGCGCGATGAGGTAGTGGCTGACCCGTTTTGCGGCATCGTCCAGGGCCGTCGTCAGTACGTTCAGGTGGCTTACGCCGAACAGACGCAGTAATCGATTGCGCAGATCTCCACGCTGGACCAGCATGAAAAGGGTAAAGATCAATACGCCAAGGACCGTCGTAATCACGTGCGCGAACGAAGACCCGAGTGGACCCAGGGCGTCTCGTAAATCAGAAGTAGGCTTCACGACTTCGACGGGAAGCGGTGCCGTTCGGCGGCGCGCTTCACCTTTGTTACTCGCGGCCGACGTCCGTTCCCGATGCTCCTCACCGTCACCTGAGAGCCTCAGGACGGCTCCTTCCAGCTCGGCTATCGCATGAAGAGACCGCATCAGTCCCGGCTTCTGCAAAGCGATGAGCTTGCGATTGATGTTGGTCTGATAGACCGGCAGATTCCCGACAATTTCGGCCAGCTGGGTCAGACCCAGCCAGGAAACAGCGCCGAAAGCCGAGAAGGCTGCGAGGAACACAACCAGTACTGAAGGAATTCGACCAAGATGGAGCTTCTCGAGCCACGTAACCGGCGGAGTCAGGAGGAAACTGAAGAGAAGAGCAAGTGCGAATGGAATGAGAACATCGCGGCCGAGGTACAAGGCGCTTACCGCGACCGAAATCGTGACAAGTGGAAGCACCCCCGAGAAGTTGACCCTGCCGCTCAGTCGCCCGCTGTTCACCTTCAGACATCCTCCGTATTCAGACCGCAGTTCACCGCAACGCGAGTGTTTTGATCACTCGCGCACTTCCACTGGCGCGATCTGGCTTTATCGTGAGTCCTCGGCTGGGTTCAACAAATCTGTCCAGCGAAGACGAGGCGCTTGGCCGCCCGTCTAACCTGTGCACGTGACGGGCCGTGGTCCCCAGCCTCCTCAGGGGTTCTCGGAGGGGCGCGGTGTGTCGTGTATGTCACGAACGGAACCGGTGTCGGGGTTCCGGCAATGCGAAAGAGTTGGATTTACCTTCTAAGTTGAGGAGATTGCTGTTCGAAGTCCTTTCTTGAGAATGTAATTAGTGCATAGCTGCTGAAAAAGCTTTCCAGGTGACAAGAGGCGAGACTCGTTGCTCGAGGAGTGTCAGGCGGTGCTCAAGTACTTGAACCAATAGGACTAGACGGCCTTCTCATTTCAAGAACCCGCTCGCCTTCTGTTCCGATGAACTGATCCTGTCATTCTCGAGGTCGTCAAGCGCCAGTAAGTCGCGGAGGTCCTGAGAAAGCCGCGCCTGCGTCTCGGGCCGCAAGAGGCGTTTCTGATATTGCTGCTGCGGTTTATCGCTCCTGCAATAGAACGCGTGGAGAGCCCGTCGGGATTTTGCGGTCCGGTTCGCTGTCCCGCCATGCCAGGCATGCGTATTCATGACGACGACCGAGCCAGCCTTGCCGAGCAACAGGAGCTCCTCCGGATGTGCGGCCACGGGATCAGTTAAGACTTCCTGCGGGAGCTTCGACCAGTGGTGAGAACCAGGCACCACCCGCGTTGCGCCATTCTCGGGGGTGAAATCGTCGAGCAGCCATATCGTGTTACAGACCCAATATCCGTTTCCGTCCGCGACTGCTCCCGCGTCGCAGTGAAGAGGTTGTGCGTCCTCCGTGAATGGATCCGTCGACCGGGCGTTGAAGCTGCTGAGCTTTATCTTTGGGCCGAGAACGTGACGAACAAGGTCCAGGATCTGGGGCGTGGAAATCAGACTCTCGAAGATCTCGCCTTTATCCACGAGATTTGCCAGGCGTCGCGCACCCGGTTCTTTTCTGAATTCCGACCCGGCGTTCTCGCCTTCCTGCTCGTAGAGTTCTTCAACCCGTTGCCGGACGTCTTCGAGGGCGTTGGGATCAAGAACATCCTCGACCATCACGTATCCCAAACGGTCAAGATCTTCGTATGCTGAGGGCGACACAACGAGAAACTAACATACTTCGGGCCGGACGAGATAATGCGGGATGAGAATTCACTTTCCAACCTCATGCGAACGTATTCCGCTGGCTCAGTCGCTCGTTTCTGCCGCTACGTGGCGTGTTGTTGCGCGATCGTGAGCGCTGTCAGGGCGGAGGCTTCGAAAGAGTTTATCTACGAAACTGCGTCGTTCCCTTCGGCTCATGCCTCCACAGTCGTCCAACTCAAAGATGGCGACCTGCTATCGGCCTGGTTCGGAGGTACTAAAGAGGGAGCGCCTGATGTAGCGATCTGGGCTGCACGCCGGCACGCCGGTCAATGGTCCGCACCGCAGGAGATGGCCCGGGAAAAGGACATCGCGACCTACAACCCGGTTCTGTTCTACACAAAAGACGGCCGCCTTTGGATGTACTACAAGTTCGGTCCGCATCCGACGAGTTGGACGGGTGCGCGGCGCTACAGCACGGATGACGGGAAAAGCTGGTCTGTCGTCGAGCACTTGCCGGCCGGTCTCTACGGTCCGATCCGGGCGAAGCCTCTGGTGCTAGGCGATGGAACCGTTGTCAGCGGAACTTCCGTTGAAAGCTACCGGTCTTGGGCCTGCTGGATTGAGAGGAGCACGGACAACGGCAAGACATTTACAAAGAGCGGGCCAATTGTTGTCGGCGCCGCCTATGTGAATGCTCCACAGACCGGTGGCGAGGTGAAGGAAGTGCCCGGTTCGTCTGATTGGGGTAACACCGAAGGCATCATTCAGCCCTCGGTCATCCCGCTCGGTGGAAATCGATTGAGACTGTATGCGCGGTCGACGGCGCGAACGGGAAAGATCTGTGCAGCCGATTCGAACGATGGCGGCCGAACCTGGACGGAAGCTCACCCCCTTGACTTGCCGAATCCGAACTCAGGAATCGATGCGATCGCATTGGGCGACGGCCGGATCGTGCTCATCTACAACCACACCGATAAAGGCCGAACGCCGCTGAACCTGGCAGTCAGCCGCGACGGAGAACACTTTCGAATGTTCCAGACGCTCGAATCGGATCCCGGGGAATACTCGTATCCCGCGCTCATTCAGGGCCGGGAAGGCGACCTGTACATGACGTACACCTGGAATCGCAAAAGGATCCGTTATGTCCGCGTGCCCCTGGCAGATGTCCCGAAAGAGTAGACCCTGAGAGTTTATGAACGCTATCTGCTATATCTGTGGAACACAATTCGGCGAGAGCGAGAGAGAACCCGACCGGTGCCCGATCTGTACGGACGAGCGGCAATACGTGGGGCTTGAAGGACAGAAGTGGATCGCTCTCGACGATCTGCAACGAGACTACAAGACGAAAATTCAATCCGAAGAATCGGCGTTGACGTCGTTCTCGGTGGAACCGAAATTCGGAATTGGGCAGCGGGCCTTTCTGGTTGAGACACCATCCGGTAATGTTCTGTGGGACTGCGTCAGCTTACTCGATGACAGTGCGCTCGAGCACATCAGGGAACGTGGCGGAGTGAATGCGATTGCCATTTCACATCCGCATTACTACACGTGCATGGTGGAATGGAGTCGCGAGTTCGGGAATGCCCCGATTTACCTTCACGAGGATGACTCGATATGGGTGATGCGGCCTGACAAAAACATCCGGTTTTGGACTGGCGAGGTGCAGGAGTTGGCGGGTGGTTTGAGGATCATCCGTTGCGGAGGCCACTTCCAAGGGGCGACGGTACTGCATTGGCCGGATGGAGGGTCCGGCAGGGGTGCATTGCTCAGCGGGGACACCATTCAGGTTGTGCCCGATCGCAAATGGGTCAGCTTCATGTACAGCTATCCCAATTTCGTGCCTCTGAACAAAGCTTCGATTCAACGGATCATCGCGGCTGTCGAGCCTTTCGCATTCGATCGAATCTATGGAGCGTTTCCGGGTTTGACCGTTCAGAACGACGGGTCGGAAACCGTGAAACGCTCTGCCCAGCGATACTTAAGAGCCATCGCCTAAGCAGACACAACTTGGGGCAGGGCATTCGCTGCTGTTCTTGGAATTGATGGGTGCAAAGGGTTTCGATGAATTACGAAACATGCTGGACGCCGCCGCGAACTTGGCGGAGTCAATCCTAAACTCGTATTTTTAGCCGATTGTCCACTTCGACCCGACCCATCCGAGCGATGCTGCGGTCATTCCAATACCGACGATTATCACGATGGCTGGTGAAGCAACCGACACGTATCGGAGAAGGGGATGCTCTGCGTTCCGAGAAGTTGCTGGTAGCAGATTCTTCGCGTAGAGCACCAGCGCTCCAATCCCCGTTAAAACAAGCGCGAGTCCCAAGCTAAACGAAACGAGCAGGAGCAAACCGAGACCGACGCGCCCAATGGCGATTGCGCCCAGCAAGAGGACCAGGGCCGATTCGCAGGGAACTAGTCCTCCGCTCACTCCGAGTGCCATCAGACCCTTCCAGGAAATTTCGTCGGGAACATGGGTGTGGGTATGCTCTCCACGTTCATGGTGATGGTCTCTGTGATGGTGAGAATGTTCGTGATGAGAGTGTCCCTCATGAGAATGCGAATGCTTACGTGAATGCGCGGCATGACGAAGCCGCTTCCGAAACATCCATGCCCCGATCGCAACGATCGAGAGACCCGAGACAACACCAAGAATTGCTGTAAGCTTCTCCGGAACAATGAATCGGAAGAGAAATAGCGTTGCGAGACCAAGTGCAAACACAACTACGGTATGCGTGAAGGTCACGGCTGCACCAAGGAACGCCGCGTGCTGCAAAGTGCCGCGTGAACCAACCAGGTAGGCGGCGACAATCGCCTTGCCGTGGCCGGGAGTCAAAGCGTGCGCGGCGCCCAGAGCGAAAGCGGCGGTGAGCGCAAAGAAAATAACCGGAAAGGTCAAAGGGCCTCGTAGCGCGCGAGACAGGTAATCGCCGCGCACGACCAAACCCAATGGTGCTGCCTGCGGTGTCAACGAGGCTGGCACGGGGGCCGCGGGTGTAGCGTGAGGCTGGGCTATTGGGGTCACGACCGGGACGGCCTGTGGGTGTGTGGGCGCGGTGCTCTGACTAGTGGTTCTCTGTGAAGGAGCGACGACCGGGGTGAATGTCCGCCATTCCACCTCGGCTCGGAGGTCCTGAGGCGGCGCGAACGTTGGATCTGGAGGGTATTGGGTGAGAGCTTTGCTTAACTCACGATTCGAGCCGCTGGTTTTCGTGAGCAAAGCGCTGGGTCCAGCATCGATCACGATCTCTTTCCAGCCCGCGCGTTCGGCATAATTATGATCTTCGTAGCGCAGTGATCCGAACGCGTCATCAACATGTGCCTTCAACTCCACCCTGATGATGGGAAGCCCACCGGCGCCATCGGCAATTATGGCCTTCACTGAACCTAGCTGTGGGCTGAGCGTATGCGCCCCCGCCGTGAACGACAACTGCGAGAGCCAGTCACGGCACTGATCAATTGCGTGCTTGTGTAGCAGATCGGCCGAGGCGGATCGGTCCACGTTCCAGCTTTGCAGTAGTTCAAAGGTCGGGATTTCGGCAAGATCCAGTACGTATCGCACTTCGATGCGGTTCGGTGTCACGGTCAAGCCGGAGTAGTGGCTGACACTGAAATTCCCCATGGGGT
The DNA here is from genome assembly GCA_045807925.1 of Bryobacteraceae bacterium. GTDB lineage: Bacteria > Acidobacteriota > Terriglobia > Bryobacterales > Bryobacteraceae > Bog-105. Next base: position 16,874 of record JBJMGK010000060.1, on the reverse strand, counting down.
GCGCTGTCAGGACAGCCGCGAATACCAGTGAGAGCGAAAGTTTTAGCATTGCGAGCGATCTACTGTGTAAGGCTGGACGGACGTCTCGTTTGCGCGCCTTGAAAAGATGGATTCAGCGACATCAGCCGTCTTGCGAAGGATCTCGCGGCGTCGCCATCCCCCGAGGCCGAGGCGATCTCTCTCGCGTGATAGTAGAAGAGCGGTTCCGGTGTCTGCAGTTTCACTGCATTGGCCGATGCGGCTTTCGCCTCGCTCAATCGGCCCTTTTTAAGTAGAACCCACGAAAGCGCATCCCATGTGTACACATCGCCCCTGACAGGCAATTCGGCATTCATAAGGTCTAGAGCCAGATCCAGATCACGATCGTGGTCGGCGAGAACGAGCGCCAGGTTCCGGTTGGTCTTTTCATTTGTTACCCGGCCAAGTTTTTCGATAAGGGAAAGCATTTGGCGCTGCTGTGCCGCTTTCTCCGGCAGTCCGGATGCGGCATAGAGATCTTCGAGCGCGCCGGCGTATTCGACCAGCGGAACGACCGCTTGCGCCTGACGGTAGCTGCGGATAGCCGCCTCGGGTTCACCTTTGGCAGCCTGTAGCTTCCCCAGACCGCCGAGAGCGCGATGCAGCTGGGGAAACAGATCCAGTGCGGATCGGTACGATTTCTCCGCTTCCGAAAGTCTGCCCAGTTTGAAATCCATGTCGCCAAGTTCTGCGAGGCACCATGCAACGTTCTCGGGCCGTTGTTCCGAGGCCTGGATTGCTTTCTCCATCAGATCAACCGCGGAATTGCCGTCGCCTGTCACGAAGCGCCAATACGCAAGCCTGTTATAGCTGCCGAGGCTTGGCCCGAGCGCGAACATCTTCAGGTATGCGCGCCCGGCCTTGTCGTAGTCGCCTAATTCCATGGAGGCATCGCCCAGGTTTGCCCAGCTTCCCGGGTCGGATGGCTCGTCCTTCACCATCATTTCCGCTCGTGCAGCAACGATCTTGAACTCGTGCTTCTGCAAATCGACTTCGTTGCGGTATCGCAGGGCAGCAAAGTTCCAACCATCCCGCGCGAGTATCTCGTCAATTAACCTCGAAGCTCGGTCGAGATACGTGAAGTCGGCGGTTTCACGAACTTTCTGGAGATAGGCTGCGATGAGACCCGCCTTGAACGGCTCCCTCCCGCCATCGGCCACAACCAATTTCTCGTACCTTTTAATGCGCTCGTCCGTGTTTTCTCGCTCGAGTTGCCGGGTAAGGGCCCGAGAAGTCAAAGTGCCGCTCGAGCGGTCTTCTCTTCCGGGGCGAACATCAGTTGAAATTTGCGCCCAAGCCGTTGAGAGCGCGACGAGAGCGAAACCGGCGACTCTCATACCTTTACTGCCGAGCCTCCGTCCGGGTGGAAAAGTCCGCTGGGCAAATGTAGCCGTCGAACGTCTCCAGTTCTCGCTTGAAGTTGTGCGCGGCTGCTGGGTCGCCGGCCCTGGATGAGATCTCGATTGCGTGGCAGAAGTACTGCGGATCCCGTACCCCGACAGCCAATGCTCGTTCCTCTTGCTGTTTTGCCTCGTTGAACTTGCCGTTTTTGTAAAGTGCCCATGCGAATGCGTCGAGCGTGGCGCAGTCGTGGCGTTCTGCCGCGAGCTTCGCGGCTAACGGCAGTGCTGTAGGCTTGTCGTTCTCTCGGTCAAGCTTGTAAAGGACGAGTTGGACGGTCGGGTTACCTGGCCTTTCCACTCCGGCCTGAGCCTCGCGAGCAAACCGCTGGAAGGCAAGGTTAGCGTCGGCCATCCGGCCGCTCCGCTCGAGCATCTCAGCAACAGCGTAGAGATTGGCCGTACTCGGGACGCGCTCGTAGCAGCGCTGAACCAGAGCCAATGCATCTTGCGGCTTTCCTTCCGCTGCTCGAAGACGAGCCTCGATCTTTAATGCGAGCAGGGAACCCGGGTTGATCTGGCGAGCCTGAGCCAATGTGATCCCGGCTTCGGCCCGATAGCCGGCATGGAGCTGCAGCCTGGATTTCTGCAGTAATAACCAGGCTCGTTGATCGGTATCATTGGCGGACGTCCGCCGGTAAGCCTCGTCGACGAACTCCACCGCTCCCGGGGTGTCGCCGAAGAGTTCCCGGAGTGCGGCGGCCTTTTCGAACCCAAGCGCATTTCCCTGGCGAAGATCAAGGATCCACTGTGCATCCCTTTCCGCTTCCGAGTAGTTCCCGAGGCCGATGTTGGCATCGACCAGAAATGCCCAGCCAGCTATGTCATCGGGCACGCTATGGTTGATCGCTTGGGCGAGTGGTAACGCCCGCAAGTAATCCTGGCGCCCGATCAGAACCAGGACCTCGAGCTTGCGTGCATCGTAGTTGCCCGGCGAGAGTTGCTGCGATCGCTGTAAGACGCTATCAGCGCGGTCATACAGGCTGACTTCTCCTGTGTCCCGAGCTCTCCGGCAAAGCGCTGCAGCCAGATCATTGTAGGCCTGGAACGAGTCGGGACTCGTCTTCAGCTTCTTCTCGGCCTCGCGGAGCCGATCATCGCCGCTGTTCTTGCCGGGCATATCGGGGCCAGCAAGTAACGCGAGAACTGAAGAAGAAACGAAAATGGCTCGAGCTAATCGCAAGGAGGAGCGCATAAAGGCAAAATACGGGCACGCCCGCGCGAGAACTGGGACGCGGCCCGCACGGGTAGCTAGTTCACTGGACAGGGAGCGCCTGCGCCCATCGTGCAGCCAGGCTCACCCGGATCGACGTGTCTTCGATCGCGGCCGCTTTGCGCGAACGCAATGTATGGGAAAGTCTCCTGGTAGGGCACATCGTTCGTATTCACGCCATCGCCGATACGATTATTCGGTGCGACGTTGAATGCAGGAGAAAGGACCCCGGCCACTACCCTCGCGGCGAGGTCCGTTACGTCGTCAGATACCCGCCTGCCGTTCGGGAACCCGGCCAAGTCTCCTCCCAGGGCTCCCAAACGACTGCGGTTCGCCGCAGGGGTCGGAGGAACCCCGGTGTTCAGGCGAAGCAGATCCGCAACGGGTCCGCTGGGAGTTCCCGGTGCCGCTATCGGCGGGGCGTAAGTTACCAGCGGAAGGAGGTCCGTGCGCGGGGGGGTCGGTATGTTAATTCCATATACCGCATTGAACACTCGTGCTAGAACCGGATCGAGATCAAATGCAGAAAACTGAGCATCGTCTTTGGGCTCGGTCATGCTCCAGTAATCTTTCGAACCGGTTCCGATGATTAATTCATTGATGAGGGGATTTGCCATGCGCTGAACCTGTGAGTACGAACCGGAGGAGATGGCCGCCAATGGTGCGCGTCGGACTGTTGTCCGGGGCCGGTACGTGGCGCCCCAGGAACCAATCGTTGCAGCAGGATCGGTTGCGGCGACTCTCGCCCCGGTCTTGGTCAGCATGGCGATCGGAACCTCGATTGCAATCGTGTTCACGTTATATCCGGAGACAAAATCGGGTGCAGTGTTCGTCAGGCTCGCGTCCTGAGCGGGCGAGAGAACTCCGCCTCCCGCTCCCAACCGGAAATTGAGGGAGTCAAACGTTGCGCCGAGATCGATGTAGAACGGATCGTCCACTGTTCCGGCGAATACCCTGATACCGTTTCCGAGACTGTAGATGCCCTGGGAAGCCAGCGCCGTATAGTTCGGCATCGTTCGTGGACCTACGTTGCTCGGCACGGCGAATAAAGGCCCGCCGCTGGCGTTCGTCAACGGTGTGCTCACTCCGCCTTTGACCATGGTTACTGTGTAACGCTGGCGAAGACTCAGACCTTGCGAGCCATTGCCGTCCAGAGCCGTGATCGCGGGTGGAACAATGGGGGTTCCGGGTGCGACGGGGGGCGGCGAGTTCGCGGGTGCATTGATTCCAGTGCCTGCTCCGACGAACCCTGTAAACACGCCGGGAGCTCTGACCTCCGTCTGGAACTGCACCTGGAAAGTGATGTCTTCGACCGCGTCGTTGTTGTTGTCGACCTTAATTGTGTAAAGGATGTTGTCGTCGAACGGGAAATAGTTCGGGCCGTTGCCCGGCTCAAGAAGCGGATCGACGTTCAGCAGGAATGTCACTTTCGACGGATCGTCATAGCTCACAAATGCGAAGAAATCAGTGATGTCGGCCTTGTGATCCAGCGCGGTGATGGGAGCTTCGCGGTGGCTGGCGGCGACGCCTGCGGGCGGCGAAGCAATTAGCGCGGCAAGAACCGTGCAGATAACGGGTTTTAACGTTTTCATGAATCCTCCTTTCCGGGATCGTGAGTTGCGGGATTCTTCCGCGCGGCGGCCGCAAAGATCAGTCCGAACACGGTCAACAGAGCAGTGACAGGTTCGGGGACCGCAGCCATTGCAGTGAAGCGATTTGTAAGCGTCCCCCCAGTAGCCGTCCCGGTGATGCCACTGTCGATGGTGAGATCGTTTGTGACGCTTAGGAGAAACGCCGGACTGAAAGTAGCGGAATCCTGGTTCTGGGCTCCGTCAACCGTAGCCAAAGCCCTTGCAATACCGGTGCAACCGGTCACGCCGTTCGAACCAAATGTGCCGCCCAGGCAAAGGTCTGAGAGCCCGGTGACGGAACCGTTGCCGCTTTCGGATGAGTTCGAAAGCGTGATCGCGGCACTGGTGTACGCGTTGCCCGAGATCTGATAGGTAAACAGGGTTTCGAGAACGCTGCCCGACGTTGCAGTCCCGTTTACGGACGTGTTCAGACCCGGATCAACGGCACCGCCCAGCGGCGACAACAGCACATTGACGGCGGCTATTTCCGTTCCGCCTGTTGTTCCTGATACGACCTGGAAGTTGAAGAGACTATTCGTGCCAATGGTGCATCCACCGCCAGCCAAAGCGATATAGCTCGAAAGAGAGCCGGACACGCAGGGCGCGCCAGAGCACAGCGTAACACTCAGCGAAGCGGCAACCGCCGCCATAAGCCCGACTTTCACCACGGAACCTCCTAGACGAAAGCAGGTGAGCAGTCGAACACAAACTTCGTACCCATGCTCCTGATACGGAGATATTATTCCCCGCAGATCTCAAGTACAAACAATACGTAGTAATGGTGGTACTGCAATTGGCCGGTCCGTACAGAGATTTGCGATGACTGATGAGCTATTCCTATCGCCCTCTCCGCGTAGTTGCTAGGAAGAAGGAAGGAGGAGAAAGCAGATGCTACCGACAACATTGAAATCGGCTCTAGTGATCGTGGCAGCAGGCACAATTAGCGTCACGACACTGGCGTTGCCGACAGCTAGGGCGGTGGCGGCCAGTTTGGCGGCTTCTCACCTCCGACTGGCATCATTCGCCCAAATCCAAGAGGTAATCAGCGGAACCCACGACGGATTAGGCACCGTCGCCGCCGACCTTGTGTGCCTCTATTTGAGGAATCTACACCCGGCTAAGCCTGGCACTTTGGGAGCTGGCAGCAAACGGAAGGCATGATCATTCCGCACGTTCCAGCGGTGAGCTTGGTGCGAAGCACGGCCCAGGCGAGTTGGAGTAAGTAATCGCTGTTTTACGTTTTCAGTATTGGATCTTAGATTGCAAGGATAATCGATATGCACGCAGGGAACACGACGACAGAACCCCCCGCCCGGGGCAATATCATCTTTTACGTTTCGCTTTCGGTACTCATTGGCGTCATTGGATACGCCATGCTCATCCTTCCGCAACGCGGATAGCGGGCCTCGATCTTCCGTACGAGCTTTTGCGCTTTCTTTGAGCGTCAGCGAGAACGGATCGTCAGGTTTCCGCCATTTTCTGTTCTGTCGAGGAACGGCTAGGTACGCAGCGAACGCAGTGCAAGCCCTCTTGCCACTGACGTAAATTCGTCGCCGGTGCGAATCTTCTCGGGCCCGAAACGAGACTCAAAAATCCGACGCACGGACGGCACGAGTGACGACCCGCCCGTCAGAAAGACGCGGTCGACTTCACTCGGTTCAATCCCAGTTTTCGTAAGTAGAGAGCCAAGAGAATCCTCGATTGCGGAGAGCTCGTCGGTAATCCAACGTTCGAATTCTGTACGAGTGACCTCGGCACGAATGGTGACGTCCCCATCATCAAAGCGAAAGGTGGCTGTTTCCTGCTGAGATAAGCTCGCCTTCAATTTCTGTATAGCGCGATGAAGCTGGTACCCCAGATCATGCCTCACCAGGTACAGGAGTGCTTTTATTTTTTCGGGCTCAAGCGCCTGCCGGGCTACGCTCATCAGCATGTTGAGAGTGTCCTGGCTCTTTAAAAACGAGAGATGGTGCCAGCGCTCGAGCTTCAAGTAGACCGAATTGGGCACGGGCAGCAGCTTTCCTCCGGATCGCAGGTGAGACCCGGCGCCCAGGGCAGGCGAGACGAGATGACGCACCAGCTTGGCGTCGAATGCGTCGCCGGCCAGCCCTAAGCCTTGGTTCCCAAGCACCCGGCGAGGAGCCGAACTTCCGGAGGAAAAGGACGGACCTACCCGCAGGAGCGAGAAATCGCTGGTTCCACCCCCAAAGTCCCCGATTACGATCAATTCGTCGCGCTTGAGCCTCGACTCGTAATGATAAGCCGCTGCGACGGGTTCGAATTCGAACGAGACCTGCGGAAAGCCAGCCTCATTTAAACTGTCTCGCAATCGCGAAAGCGCATATTCGTCATCTTCGTCCGACTCTGCGCTGACGAACCGAACGGGACGCCCTACCACCACCCGCGGCAGATCTGCGCCAAACAGTTTTTCCGCGCCGGCACGTATGTCCTTCAGGATCCTGGCAATCAGAGTTTCCAAGCGGAACGGCCGACCGAACACTTCGGTGGTCTGAAGACTGCGGCTGGCAAGAAATGATTTGAGGGACTGGATCAATCGCCCCTTTTCGTCCGAGTGCAGGTATCGTTCGATCCCCTCGGGGCCGCTCCAGCTTTTGATCGTCGTGCGCCCAGCCGCGCGATGCCGCTCCAGGTAAAGCAGTGAGCGAAACGATTCGGTCAATCCGGCCGTTGCGGGAAACCGGGCTACTTCCACCTCTCCGGTTGCGCTTACGATGGCGATCGAGCTGTTCGTTGTCCCGAAATCCAGGCCAAGTCCCATACCTTACTTTCTCGCGAGTGTGAACGAGCATTCCCTAGGGGCTCCAGCTGACTTGGGAAAATGAAAGAGTCGAGATGCGTAGAAAGTCAGTCGTGCTTCCGTGGGCCGTTTTGACGGCGGTTTTCCTTGTGGCGGAACGGTGTATGGCCCAGCTGATTGTGAAACTCGATCCCGAGACGGTGGTCGAGTTCGATAGGTACGCGAAATCGGTGGAAGCTGAACTCGGAGAGAGATGGCAAGGCAAAAGGCCGTTCATCTCGGTCGAAGACGACCCTGCTAGCGAGCAGAAGGTCAGGGATGGCGAACTTCTCGTTCGAACACCGACGCCGGATGGCAAACCAGAAAGCGTTAAGGACGGTCTGATTCACGATTGGATCGGGACCGTGTTTATTCCTGACACCAACCCCGAACGTGTTATCGCGGTTCTGAGAAACTTCGACGAGCACAAGAAAATCTACCCCGAAGTGGCTGAGTCGAAGACTCTTAGCCAACGGGGCGACGAAACGGTCGGGTACTGGAAAGTGCGACAGCGCAAGGGCCTGGTTCCCGTGGTGCTCGAAGTTGAACAGAATGCCTACTACAAAAAGCTTGCACCGGGTAAATGGAACTGCCGGGCTTATGCGCGCAGGATCAGGGAAATCAACACGGCGCCATTCAGCGGAGGGCGGAAATTCCCCGAGGGCGAGGGGCATGGCTACATGTGGAGAATGTACGCTTACTGGAGCATCGAGCAGGTGAACGGAGGAGTGCTGGCCGAATGCCGGATGCTTTCTCTCTCCCGCTCGATACCGCAGGCTCTTGCCTGGGCTGTTGAGCCCTATGTACAAAAAGCGCCGCAAGAGTCATTAACTTCAACGCTGAAGCAGACTCGGGACGCTACGACAAACTCAGATCACTGATTTCGACCGTCAGAGGAGATGTCCAGAACACTCGATCGAATCCAACGGTGAGGGTCGTGATCCTGCTCGGCCGGTGCGGAGCGCGCGGTCACCGTGGGCTGGTCGGCGGGTGCGCGCCTTACTCTGAACGTGTTTAAACCGTTCGTGGGCGTTCCCTTCACCATCCTCTTCGTGTTGAAAGCGAGCGAGACGGGGTTGGAGCGGATGAGGTCAGTTCGTATGGCGTTCAGAACCTGAAGAGATCGCCTCTGCTGCCGCTGGTGATCGGACGTCGGCTCGGCCATCTGCCTCGGATGTAAGCAATCGTTAAGCCTGAGCACCGCAACCTTTCCGTCCGTATGGATCTCAGCGCTATCCGGGTCCGGCTTGACGACCCAATCGCGGGAGATCAGCGCCGCCGATTCCAGGCAGCCAGTGAAGGCCAGATCGTTCAGCACCTTTGTCCGTTCGTTGTCAATGTGAGGATCGGATGCATGGGTAAGACGTCCGCGGTGGAATCTGTACGAAATGTCTTCTGTGGCGGCGCTAAACCAAGCGTCGGATTCCGGTTGATGCCAAAGCCTCAGGTGATGTCGCTTGGAAAAGGTATTCAGGCTCTTCTGGTAGTCTGCATCCGCCTTCAAGCCGTTAAGCTTCAGTTGCCCCATGGGCGCATCTGAGTACGCCGAACGCTGGACCATACAGTGGTACATGCGGTAGATGGTCAGCAACGAGCGTGCCTGTGCTCCCGACCATCCGGCTGCACGAAAAGCACGATTCAGTTGTTCGCTGGTTGCCAGAAAAAGGATGTTCAAGAGGTCAGACGGGTGATCGGGTCCGTGATCTGCCTGCTGCGTTGGCAATCGACCGAGAAGAGCGCGCGCAGTATCCAGATCGGAGGATGATAGGGCTTGAAAATCGACGCCGTTTGAAATTCTGCGGGAAGCCGGAAGCTCCACGGGATCGAGCAACTGAAGAAAAAATTCCGTTCCCGCGGGGAAGTAGATTTCGGAGTCGGGCGATCGGGCTATCAGACACTTCAGGGCCAGGAAAGGTATCCCAAACTCCGGATCGAGCCAGAGAACGGGTAAGACGTAATAAGAAGCCGTCGCAGAGAGATTAGCGGCAGGTCTGATTCCGCCGACAACGCCCGCCGTATCGACCTTTTCCTTGGCGGCCTCGACCGTCGCCAAGCGTGTATGGACCGGGAGACTTGGACCTTCCGGCAAATGGAGAGAATCGAAATCAAGCTGAATGGTGGCTCTAGCTCGTTTCAACCCGAGGCCGAGCCGGCCAACCGATTGGACTCGTCCCGTTATCGTCGCACCAGCCGGGACCAGTGCTTCGCCATTTCTGGTGACCGGGGCAATGACCTGCGCTTCAATAGAATCGCCTACATGCGAAATCCTGGATCCGACCGGCCGGACCAATCGTAGCTCAAGGTTGCTGCCGCTGGGGAGCGTCTCGGCCCTCAACGTGACCGATAGGAGGAGGATGATTCCGAGGCGAGCGGCCTGCATCTTGTCGTCCGACGAGCGTATCACTACGGTGACAACCGCATCATTAGTGTGACGAGTGTAGCACTAAAGTGTGACGAGTGTAGCACTAAGGTAATGTCAGTCCGCTTGGAAGACTCTTACCTGGGAATTCAATTGGGGAAAGTAGATGCACCTGGTTCGGAGCTATGCTACCGTTATCTTGTAAGTAAACAAGTAATTCCTTCCTATCACTCGGCGCTCGTCGATCAAGCAACACCCATCAGGTAGTTCCGCTCTCGATGTACCCAGGTTGATGTTGAGGTTTGACTTGGAACAGAAAGTGAGAACTGATGAAAGAAATCGGGACTGTAAAGTGGTTTAATGCCTCCAAAGGATTTGGTTTTATTGCTCGTGAGAATGGCGAAGACGTGTTCGTTCATTTCTCCGCAATCGAAGCCTCTGGATATAGAAGCTTGGACGAAGGGGCGCGTGTTTCGTTCGTTGTAAAGACCGGACCGAAAGGTTTGCAGGCAGAACAAGTTTCTCTGGCATAACCCGCTCCGGAACGGGTGTTCCGGGTGATTTAAAGCTTTATAGCACCGGGCGTTCTTCTCCGTCAGAGGGGCGCCCCACAACCCGCCCATTTGGGTCGTTATCCCGCCTTTTAGTTGTCCTAACCACCTCCCGTAACCATTTCTGTAAGCGTGCCGATGTTAGCCTGAACTGATGCGCGGAATGCTCGTACTGTTGTCAACTGCTTTGCTCGCCCAAGTGACTCCAGCGAAGAAGCCTCAGGTCCCTGCGGCTAGTCCCAAGCCAGCCATGCCGAAGGCCCCCGGTCCCCCACGAGCCCCTGCAGCGCCCGCGAAAACTGGAACAAGCGCAAAAACTCCCGCTCCTCTGACGCCCGCCAATATGACTGACGAACAAAAAACCATATATGCCCTCGGGCTTTCGATCGCGCAATCGATCTCACAATTCGACCTGTCTCCCGCTGAACTGGATGTATTGAAGCAGGCCGTGACCGATGGAAATTCGGGTAAGCCGGCCCTCGAACTCAGCACCTGGGGTCCGAAAATCCAGGGCTTTGCTCAGGAGCGGTCGCAGAGATTGGCGGAACGTGAGAAAGCAGTTTCAGCCGACTATCTCGCGAAAGTGGCAGGAGAAGCCGGCGTCGTAAAAACCGACTCCGGTCTACTCTATAAGGAGATCGTGCCGGGAACGGGTCCTTCCCCCAAAGCAACCGACACCGTGAAGGTGAATTATCGCGGAACGCTGGTCAACGGGAAAGAATTCGATAGTTCCTACGCTCGCAATGAACCCGCTCAGTTTGCGTTGAATCGTGTCATCCCCTGCTGGACAGAGGGCGTCCAGAAGATGAAAGTGGGAGGCAAATCGAGGCTGGTTTGCCCGGCGCAGATTGCTTATGGAGAGCGTGGGCAGCCCGGGATTCCCGGAGGTGCTGCCCTTACCTTCGAAATCGAATTGCTTGAGATCCCGGGCGGATCCGGGCAGTAAGCTGCGAACCTAGTGCTGCTCGTCCGACGTCTTGCTCGCCGGTTCAGGTGAGGTACGAACGGTCGGATACTTGATGCCCAGCTGTTCAAGGTAAGTCTTGTACTTCGTCGGATCGTAGTAGAGCTTCTTCATCTGCGGCCGGTACTCGGCCATGATCTTCTCATTGATCCAGATCGCGGGCTGATCCTGCGGGCGAATCAGTGGCTTATATTGAACGCTCTTTGTCTGGACATCTTTGAAGTACGTCCAGGCGGACTGAATTAGTTCTGGCTTCGTGAGCATGTCCAGAATGGTGAGGGCCTCGACCTTCGCCCCGGCGGTAATGCCCTTGTGCGCAATGGGTGTGGCCATGGAGATCGCGTTTGCCCAGCTGTGTCCCGGCCCAGCCCGAATGTTGGAGGGATACATGAGAACGACGGTCGGAACGTTCCATGACACGTCTCCGATGTCATCCGAGCCTCCGCCCATGGGCATCGATTCTTGCCCGCCGCTTTCGGCATTTTCCGGCTCTTGCGGCCGTTCGTGAGGTTCGCGAATCTCGGTTGGCAGGCCGACCTCTTTCACCTTGAGTTCATGCTGCAATGACTTGGCGAGCAACTGATCGTCGGCGCTCCATTGCGGCAGACCTACTTTCTTGATGTTGGTCCACATGTCGTCCGCGATCGGCTTGCTGAAGTAGCCGGGCCATGCCTCTCCGAGCACGCGCGAAGTGAAGCTGGTGTCGGTCATCAGGGCAGCTCCGCTGGCCATTTTGTCCCCGATGTCCCAGAGACCTTTGATGTGATCGTAATCCGCTTCCCGAAAGTAGTACCACACGGAGGCATTCGGCGGCACCACGTTCGGCTGGTCGCCCCCGTTCGTAATAACGTAATGCGATCTCTGCGTGAGCCGAAGATGCTCGCGGCGGAAGTTCCAGCCGACATCCATCAGTTCGACCGCATCGAGCGCACTTTTGCCGCGCCACGGTGCGCCGGCGGCATGAGCGCTTTCCCCCGTAAACTTGTATTCGACCGAAATCAATCCGTTGCTCGCGCCCGGGCCAGAGGAGACGGACAGATTCGCGCCGACGTGGGTAAAGATGACGGCGTCGACATCTTTAAAGATGCCGGCTCTGACAAGGAACGCTTTCGAGCCCAAATCTTCTTCCGCCACTCCGGGCCACAGAACTAACGTTCCGGACATGTGCTCCCGTTGCATCACGTCCTTCACCGCCAAAGCTGCAGTGATGTTGAGAGCCTGGCCCGAGTTATGGCCCTCGCCGTGGCCGGGGGCTCCCGGTATGAGCGGATCATGGTAGGCGACCCCTGGCTTCTGTGAGGCCTGAGGAATGCAATCTATGTCGGAACCAAGCGCGATAACCGGCTTACCCGATCCCCATTTAGCCGTCCACGCCGTCGGTATGCCCGCGACTCCCCTTTGAATTGTGAACCCCTCGTGCTCGAGCGTGTCGGTCAGGTATTTCGATGTTTCAAATTCTTGAAAGCCGAGCTCCGCGAAGCTGAAGATCTGGTCGTTCATGATCTGGCTTCGGGTCTTCAGGGATTCGACTTTGCCGATTAGATCGGCCTTCATTGCGTCAAGCTTCGCGACATCAGGCTGAGCAGCTGTGAGACTCGAAACAATGAGCATGGCGAGCAAAGGGCAATTTCGATACAAACTCATGTAGCTCCTATTAAAGGTCACGGAAAACAGCAGGTCTTGTTTCTCAAAACGATGAGTTTGTGCGACGGGGCGAAAAAGCTTGAGGGGACCTTAGCTTGCGATTATTGCACGGCATTGAATTTATCTTCGTTCCAGCGCGACATGCGGGATCTTTACTCGTTGCGGCACGCGCGGCATTATAGTCTAGTAAGTGCGGGTTGTGCGACGAATCCAGCTCGTTTCGAGGTCTAGGTAATGCCATATAAGCTGACAGTCAATGGGCGTTCTACAAACGTGGACGTGCCTTCCGATACGCCCCTTCTCTGGGTTCTGCGAGACGTTCTACATCTGACCGGAACAAAGTATGGCTGTGGAATCGGCCAGTGCGGTGCGTGCACCGTACATCTGGGAGGGCAGGCGGTTCGATCCTGTCTGACACCGGTTGCTGCTGCGACCGGCGGAGCAATCACAACCATCGAGGGGCTCTCGGCGGACGGGTCGCATCCGCTCCAGAAAGCGTGGCAGGCTGTCGACGTTCCTCAGTGCGGCTATTGCCAAACTGGCCAGATTATGTCAGCGGCGGCTCTGCTTGCGAAGACTCCGAAGCCGACCGATGCGCAGATTGACGAAGCAATGAGCGGGAATCTTTGCCGCTGTGGAACTTACGTCCGGATCCGCGAGGCCATTCACAAAGCTGCGGGTACCGGCAAGGCGCCTGCGCAACGAGCAGAACTCGTGAGTCCGGCAGCTAAGAAATCAGAAGGGAGCCTGTAATGAAACTGAATCGCCGCTCGTTTCTGCAGGTGACTACGCTTTCGGGAGGCGGAATGCTTCTCGGGCTTCACACCGCGCGCAAGGCTTCCGCTCAGGCCGCCGACCAGCCTGCATTTGACGCGAAAGCATTCATTCGCATCTCGCCGGATGGTTCAGTCACGCTCATCTCTCGCAATCCTGAAATCGGGCAGGGCATCAAAAACATGCTGCCGATGCTGATTGCTGAAGAGCTGGACGTCGACTGGAAGAGTGTCAAGGTGGAGCAGGCAGACTACGACCCAAAATATGGTCTGCAAACCACCGGCGGCAGCAGAGCAGCTTCGAATAACTGGGTTCCCATGCGTCAGGTGGGCGCGGCCGGAAGACAGATGATGTTGGCAGCGGCAGCACAGACGTGGGGCGTACCCGAAAACGAATGCTACACCGCGAACGGCCGTGTTTACCACCGCTCGACCGACCGCTCGCTTGGCTACGGTGAGCTTGCCAGTAAAGCGGCCAGCATGCCCGTGCCCGATCTCAAGAGCCTCAAGTTCAAAGAGTCGAGCGCTTACAAGATCGTCGGTCAGCGGACGATGGGCGTCGATGTACCGAACATCACAACGGGTAAGCATACGTACGGGATTGATTTCACCTTGCCCGGCATGCTGAGCGCTGTGTACCAGAAGTGCCCCGTGTTCGGCGGCAAGGTGAAGTCCGCGAACCTGGATGAGATCAAGAGCCTGCCCGGCGTGAAACATGCGTTCACGGTGGAGGGTACGGTAAAAGTCACTCCATTGACCGAAGGCGAGCCGGGCCTGGAATCGGGAGTCGCTATCGTGGCTGACACCTGGTGGGCAGCGCAGTCCGCGCGAAAGAAGCTGAAGGTCGAGTGGGACGAAGGGCCGGCTGCTCAGCAGAGCAGTGAAGAGTTTGCAAAGCGTGCCACCGAGCTTGCAAGTGGTCAGCCACAAAGAACTCTGAAGAACGACGGGGACGTAGACGCGGCGTTCAAGAGCGCGGCGAAGGTGCTCGAGGCGTCTTACTCGTACCCGTTTATCTCTCACGCAGCTCTCGAGCCACGAAATTGCACAGCGCAGTATAAGGACGGCAAGCTCGAGATCTGGTCTAATACCCAGCTGCCCCAACGAGCGCGGGGTTTGGTTTCAAGGGTTCTGGGTATCTCCGAGAACGATATATCCATCCACCTGATGAGAGCTGGTGGCTCGTTCGGTCGTGGCCTGAACAACGATTACGTCGTCGAGGTTTCGCACATAGCCAAGACGGTCGGCGCTCCCGTCAAGCTGCTTTGGTCACGAGAGGACGATATGACTCACGACTACTATCGTCCTGGCGGGTTCCATTTCCTGAAGGGTGCGGTGGACAAAGACGGCCAGATGATGGCATGGAGCAATCACTTCGTCAGCTACGGAGAAGGCGAGAAGTTCTCAGCTTCTGCGTCGATCGCGCCCACGGAATTCCCATCCGGGTTCGTCGACAACTTCGCGATGCACTCTTCCGTGATGCCGCTGATGTTGAAAACGGGGGCGTTGCGTGCACCCGGCGCCAACTCACAATGCTTTGTGTTCCAATCTTTCATCGACGAGCTGGCGTACGCCGCCGGGAAAGATCCTGTGCAGTTCCGGCTTGACCTGCTCGAGGCGCCCGGCAAGCGCAAGGTCATGGAAGCTGCGAAGCCGAAGGTCGAGAACGAGCCCGCGCATACTGCGTCCGGTGCTCGCCCGCTCGCTTACGATACTGTCCGCATGCGCGGCGCCCTCCAGTTGGTGGCCGAGAAGTCAGGTTGGGGCAAGCGAGTTCTTCCGAAAGGCACGGCAATGGGCGTCGCTTTCCATTACAGCTTCCAGGGATACTTCGCGCACGTGGCTGAAGTCACGGTAACGCCAGACAACAAAGTAAAAATCAACAAGGTTTGGGTCTGTGGTGATGTCGGCAGCCAGATTATCAACCCGAGCGGCGCTGAACAGCAGGTGCAGGGTGGTGTCATGGACGGGATCAGCGAATTGATGAGCCAGGAAATCACGCTCAAAAACGGTGCTGTTCTTCAGCAGAACTATAACCAGCACGGGATGATGCGAATCCGCAGCGCGCCCCAGATTGAAGTGTATTTCCTCAAGAGCAATAACCCGCCGACCGGCCTCGGAGAACCAGCGCTTCCGCCGGTGCTTCCGGCGGTTTGCAATGCGATCTTTGCGGCAACAGGGAAACGGATCCGATCCATTCCTTTGGAGAAGCAAGGGTTCAGCTGGGCGTAGCCGACAACTAGGCGATTCCTCTATCTGCATCCCTCGATTGCCAGGGATGCAGATGTGCAGTCACGAAGTTGAGTCAGTCCTTCCGATAGGCGACTGTTCGCCCGTTCAAACGCTCTGCAAGATGGCAGGCCTCTACTGACTCCGGCTGAACGTATTGCAAGACGAGAGCCGGCCGGTTTGGAGGCCGCGCTCGAACCATTCGTCGCGTTGAGCCGAGCTCCCATGTGTGAACGACTCCGGGCTGACTCGTCCGGTAGCCATCTTTTGCAAGCGATCGTCTCCGACGGCGGCGGCCGCATTCAGCGCGGATTTCACGTCACTGGCGTTCGTTATCCGACGCTGCTGGGTCGAATTCGCCCAGATGCCGGCAAAGCAATCGGCCTGCAGTTCCAACCGAACAGAGAGCGCATTCTGGGCGCCGGGATTTCGTTCCTGCAGTGTTCGCACTTTAGGCTCAATTCCGAGAATTTTCTGCACGTGGTGACCGATCTCGTGAGCAACAACGTACGCTTGTGCAAACTCGCCGGGAGCTCCGAACCGATTCTTTAGTTCGTCGAAGAAGCTGAGGTCGAGATAGACCTTTTCATCTTCGGGGCAATAAAACGGGCCAATAGCGTCCTTTGCCAAGCCGCAGCCGGATGGATAAGCGTTACGGAACAGCACCAATTTCGCATGGCGATAAGGCCGGTTTTCAGCTTGGGGCAGGATTGCGTCCCAGTTCTTCTGGACATCATCGAGCACGAATGACACGAACTCTGCCTCTGTTTGCTCGGCGGCGTCGCGCTGCCGGTCGGGAGCGTTGTGGACGACGCGGGTCCCGGTTTCCTCGCCACCGCCAAGCAGGGTGAAGAAGTTCCGGCCGAAGATCAGGCTAAGGAGTCCGACGAAAAGGATGCCGCCGATTCCGAGGTGCCCGAATCCAAAACCGCCGAAGCCCCCGAAGCCGCCACCGACGCCATCGTCGCGATGATCTTCTACGTCGTTGCTTATGCCGCCTGGAGTCCATTCCATTACTTACCCCTTCCCTCTACATCCCTTGGTTGATGCCTGCTAAACAATTTGACACAGATGAGCTGAGAAGCTTTCGAGATGCTTGCCTCAACACCAGTTTGCAGAGTACCGGGCTCCCGTGTGCACTACGCGACAGCTACCACTGACGCAAAACACGCTCCGGCATGCATATGGGCTACAGTCTAACCCGGAATTCTCACACAGGGTCTGGCAAAAAGCCGTCTTCTCTGGCATAAACATATGTGTTTCATTTTGTTTGAGCGTTTGTTGTGAATGATTTT
>JBJMGK010000059.1:0-82244 GCA_045807925.1 Bryobacteraceae bacterium | reverse complement strand
CTGCGCGGTCGCGAGTTCTTTGAAGAGATCATACGTGACAATCTGGACCTGGGGCGGCCCGACCGGGTGCAGTTAATCTTCGACCGGGTGGTGACCAAGAAGACGCCGGGGGAGTTCCGCACACGCGTGATCCAGGACGGAGTCCACCCGAGCCTGCACATTGATTACAAAAACTTCGATCTAAAGCAGTACTTCAAGGAAGGCCGGGGATGCCGGACGGAAGGAACATTCCGCAATCCGAAGGACTTCGGCGTCAACAAGGGTCTCTCTAATCTGCCTTACCTGCAAAAGATCGGCCGGGAAATCAATCGGCGCTTACTGGAAGTCGAACGCGTCAGCCATAACAGCGGCTTGAGCGGCGACAGCATCCAACGCGTGGTGCAACCGACCGTCACCGACGACGGTGAGAAAGTGCCGGCTCTGAAGTTCGGCCAGCCCCGAGTGATGGCCCTGTTTCTGGCGCTCACGCTCTTTCATCACCTGATCGATGGTTTCCATAATCGCGATCTGCGGGCGCTGGTTGTCGAGCTACTGGGTGTCACCGACGAACAATACACCACCAGCCAGATGACCTACGACCTGCGCCGCCTTCGACTGAAGGGCCTCATCTTCCGGCCCCCCAAAACGCACCGTTACTTTCTAACGCCGTATGGCTGGAAGACCGCCCGCTTGTTCACTCGACTCGAAGCACGCGTATTTCGTCCCGCTATCACAATGTTCACGGGCAATGACGCGGTTCTCCCCTTTCCGCTACGCCACTCCCTCAACCGCGTCGACGCGCAACTCGACGAGCTCATTTACCAAGCCTTTCCACAAACCAAGGCGTCTTGACGCGGCCAGAAATCTTGCTACTTTCTTTAAGATCGGACTTACATTAGACGGCTAGTGAATCGTTCGCGTCTTTCTGTTCATGTAGTCCACGAGTAAGTAGTTGCCCAGTGTGTATGGTGTGGTGAAGTAAGCTTTGCCCGAACACATTTGCGTGACCTTCTGAACGAACTGAATCAGGCCGTAGTCACTGGCAAGCATGAACGTGTTGATCAGAATGCCCTGCCTCTTGCATCGCCCCACCTCTTCCAAGGTTTGACTGATGACGAGAGGATCCAGCCCGAAGGCGTTCTTATAAATCCTGCCGTCCTCAAGCGTTAAAGCAGACGGCTTACCGTCAGTGATCATGACGATCTGCTTCATGTCCTTGCGTTCCTGCGCCAACAACCTCTGAGCAAGAATCAGGCCGGCTCTGGTGTTCGTGTAGTAAGGGCCTACTTGCACCCTCGCCAGATCCGATACTCGCATCTCCTCCGCTGAGTCGTGAAAGAGCACACAGCGCAGGCTGTCGCCCGGGTATTGCGTACGAATCAGGTGAGCAAGTGCAAGAGCCACTCTCTTTGCGGGCGTAAACCGATCTTCGCCGTACAGGATCATGCTGTGACTGCAATCAAGCATTAATACGGTGGCGCAAGAACTTTGATATTCCGATTGATGGACGCGCAGATCGGAGTATTCAAGATTGAGAGGCAACGTTAGTCCCTCACGGCGCAGAGCCGAGAAGAGCGTCTGGCTGATGTCGAGATTTAAAGTGTCTCCGAACTCGTATTGCTTCGCCCCGCCGCTGGCATCAATGCCTGTCGCCAGATCACGAGTGTCGTGAGCTCCGAAGCTCGATTTTCCGAGCGAGCCCAACAGATCTTTCAGAGTCTTGAAGCCGAGAAAATCGACTGCTTTGTCCGTAACTTCGAATCGGACTTCGCCCTCCTCGCCATCTTTGCCTCCGCCGGATGGAGATTGCTGCGGATCCGCTTCTCTGTTGATCAATCCTGCTTCTTCCAGCTTTTGAACCAGCCGGTCGAGCAACTGTTCCCGTGCCTCTTGCGACATCTGCTTGAGTCGCTGCTGCATTTGCTCCAGTTGATCGGGATCGAACATTTCACCGCTCTCTAAAGCTCGTTCGATGGCCCGCTTCAGCTCTTCGAGCGTGTGTTCGTTGAATTCAGTGGCTTGCAGGTAGGGATCTTGGAAGCCACTCTGCAGGAAGTAGTCGGAGAGCGCGCGCAGCAGATCTTCCATTTCAATGCCGAGATCTTCCTCGGAGAATTTGGTGTACGAGATCTTCCTCATGGCTCTCCTCTGCTTAGTTCAGGTTCCGGCGACCGCCTCCCGCATTACCGCCCCCGCGCCGGGCATCGAAGCCGCGTCTGCCGGATTCCTCTCGTTCCTCGCGAAGTCGTTCTTCACGGGAGCTTCGGTCGCCCGCCACAAACTCCAGGTCCTCATTCCTGCTGATACGTTTGTGTGAATACAGGCCCTCCAGGATGAACTCTGCGGCGCCAGCTCGTACCGCATCGCTTTCGCTGACACCCAGGCCGAGCCTGCCCGTTGACTCGAGCAGATCCTGAATCTGCGAGAGCTGACGCAGAAGTTCCGCGGAGGACATTGATTCGTCCAGCTTCAAAGCTCCGCCAAGCTCAAACCACTGCACGATCTGCCGGAAGTTAACACCCTCAAAGTACGAAGAGAACACCTTTCCGACTGCGTTTCGAATGAGTTCACGCCCGATGGCGTCCCCGCCCTTCAGTTCGCCTTCGTATTCAAGCTCCAGCTTGCCGGTTATCGAGGGCAAGGCCGCGTACAGGTCCAAGATCCGCGGGACAGCTTCTGATTCTCTGGCTCTAAGAGCGCGCCGCTCGGCATTGGAAACGACGTTCTCAAGGACGGAGATCGGCAATCGCTGAGAGACGCCCGAACGTTTATCAACTCGCTTGTCTTCGCGGGCGAGGAAGGCAACTTGCTCGACAACTTCCCGGATAAAGGACGGGACCTCCACCGAAATCGGCGAACGCCTCGCCGTCCACGCCTCTTGCTTCGTGATGTCGATTCCGTGCGAAACCGAAAGCGGGTAATGGGTTCGAATTTCGCTGCCGATTCGATCTTTTAACGGCGTGATGATCTTGCCTCGCGCCGTGTAATCTTCCGGATTCGCTGTGAAGACGAGCATCACATCGAGTGGAAGACGAACCGGATAACCCTTGATCTGGATATCGCCTTCCTGCATCACATTGAAAAGGCCAACCTGGACCTTTCCGGCGAGATCAGGCAACTCATTCACAACAAATAACCCACGGTTTGCGCGCGGCAGCAGACCATAGTGAATCGTGAGTTCGTTTGCTAAGTCCTGGCCCGCCCGGGCAGCCTTAATGGGATCGATATCGCCGATCATGTCGGCGATAGTGACGTCCGGCGTCGCCAGCTTCTCGACATACCGCCCCTCGCGATCGAGCCATGCGAGCGGAGTTTCATCGCCAAGCGCCACTATCTTCTCTCGACACCTCTGACATAAAGGCCGCAGAGGATGATCTCGTATCTCGCAACCCGCCACGTAAGGCAAGTACGGATCAAGAAGACTGGTCAGCATACGCGCCAGGCGCGTCTTTGCTTGCCCCCTCAATCCAAGAAGAATGAAGTTGTGCCGTGACAGGATGGCATTCACCACTTGGGGAATGACGGTATCGTCGTAGCCAACCACACCTGGGAAGAGCGTCTCGCCACTTTCCAGTTTTTCCAGCAGGTTCGATCGAAGTTCTTCTTTCAGAGTTCGATCGAGGCGAAACTGATGAGCGAAGCTGCTGGTGCGGAGTTCGCCAAGCGTCCGCGGCAACTCGGAATTAGGCATGCGGAGTGGGGTAAATTTCAGTCACAAGTCTAGCAGTGTATTTCGACAAAGAGACAATAAGCTCAAGCCGCTTGTGTGCAGAGTGTGATATGTTCTCCTGGTCGTGAAAGAGCGGGAACTGAATTCGGCCGATTATCCGCTGCACTGGCGTCAGCTCCAACAGGTCGGCTTGAATGCCTATGAAGCACGTTCCTATCTCGTGCTGGTGGGACACCCGCGGTTCAAAGCACTCGAATTGGCGGCCAGAGCCCACGTCCCGCGCCAAAAAATTTACGAGGTTCTCGACAGTCTGGTCGAGAAAGGCTTCGCACAGGTAGTACAGGAAAAAACAAAGCTGTTTTCTGCAGTAGATCCGGCATTGTCCATTCCCGGTTTTCTGGCAAGGCGCAGCAGAATGCTGCAAAACGAGTTGAGCGAACAATCTCGCCTGGCGAGCAGTCTCCTCGAAGAGTTACAGCAAGCCTACAAGGAGGGTCAGGGCGCGAAGGGTGTGCTGGACTTCCTCAATCTCGTCAGCGACCCTACGCAAACCGGCCTTCACTACAGAAGAATGTTGAAGGCGGTTGTTTCCACTTATGACGAATTTATGCAGCCGCCATTCGCCGTCAATGCGCTCGACGAGCGACTTCTCGAAAACGCAGCCGTGCGTGGCGTGCGATGCAGGGTGCTGGTCGACGCGGCTCTCGCCGACCGTGAGCAGCGGACGCGATTCAGCAGCCTTGGAGAGTCCGGCGTGGAGGTCCGCTTTCTCGACAACCTCCCGCTAAAACTTGCACTGTTCGACGCCAATTCCGGGTTAATTGCGCTGCCGGATCCTGTTCATACGAAGCCGTCCTGGACTTCCGTGGTATTTGAGCACAAGGGCTTCGCCGAAGCCATGTCCGGCCTGTTCGAGAACTACTGGGGCCGCGCTCTGCAGAGGATCGCGTCCTAGTCTGCTGTTCTCTTATTCGCCACGAACCCGCAGAAGGACGTCGTCGCGGTCGAGGAACTGAATGGCGCGCATGCCAAGTACTTCTGCCCCTTGCACGTTAGCAATCCGGTCGTCGAGGAATAGCGTCCGTTCCGGGGGTGTTCCAATCCCATCCAAACACTGCTCGTAAATCGCAGCGTCTGGCTTCACAACCCCAAGGTCGAACGAAAGCGTCACGTGATCGAAGGCAGACAACCGGTCGGTCCGCGCGCGCAGGGCTAAGCCAAGGTCGGCAGGCATATTCGACAACATAGCGACGCGCTTCCCAGCTCGCCTGAGTTCCCCGATCCAATCCCACATAACAGGGTCGTACTTCATCCAGCTTTCCGAGTCGAGGTCGGTTAATTTCTGGATCTGGGTGGCATTCAATTTGACGCCCGCACTATTTGCGAGGTTCTGCCAATACTCCGCCGCAGAGACGGTACCCTTGTCGTACTCTTCCCGCTCGGCCCAGTAGAGTTCCGTGAACTGCTCGCGGGGAAGTTTCGCAACAGCCGCCATGCCCGCCTGATCTTGTTCCGTCTGGTTAAACACCAGAACGCCACCGTAATCGAAAATGAAGCCGTCGAACTCGCTAACGATTGCCATCTACTAACTGTTCCCGTCTGGAGCGAATTTCCCGAACCGCGTAGATCCGGCGTCCCTGGCTCTCGAAGTATGTACGCATGAGCACTTCGCCGATCAATCCAACGGAGAAGAGCATAAGCCCGGCGAACCAGAGCATCGCACCGGCAATCAGCAACGGTCCGTGCTCGGCGATGATGTCGTGCCCAAAGATTTTTTTCAGCAGAATGCCGAAAAGAATCACGCTGCCGAGCCCGATTCCGGCGAGACCCCACTTCCCGAAAAAGTGCATGGGACGAGTGAGATAGCGAAGGAGAAAGCCGATGGTGATGATGTCGAAGAAGACCCGGAACGTACGACCCAAACCGTAGTGCGATGCGCCATTGGGGCGCTCGATGTTCTTGATGGGGACTTCGATCACCCGTGCTCCGTAAAAACTGGCAAGAGCGGGAATGAAACGGTGGAGCTCACCGTAGAGATTCACGTCTTTGAGCACTTCCGATCGATACGCTTTGAACGTCGTGCCAAAGTCATGGAGATCAACGCCCGAGGTCCTCTTCATGAGCCAGTTCGCAATGCGCGAGGGGATCTTGCGGGTCACGGCATTGTCGACGCGGTTCTTGCGCCAACCGCTCGCAATGTCCCAACCCGCATCGATCTTCTCAAGCAGGAGTGGGATGTCCTCCGGATCATGTTGAAGATCTCCGTCGAGCGAGATGATGACATCACCCTGCGCCTCGTCAAAACCCGCCGCCAACGCCGCCGTTTGCCCGAAGTTTCGGCGCAGGCGCAGAACCTTGAGATGGTGATCTGTCTCGACCAGGTTCGCGAGCAGGTCGAAACTCCGGTCTGTAGAAGCGTCATCAACGAAAAGAATTTCGTACGGTCGATGAATGGCCTCGAGGACCGCGGTGAGGCGGTCGTACAGCGGGAGTATTGCCGGCTCCTCATTGTGAATGGGGATGACAATGGAAAGCATTGGTTGGGTCTTCCTAGTGTAACTAAAGGGTTTACGGCCCTGGGATTTATCCTCCCCGAATTAGCAGGTATTCCTACTGTTACTTGGTAAAATAAAAGGACAACACACCGCAGGTAAGCCTTTTCCTTTGCAACAAGTTGCATCCCCTTACCCGCCCTAGGAGTTACTTTGGCAGATCAAGAAGTACCGCCGGGAAGTCTGTTCCCGCCGGGCGACAACACGCGCCTGATCCCGATCAACATCGAAGACGAGATGAAGCGCTCGTATCTCGATTACGCCATGAGCGTGATCGTGGGCCGAGCCCTTCCCGATGTCCGGGACGGACTGAAGCCGGTACATCGCCGCATCCTGTTCGGCCTCCACGAGATGGGGCTGCACTATAACCGGCCCACTCGAAAGTGCGCCAAGATCGTTGGCGAGGTTCTGGGTAAATACCACCCCCACGGCGACGCACCGGTCTACGACTCGTTGGTTCGTATGGCCCAGCCGTTTTCGATGCGGTACCCGCTGATAGACGGGCAAGGTAATTTCGGTTCGGTGGACGGTGATCCGCCGGCGGCAATGCGGTATACGGAAGCCCGACTGGCCCGGATTGCCGGGACGCTTCTCGAAGACATCGACAAAGACACCGTCGATTTCCGCCCGAACTACGACGACAGCGAGCACGAGCCGGAGGTTCTTCCAACCCGTGTGCCGAACCTGCTTGTGAACGGCTCTTCGGGCATCGCGGTAGGTATGGCGACAAACATCCCGCCTCACAATCTGCGCGAGATCATCGACGTCACGATCGCGCTGATCCAGGATCCGAATCTGTCGATGTCCAAGGTGCTCGAGATGGCGCCCGGGCCCGATTTCCCGACGGGCGGCTTCCTGTTGGGCCGCCAGGGTATTGCCGACTACTATCTCAAAGGTCGCGGAAGCTTGAAACTCCGCGCCAAAGCTGCCATCGAGAAGAGCGGGAAGGATCGGGAAGCCATCATAGTCACCGAGATCCCGTTCCAGGTGAATAAAGCGCGGCTGCTGGAGCATGTGGCGGCGCTCGTTTCGGAAAAGAAGCTGGAAGGCATCTCGGATGCGCGCGACGAGAGTGATCGCGACGGCATGCGCATCGTCTTCGAACTGAAGCGTGGCGAACAGGCCGAAGTCATTCTCAACAACCTCTACAAACAGACGCAGATGCAGGTGAACTTCGGCGTCATCATGCTGGCGATCGTCAACGGCCAGCCGCGCGAACTCGGCCTCATCGACGTCGTGAAGCGGTTTATAGAACACCGCATCGATGTAGTGCGGCGCCGGACGGACTACCTGCTCCGTAAGGCTCGCGATCGGGAGCATATCCTTCTCGGGTTCCAAAAGGCGCTGGACAACCTGGACGCCATCATCACCCTCATCCGGGCCGCGGGCAGCACCAAAGAAGCGCACGAAGGCTTAGTCGCCCGGTTCGAGTTTTCCGACCGTCAGGCAAAGGCGATCCTCGAACTTCAGTTGCAACGGTTGACCGGGATGGAGCGGCAGAAAATCCTGGATGAATTGGCCGAGGTTCAGCGTATGATCGGCGAGTACCTGGAAATTCTCGGTTCAGATCGTGTGCTCAAGAACCTGGTCATGAAGGAACTGCGCGAAGTCCAGAAAGAGTTCGGGGACGAGCGGCGGACCCAGATTATTGAAGACGCGGGCGACATCCGGCTGGAAGATCTTGTCCAGATGGAGGACGTAGCCGTCACCGTCTCCCGCGGGGGCTATCTCAAGCGCACGTCGGTCGATACTTATGTCCGGCAATCCCGCGGCGGCAAGGGCCGGATCGGGATGGGCACGCGCTCAGAAGACGTGGTCGAGCATCTCGTGATTGCCTCGACCCACGCTTATCTCCTGATCTTTACGAGCAAAGGCCGGGTCTACTGGCTCAAGATCTACGAGATCCCGGACGCCGGCACCACCGGCAAGGGCAAGCACATTTCGGGCTTGATCAGCCTTCAGCCGGACGAGACGGTGAAAGCGTTCCTTCCAGTAAAGGATTTCGTGGAAGGAAAGTTCATCGTTATGGTCACGCGTCAGGGCGTTATCAAGAAGTGCGAGCTGACCGAATTCGATAATCCGCTTTCACGAGGCATCATCGCGCTTGGGTTGGATGAGGGCGATGAACTCCTTGGGGCGACGATCACGAACGGGAACAACTACATCTTCCTTGGATCTCACGAGGGAATGGCTATTCGGTTCAATGAACAGGATGTCCGTGCCATGGGTCGCCAGGCTCGCGGCGTTCGAGCCATGGATCTCGAGGAAGGCGATTACCTTATCGGTCTCGAAGTGGTCGAAAAGGAAGGCCTGATCCTTTCGATATCAGAAAACGGCTTCGGTAAGCGGACGGCGCTTGAGGATTACCGGTTGACGGGCAGGGGCCGCAAGGGCGTTATCAACATGAAGACCACGACGAAGATCGGCAAGGTGGTTGCCGTTCTCTGCGTCAGCGAGAAGTCGGAACTGATGATTATTACGAAGGAAGGTAAGATCATCCGACTCGATTCCGGTCTGATCCGGCAGGCAGGCCGGTCGACTCAGGGCGTTCGCCTGGTCCGCATGGAGGATAGCGACAAGGTGGCCGCGGCGTCCGTCATCCCGGAGGCCGAGACCGAAACCGATAAGAGTGGTGAACTGCCACTTCAATAAACCACATCCGGCCCCGGTGCTCATCTCTGCACCGGGGCACGCCTTTCCCCACAATACAATTCGTTCTGCTTTCGCCTGACCTTTAATCCCCACACCCCGTGTAACTGCACCCAGTTACTTTCCGCACGATCTTTGTTATAGTTCTCGCTGCACTCTGACGCTTACCGGGTCACCGGAGGTGATATGCAGTTCGGAACAGCGGTTTCCCTGGCGTTCCTAAGAAACAGACAGGCACGGAAGAATTCGCGTGTGTCTGCCGCCATCCACAGGCAACCCAGAACGCGACAGCTTTTGACTGCGACGGTGGCGAGCCTGATGACGCTGAGTGTGGCGGCCGCAGCGGACCAGGGATGGACCGTCCATGGTGGGACCCACAACAACCAGCGCTTCAGCCCGATCAACCAGATCAACGAACACACTATTTCGAGGCTCGGCTTAGTTTGGAGCCAAGAACTTGGCACAACGCGCGGTCTGGAAGCTACGCCCCTGGTGGAAGAGGGCGTCGTTTATGTGACAGGTTCGTGGAGTGTTGTATTTGCCTTTGAAGCGAAGACCGGCCGTTTGATTTGGACCTATGACCCGAAAGTTGCGCGCGAGCGAGCTTACTTTGTTTGCTGCGACGTCGTAAATCGCGGCGTAGCGCTGTACAAAGGCAAGGTGTACGTCGGCACCATCGACGGGCGCCTCATCGCTCTCGACCAGCACACTGGATCCCCTGTGTGGAGCGTCCAGACGACTGATCCGACAAAGCCCTATTCGATTACAGACGCACCGATCATTGCAAACGACAAGGTGGTGATCGGCAATTCCGGTTCAGAGTATGGCGTGCGGGGCTATCTTACGGCCTACGATCCCGAAAGCGGGAAGCAACTCTGGCGATTCTACACCGTTCCTGGCGACCCGCAGAAAGGCTTCGAATCCAAAGCCATGGAAGCCGCCGCCAAGACTTGGATCGGTAAGAACTGGTGGGAGACAGGTGGCGGAGGTAGCGCCTGGGGAGGGATGACGTATGACGCCGACCTAGGGCTGCTGTTCTTCGGGACTGGGAACCCGGTGGCGTGGTACCGCGCTCTGCGAGGGGGAGGTGACAACCTATATACGGCCTGCATAATCGCGGTCAAAGAAGCTACTGGCGAACTCGCGTGGTACTTCCAGACGACGCCCAGCGATAGTTTTGATTTTGATGCAACCCAGCCGCTGATCCAAGCGGATCTCCCGATACAGGGTCGCTTGCGAAAAGTCCTGCTTCAGGCAAACAAGAACGGCTTTTTCTACGTTCTCGACCGACGCACAGGCGAGTTCCTGTCGGCCATGCCGTTTGTCAGCGGGATCAATTGGGCCAGCGGTATCGATTCCGGCACCGGGCGACCAATTGAAGTTCCGGGAGTAGCGGACATGAACCCCAAGATCATCTCGCCGACTGCTACTGGAGCCCATAACTGGAACCCAATGGCTTTCCATCCCGGTACCGGGCTTGTTTATGTTCCCGTTCGCGATGGCACGCTGACCGTGTACCGACCCGACAGGAATTGGAAGTACGATCCGAATCGGTATAACCTCGGGTTCGACCCTCAGTATCAGGGGCCCTATTCGCTAAGATCGGGACGCTTCCTCCCGCGACGGGCGCACTCTTGGCCTGGGATCCGATCGTTCAGAAACCAGCATGGCGCGCGAACTACCCTGTCCTTGAAGGAGCGGGTGTGCTTGCGACCGGGGGCAACCTCGTATTTCAAGGCCGCGCGGACGGCATGTTCACGGCGCACCGCGCCACAGACGGGGAGCGGCTTTGGCAATTTGATGCCGGCACGGGCATCATGGCACCTCCAGTCACCTACACCCTGGATGGAAGACAATACATTACGATCCTGGCAGGGTGGGGTGGCGTCGGTGGCCTCATGAATTCGGTCCCTGGCGCAAAGGCAGGATACGGCCGCATCCTCACGTTTGCCCTCGATTCCAGTGCAGCCCTGAAGATACCCCCATTTGGACACAAGACCGCGCCGGTACCAATCACGGCGGACAAACAGGAGCCGCAGGCCGTGCGCGAAGGCGCGCTACTGTACAACAGCCAATGTATTCTCTGTCACGGGCTTAATGCGGTAGCCGGTTCGTTGCCTGACCTCCGCTACGCCAGCAAAGAAGTGCTCGACTCGCTCCAGTCGATCGTGCTCGAGGGTACGCGCGCCGCATATGGCATGCCGTCTTTCAAGAAGATACTCACCGCGCCTGATGTGAAAGCAATACGGTCCTATCTGATCGCTCGCGCGCAGGAGTCCGCGAAGGCACCCTAGCAGTTGTCCAGGGACCAGACCTACGACAAGCTAATCAGCCTGCTTGCTGCTCGCTCGCTTCGGCTTTGGCTTGGTCTTGCCCTCCACATTGAGCGCAACGGCGGCGCGGATGAGATCCTTGAAGCCCGCCTCATCGAGATTGTCGCCTTCGCGAATGTCGATGGCGCGCCTGACATTGCCGTCGAGGCTGGAGTTGAATAGGCCAGAGGGGTCCTTCAACGCAGCTCCCTTGGCAAATGTCATCTTAACGACCTGGTTGTAAGTCTCTCCCGTACAGACGATGCCAGCGTGCGACCAGACGGGAGTCCCCATCCACTTCCACTCTTCAAAGATTTCAGGGTCGGCTTCGTGTATGATCTGGCGGACTTTCGCGAGCGTCTTCCCGCGCCAGTCCCCAAGTTCCTTGATCCTCTCGTCGATTAAGGCAGAGGCAGATTCCGCCGAAACGGGGCTTTTCATGTACGGCTCCAACTTTCACGCTCATTTTATCTGCGCTCCACATGACATGCACACGTTTTCCATCCGGTCACCGAATGGGCCAGTCCTACGGCGATCTAGCGTAAGCGGCCGCCGCCCGATGGCTATACTTCAGGTATGGCCACCCTCGTCAGCCTTCAGGCCCAACCTACCGTTCATGATCCGGCGGCGTTGGCGGCTAAACAAGAGTCGCTCTTCACGATTCTGCGGTCTTTTGGCCGGGTGATTGTGGCCTATTCCGGCGGCACGGATTCTGCTTACCTTGCCTGGGCGAGTCACCAAGTGCTGGGCTCTGACGCTGTGGCGATCACCGCCGATTCCGCTTCCATTCCCGCGTCGCACAAGCGCTTCGCTGAGGAATTTGCGAAACAGTGCGGGTTTCGGCACGAGTACATCGAGACTCACGAATTCGAGAACCCCGACTACATCAAAAACGACAAAAATCGGTGCTTCCACTGTAAAGACGAGCTGTTTTCCTGCCTGGAGGTCTATGCTTTCGAACACGGGTACGACCACATCATCTACGGCGTAAACAAAGATGATCTGGGAGACTACCGGCCGGGGCAAAAGGCAGCCAAACTCCACGAAGTACGATCACCGCTCGTCGACGCGGGCCTGACGAAGGCCGAGATTCGGGAACTGTCGCGACAGGCTGGGCTGTCCAGTTGGGATCGGCCGGCCTCTGCCTGCCTGAGTTCACGCATCCCGTACGGGACCGCAGTGACGCCCGAGACGATCTCAGTCGTGGAGCAGGGTGAAGAGGCGGTTCGTGGCCTTGGATTTCAGCAGTTTCGGGTTCGCTTCCACGGCGATCTGGTGCGGCTGGAAATCGCGCGAGACGAGTTGCAGAAAGCCTTCACGCTTGAAAGCGCGGCAGCATTCACGCAGATCTTCAAGAAACTTGGGTTTCTCTACGTCACGATCGACGCGGAAGGATACCGGCAGGGATCATTAAACGCGGGGCTGACCCAAAACTGAGTGCGCCCCTCGTCGTTTATGAACTTTTCTCGGTTGAGGTTGAGGCCGGGGCACTGGTCTTTGCCGAATCGCCGGAAGGAGCCGAAGCGGCAGGCGCCGAATCCGTGTCCTTGGAAGCCCCGCCCGATTTGCTATTGCCCTTTGCGTAGTCGTTTACATACCATCCGCTTCCCTTGAACTGAAGGGCCGGAGCAGACAGCATACGGTGCACTTTGCCGCCACACTTCTCGTGTTGCGTGAGCGGATCGTCAGAAAACTTCTGGATTACCTCGAACAAATCACCGCAGTTTTCACATTCGTATTCGTAAAGAGGCATAACGTTAGATCTAAGAACCTTTATTTCCCGCCGGGGCTCTTCTGAAGTATCGGATGAGCGCCGTTGACAACCGGTCCGTCTACCTGATTCATGAGCTGGGCAACCGATGTCTTGCCCGTGACCAGTTCAATGGATTGCTTCAGCAGATTGTCTTCCACCGACTTCGGAGCGCTTCCGGGAATCGGATTCCCATCCTGATCAAGTTCCGGGGTATTGTCATTTTCGGTTAGCTGGACCGTCGGAACCACTCCGGTGTCCTGAATAGCTTTCCCGGAAGGCGAGTAGTACTTGGCAACGGACAAGATAACCGCTCCGCCATCTTCCATCTGTATTGTTTTTCTCAGGCTGGCATCGCCGAAACTGCGCTCTCCGACAACCTGGGCCCGTTTGTCGTCCATCAACGCCGCCGCGGCAATCTCTGCGCCGCCTGCCGTGGACCTGTTGGTGATAACCACTAGCGGTCCGGTCCAGACCGAGTCGTGGTCGTTGGCGACAAAGTCCTTCTTGGGCATCTTCTGCCCTTGCAAGTACGTGATTTCCCCGTTCGCTAAGAAAAGATTCGCTAGTGCCACGCCGCGCTCCTGATCGCCCGTCGAGCAGTGCCGTACGTCGAGAACGACGTATTTTGCGCCCTGTTTTCTCAAGTCCTCCAGGCTGGCCTTTACCTGGGAGAGCCGATTTCCGGCCAGGCTCGTGACGTGAAGATAGCCGACCCCATCCGGCATGACTTTCGAACTGACCTCAGGGTACGGCACATTGCTTCGGACCAGGGACAGTTTCTGCGGATCGGGATTTCGGAGCCGGAGAACGGTCACGTCCACCTTCGTGTTGGCATCACCCCGGAGAAGTTGTTCCGCATACGCCAAAGGCATATCGCGAGTGGCAACATTATTTACGCTCTCGATGAGATCGCCCGTTCCGATGTTTGCTTTCTCAGCGGGTGAACCCGGCAACACATCCACAACCGCGACATAGCCGAATCGCTTGGCGAGAACCAGGCCTAAACCCGCCTTCGCACTATCTTCGCTCTTTACAAACTGGCGATATTGGTCAGCGTTCAAGTAACTGGCGAACGGATCGACGGACTCCAGTAGCCCGTTGATGGCACCCAGCGTAACGCTTTTCATATCAGGCTCTTCGACGTACTCCATCTTGATACGCTCGAGAACCTCTGTGTACACCTTGAGGTGGCCATAGACATCGTCGGCGGCAACCGCTCGGCCATTCTTTGCGCCTAAAAGGAGAAGAAGAACGATACAGCTGGAGCTGCCTAGTACCGTCCACTTAAAGCGATTGTTCATCAGAAATCCAGAGCGGGGCAGGGTTCACCTAGAGTATAGCCAATAAAACAAAGGTTACAGCGCGTTTCCGGTAACGCGGCTCATCTATAAAGACGAGCCTGAAAGAGATACGTGTGGCTCAGGCGGAAAGTTGCTGGAGATCCTCGAGCGCGTCGACGCTGTCATCGTCCGCCCGCCTGACGCCCAGGCGCGCCGTGAAGTGGAACGTACTCCCTTCGTTGGGCTTGCTCTCGACCCAAAGCGAACCACCCATCATGACGGCAAGTTGGTACGAAATAGTCAGCCCCAACCCTGTACCGCCGTAGCGCCGGGTAGAAGAAGAGTCAGCCTGCGAAAATGCCTCGAAAATCGTGCGCTGCTTTTCCGGAACAATTCCGATCCCGGTGTCGGTCACGGTGAAATGCAGATTCAGTTCGCCCGGCCCCGGTTCTGTCGCGGCTACTCTCAGCACCACACCCCCCGTGCTCGTAAACTTCAGAGCGTTATCGAGCAGGTTGAGCAGCACTTGCCGTATTCTAAGCGGGTCGCCGATGAGATTCTCTGGAATGGATTGCACGATCTCACAATTCAAGCTTAAGCCCTTCTGGCGAGCCCTCATCTCGAGCGATCGCACGAGCTCGCGGACGCAGCTCCTGATTCCGAACTGCGCATTATCAATGGTCAGCTTGCGTGCTTCGATCTTCGAGAAGTCGAGAATGTCATTCACGATGGAAAGGAGCGAATCGGCGGAATACTTCACAATATCCAGGTATTCGCGTTGCTCGCTGTCGAGGTCGGTCGTTAGAGTCACCTCTGTCATTCCGATAATGCCGTTGATGGGCGTACGGATTTCATGACTCATGTTCGCCAGGAACTCGCTTTTCGCCCGGCTTCCCGCTTCGGCGGCTTCTTTGGCCAGGATCAGCTGTTCTTCCGCTTGCCGTCGGATGTGGATTTCTTCGCCCAAAGCTTTGTTGGCGACGGTCAGCTCTCTCGTCCTCTCCTGTACTCGGAGATCGAGCTCATCTCGGGACTGCCGGAGCTTCGCCTCGCTTTCGCGCAGGGCGGACGTCCGCTCGTCGACGAGTTCAATCAGCTTCTGCTCGCGTATCGCAAGCTGTTCCATACGAATCCGATAAGCGACAACGCAGAGGCTGATTATCCCGAGTCCGACACAGACAAAAAAGACGGTCGTTTCGTAGAAATGGGGTGCTAACGTGATCGGCGGTGTGGAGCTTTGTGCATTCCACTTGTGATCAACTCCCACCTGAACCCGGAACCGGTATTCGCCATGGGGGATGTTCGTGTAATATGCCGTACGCCGAGATCCCGACTCAATCCAGTCTTTATCGAACCCCTCCAACATGTACCGGAATTTCAACTTCTCAGGAACCACGAAGCTGGGTGCACTGAACTGGAATTCCAGCCGGCCGTTCGCAGGGGGGAGAGAGAGCGGCTTTCCTACCGGATACTCCCGGCCATCCACAGAAACGCGCTCGATCACAACGTCAGGTTTGATCCCGTTGTTCTCGATTTTGCTCGGATCGACTATCGCCACCCCCGAAGCGGTGGGGAGGACCAATTTCCCGTTCTTCGTTCTCCAGCCCGAGGGCTGAAACCCACCATCGCATTCGTCGGTTCTCATGCCATCCGTGCTGCCATAGTGGACTGGCGTCAACACGGTTGTGTGGCCCGAAGCGATTGCATTCAGTTGGGCCTTGCTGTATCGCGTGACACCCTTGTTCGAAGTGAGCCAAAGATTTCCAAGCTTGTCGTCAAGTACGTGGAAGACCATCTCGGAGTACATGCCCTTCGCTGATGCGAAGTTGATGATCCTGCCATTCCGCACGAGATTGACTCCGCCGTTGTTTGTAGCTAGCCAGAGTGAGTCGTCGTCATCGTTGCTGATGGAGTAGATGATGTCACTTGAAAGACCATCCCGGGTCGTGTAGCTGTGAAACTTGCCATTGATGAAGCTGTTCAAGCCGCCACCGGCGGTGCCAATCCACAGAACACCGCGTTTGTCCTCCTGAATACAAAGGACGAAGTCATTTGAAAGGCCATTCTTAGTGGTGTAGGTCGTGAAGCTATGACCATCAAACCGGCTCAACCCGGCCCTGGTTCCAATCCAGAGCCCTCCCGCCCGATCAGCGTAAGTCACCAGAATGAAATCGCTGGGTATACCGTCCTTCAGCGTGAACTTCTGAATTTCGCCGGCGCTGATTTTCGCCAAGCCGCGCCGGGTACCAACCCACATTGTTCCCTTCGAATCCTGCGTGATGGAGAAGATGAAGTTGTCCGGCAGGCCCTGTGCCTTGGTGAATAGCGCGCTCTGTTCGTTTTCGCGCTTTACAAGCCCTTGGTCCGTACCGACCCAGAGCGCACCGTCTCTGTCCTCAAATACCGGAAGGACTGTGTTACTCGGTAAACCGTCTTTCGCCGTGATGCTGCTGAAGGTTGACTGTTTGAGGACACTTAACCCCCGTCCGGCCATGCCGGCCCACAGATTTCCCTCGCGATCCTCAAAGATCGACCAGATAGGCTTGCCCAGCATGCCGCCCTCGTCGAGATAATTCGAGATCCGGCCATTAACTACGCGATTCAAACCGCCGGCATCTGTTCCGACCCAAAGGGTGCCCGCCCGATCAATCTGTAGCGAGAACACTTCGTTGCCACTGAGGCCGTTTTTGGTTGTGAAATTCGTAACACCCGACGGTCCTATCCTGCTCAACCCGGCGGTCGTTCCGGCCCAGACTGTTCCCTGGCTGTCGACTTTCACCGCTCGTACGAAATCGGTGGGCAAACCTTCTTTCGTGCCAAAATTGCGAAACTTGCCTTCGTAGTAGCGGCTTAAACCCCGATGCGTTCCGATCCAGATTGCTCCTGCGGGATCCTCGGCAACGGAAAAGACTGCGTCGTCAGGCAGGCCGTCCGCCTTGGTGAAAGTGCGGAACTTACCGTCCTTACGGCAGAGAAGCCCATGTCCATCCGTACCAATCCATAGGGATCCTCGGGTGTCCTCGAATAAGGAAGTCACGTTGGGACGCTGCGCCCCTTCTCCTCCCGGGAACCAGGTGAACGTGCCACCCCTCATTCTGAAGAGTCCCGCCCCCTGCGTGCCGATCCAGAGGTCACCCCAATGATCAGTAAGTAGCGCACGGATCACTTGGCTCTTCAGCATCGAGTTCTGCTTATCGAAGACGGTGAAGCGGATACCGTCGAATCGCGCCAGGCCTTCTTCCGTCCCTACCCAGAGGTAGCCTTCTTTCGTCTGCGCGATCGAGGTGATCGAATTCTGCGGCAGGCCCTGTCCGGCTTGCCAGTTCTGGTGAGTGAACTGGCTGATGGATTTCGCCGGGTCAAGGCTGGCAGCTAGTCGCACCGGCAGAAAAAACAAAGCGAGCAGACACGCTGCGGCGCTCGCCCCCTGACGAGACCAGTTTCGGTGCCCGTCTGTGGGCTTCCTTCCAAAGTCGCAATCTGCCGAACGCAACAAAATAGAGCCTGAAAACGCGGTGCCGCGAGCTGCGCATTCTTCTCAAAGAAATCTGGCTTTTCGCACAAAAACTTCGGCGATCCCGAAAGTCACTTGAGATTTGTCCGGCGAGGTAAATAAAACTCGCGTTGGAGACGATACCTTTTCTGTCGAAGCTCAACTCGACGCTTTGTTCGGTTTTCATCAGAACCGTAAAGCCAAGGAGATTACATGATAAAGGCGGCAGCGATCTTTTTCGGTTCGTTAGCGCTCGCGTTTTCAGCAAACGCGGAACACAGAAAGCTTTCTCGAGAATTCGATGGTCTGAACCCGAACACCCGGGTAAAAATCATTGTCAAGTGGAAGAAACAGCCTGACGCAACCAGCGAAGCGAAGGTCGTAAAACGAGGTGGAGTCGTTCGCTCGCGTCTAAGAGCGATCGCGGCGGGCCAGTACGAACTGTCGGCACGACATATCCTCGAGTTGGCGAACGATGCCGATGTCGAGCACATCTCTATCGACCACCCGCTTCATGCCCGCCTGGACAACACGGCCGGGGCGATGAATGCAGCCGCCGCCTGGAGTTCCGGTTTCGTTGGAACGGGCATCGGTGTAGCCGTTCTTGACAGCGGAATGAATGCAGCCGCAGACCTCGCCGGTTCGCGGATCGTGCATACCGAAGACTTCGTGGATCCCAATGCCTCCGCCGGGCAGGATCTTTTCGGTCATGGACAACACGTGGCCGGCATCATCGGCGCGAACGGATCCGCATCCGCTTGCACCAACTGCACACGAACGTTCAGGGGTATGGCGCCGGGAGTCAATCTGATCAACCTGCGGGTTCTGGACGCTAATGGTGGGGGCACTGATGGTGGCGTGATCGCCGGGTTACAGAGAGCCATTGAGCTGAAAGATACCTACAAC
The DNA here is from genome assembly GCA_045807925.1 of Bryobacteraceae bacterium. Taxonomy (GTDB): domain Bacteria; phylum Acidobacteriota; class Terriglobia; order Bryobacterales; family Bryobacteraceae; genus Bog-105. The sequence goes on along the minus strand of JBJMGK010000059.1, from coordinate 63,650 downwards.
ATCCGCGTTATCAACCTCTCGCTCGGGCGTCCGGTTTACGAGAGCTATCTGGACGATCCCCTGTGTCAGGCAGTTGAAGCTGCCTGGAAATCCGGCATTGTCGTGGTGGTGGCTGCCGGAAATGAAGGACGCGATTATTCGTTTGGAACGTCTGGTTATGGAACCATCAATGCGCCAGGAAACGATCCGTACGTGATCACGGTGGGCGCCATGAAATCCATGGGGACGCCGGATCGCTCCGATGACTTGATCGCCAGCTACAGCTCCAAGGGACCCAGCCTGATTGACCACATCGTGAAGCCGGATATCCTCGCCGCAGGCAACCAGGTCGTGTCGCTGATGGTCAGTGGTGCAAACCTGGAAACCCAGTATGGAGCGACAAACAGCGTTCCCAGCTCTTATTATCAGAGCGGGCTCGCGAGTACAGCGGCCGCACAGTCCTCGAACGATTACTTCATTCTGAGCGGCACCAGTATGGCTGCGGCCGCGGTAAGCGGCGCGGCCGCAGACCTGATCCAGGCAAGGCCAAATCTCACACCTGACCAGGTGAAGATCCTGATGATGCAGACGGCTTATAAAACGTTCCCGCAGAGCAGCTCAGTGTACGATGCGGCAACTGATCAAACATTTACGTCGTACTACGACATCTTCACGGTCGGCGCTGGATACCTCGACCTCGGAGCAGCGCTGGCCGCCGCCGACGGTGTTCCTTCCGAAGGGACGGCGCTTTCGCCCCGTGCGTCTTATGACAGCAACACCGGAGTAGTTACTGTCACGTTCGATTCGTCTTCCGTGTTCGGCTCTCAAGGGCTTTGGGGAGCTCAAGGACTTTGGGGCGCGGGTTCTGTGTGGAGTAACTCTGTTTTGACGAGCAGCCAGGGACTTTGGGGTGCTCAAGGTTTGTGGGGCGCCCAGGGGCTTTGGGGTGCTCAAGGGCTGTGGGGCGCCCAGGGCCTTTGGGGAGCTCAAGGGCTGTGGGGCGCTCAGGGCCTCTGGGGTGCTCAAGGGTTGTGGGGTGCTCAAGGGTTGTGGGGTGCTCAAGGCTTGTGGGGTGCTCAGGGCCTCTGGGGTGCAAACATTCAAGGCGAGAAGTAGTAATCAGCTTCTTTCTCTTCCGACCCCGGTCAGCCGCGTCGCTGATCGGGGTTTTGCCTTTTACCAGATGTATTGCTTGGCCGTCGAACGTCGCTCGTAACTATCTAGAACATGCACCACCCGGACCTTCTTGAGCTGTGTTGGAGAGAGTTGGCCGATCGGGATGTATCTGATCTTTCGGTTAAAACGAGCCGCCAGTTGCCGGAACATACTACGCGGCGGCTTCTTTGCGACATAGAGAACGTCCTTGTGAATTGAATAATCGAGTGCCGCCATGAGAAGCCGCTCGGCTTTCGTTTCCGCCAGATCGTAGTCAGGATCATCCCAGACGTTGTACATGCGCCGGGGAGGAAGCGTCATCAGCAAGCCTCCATACTCCGCTCTGCCAATTCCCGGACCTACGATGTGATCAAAGGGCGGCGTAGAGTAGAACGCCATGTCTGACTCGTTTTGATGTTCACCAAGCCAGGTCGTTAGGTAGGTGTACTTGTCTTCCCGGTCTTCCTCGAAGATGATCACAACCGCGCCTATCTCGCCCGACAGTTTCACCGTCTCACGCACAAACAGCACTCCCTCATGCCAGTTGCGAACGGTCTCACGAAGGTCAAGGCCATCCAGCATGGACGTGGTGAACCGTTCCGTGTGGGAGCGCTCTTCCGAGATGGTCCGGTTTGCAAAGCCCTTCAAGAGAAGGCCGAAGTTTTCGATGACCAGATCCTCCGGCGGGTAAGAACAGATTGATCTTCCGTCCGTTTGACTGGCCCACTCGCCTTCGTGTTGCTCGTGTTTGCGTTTCTTCAGACCCGCAGGCCGGAACATCTGCTTTACGCGCGGCAGCCGTCGGCGAATCCGCAACTTGCGCGTCCGCAGCCACATCTCTTCTCCGCTGATGTTGACCGTTTCGAGCGATTCATCTTCAGTCTGCTGAACACTGAAGCGATTTGCCGTTTGCCAAACTTCGTAGGCGTAGTTGTCGTCGACGATCGAGCGCGCCGCAAGCGTCAAGTCATACGTACCCGGGAGCAAATCACCATCGAGAGCTGCCAGGTTTCTGCTGAATCGTGCTACGGCGAGTCGTTGCCACGAGCGCATCTTCTCGCCCGTGTTGATCTCATATTCTCGTTCGGCATCTTTCAGGAGTGCAGACTGCCAGATCCGGCGGTCGGAAACGAATGCAGTTAGATCCTGCCGGGCTCGCTCATAGATTTCCTGGTAGAAGGGCGGTTCAGCGCTTATCTCGGCCAGGCAATCCGGATGCAGATTGAATAACTCGGCATTGTCAAACAATCGTGTTCGGGGCTTTGCAGGCTCTTCCTGCGGTACGTCCATCGCATCCAGCAGCGGATCGAGCGAATTAATTGAAACGATCACGCAGACGGAAACAAACGGAACCGCACCCTGCAGCTTCCATGCCATGCCATTTGCGTCTGCTTCGCCCGCCTCACTCCGCCCGCTCGTGGCCACACGATACTCGTCCAGAAATCGTTGGAATCCGATGTAGTCGATCGACGCGGTATCCGGGTACCTGGCCGGGCTTTGAGAGGCGGCGCGAACTGCGTGTTCGAGGAAAATGGTCTCGGCTCCAATCTCGGAGGCCGTGCGCAATGCCTCGGTGAATGCGTCTCCGGGCTCAATCGGAAGGTATTGAGCCGATTCCTCTTCCTCGTCGGAATGGATCACCGCAACGGACCACTGGGGCATGCGGTCCATTGCTTTGCGATACAGAGCTTCAAGAGGACGTTGCAACTGGACCGCAACAACTTCGGGCCGATTCTCGATCAGAAAGTGACGGACCCGAAGCGCAAATTCAATCCGTCCCGGCACCACGGGCAGGTAAATCAGGTTCCCTCTCACGAGGGTTCCGGCGCTCAATGGCTCCATCAACATGCGGCGCTCTTATTAACGGCGGAAACTATAACGCCTTGCTTCGTCTCCCAGGATCGCGAGTACGGCGGGTTGAAAAAGTGTCCGGTGAGAACTCCCCGATTCGTGTGCAAGCTTGAGCAGGTATCGTGCGATATTTAACCCGTCCCGGACCGTGTAGCTTTCGTCCGCGTCGTGCGCCTGCTGTAAGAAGTCGGTTACGTACTGCAACACTTCGTCCGGAGCGAACGGAAGATTCTCGCGGAGAATGGCAAGTTCCTCTTCTCTTTCCGGGAAATCAATCAGAATCTGCGGCTGTAGACGTGAATGAATGTACTCCGGCAGATCGAACGTGGATGCGTCGTCGTTCATCGTTGTCACAAGCCGAAAATTGGAATGGGCTTTTATCTTTATCCCAGCCACTACGGACTCCACGTAGCGACGACTGTCGAGAAGCGAAGCAAGGCTGGCCCAACTCTTTTCGCTCATGCGGTTTCCTTCGTCGAGGATGGCAACCCCACCCCGAATCATGGCGGTTAATAGAGGAGAGGCCACATACTTCAAACGCGAAGCACCTTCGATCACAGGCGTGATGATCAGATCCTCCGGCCGAGTATCGACGGTCGCCTGCATGATGTAAACCTCGCGACCGAGGCGCTTTGCAGCCGCATATGCCAGAGTTGTTTTACCCACGCCGGGCTTGCCGAGCAGCCTCGGACTCATGGGAATGTCTCGCTCGTGGATGACCATCCAGGCAGCAAGCAACTGTCGCAACGGCTCTTCCTGGCCGATCCATTGCACGTCCAGTTCATCAGGATGAGCTAATTGGAGGTCGACTCCTTCGACGGCAGTTTTCATGTGTTCGCGTATCTCTGTTCCGGGTTGTTCTACGCCGTTGCGCTACTCGCTCGAGCCTAGACCTAAGGTTATCCTTTCCATCGTAGAATGAGAGAACTTCATGCACGATACGGCTAGTTCAGCGCGTTCGACAAAACTCTCTGCACCCTGGAGAGCAGCATGAGTGCCGTCGAGGGGCAATACGCCATCTGGACCGATCCGGAGACATCGCACGTTGTTAAATACTCGCTGCCGTTGTTTCATGACCTGGATTTCCAGGTAAACGAGGGCTACCGTCGCATTCCGCATGGCGGGGTTGAGATTGGCGGTGTTCTGTATGGCCGCTTCGAACCGAATGGAGTAACGATCGAAGCCTTTCGACTCATCGAATGTGAGCATGCGTCCGGACCTTCGTTTCTGCTGTCCGAAAAAGATCTCGCCAGGATGAAGGAATCGTTCGGGGAAACGCAATCCGACTCCGAATTGAAAGGCCTCGAACGGGTCGGCTGGTTTATTTCCCATACACGAAGCGCGCCGGAAATGACGCCGCGCGAAAACGAGATTTTCGACGGCTATTTTCCAGGACCGGGCCGGGTCACGCTACTGGTGAAACCGGAACGTTTCCAACCTACGCGGTTCGTTTTCTCCGTGCGGAAGCCGGACGGACAAACTCCGGAGAGGGATGCGCGGAACGCAGTGATCCTTCCGCTTCCTGGGCGGGCAGCATCGGCAGTACCCGTTCAGTCAATTCCCGCGCCTGACCGGAAAGAAATTCTGCGGCGACAAAGCGCACTGGAGCCGCAGATCAGTGCCGAGGTGAGCAAGAACAGTGCTGGCTCGGTTGCGAGCTCGCCGACAGTTCCGACGAGTGATGCGGGCCAGGCGGTAAACGGTGCGAGCGAATCGGTGCCGACCGTCGACGACATTCGACGCCGCCGGTCCGAGCAGCTGCGGACTAGTATCACCGAACAGGAGTGGCGGACCAAGCCCGCCGCGAAAAGCAAAGCGAGGACCAGCAGCAAGTCAGCGAGTATCAGTCTCGCGCTGGTCCTGGTTTTTGCATCCTTGCTCGGGTGCGCAGCCGGATATTGGGCCTATCTTCAGCTTCCCCCTCCGAACATTGTTTTGCGCGTCGAGAAGCTTCCCACTGCAGTTCTTGTGCGGTGGCCCGCAGAACAAACGAGAGGATCTAATTTAGCCGCTATCCGCGTCGACGATGGTCAACCGATGCCTCTTACGGAGGATCAGAAAACGTCGGGACAAATTCAAATTCATCCCACATCGAATAACGTCAAAATCGAGCTGATCTCACATCACGCGCTGCGAGATTCGCGCGGCATCATCCGATATCTTCAACAGGCGGCTCTGCCCCCCGCTGCCGCCCCGGCAACAGGACAAACGCAGAACTCAAGCGCCGTCCCTGCAACGCCACCCGAAGAGGAACGATAACCTTTTACCTGATGGTTCGAAGATCCTCACCCGTCATGTGTCTGGGTTGTTCCAATCCCAGAATGGCGAGCACGGTCGGAGCAATGTCTTTCAGCGCACCGGAAGGCTTCAACGTGACAGGATCGTCGCTCATATAGATGAATGGCACCGGGTTCGTGGTGTGGTAAGTGTGCGGGCCGCCCGTTTTGGGGTCGACCATCATCTCAGCGTTGCCATGATCAGCAGTAACAAGCCAACTGCCGCCCGAACGCTTCAGAGCGGAATAAATCTCGCCGAGACCAGCATCGACAGCCTCACAAGCGGCGATAGTGGGCTCCAATTTACCCGAATGGGCCACCATGTCCGCGTTTGCAAAGTTCATGACGATCACGTCGAAATCAGCACTCTCGATTGCGGTAACGACCTTCTCGGTAATTCCTGCGGCGCTCATTTGCGGAAGCAGGTCGTAAGTCGCAACCTTGGGGGAAGCCACTAACTCCCGATCTTCACCGGCATACGGACGCTCGTTGCCGCCGTTGAAGAAATAAGTGACATGCGCGTACTTCTCTGTTTCGGCCACGCGTAGATTCTTCCACTGGGCGCGCTCCATCACTTCGGCCAGAATGTTGTCCGGGTGTTCCGGTGGCAGCACGAACGGCAGTCCGAAGCTCCGGTCGTACTGCGTCATCATCGTGTAAGTTAAATTCTTCGCCACCAGCGAACGCTCGGGCCTTTCGAGCCTCGGGTCGGTGAAGGCCGTCGTGATTTCACGCGCCCGATCAGCTCGATAGTTGTACATGATGATGCTGTCGTCATCGCGAACCAGACCGACCGGTTGTTCTCGTTCATCGACGATCGTAATTGGCTCAACGAACTCGTCCGTAACACCCCTCGCGTAAGAAGCTCGGACGGCCTCTACAGGTGATTTCGCCTTGATTCCGTTACCCAGGGCAATGGCGCCAAATGCACGTTCGACACGGTCCCAGCGCTTATCGCGGTCCATCGCGTAGTAACGTCCCGACACGGAAGCAATCCGGCCGCAGCCGAGTTCAGCGCACTTCCGCTCAATTTGTTCCAGATAACCGGCGCCGCTCTCCGGCGGCGTATCGCGGCCGTCGGTGAAAGCATGGATGTACACCTCTCTCAGGCCCCGGTCCTTTGCCATTTCAAGCAAAGCAAAGAGGTGGCTCAACTGGGCATGAACCCCACCATCGCTGCAAAGCCCCATCAGATGCAGCCGATGCCCTTCAGCCTTGCTCATCGCGTTCTGAAGAACGGCATTGGAGCTTAGCTCACCCGAGCTGATCATCATGTCGATACGGGTTACGTCCATATGAATCACGCGCCCGGCACCCATATTCATATGTCCGACTTCGCTGTTTCCCATCTGTCCCTCGGGCAACCCTACGGACGGGCCCGAGGTGTTGATCAGAGTATGGGGGAAATTTGCCAGGAGGTGATCGTAGGTTGGTTTCCGAGCGAGTGCAACAGCGTTCCCCTCGGTGGCTGGCGAGTATCCCCAGCCATCGAGGATTGTGAGGACGAGGGGTTTCTTCTTTGCCATCGCCCCTGCTATTGGCGGAATGCTTTCTTGCCAAGATAAAGTGCGGCAGGCCCAAGTTCCTGTTCAATGCGCAGGAGCTGGTTGTATTTCGCGATACGGTCGGTGCGGCTTGCGGAGCCGGTTTTAATCTGCCCGGCGTTAGTGGCGACAGCGAGATCGGCGATGAAGACGTCCTCCGTTTCGCCGGAGCGATGGGAAACCATAGCCGTGTAGTTGGCGCTAGCAGCCAAACGCATGGCGTCGAGGGTCTCGGTGACGGAGCCGATCTGATTTACCTTTACCAGGATCGAGTTGGCGATCCCACGATCGATACCCTGCTGAAGACGCTCGGAATTCGTTACGAACAGATCGTCTCCCACGAGCTGGATCTTTTTACCAAGAGCTTCGGTCAGGGCCTTCCAGCCGTCCCAATCGTCTTCGGCCATACCGTCCTCTATAGAGACGATCGGATACTGCCGGACCCAATCCGCCCAGAACTCAACCATCTGGTCGGAGGTCTTCTCGCTTTTGTCCGATTTCTTAAAGACGTAGCGGTTCTTTGCTTTATCGTAGAATTCGCTCGAAGCCGGATCGAGGGCAATGGAGATCTGGTCACCCGGCTTGTAACCGGCGCCCGAAATCGCCTCGGTAAGAACCTCCAGAGCCTCTTCGTTCGACTTCAGATTGGGTGCAAAACCGCCTTCGTCTCCCACAGCCGTTGAATATCCGCGGTTTTTCAGTACGCCCTTGAGCGTGTGAAAGGTTTCAGCTCCCATTCGGAGAGCTTCCGAGAAGCTCGAAGCACCGATCGGGGCGAGCATGAACTCCTGGAGGTCAACCGAGCTGTCCGCGTGTGCTCCGCCGTTGATCACGTTCATCATTGGAACGGGAAGGACCCGGGCTGCCACACCGCCCAGGTAACGATACAGCGGAGTCATCTCCGATTCGGCAGACGCCCGGGCGGCTGCCATCGAAACCGCAAGGATTGCATTCGCGCCAAGCTTGCTCTTGTTGGACGTGCCGTCGAGCGACAGCATTGTCCGGTCAATAAGAGTCTGGTCAGCAGCATCGAGTCCGACGAGCGCAGGCGAGATCTTTGACGAGACATTCTCAGCCGCTGTACGCGTGCCTTTTCCGAGATACCGCTTTTTGTCCCCGTCTCTTAGTTCAACTGCCTCATGCTCACCCGTAGACGCGCCGGATGGCACAGCGGCACGGCCCACCGTTCCGTCTGCCAAGTGAACGTCAGCTTCGACAGTGGGATTTCCACGAGAATCAAGGATCTCCCGACCCACAACCTTTACGATTTCCATTAACGTGAATTTTCACTGTAGCAAGCGTGGACGCCTCGGCACGGGCAGTAAGGATGCCCGGAACGGGCCCGGTCGACGCGAGCAATGTAAAATGGAAGTTTCTGGAAGGTGGTGAATTTTTTAGTTGGCAGAAGTACATCTGCAAGAAGGCGAGACCCTAGAAAGCGCCCTCCGTCGATTCAAGCGTAAAGTACAGCAGGAAGACATCGTCAAGGAGATCAAACGGCATTCGTTCTATTTGAAGCCGGGCGAGAAGCGTCGCACCAAAGAAGCACTTGCGAGGAAACGAAACCGCAAAAAGCGTCCGCGCGAGATTGAATAGTTAAAAAGGCGTCAGTCAGTGAGCCCGCCATTTTTCGCAAGAAATTGGCGGGCTTTTTAGCGTAGTCTGGATAGACTATGCCACTTCTCCGCGAACCGGAACCAATTAGCTCGGAATCTCCCCGAACCCTGCGCTCGCCAGGATCCAAAATCTTAATACCGCTGGTTCTCTTGGCGTCCGTTTGCTCCGGCGCGACTATCTTTGACAGTGGGCTGGCAACGCTAAAGGCAACTGACCCGATTCAAAGGGGAAGACTGAGCAGAAACGGCGTGTTTAGTGACTGGTCTGCACCGGAGCCATTCCCCGGGGTCGTGAATCCTACTGCGTCGTTTCGTTACGCGACGTTTGTTCTTCCATACGTAGAGTATCCGTACATCCAAATCATGTTCGACGACGTAAGTGGTACGGCCCAGACGTTTGCGTCAGCGTACCTGAATTCTTACGTCCCGAATAACACGGCGCCGAACTTCGGATTGAACATCAATTACCTCGGAGATGAGGGATTTTCGGGTAATGCCTTTGGGTCTGTCCCCAATGCATTCCAGGTGGTCATGCCTCTTGGCGGCACGCTAGTGTTGGTCGTGAATGATGCATCAACCACGGGCGCAGGCATTGGCCAGCCATTCCGGTTGCTTGTCGAGGGCTTTATCAGTACCGATTTCAACGATGTCCCTGAACCTGCCACATTTGGGCTCCTCGCGGCTGCTCTCGGCGCAGGTGCGCTCCTCGCCCGAAAGAAAAAGCAAGTTCATTAGAAGAAGAGGCTGACTATAGTCCAGCCCCTTCTTTCGACGGTTTCGAGCCTAAGGCGCCGGTGAAGTGGCGGCCCGAACCGCCGGCAAAGCCATCGTGATACCAAATCCGGAGTCCCGATCGGCGCCGGGCGTCATGGTGTCCAGCGCTGTGTCAACCATGATCTGACGGATTTGAGTATTCGTCAGGAACGGATTCGCCGATTTAACCAGAGCCGCAATTGCTGCCGCGTGCGGCGCCGACGCCGAGGTACCGAAGAATGGCAGGAACCCGGGAGTTTTAGTAAAAACTCCATCAGCTGCCGTCAAATCCGGCTTTTGTAACGTCTTCCCCCCATTGCTGGCGAAAAGGAAATTCCCAGCGGTGATGGCGGACCCATCGGGATTGTAGAAGATCTTTCGGGGCCCATCGGAACTGAAAATCTCGATAGGATTTTGAACGCCGGTGAAAGCTTTGGTACCCGAGCGAGCGCTGTTCCACGCCGTTGCCGCCATTGATACCGTACTCTGCCCTGCGTTATGCCCAAACGTTGCGCCGCTCGTTCCGATGGCAAGCAGTCCGCGCTCTGTGTCGATGTGCAGTGCTCGAGATGCACCGTTAACGAGGACAACGACCAAACGGTCTCCAATTGCTGGGCAGTATCCGGTGGCAGTTGCGGTTCCACATCTGTTACCTTGCTCAATGTATTCAAACGGGTCCTGCGATCCCGTTTGATCGTCAAAGGACACGGCCTTCAGAGTCGTACCCGTGCTGTTGAATACAAAGAAATCGTAATCGTTGTTGCTGTGCCCCAGAGGATCTGACCAGTGCAACCCGAAGAAGGAGCTGGTCGCTCGCAGCGCATTGTAGAGTTGCGGTACTCCTGAATTGGCGAAGTCGTGGATGCGAACGGGCCTCCCCTCGACCGAATTGATAACAGTTCCCGCATCGCCGCCGTCCTTGAAGTCGCCCTCCCACGTTCCCGACGTTCTGTTCGTCAGGTTGCCGCTGTTAGCTGCAGCAGAGAAGTAAAGCGCGCCGTCTGCCGTTACGTCGTTGACAGCTTGCGCAACGATGCTGTCCTGAAACACAGCTTCGTCGAAATAGCTGATATCGTCGACGATAATGTCACATCCGTACACGAACCGGAGGGCACGAATATTGTCCGCGAAGCTTTCCTCACTGATGAAGGCGGTGGCAAAGAACAGCTTGGCGCCAGGTGCAAGATCATGGACAATTTCCATCATCGCCGTCCCCTCATTCTCACCATTCATGGGACCCTCCTGACCGGGCAGGACCGTCATATCGGCCGGAAGATCGCCAGTAGCGATCAAGGCGGCAACACGGTCCGGCAGAGCGCTATCCGAGATCACACCGACTTTGACACCAGTGCCGTTGATCCCGCCTGGAACCACCTGATTCGCGGCATGAGCGACGTATCCCTGACTCGTTACGGACCCGATAAACGGTACCAGGTGGAGCGCATTCAGCAACGAGAACTGAGATACCGCACGCGTTGAGGAGTGCGATGCGAGGCGGCCCGCGAGAAATCCATTGGTGTGGGCTTGGGCTGCTGCGCGCACTGACTGCACTTCAGGCAATTGAGCCAGGGGTTCCACGTTCAAGACGGACAGTTTGGCTCGGATTGCGCCGTTGTGTTGGGAACTATAGATGACCTCGCCCCCAAGCGCCAGAATCTTTTGTTCGGCTGCAGGAATCGAAGTTGTTTTCAGATCGATAAGAGTCAGGCCCTGATCGTCCGTTCGCATGGGGCGGAACAGGGCTTGCGGCAGAGCGCCCGTGGTTTGGTGCCTCTCCGCCATGGCGCCGAGAATTAAGGAAGAAGATATCTTCCTTTGAGTTCTGTTAAGCGAACGCTTAATTGTCAGAACGTCGTTGATTTGCCGTGCTGCCGAGTCACTTAGTTGCTGACTGAACATCGGGGTTGCAAAAAGCGAGACGATGATGACTGGCATAACTTGGCGCCAGAGCCGCTTGTTTTTCACCAAACACACTCCGTTTCTACCTGCAAAAGGTAATGATCTGAGATAACACGAAAAACACTAATCGAACAAGCGCAAAAGATGCAATTGCGGTTCCAAATTTTCTGAACAGTCGATACAATCCTTCCGACAGCGAATGAGGCGATCAAATTTGAAAGAGGCGGGCCAATGAAACGCAACCCTTCGGACGTCACTCGTGGACAGGCTGTGGCGGTGGTTGGTGCTGGACTTGTCGGAAGCGGCTGGGCTGTTGTGTTCGCTCGAGGTGGATTACGGGTAACGATGTTCGATGCTCAACCGGGTGCGGCTCGGGCAGCACTATACGTCATTGAAGAGCAACTGAATACGCTCCATTCTGTTGGACTGATCCAAGACATAGAGAGCCCGCTTCAGCGAATAACCGTCGCTGACACGCTGGCCGGCGCGGTAGAAGGCGCCGCTTACGTACAGGAATCGGTCTTCGAGCGCGTCGACATCAAGCGCCATGTCATGGAAGACCTGGATCGGGTGTGCCCGCCCGAGACCGTCGTCGGCAGCTCTACATCGGGCATACCAGCCTCTCAGTTTGCGACCGGCTTGTCGATTGCTCCACGCGTTTTGATCGCACATCCTGTCAATCCGCCTTACCTTGTCCCGGTGGTTGAGTTGGTCCCCTCGCCCGCCACGGTACCGGGAGCTGTCGAGTTCGTAGCTGATCTGATGGAATCGCTAGGCCAGAGTGTCGTGCACGTTCGCAAGGAAGTGGAAGGATTTGTGCTCAACCGGTTGCAAGGAGTTCTGCTACGCGAAGCGTGGGCGCTTGTCGAAGATGGCGTAGCATCTTGCGAAGATATCGACAAAACCGTACGCGATGGCTTGGGCTGGCGCTGGTCGTTCATGGGCCCTTTCGAAACGATTGACTTAAATGCACCCGGCGGGATCAGAGACTACGCGGAGCGTCTCGGTCCGCTTTACCATTCTGTGGCGAGGTCGCGTGATCAACGGGCCCCGTGGTCTCCTGAGTTGACAAACGAAGTGGAAAGACAACGACGTGATCTCCTGCCTCTTGAGAAGCTGGCAGAGCGCCGGGCCTGGAGAGATCAGCGATTGATGTTCATGGCAGCGAATCTTAAGAAAGAGCAAAGCTGACATGCAATCTCTATTCCGCCTCGATGGTTTCACGGCCATCGTCACCGGCGCGTCGCGTGGCATCGGCGAGGGGTGTGCCCGGCTTCTCGCCGAGTCTGGCGCTCACGTCATCCTGATCGCTCGGAACGAAAGCGAACTACACAGGGTCGCGAACGAGATCCGAGCAGCCGGGGGCAGCGCCGAACATTGGGCCATGGATCTTCGGTCATTCGACGAATTTAGAGACCGCCTCCGCGCATTGCCGGCGCTCGACATCCTGGTGAACAACGTGGGCATAAACAAGCCGCAGCACTTTCTTCACGTGGACCCGGAAACGTTCGACGAAGTCTTCGACGTGAATGTGAGGCTCAGTTTCTTCTGCGCTCAGGCGGCCGCCTCGAAGATGGTCGAAAGCGGGCGACGCGGCTCAATCGTTATGATCTCGTCACAATCGGGGCACGTCGCCCTCCCGGAGCGTACCGTTTACTGTGCAACAAAATTTGCGATGGAAGGAATGACCAAAGCGATCGCTTTGGATCTGGCGAAGTTTGGGATCCGGGTGAACGCCGTGGCTCCCACGTTTGTTGCAACGCCGTTAACTACACCTTTTCTCGCGAATCCACAATTTCGGGAGTATGTGGAAGTGAGCATTCCTTTGGGTCGCATGGCGACAGTGGAAGAGGTTGCCGCGGCGGTTCTTTATCTTGCTGCTCCCGCCAGCCAGATTGTCACCGGGACCAGCATCGTCGTTGACGGCGGCTGGACTATGAAGTAGCCTGCGACTGGTTCCGGCACCGCTACGATAGAAATCGCGGCAATCCGACCAACCAATCCATGATTGGCACAACCCTCTCGCACTATCGGATTCTCGCCAAGCTTGGCGAAGGTGGTATGGGTGTTGTTTATAGGGCGAAAGATCTCCATCTCGAGCGATCTGTTGCCCTGAAAGTTGTCTCCAAGCACATTACGAATGGCGATTTTCATGCGGGGCTTCTGCGTGAAGCGAAGCTCGCCGCTTCGTTAAGCCACCCCAGTATCGCCCATGTGTACGAAGCGGGGGAGGCGGATGGCGCGTGGTACATTGCCATGGAATTCATCGAAGGCGAAAGCCTCCGGAAAAAGATGAACTCGGGAGCAGCCACGCTGCCTGGGCTAATCGGTTGCCTCTTGCAGGTTGCGAATGCGCTCCAACACGCCCACTCGAGAGGTGTTATTCACTGCGACCTGAAGCCCGAAAACATCATTGTGAGCACGGATGGGTTGGCTAAGGTCTTGGACTTCGGGTTGGCGCGGCTGGTAAGGGCGAGCAGACGTGAAGACAATGCAAGTCTCGCCTCAGACGTCCCCACCCAAAGGATGTCGCCTCTCTGGTCGAGCGAGTTCATTGGGGGAACGATCGGATACATGTCACCTGAGCAGGCCGAGGGAGAAGAGCCGCTTACTGCAAGCACCGACATTTTTTCATTCGGGTGCATTGTCTTTGAGACCGTGTCTCATCGCGTTCCATTTGCGGATCCATCCCCCATCCGAGCGCTGCATCAGCTGCTGTACGATCCCGCTCCAAAGCTTCGGGAATTAACGCCATCGGCGCCCGCAGAGCTAGAGCAAGTCCTGGACATCTGTCTTGCGAAGGACCCGGGCAGCCGGGCTAACAGTCTGCCCACGGTCAGCGAACATTTGCGACGCTTTCTCGATTCTGCCGGCCAGGTAAAAGAAAGCGCTCACAAGAGTATCGGCGAAAGGTTATGGCCAGTATCTTCCGAAAATCGGAAGCCGTGGATGGCCGCCAGCCTGATACTGCTGTCGCTGGCGTGTCTCGCCGTCGTGCTCTATCTCCGTTCACCTCGACCGGCTGTTCGGGAGGTTGTTCCGAGGGATATCGCGTCCATCGCTGTACTGCCCTTTACGAACGTCAGCGGCACACCGGAGATCAACTTCCTATCGGACGGTCTCAGTGAGGGCCTGATCAATGCCTTGGCGCAATTACCAAGTCTGAAGGTAATCGCGAGAAGCTCCAGCTTTCAGTTCAAGGGCGATGGCTTAAACACCCGACATGTCGCGCAAACACTTGGCGTGCAAGCTCTCCTTAGTGGACGCATGTATCAGTCCGCTGGAGAGCTGCGAGTCAGCGTGGAACTGGTGAACGGAGCTGATGGTGCAGCCATCTGGGGACACCAATACCGTCCGGGTGTCAACGACTTAACGGCCGTTGAAGAGCAGATCGTGCGGGAAGTTGCGGGCCGACTTCGAACTCAGCTCAAACCGCCGCCGGAAACCAGGTTGAGTGAGTCGTCTGGCGTCCTTCCGGAAGCTTATTCGCTTCTGCTGCGCGGCCGCTACGAAATGCGTTTGTACAATCCTCGGAGTACGCAGAGGGCTGTTGATTACTACCGTGAAGCTTTGGCCATGGAGCCGGGCTTTGCGGTGGCAAATGCGGAGTTGGCAAATTCTTATCGCCTGCTCAGCGGTGCCGGAATACTCAAGCCGGCGGAAGCAATGCCGCTGGCAGAAGCAGCGGCGCTTCGTGCGATTGGAGAAGACGAGCACTTGGCCCAGGGGCACGCCGTGCTGGCAGATATCAGGAGAGACCAATGGAATTGGCCGGTAGCCGAGCAGGAATACGAAAGGGCCCTCCATCTGAATCCGAATCTGGTTTCGGCACATACCGGGTTCGCGATTTACCTTTCGCTCATCGGAAGAGCGAATGATGCCATTCGAGAAGCTTCGAAGGCCCGCGACCTCGACCCGATCGGCGTCCCTACTTCGATCAATGTCAGTGCAGTGTATTACAACTGCCGCAGGTATGACGAGGCGATTCGAGAATTGAAGCGCTCGATGGCTCTGGACCCTTCCGCTTCCGCACTGTGGACCTGGTTAGGAATCGTTTATGGCGGAAGCGGGAATTATCGGCAAGCAATTGACGCGTACGGAAACGCCATGCGGTTTGGAGATAAAACTGCAGCGACACGCTGTGTTTATGGTTACTCGCTTGCAAAATCAGGAAGGCAGGAAGAAGCTCAACGGATCTTAAAGGAATTACAATCTTCGAACGACTATGTTCCTCGGACGGCGCTGGCCATCTTGTTTGTCGGCTTGGGGCACAACAAAAGGGCTCTGCAGTTGCTCGAAGAAGCTTTCTCAGTTAAAGATCAACTGGTGCAGTATATAGGGGTCGAGTCACACTTCGACGCCCTTCACAACAATCCTCGCTTTCAGAACCTGATCGTAAAGCTGGGGTTACCAACGGCATTAAAGTAGGCTGCTTTTGAATCGGAGGAGAAAAATGAACAAGACGCCCGAATGGAGTCATCCGCTTTCGGCTACGCCGCTTCCAGGCACGGCATCGGGAAAAGCCGCCGCTGACGACTATATGGTGAACTCGGTTGCAATCTCCGCTGATGGCAGTCGAATCGTAGCAGGCACTTATTATTATCCCTTCGATGGCACCCAAAGAATGCGAACGGACGGTACGTTCGGAACTTACTGCTATGGCTCGAACGGCATTCGGCACTGGGCGGATGAGTTTGCGGGTGACGAAGGTGTTTATTCGGTAGCCATTTCGGCTGACGCGAAAATCGCGGTCGCCGGCGGACTTCGCCAAGGCGGTAAGTACGGCCGATCCAGGCCCACTCTTGCCTTTCTTCGCGCGTATGACGTGGCAACCGGGAAAGTATTGCTGGATTTCCGAGATCCACAATTCAACACGGTCGTGGACTCAGTCGCTGTTTCAGACAACGGGGGCGTGATCGCAGCCGGAACCAAAACGTCGCTGTACATCTATTCTGTGAACAACGGTGCCTTCCCTGCGACGCCGGCTGTCCCTTTCGGTGTGACAAAAGCAATCGAATCTGTTGCGGTTGCTCCCGACGGAAGTTGGTTCGCGGCCTGCGGAAAGAACGGGAACGTCTACACAGGAGCAGTGAAGCCCGGAGCTGTCAACGATCCCGTTGTCTGGACAGAGCCGGCGCATACTCATTTTGTCTCTATTGCGATTGCCCGAAGCGGTAATCAGTTCGTAGTCGCAGGTGGAAACGTAGTCTATCTCTTCGACAGGAACTCTGTCGCGAACGGCTACAGAGCCCGTTACGAGCTACCCGCTAGCTCCGGCACAAGCATCAGATTCGTCTCGATATCGACCGACGGGACACTGGTCACGGCGGTGGCAAACGCGGGTGAAGCAGGCATCCTCTTTGCGTTGACAGTGGGCGCGAATACGCTCTCGCTCGCCTGGAGTTTTCCGAGCACTCACAACCCAAACAGCACAACCATGGACAAGGCTGCGAGGTATTTTACGCTCGCCGATGGATACCCGGACGACGTTCCTGGCAGCTTCTCTCTGTTTAAGGAGACAGGCAAAGTATGGGAATACACGACGACGAAAATGAATTGGCCGATGGTGATCTCTGCCGATGGTTCAGCCATTGCCGCGGGCGGTGACGATAACAAGTTGTACTTCTTCGTGCCGTAGGCGACGTTCTCACCGAGCGAGTGTGACGTACCAGCGAGGAAGGTTTTCAGTGAGAATAGGACATGTCCTCGGCTACGCTACCAAGCGCACTCGATCCCCAAACACAGGCTTTCCCAACCTTAACTCCAGCTCAGATCGACCGCATCCGTCCTCTGGGTAGGGTAAGAACCGTCGAGAGCGGCGAGGTTCTCTTCGAACCGAGTGGCGAAACGATCCCGTTTTATGTGGTGCTCTCGGGAGAATTGAAGATTGTGCAGCCCAGCCTTGACGGCGAGCGAGCCATCGTAACCCACGGCGCCGGGGAGTTTTCCGGAGAGATTTCGATGATCTCCGGGCAACGATCGCTCGTGCGCGGTTTAGTTTCAGCGCCCGGCGATTTTCTTGAGCTCGATAACGACGCGATGCGTACGGTGGTGGCGCGGGACGCCGAATTGAGCGAGATCCTGCTCCGCGCGTTTATTCTCCGCCGGCTGGCGCTGATTAAGGAAGGTTACGGGAATCTGGTCGTCTTGGGGTCGAGACATTCTGCCCAGACTCTGGAATTACGTGAATTCCTGAGCCGCAACGCTCATCCGTACACTTATATCGATCTGGATACTGATGCGAACTCACAGGCGCTCCTTGATCGATTCGAAGTTAAGCCCTCCGAAGTGCCCGTGGTCATTTGTAACGGCGGGATGGTCTTACGGAGTCCCTCGATTCAGAAGCTCGCCCAATGTTTACGCCTCAATACCACGATTGATGCGACACACATACGTGACCTGGTGATTGTGGGCGCTGGACCTTCGGGTCTCGCGGCCGCGGTTTATGCCGCATCCGAAGGCTTAGACGTGGTCATGGTGGAAACAATCGCTCCCGGCGGCCAGGCGGGCTCCAGCTCGAAGATTGAAAATTATCTCGGATTCCCGACAGGAGTTTCCGGCCAGGAGCTTGCGGCACGAGCGACAACGCAAGCCCAGAAATTCGGCGCAAGCATGATGATCGCGCGCACCATCGTGCAACTGGAGTGTGAACATCAGCCTTACCGGGTCATTCTCGACAGTGGAGATGTCATGTTGACCCGGGCAATCGTGATCGCCACTGGTGCCCAGTACAACAAACCCAAATTATCGAATCTCGAACGGTTTGAAGGCAATGGCATATACTACGGCGCCACCTACATCGAGTCGCAATTGTGTAATGACGAAGAGGTCATTGTCGTGGGGGGTGCAAACTCGGCCGGGCAAGCAGCCGTGTTCCTTTCACAAACCGCTCGCAAAGTTCATCTGCTTGTACGGTCCGGCGAGCTGAGCAGTACCATGTCTCGGTACCTCATTCAGCGCCTGGTCGAAAACCCTCAGATAGACCTGCATCTGCAGACTGAGATTGTCGGCTTGGAAGGAGAAAGCCGGCTAGAAGTTGTAAAGTGGCGGAACAAGACGACCGGAGAGGTTTCAGCTCACGCCATCCAGCATGTGTTCGTCATGACGGGCGCTTCGCCCAGAACCCAATGGCTCCAGGGCTGCCTTGCGCTAGACGATAAAGGCTTCATTCTGACGGGGCGCGATGTGGAATCGCTCAACGGCGGGCCGAATGGTCCTAAGTGGCCACTGAAACGTACACCACAGATGCTTGAGACCAGCCTACCCGGCGTCTTTGCAGTTGGTGATGTGCGATCGGGAAATGTGAAGCGGGTAGCGTCTGCGGTTGGCGAGGGCGCCATCGCTGTTCATATGGTTCACAGGAATCTCGCTGAGTTGTAGAGTTACGGCAGACCACGGGTTCAACTCTCATTTTTGTTCAGTTGTAACCGAGCCGAAGCGAAAAGTCCCAGCTTTTTCAGCAGACGAATTAATTGCAGGCGTTCAGCAGGCGCTAGAACTGCCATGGTCTCTTCCATATCGGCAGCGTGCCGGCTGAACGCACATTCAATGACACGCTGGCCGTTGGCCGTTAGTTGTACGAGCCGGGCCCGAAGGTCATCCGGGTGAGGCTCCCTCGCCACCAGCTTCTTCGCCTCGAGGCGGTCGATGGCCGTCGTTATCGAGCCGCTTGTCAGAAAGATCTTCTTTCCGATAACGTTGATTGGCTGGGGACCTTTGTGCAATAGCAACTCCAAAACCGCAAAATCCGACAAACCAAGTCCAAGCCCGGAAATGCTCGCCATCGCATTCTGTTCAACAGATCTGGCGGCTTTAAAAAGAACCAGCCAGACGTGAGTTGCGCTATGCTCTCGTTCCCTTCCCGGACGGGGCTGTACCCACTCACTTGAATCTTCTTTTCGCTTCGTCACATCTACCTTGATGTCAAGATATACTGTGACACACCTTGAGAGGAAGGAACCAGACCCAGTGAAAACAACTTATAAGATCGACCCGACACATTCGAGCGCCAGCTTTGTTGTGCGGCACATGATGATCACGAAAGTCCGAGGAAGCTTCAGCGGACTTGAGGGAACAATTGAATATGATCCCCAAAACCCAATGGATGCTCGTGTGGAAGCGGTCATCCATACATCGAAGATCAATACGCTCGATGAAAACCGTGATGCCCACCTGAAGAGCGCGGACTTTCTGGATGCCGAGCAGTTTCCGACAATCACCTTCAAAAGCAAGAAAGTACAAGCCACCGGCGAAGGCGAGTGGAAGCTGACGGGAGATCTCACGGTTCACGGGATCACGAAAGAAGTGGTTCTGCACGTGGAAGGCCCCACCGCAGAGGGCAAGGATCCATTCGGAAATGTAAGAGTCGGCGCCTCGGCCACTACGAAGATCAAACGTAGCGAGTTCGGGCTTACCTGGAACGCGGCCCTCGAAACGGGTGGTATTCTCGTCGGCGACGACCTGAAGATCGAACTCGAGATTTCGGCCATTCGAGCGGAAGCCGCTGCCGCCGCTTGAGGCGGAGCCAAAATTTGAACAGTGCACACACGCTGACCAGATTCGGGACTAATCGCGTGAGTTCCCACTCAACGTTTCTGGAGTTTCGCTACCGTCTCGATGTGATATGTCTGCGGGAACAGGTCGACGATCGTCAGTTCCGCCAGCTCATAGTGGGGTAGCAGCGCCCGTAAATCGCGCGCCAGCGTAGTCGGGTCGCAACTCACGATGACCATCGTCGACGGCCGGATGCGAACGATTTCGGCCGTTGCCTCTTTTCCGAGCCCTGCCCGAGGGGGGTCTGCGATGAGCAGGTCCGGAGCGGTATGCAATTGGCGTAAGAACTCCTCCGCCGAGCTCTTGTGGGCTTGTATGTCGATCCCATTTTCCCGGACATTAAACTGGAGATCCCGGAATGCGGAACCGCCGCGCTCAACTGAAGTGACGCTCTTGAACGCCTTCGCGAGTGGAATGCTAAACAGACCTGCTCCGGAATAAAGATCTACCGCGCTCTCACCCGTTTCTGTTCCGACGACCGCGCGCACGAGCGGCTCGACCAAAAACCGGTTTACCTGAAAGAACGACCCGCCGCTCAGCCGGAACCGGACGCCGCCAACCTCATACGTGATCGGGCCGTCTGCAACGTTGGCGAGAAAGGTCTTACAAAAATCAAAGAAGCGTTTCGAGACAGGGCGGTTTGACTCGGTCACGTTCAACTGGACCTCTGACTCGTTTGTGAATACTTCCAGGGATCGGAGGAATTTGGGCCATGCCTGCTGGTTGACGGCATGCTGGAGCCTATTGATAACCTCGTTGAGCACAGGCGAGGAGATCTCGCAATGCGCCACCGGATAGATCTCGTGTGATGCCGCCCGGCGGTAACCGACGGTTCCGTCTTCGAAGTGAAGCTGAATGCGGTTCCGGTAATACCAGGGCTCTCCGGTTAACTGCTTGATCTCCCGGTCATAGGTGAATCCACCTTGGCGCTGCAGTGTTTCGGCCAGGATGCGCTTTTTTTCGAGAACCTGGGCTGAATAGTCAATGTGCTGGTAATGGCATCCACCACATTTGCCATACCCAAAGTATTCGCATTTCGGTATCACTCTGCCCGGTGCGGGTTCGAGCAACTCCGGATCTCGTCCCCGGACTAACCCGGCGTTAACCCGCTCCGGCTGTATCGTTACCAGGTCTCCTGGTAGAACATACGGAACTAACGCCACCCGTCCGTCGGCACGAGCCAGGCCATCGCCACCGTAGACGAGCTTTTCAATGCGAACGGTCGTGGCCGCTTCGGTCTTTCGATCCTGCAATTCTCCCCTATCCCTTACGATTAAGATTCACCCAAACGAATGAAAGCACGTGTCCTGTCGGGCGTACAGCCCAGCGGCAATCTACACATTGGTAATTACCTTGGAGCACTGAAGAACTGGGCGGAAATCCAGAGCCTCTACGAGAGCATCTTCTGCATTGTCGATTTGCACGCCATCACGGTTCATCAAGATCCGAAAGAACTCCTGTCGAAAATACGTGAAACAGCCGCCCTGTTTTTGGCCGCCGGCATTGATCCTCAACAGTCATCGGTAATTGTCCAATCCAGCGTTTCCGGTCACGCCGAACTGGCGTGGCTGCTCACCTGTGTGACTCCACTCGGCTGGCTCCAGCGCATGACCCAGTTCAAGGCTAAAGCCGAGAAACAGGACACTATCGGCGACGGCCTTCTGCAATATCCGGTCTTGATGGCTGCAGACATTTTGTTGTACCAGGCTGGCATCGTTCCCGTCGGAGAGGACCAATCGCAACATCTGGAACTTACGCGCGATATCGCTCAGCGCTTCAATGCTCTTTACGGGGAAACGTTCGTCATGCCCGCTACTCATCTTCCCACCGTGGGCGCACGCATCATGGGCCTGGATGATCCGACTCAGAAGATGAGTAAGTCGGTCACAGCCGCGAATCACGCCATTGCCCTATTGGACGAACCGAAGGTCATCCGAAAGAAAATCGCTCGGGCCACAACCGATTCCCTTCCCGCAGTGGACCCGGAGAACATGGGCGCGGGCATCGCTAATCTCCTCAGTATCGCCCAGGCATGTGATTCTTCATTCACGAAAGACGCCGCTGCGGGTATGCGCTATGGCGATTTCAAGAAGCGCGTCGCAGACATCCTGATCTCTCGTTTGGAGCCGATCCAAGAGCGGTATCGCCGCGTGATCGCAGACCCTTCCCATGTCGATTCGGTGCTGGCGGAGGGTAAAGCAAGAGTGCTCCCCTTAGCGGAAGACACCGTACGGCGCGCAAAAATCGCAATGGGCCTCTACGCCTAAGGTCGCGCTTCGAGAGTGGTCCCGGCCGGCGACGCCTCTACGGGATGACCGAAATCACCTGCTCTTTACGGGGTTATCATGGGGTTGCTTGGGTACGCAGGTCGAACCGATACGGGCGGTTGATCGCAGGAATAAATTCAGATCGTGGGCGATCATTATCGTCACTAATCTGATTTCATTCATCTGCTTGTCGTGGGCGTTGAGTGGCGCCGGCTTGAATCACATTTGGGGAGAAGCCCGGCACATGCACTGGCGCTGGGTGCTGTTTGCCGTTGTCTCCGACGTTGTCGTCTATCTGTTCCAGGCCCTCCGCTGGCAGTTACTTCTCACGCCCGTCAAGAAGGTCTCTTTTGCACATTGCGCAGAGGCCATATACGTTGGTTTATTTGCGAATGAGACGATCCCGTTGAGAGCGGGCGAGCTCATTCGGTGTTTCCTTCTCTCGAAATCGAGTGAGGTGCCGCTATCTGTGGCGTTCGCTTCCGCGCTGATCGAGCGAATACTGGATGGCGTTTGGCTGATGATGTGCTTCTTCGTTTGTCTCAAGTTCCAAAGGCTCCCGGGAGTTCTCGTAAAGGGCGGTTACATTCTCGGCCTGCTCATTGTGCTTTCTGGGGTCATCTTGGCCTACGCTATGTACGCCAAGAAGCAGTCCCTGCATCGGTTCTTGGGGATGTCATGGCCGCGTTGGCTCAACACGCTGGTTGAGGACCTTCACCTGATTGGCCATTCGCGTTATCTGTACTTCTCATTCATCGTCAGCGGCGTTTACATGCTGTCCCAGATGATCCCGATCTATGCCATTGTGCGGGCCAGCGGCCTGGACGTGCCCTGGATGGCTTCGTTCCTCATCATGGTTCTCTTACGTTTAAGCGGGGTGGTACCGCAGGCTCCAAGCAATCTCGGTTCTTTCCAGTGGGTGACGGCGAAGACACTGATGATGTATGGGCTTGTTTCGGCGCACGCCAAGCGTTTCTCCCTCATCCTCTGGGCTGCTCTTACGCTGCCCCTGATTGTTGCCGGATTCATTGCTCTCGCGATCGAAGGCGTCAACTTGAGCCACCTCCATAAGGAAGCTGCGGCTTCGGCAAAGCGACGGGAACACGCCTGAGGCCCTCATGAACGTCCCGCTAGAATGTGGGTGGGGAAAGTTGCTGATTGATCGGATTACTACTTCTGTTGATTGCATCGACAGCCCAGGGCTCCGATCTTCAAGCTGAAGGCCTGCAGGCGCTTGATCACCAGCAGTTCGCCCAGGCCGAGCAGATCTTTTCGAAACTCACAGTTCAGGACCCGAAAGACTACACCGCTTTTTTCAATCTTGCGCTGGCTGAAACCGGCCTGCAGAAGAAGGATGAGGCGATTGGCCATTACCGGAAAGCTCTCGAACTGAAGCCGAACCTGTTCGAAGCCGAACTCAACCTGGCGATCCTTTACTTGCACAACCGGCAAAACACAGACGCGGTGCCTCTGCTCGAGGATGCGGTTAAACAGAAGCCTGACCAACCACGGCCCAAACGCTACCTTGCCGATGCGCTCCTGGCGTCGGGAAAGCCGGCCGAGGCTCGCGACCTCTATCAGCAAGCACTTCAGAAAGATCCCAAATTGGCCGCCGCGGAACTGGGGCTGGGCCAAAGCCTGGTCGCGCTCGGGTCTCTCGACGAAGCGGCTCCCCACTTTCGTCAGGCCGCTACACTCGACGGGAACCTGAAATCGTATTTAATGGAAGTGGCCGCCGCTTTCGAGAAGGCCAATCGGCCGGCCGACGCCGTTCCGCTACTGAAGGAGTTTCCGTCTGATGTCGCCGCCCGTGAAGAGTTGGGCCGGCTGTACCTCAGTCTCAACCGGCCGGCAGATGCTGTCGAAGAATTCCAGCAGAGCGTCGCGATGTCTCCGACTCCGGCAAACCGCCTCGCGCTCGCGACGGCCTACCTGAAGAACAATCAGCCGGATCTAGCGTCGCCCATCCTGGAACAGGCACTTGCCGCGTCCCCTAACGATTACGAGCTGCACATGGTCGTTGGCCGGCTCCGTCGTGACCGCCACAAGTATGTAGATGCTGCGCGAGAGTTCACGGAAGCCGGAAGGATCAAACCTGATTCAGTAGAGGCGTGGAACGAAGCGGCAACCGCGTTCGTTCTGTCTTCCCAATATCCCCAGGCCCTTGCTGCTCTCGATAAGGTTCATAGCCTGAACGGTGATACCTCCGGGGATCTCTATTATCGGGCGATTGTTTACGATAAGCTGCACCAGGTGAAGCAGGCGTTAGCGAGCTACGAGCAATTTCTGCAATCGAGTTCGGGGAAGTATCCCGATCAGGAGTTTATTGCCCGCCAAAGGAGTAGAATCCTTGCAAAAGAGGCGAATCGTTGATTTCTTCGGACTTCTGATCCTGGGCGTCACGTCCGGCATAGCGCCATCGATTTTCGGCCTGCTCGCGAACGCTGCGCCGCCGTCTCACACTTCCCAGGTGGACCCGAGAGAGGAGCACGATCCCGGAAAACGTTCCGAAAAGTTTCTTGAGGGGGCCGAAGCGGCCTTTGACAGTGCCCGGTCGGCGTACGCCAAAGACGACGTGCACAAGGGGGATGCAGAGTTGGACGAGATGCTATCGGCCCTGAATAACTGCGTCTCCACTTTGGAAACCGTGCATAAGAACCGGCTCTATAAGAAGGCGGAAATACGGGTTTCTGTCCTGCAGCGGCGGTTGGAGAGTTTACTTGACGAAATCTCCCTCCCTCAGCGCGGCTGGGCTGAACAGACCGGACGGAAACTTGAGGAAATCCACGATAAGCTTTTGGAAGGAGCCATGAAGAAATGAAGTTGCTCGGGTCTCTTCTGCTGGCCGCTTGTCCTTTGATGCTGAGCGGACAAACCGCGGATCGAGACTTTCTCACTCCGAACGAAGTGGATCAGGTCCGAGTGGCTCAGGACCCGAACGACCGCATTGCGCTGTATATACATTTTGCGAAGACGCGAATGGACCTCGTCCAGCATTACCTGGGCGAGGACAAACCCGGCCGAAGCATCTTTATTCACAACAGCTTGGAGGATTATTCCAAAATCATCGAAGCCATCGATTCCGTGACGGATGATGCCCTCCGACACAGCCGTCCAGTCGACAAGGGAATGATCGCGCTCGTCAACGCGGAGAAAGACTTTCTCGATCAGCTCAACAAGATCGAAGCTTCCAGTCCGCGCGATTTCGACCGGTACAAGTTTGTGCTCGCTGAAGCCATAGATACCACTCGCGACAGCCGTGAGTTGTCCATGGAGGATTCAGCCAAGCGCGGCAGCGAAATCACCGCGAAGGATACGAAAGAAAAGACCGAGCGGGAATCCGTGATGACCACCAAGGAGGTTGCTTCTCGAAAGAAGGAGGCCGAAAAGACCTCGGACACTGGCGAGAAGAAGAAGATACCGTCACTCTACAAACCGGGCGAAAAGCCGCAAACGCCTCCCGAATAACGAGAGGGAAGGCTCTGTCTCTGTCGTACCCTGAAAGCAGGAAGACTCCGTTTGGCTCATCATCACCACGTTCCGAGCACAGGCTGGATTCTCTACGCATCCACGGCTGTTACGCTTGGGTTCACTGCCTTAGAGATTGTGACCGGCTTACGGTCTCACAGTCTGGCCCTGCTGTCGGACGCCGGGCATAACTTCACCGACGCCCTTGCCTTGGTACTTGCCGCGTTTGGCTACTATCTCCAGAGCAAGCCTGCCAATAGCGTCAAGACGTACGGGTACCAGCGCGCTGGTGTCGTCGCGGCATTTCTGAATGCGTCCACATTGATCCTGATATCAGTTGCCATCGGCTGGGAAGCGGTTTCCAGAATCGTCCATCCGGAGCTTCCGAACGACCGCACGATGATGTGGGTTGCCGCGATCGGCCTCTTGGTGAACGGTGCTATCGTGCTTGCGCTCCATCGCGGTCACCAGCACGACCTGAACATCCGGGCTGCGGTCATGCATATGGCCGGGGACGCAGTGGGAGCAGTTGCCATCATCCTGGGAGCCATCGCGATTCATTACACGGGAGTAACCTACCTCGACCCGGTTCTTTCCATGGTGCTGGCGGTCTTTATTGTGTACACGGCGTGGGACATTGCGTGCGAGTCGCTGAATATCCTGCTCGAAGGCCTTCCGCGCGGGCTCGAACTTCCTCGCATCACTCAGGCCATTGGTGAAGTCGACGGAGTTCTGGATGTCCATGATCTCCATGTCTGGAGTCTGGGTTCGAATACGCACGCACTCAGTTCCCATATTCTGATTGAGGACATGCCGCCATCAGCAAGCAATAAGATTCTCAAGCGCATCAATGAAGCGCTCTGCAAATTGGGAATTCATCACTCGACGATACAGTTCGAGCATGTACCCTGTGTGCTATCGGATGGCGGCTGCCGAATGGTTGCGGACGATCGACATGCCGGGCACAGTCACGGCTAGGCTTCTTCGCCCGAGATGATAGCAAGCATCCGCTTCTGGAAGCCTTGTGCCGCCTGACAGTCGGCTGTGACCACGAGAACAGTGTCATCACCGGCCACAGTTCCGACTACCTCTGCCAACTGCTGCCGATCGATGCTGACGGCCAATGCACTCGCGTGACCTGGAGAGGTCCGCAGTACAACGAGATTCTGGGCCACACGGATGTCCTGGAGGTACTCGTTTGCGATATCCCAAAGGCGCGACGCCGCTGGATCGTTCGAAAACTGCCGGTAACCTTCGGCTGTTTTCACCAGCCCCAGCTCACGCATGTCACGCGACAGGGTAACCTGGGTTGCCTGGATCCCGAGTTGACCCAGTTCGCGGGCCAACTCCTCTTGGGTGTAGACAGGTTTCGCCCGGATCGTCTTAATGATTTGACCTTGGCGAAAACTCTTGTTCATGACTTCACTGCAGCAGCTTGCGGATCGCCTGCAGCCGATCACGCGCGTTCCCCATGGCGTTCCGCACGGCGTCCGGACCGGTTCCGCCAGGAAGATTGCGGCTCTTCATGCCTTCCTTCGGCTCCAAAAGACGCACCATCTCCCGAGTGAACTCCGGTGCAAACGCCGCGAGTTCCTCGGCGGTCCAGTCGGAGGGCTTTTTCCCGCTCTTCGTGCTTTCGAGAACGAGTTTCCCTACAAGCTGATGGGCACGATGGAACGGAACACCGCTGCGCGCCAATTCTTCGGCAAGGTCCGTTGCCACCACCCAACTCTCTTCGGCGGCCTCGTACGGTATCTCGGGTTTGAGCGTCACGGACGAAGCGACAACGGCGGCCATGCGCAGCGAACCCGATGTTTGGTAGAAGGCGTCGAACAGCGGTTCTTTGTCCTCCTGCATGTCACGGTTGTAAGTCATGGGAAGACCCTTCATCGTGACGAACAGGGACGTGAGGTCGCCAAAGACGCGCCCGGACTTGCCCCGAATCAGCTCGAGAGAATCAGGATTTTTCTTTTGCGGCATTAAACTTGATCCGCTCGTTACGCCGTCGCCCAGGATCATCCAATTGAACTCTTCGCTCGAATAGAGGATCCAGTCTTCTGCCAGACGGCTCAAATGCAGCATCACGGTGCTGCAGGCGTAGAGGAAGTCCAAGCCGAAATCACGGTCGCCCGAAACGTCCAGGCTGTTTTGCGTGATGGCCGCGAACTGCAGATCGCGTGCCATCTCTGCGCGGTCGAACGGAAATCCGCTTCCAGCCAGTGCTCCTGACCCAAGCGGGAGCGTGTTGATGCGAGCTCTGGCCTGTGTCAGCCGTTCGGCATCTCTTGCAAACATCTCGAAATAGGCGAGCAGGTAATGCTGCCACAGCACCGCCTGCGCTCGTCGAAGATGTGTGTACCCGGGTACCACGGCCTCGGGATACTTGTCGCCCAGCGCAAGTAAAGCTTCGAGCAGGCCGACGATATCGCCAAGGAGGGTGTCCACCGCGGCACGCAAATAGAGCCGAACGTCCAGAGAGACCTGCTCGTTTCTGCTGCGTCCAGTGTGAATTTTCGCGGAGAGGCCGCCGACTTTTTCGCCCAGTTTTCGGATGACGAAGGTGTGGACGTCCTCGTCCGAAGCGCCGTCGAGATACCGGGGATCCTTCGCTTCCTCCCCAATCTCAGTGAACGCCTCGATCAGCTTGCCGCATTCATCCTCAGTGAGGATGCCTTGGGCCCGAAGCGCTCGCGCGAACGCTTGCGAACCCTCCACATCGGCGAAGATCAGCTTGCGATCGAAGTGGAGCGAGCCGGAGAAGGTCTCGAAGACCTCCGAAGGGCCCGCCTCGAATCTACCGCCCCACAGTTTCATTTGCCAGCTACTTCTTGTTCAACAGCGCTTCCACCTTGATAGGAAGGCCAATGATGTTGATGAATCCGAGAGCATCCTTCTGGTCATAGCTCTCGCCCATGGTGAAGCTCGCGATGTCCAGACTGTATAAAGAATTCGGACTCTTTCTGCTCAAGGGCTGCAGGTTGCCCTTATAAAGCTGCATGGTGACGGTCCCGGTCACCGGTTCGGAAACCTTGGCTAAGAACGCATCGAGCGCCTCGCGCAGGGGCGTAAACCAGAGCCCGTTATAAACCATCTCGGCGTAATCGAGAGCCAGCTTTTGCTTGTAGTGGAGCGTACTTCGGTCGAGCGTCAATGATTCGATCTCCCGGACCGCGGCCATCAAAATGGTTCCGCCCGGTGTCTCGTAGCAGCCTCGCGACTTCATGCCAACGAACCGGTTCTCAACCAGATCGATCCGTCCGATCCCGTTCTCGCCTCCGATCCCGTTCAACTCTTCGAGCAATGCCAGGCCAGTTAAACCTTTATTACCGTTCAGCGAGACAGGGACGCCCGCTTCAAAGCCAATGATGACCTCCGCCGGTTTGTCGGGAGCGTCTGCGGGGCTCTTGCTGAGCATCCAGATGTGGTCAGGAGCTGGATTCGCAGGATTCTCCAGTTCTCCTCCCTCGTGGGAGATGTGCCAGATGTTGCGGTCGCGACTGTAGATTTTGGTCGTCGATTGCGCGATCGGAACGTTGTGACCTTTCGCGTACTCGATGGCGTCTTCTCGCGAAACGACGTCCCACTCGCGCCAAGGTGCAATCACATTCAAATGGGGCGCAATGGCTTTATATGTCAGCTCGAAGCGCACCTGGTCATTTCCCTTCCCTGTGCATCCGTGGGCTAAGGCATCGCAGCCGGTCTGGAGGGCTACTTCCGCCTGTCGTTTGGCAAGCAGCGGCCTCGCGATGGAGGTACCGAGCAGATACTTATGTTCGTAAATACCGCCGGATCGAACCAGTTTCCAAAGATAGTCGGTGACAAACTCCTCGCGCATGTCTTCGACGTACACGTCGGAAGCACCGGTTTTCAGGGCCTTCTCTTTCAGGCCGTCCAGCTCTTCGCCGCCCTGTCCGATATCCCCGCAGACGGCCACGATCTCGCATCCGTAGTTCTCCTTCAGCCACGGAATGATGATGGACGTGTCCAGGCCGCCTGAATATGCGAGGGCTACTTTCTTCGCACTTACTTTGCTCATCTTTTCTTCGAAATCCTTTCCATCGGCCAGCTCTAGCGCGAGACACACCGCGGATTTACATCCGGCGGGGCGCTGGGTGCTGGCTGCTTACTCTGCTTACTCTGCTTACTCTGCTTACTGCAACAACGTCAGCAGCAGAGCTTTCTGTGCGTGAAGGCGATTTTCCGCCTGATCGAACGCAACACTCTGCCGTGACTCCATGACTTCGTCTGTTACTTCCAAGCCGCGCTTAGCGGGCAAACAGTGCATGAAGACAGCATCAGACGCTGCAAGCCCCATTAACTTCGTGTTTACCTGATACCGAGCGAACAACTGCTTGCGCCGGGTCGCCTCGGCTTCTTGGCCCATACTGGCCCATACGTCCGTGTAAACCGCGTTGGCCGAGCGGACGGCCGCTTCCGGACCATTCGTGATTTCGATCGTGCCCCCGGTTTCGTGCGCCAAAGCAGTCGCCTGCTCCACGACGGCAGCCTGCGGCTCATAACCCGGAGGGGTTGCCACCGTGCAGTGCATTCCTAGCCGCGCGCCGCACAGCATGAGCGAGTGAGCGACGTTGTTGCCATCACCGACAAAAACGAGCCGGAGGCCTTTGAGCGCGGCGAACTGCTCGTGCAGAGTGAACATATCGGCAAGTGCCTGGCAGGGATGGAACGTATCGCTGAGTGCGTTCACCACCGGGATACCGGACCAAAGCGCGAGATCTTCGATCGTTTTTTGCTCGAATGTCCTGGCCACGATGCAATCCGTCCAGCGGGCGAGATTGCGGGCGACATCCTTCAGAGGCTCGCGCTCACCGATCATTCCCGCCTGGGTCACGCTATCCCCACCCAACTGTTTCATGGCGAGTTCGAAGGTTAGGCGAGTCCGCAGCGACGGCTTCTCAAACAGGAGCGCAGCATACTTGCCTTTAAGCGCTGAAGTGAACTGCTGCCGGTTGCGCTTCACTTCTCCCGCCAGCTCAAGCAACCGGAGGAGCTGCTCGGTCGAGAGGTCCAGGTCGTGCCGAAAGGTCGGCGTACGGAGTTCCGAAGCGGGTTTGAACACAGACGCTGCCATGGGTCCCTACCCGTGCACTGAATTATTATTCACTAGAATGAATAATTACACAGACAAGCGCACCGTCGCAAGGTAAATGCGCGCCGGAAGGTAGTGTGGCTGGGACGGCATTGCTGGGGGAAGGAGAGAACTTAGGGGTTTCCTCCCGGAAACATGCCAAACACCAGTTCAAAATCCCCGAATCCGCTGCGCGCGATCTCAAACAGCTTCTGCCGGTTCTTCATGTGAATTGTCTGCGCTTCGTTCTCGCGGAGTCGCTGGGCGTGGAGGTTCGATCTTTCTTCAAGCGTGAGCGGTTGATTCAGGCAGTGCCCCAACATCTCACAGGTCCGGTTCGCCTCTGCGATCCAGTGCTGAAGAGACTCGGTGCATTCGCGATGGAGTCGAAGGAACTCAGGGTGGTCCATCTGGACCTCAAGTAGATCATCGTCCAGCAGTTTTGGCAAGAATGGAGCGAGAACAGATGCCGACTACTCTCTCAGCGTTCAACAGCAGCATCAAGCGCTTACTGCTCTCTGAGCAGCGCCGGGCGTAACAAACGGCCTAAGCGACGTTTCGGGAGCCCTCGAGCGCGCTGCGTATGAACCGCAACCTGGCTGTCAAAACCGCCGCGTTCTGTTGGTCTTTGAGCTTTTTGATCATGTCCATGGCCAGTTCGCAGAACGTCTCAAGGTTTGTCTGGGCCTCCACCACCGCGGCCTGATCGCCTTGCGCGGTGTAATGAATGGCCTGCCGGGCAAAGGACTCTACCAAGGAAAGAGTGCTTTCAATGTAATCCCGCTTTAGCTTCTCTGTGTGCTCAGGGTCCGGAGGAGACACCTGTGAAGAACTGATTTCCAAGTTTCACGCCTCACAAAAGGATGTATTTTGCTCATGTGTTGCGGAACTTCGGCATCGAAACAGACGCCGAGCTTCCTGCAGCCACGACAGGGAGCATCTAGCACTTCTTTCTGGAAGGCCTAGAATCCTCCGCGCTCTACCTGCCGTGACACTGTTCTCATCGATAAAATCCGGACAGTGTTTTAGTTTTTCAGCAGGTCACACCGCCAAAGAAATGCGCGAGCCCGGGGCAGGTTCCGGGTTCACTGATCTGTAATCGGCACCCATTGAATCGGGGCCGGCATTTCGTCTTTCAGAGTTTCCATCCTGAGACGCCGGTACACCTCGTCAGCTACTTCAAATACACGATGGATCTCTTTCAGTCGCGCGGCTACAGTCTCCGCTTGATCACCGGCACACCGTTCACCGTACATGCCCTATAGATCAGCGGAGCCCTTCGAATGCAACGGTTTGGATCGGCAATCTAGGAGTTATTCGGTCGTAGTACGTACCTCGGCAGAGAAGTAGCTAACCATAGATGCTGGTTGCCATTGTGCGAGAGTTGCCCAAATCACGCATGAACAGGCACTGCTGCGCTTCGCCGTGGAAAGGGTCGCAACCGCATCTGAGACTATTGCGACTAACAATCCGCGCAGATCTCGGGCATTCTAGGCATGGGTCGATGTTCTTGGGAACCACTATAGCTGTTTCGTCTAGTCGCGCCGAGATTCTTCTGCGGGACCATCGGGACGGTAAGATCACCCTCGAAGAATTCAAGTTTCGAGTGAAGGATCTGGATATCGACGAATTGCGGCACCTGTCGGCTCTGATTGTGGCGGGAGTTCCGAGGTAGCTAACTTTCGTTTTGGCTTGGCTCGGAAACCGCAGCAAGACACTGTCTCAATTTCCGCAAATCGTGGTGGAACTTCTCGCCGATTTCCGGCGGGAGATGAGCTACGAATCTGGTCGCGGCTTCGTATGCCGCTTGGGCGTTTGTTAACGCCTGGACCGCATGATCCCGGGAGGAAGCCAGACGATATGTCTGGAGGAACGTATTGGCGAGGCTGACCTCGTTCCCGATTAGCTTCAGTAGTTCAGGATCTTCGCTGTTCATCGCGTCAACGCTGCTCTCCATCTGGATCCTCTGCCCAAAAACCGGCCGAATTTCACTGGAAATTGCTAATTTGTCGAGCAGGGCACCCAATCGACGATATGCTCCACCAAGCGTTTTCTACGGTCCTCCAGGTGCATTGTCCTGAAAATGCGGTACACCTCGTCAGCAACTGATACAAATGCGTAAAGCTCCCTTAAATCGTTCGCTGTTTTCTTAGCTACGTCGTCCACGCGATCCATACCGATTTGATTTAGGCGCGATTTTAGTGTTACCGAAAAAGAACGTCGTGATCGGGAGCATTTTATGCCGATTGGCCTCCCAGTAGGTTTACCGCGAAGTTGTACGAGGCAGGGCTCAACCCGTGCTGGGTGACATTGACCGGTAAGATCGAAGGATAACGATTTCCCAAGAATATGGAGCAACTCTCAGTGGATAATTTGCTCGTCATGAAATTCGGCGGCACCAGCATGGGGAGTGCCGAACGGATGCAAGTGGCCGCCGACCTCATATCTGCGCGTTCGCCGGAACGGCCCGTCCTGGTTGTGGTCTCGGCCATGTCGAAGATCACGGATCTGTTGCTCGACACTCTTCGCCGCGCCGAAGTAGGGGATCAGTCTGGTGTTGCGTCCAATCTGGACGTGCTTTTACAGCGGCACGTGAACGCTTGTGCCGATCTCTTCGACAACGCTGAAAATCCGGAGTTCGGGCGCATCGCGGCCTCTTCCGTCGATGTTCTCGTTTCCGAGTTCCGGCGGATTGCGCATGGAGTTCTCATGCTCGGAGAACGCCCGCCGCGTTCCGTCGATGAGGCACTCTCGATCGGCGAGCGATTGTCCTCCGTGATTCTGGCGAACTTTCTGACGTCGCGAGGTATTCACGCTCAAGCGGTGAACGCGGCGGAAGTCGTCGTGACGGACGCCGTGTTCGGCAACGCTTCTCCCCAAACCGAGCCGACTCGGGCCCGCTGCATCGCCCGTTTGCTTCCGCTCCTCGAGGCGGGCGCGGTGCCGATCGTCACGGGTTTCAACGGCGCGACTGAGGATGGGCGTCCAACAACGCTCGGTCGCGGTGGATCCGACTTCTCTGCGTCCATTCTGTCTGCGGCTCTGGATGCTGCCGAACTCTGGATCTGGACAGACGTTGATGGCATCATGAC
Source organism: Bryobacteraceae bacterium (assembly GCA_045807925.1). Classification (GTDB taxonomy): domain Bacteria; phylum Acidobacteriota; class Terriglobia; order Bryobacterales; family Bryobacteraceae; genus Bog-105. Next base: position 30,108 of record JBJMGK010000059.1, on the reverse strand, counting down.
GGCCGACCCGCGCCTGGTTTCTGATGCCGCCGTCCTGGACGAAGTCACCTACGCCGAGGCCGCCGAACTCGCGTACAACGGCGCAAAAGTGCTTCATCCGCGAACGCTTGCGCCGCTGGTTGAAAAGAGAATCCCGGTCTGGAGCAAGAACAGCTTCGCTCCGGAAAAACCGGGCACCAGGATCATCACCCACGTAGAGGAACCCCGAGGCGTTCGAGCCGTCACATCCATGTCGAATGTGGCACTAGTCTCGATGGAGCCAGCCAGCGCTGTTCTGACTGGCACCCGTGTGATGGCGCGCACCCTGGATGCGCTTGCACTCGCAAACGTCGAAATCCTCGTGTTTAGCAGTTCCAGCTACCGGCAGAGCTTTTGTTTTCTGATTCGAAAGCACGATGTCGACGCTGCGCTTGAAGCTCTGGCGTCCAATCTGTCGATCGAACTGGCACATGGCTATCTGAAGCCCATCCAGGTGGACGAGAATGTAGGTCTTCTCGCCGTTGTTGGTGAAGGTATGCGAGGCACCCCGGGACTAGCCGGTCGCGTATTCACCGCGATCTCCCGCGAGCGGATCAACATCATCGCCATTGCCCAGGGTTCCAGCGAGATCACGATCGGAATTATTGTCCGCCTGGACGGCCTGGAGCGTGCCGTACAGGCAGTACACCAGGAGTGTCATCTCGGGTCGCCGCATCTGGCAGCTACTTTGAACTAAACCTCTCAAGCAAGGTTTGGTTCCGACACGCGACTGCTTTCCTGATGGACACGCAACCGGCGAAGTGTGAATGGGATGCCGGTCGATTCGAGACCCTCGGCTAGCACTCGCTCCACTTCGTCGAAGTTGCGCTGGGCGAACGCCACGACTGACGGTCCAGCCCCGCTCAGGCAAACGCCGAGGAGGTCCGGATGTTCAAGCCCAAGCGCACGCTCCAGACCGGGAACCAGAGACTCGCGGAACGGTTGATGCATGCGATCCTGGAGAGCTTCACGCAGCAACGCGAACCGGCCCGTCTGAAGAGAATGAAGCAGCAGAGCAATATGCTGCAGATTGAAAACTGCATCTTCGCGTGTGATTCGTTCCGGCAGCACGCCACGCGCCTCATGCGTCGATAGTGCGTACCGCGGAGTCAAGACCAGCAACTCTAATTCGGCAGGCCATTCCATCTGGACGGCAAGAACGGACCGGTCGGAAAGCTGGCAGCTCAAAGTGAGCCCCCCAAGGAGGGCTGCAGCGACATTGTCAGGATGATTCTCGAGTGCGCAGGCCGCGTTCAGCAATCCCTGCGCCGCCAATGGCCCCGCAATGGCCTCGAACAGTCGCAGGCCGGCCACGGTTGCCGCAGCACTACTGCCCAGTCCCGATTTCATCGGGATGTCGCTTCTTACCTCAACGGCAAGCGACGGAAAACTTTCACTTCTCTGATTTGCCAGAAAGCGAAAGCCACGTTCGATATAGTTCTCGCCGTCCAATTGCTCGTTTACGAACTCGAAGTGGAGTTCGCCTTCTCCAGGCAGGACCTTGACACGAAGCTGGAGGTAAAGCTGGACTGCGACTGCCAGAGTATCGAATCCCGGGCCGAGGTTTGCCACCGACGCCGGGACGCTTAACTCGAAGGAGTCGCCCTTCCTCAACTTGGAACGGAGGTCCGTCAAGTCAACGCCACAGCTTTGGGCATGGCCTCTTCGTCGCCCGCGTGATGCTTAATGATGTACTCCGTATCCTTGAGCACATGACCGGTGAGCACGGCGGCCACGGTCGCATGGCGATCAAGCCTGCCCGCGTCCATCAGCTTTCGCATTCCGGCGAGTGTAGTGGCGGAAGCAGGCTCACATCCGATGCCGTCCCTGCCGATCTCTTTCTTTGCTCGCCCGATTTCTTCATCGGTGACATCCATAACGAGGCCATCCGTCAATGCAACGGCTTCCAGAGCTTTCTTCCACGATCGTGGGTTTCCAATCCGGATGGCGGTCGCGACCGTCTCGGGTTCACGCACCGCCTCCAGCTCCGATGCCCCAGACTCCCACATTCTCGAAAGCGGATTCGCGCCTTGCGCTTGAACAATGACCATTCGCGGCAGCTTTTGTATAAAGCCGTGACCCTGCAATTCGCGTAGCGCTTTCCCAAACGCAGAAGAGTTCCCGAGGTTTCCGCCCGGTACGAACAGGTAATCCGGTGGCTGCCAATCGTATTGCTCCATCAGTTCGAAGATCGCCGTCTTCTGCCCCTCGATACGGAACGGGTTGATAGAGTTCAGAAAATACAGGTTAGAATCTGCGCTGTCCAGCAGTTGATTCAACGCGTCGTCGAAATTGCCCTCAATCTGAACCACCTCGGCGCCATAATCGAGAGCCTGCGCCAGCTTGTTCGCGGACGCCTGGCCAGCGGGCAGATAAACCCGCGCCCTCATTCCTCCTCGAGCGGCGTAAGCTGCCAGTGCGGCAGCCGTGTTGCCGGTGGAAGCGCAAGCAACTGTTTCGGCCCCGGTGAATTTCGCCTCCGTCATTCCCGCAGTCATGCCCAGGTCTTTGAATGATCCGGTCGGGTTGAAGCCGAGGTGCTTGAACCGGAGTTCCCGGACGCCGGCCCAATCCCTGGTTTTCTGGCCTGTAATCAGGGGAATATTGCCCTCACCCAGCGTCACGATCTCGGAGTCATAGGGCGGAAGAAACTCCCGGAACCGCCAGACGCCACTCGCATCGGGTGGGTCCCACGAACGCCGTCGGTCTCGCCAGGCGGCTTTCAGAGCCGCGACGTCCAGGTCCTGAATTTCCACGACGACCTCTAGCAGCCCTCCGCACCGCGGACACGCGAGAGAGCGGTCGTGCAGATCCAAAGTGGCCCCACAGTTCCTGGAGCTGCATCGCAAATAGTTCGTTCGGCGCAAATCGACTTTAAGATAGCGTATCCTGCGAGCCAGACGGTTACGGAACTCGCTCCTGCGGACACGGACTGCGGGATACTGTCTCTGTCTCCTGTGTCCACGAAATCGCAATCCAGCAATCCTTCGGCGCTCAAGGTTGTCGTCGCGACTACCGTAGCTCTGTCGTTTATCAGCTACTGGCGAGGCGCCGCCATTGTCCTCAGCGATCTTGCCTCGTCCATGTTCTACGCCGGCGGAATCGCCGAGCAGGCAATCGGGAAATCGGCGGCCTGGTACGTCCTCGGCGTCATGATCTTCAGCTTCGCAGTGCGTTCCGTCTACATGGAAAGCTGCGGAATGTTCGTGCGCGGGGGCGTCTACGTAGTTGTTCGAGACAGCATGGGCCCATTTGCGGCGCGCTTGTCGGTCTCCGCTCTCGTTTTCGATTACATCCTCACGGGTCCGATCAGCTCTGTCAGCGCAGGCCAATACCTGGGGCGCTTAGTGGAAGAACTCTTCGGATTTGCGCATGTGAACGTACACGTGAATCCGAATCTGTTTGCAGCCGTCTTCGGCGTAGTCGTAACACTCTATTTCTGGCGAAGCAACATCAGGGGGATTGAAGAATCCAGTTCGGCAGCTTTGAAGATCATGCAAATCACGACCGTCATGGTCGTGATGCTGCTGATTTGGTGTCCGCTGACCATCCTCCTTCAGGGAAAGTGGAATCTGCCGCCCTCCCCGGTTCCGAGCCACCTCAGGTTTACGGACGATTCGCTCGGGTGGTTCAAGGGTACTCGGTTTCTTAGCATGCCGATTGTCCTGATCATTATTGCGTTCGGCCACTCGTTGTTGTCCATGAGCGGGTTCGAAACGCTGGCTCAGGTGTACCGCGAGATCGCTTCACCAAAGCTGAAAAATCTTAAGTACGCGGCCAATATCGTCTGCGTCTACGCGATCGTATCTACTGGATTCATCACGCTTTTCGCCGTGATGATCATCCCGGACGACGTTCGAAAAACGTATGTAAACAACCTCATCGGCGGTCTCGCCATGAATCTTGCCGGTCCTGCGATTCTCCGCTTGTTATTTCACGTGTTTGTAGTCGTGGTGGGCGTTCTGATCCTCTCCGGCGCTGTGAATACCTCAATCATCGGAGCGAACGGGGTCTTGAACCGGGTGGCGGAGGACGGCGTTCTGCTTGACTGGTTCCGCAGACCGCACGCGAAGTTCGGCACGACCCACAACATCATCAACGCGATCACGTTCATGCAAATCGGCACCATCGTGCTGAGCCGCGGGGATCTTTATCTACTCGGCGAGGCGTATGCGTTCGGCGTGGTCTGGAGCTTCGCGTTAAAGGCGCTCGGAGTCCTTGCGCTTCGGTTCCAGCGACACGACCAGGAGTACAAAGTGCCGCTCAATATCACGATCGGCGGCCGCGAGATACCAATCGGCTTGGGCGTCACCACTCTGATGCTATTGGCGACCGCCATCGTTAACTTATTCTCGAAAGAATACGCGACGATTTACGGCGTCACGTTTACGATTGCGTTCTTCCTGATCTTCACTGTCTCGGAACACGTCAACAGACGCAAGCACAAGAGCCTGAAAGAGCATCAACTCGAGCGTTTCAATTTACAGACTCAGCCGCGCATTGACGCCGCTTCTTTGCACGCCCGGACCGGCTGCGTGCTGGTTGCGGTTCGAAATGTCAATAACATGCAGCATCTGCGACGTACGCTGCAAAAAACAGATCTTCGTCGCAACGACATTGTTGTCATGACGGTCCGTCTCATGGCTCCCGATAGCGAATACGCGCTCAAAGGCGAACAGGTATTCGGGGGCGATGAAAGCGCTCTCTTCACGACAGTCGTAAACATCGCGGAAAAAGAAGGAAAGCCTGTCGAACTGCTGGTCGTCCCCGCGATAGACCCGTTCGATGCGCTTGTTCAAACGGCAAATCAGCTGAAGATTTCCCGGCTGGTCACGGGGGTTTCGCCTCGTATGAGTTCCGATGAACTGGCCCGACGCATCGGACTCGCCTGGGAGCGGCTACCTGAGCCTCGCCATGCTTTCTCGCTCGAGATCATCACTCCGGATCGACCCTCGACTTTCGTGAATCTTGGGCCTCATCCTCCACGCCTCTGGCCGGAGGATATCGACAAACTTCACGACCTCTGGCTGCGGCTGAGTGCAGATGACGCACTCGGATCGAAGCTTCATCATCGAGATGTAGTGGGCCTTGCCTTACGACTGCTCGAAAGGGAGTTAAGTGGACCGGAACGAGAGTTGGTTCTTCAGCAACTGAGCGAGGAGTTGGGTACCCACGCGACTTGAGCGGTTATCCCTCAGTCAGGAATGCTTCGCCTTCGGCCGAGTTCCTGAAGTCGATCTCGGCCGAATGCAGAATTTGTCTACCCTCTCCCTGGGTCTGTGCTACGAAAAGCAGGATATCCGCAATGGCGTCAACGGCACACGTGTAGGGGTCATTGATGCTGGAAGGTTTGTACTTCTTCACGATCTCCTCTCCTCGCTTCTTGCGTTCTCGAAGTGTTGCCATAAATGAACTTTCGGATGTGCGCAGGCAAGGAATTGCCTGTACAGCCTCGATGATACTGCAATCTCCGATCGCGGCCGAAAATCACTGGCTAAGACGTGCATAGCGACTGCCGACGCGAGCTACAAGAAGCAGCTACGGCTTTGATGCGTGCCGCCGAGCGAACTTTCGCGCTATATCGGGCCAGAATTCAAAGAACATCGCCCCGATTGCGCCCTCGGCAGAAACGGTAAGTGCCCGTTGCACGGTCAGTTCAACGCCACGGTCGTCCGGCGGATAGTAGATATTGGAGATCGTGCCCGCTGCGAAGTTCCCCAGTAAGTTTGAATAACTTGGCTGCCATCCCCCGTTATCACCTTTACAGCGGACCGTCGATATGACGGCATACCAGATCCGGCCCTTCACTGAACCCGTTCCTTTCCGGAAGTACCGGGGATCCTGGTGAAACAGCACGGGCAAAAGCGCGTTGCCTAGCATGGTTCCGTTAAATGAATCTGTATACGAAGCGCCGAAGCGCTTGGAGTACCCTGCTATCCCCTGTCCGTAGCCATGATAATCATCTTGAGCCTGGTTGATGCCTGCGTCCACTGCGGCAAACGCGAATGCGAACGGATCAGTAGCGCCTCTAAATGCTAATCGAAACTTCTGCCTGGCGTTGAGAGGTGCGGCGTTTAGCGTGTTCGAGGAGTTGAATGCAGGAACAATACCCAGCACGCGTTGATGCTCCTGTTGCTTTAATTGCTCTTCCGCGCGCTCATGCTGCTCTTTTTTTTCCTCGGCCTTCTGATCGGCCTTTTCCGTTGCATGTTCTCTGGCCTCGGTGCTCGTTTCTTGTGCACGGACCCTGGGAGATGCCGCGACGAGCATTAAAGATGCAAGGACGGGCGTGAGACCGTAAGGGACTGATCGGTAGAGCAATTACCAAGGTAACGTAAAATTGCCCGGGCAACTGTCCCGGAACCATGGAAGGGCTGGTCTGGTCATCTGCTCAGCACGGATTCAAAGAAGGCGATGGCGCGCGGGTCGTGGGATTGTCCCAACCAGAAAAAAGCCTGCTTCCGGACCTCCGGATTCTTTTGCGTCTGTGCAAGCTCGATGAGTTTCGGAATCCCCTCATCGTTCGGCAGGCGGGAAAGCGCGAAAACGGCCTGACGCTTCACTTTGTTGTCGGGATCATTCTGGATGGCATCGGTGATCGCCGCAGTCGCTTGCTGTCCCGCGCGATCTGCCAGCCAGAATAGTGCCTGGCTCCGCACATGGCTGGACGGAGCGGATTTGGCGAGGTTCACCAGAAGTGGTACAGCGGGATTTCCGGCGTGGCGCGAGATCGCTAGAGTGGCACCATCTGCAACGTGCGGATTGGAACTTGATAGCAACGTCTCCAGATACCGAAGGCTTGCGTCGGTGGGAACGCCAGTGAGCCAGGTGAACGGCAAGCCGCCCGCGTCCAATGGACATTGAAGCGAGTAAACCTGAACCTTGCCGACCGTTCCATTCTCGAAACGAAAAAAGACGCCTATCTCGGAGGGTCCTTCGAGTTCGATCGGGTTCGGCTTCGTATGGGCGTCATTAGCAGTCGAAGAACGGCCCTCGAGCCCGCAACCGTACCCTGTCCCATTTGCCCAGCAACATCCGCCGCCTCCACGCGGGGTCGCCTTGACTGCGTACCCGAACCAGTGCGCCGAGCCGCTGCGGATGGCATCAGGGAGGTTTCCCGAAAATGCACGGCTCTCGAAAGCCGCGTGGGTGACGACCGGTTGTGAGCCTTGGCCGAACGACATCACTACAAACGCAATAGTTAGCGTCACGGTCTTCACTTCAACACCTCCAGCATGTAGTCGGTAACCTCTTTGGAATGCATGAGGGACATCTTTCTGATTGCTTCTTCCTTAAACTGCTGGTTCTTCTCCGTTCGGGCGATATCGATCAATGCTTTCGCGTTTTGCTGGAGAAACAGAGCATTGATAGCAGCGCTCTTCACTTCCGGATTAGAATCGGACTTATAGATAGAAACCAGCGTGTCGCCTGCGCTGTTATCTCGTATCAGTCCCAGCGACTTGATGGCCGTCACTCGCAACTGAGGATCTTTCTCCGTCCGCGCTAACTCGCCAAGTCGAGCCGTGTTGTGGCTCAAGAACATCGATTTCAAGATCGAATCTTTGTCTTCCTTCGAGGTGCTCGATTGGTAAAGCTGCCAGAGTTCGTCCTGTCCACCGCTCAGTGCGATTTGACGAATCGCATCTGCCCGTAGTTCGGGGTTTTTCTCCGTCTTTGCGATGTTGACCAGAAAGCTTCGGGATCCTGAGCGCATGAAACTCTGGAGAATGGCGCGCTTCACGCGCTCATCATTTGAGCGGCTGTAGAGTCCCTCTAGCTCCTTGCGGGCATCCTCGCTTCCCATCAAACCTACGTATCGGATTGCTCTCATCTGCAAATCGGGGTTTGCGGAGTTAGCGGCAATCGTGCCAAGCAGCTTGCGAGCTTCGGGTGAAGAGTTTTGGGTCAAGACGAACAACGCCCTCTCTTTCACCTTCACTGAGCTGTTACCCGCAAGCACTTTCTGTAGCGCAGGGAATGCGGTGCTCGGATCTGACTGCAACAAACTGTTGATGGCCATCAGTTTGATCTCGTCATCCGTTTCGGTGCGCGGATTCACGGGTGATCCGGCTTGCGCACGAACTTCCACATCCAGAGCCTGCGCGTCACTAAGCCAGCGGCTCGAAGGGTACTCACGACGCAGTTCGCCGATTGTAGACAGAGCGTCCTGACGATTAGCGGCCCGGCTCTGGGCGTAAGCTTTCCAGTAAAGCGCCGCATCGGCATCACTTCCTTTGCGATCCGCGACGGCCTGGAAAGACTCGATGGCCCGATCCCAGCGGTGAGCGTCCAATGCGCTCAAACCTCGTTGGTACTCGCGGTCGCGGTCCTCATGCCTGCCCTCGCTCGAACGAGACTGAAACTCACGCGCTAGTGAGCTAGTCCAGGACGAATCCGGAACCGAAATGCTGACATCCTGTGCCAACAGAGGTGCGGCTATTGCCAACACCAGAAAACAAGACTTCCTCATAACTTCCTTTCCTCTCTTCGGAGGTCATCATCAGTAATCCGTACTTTGAAAAGCAGCCCTTGCTCGTCAATGCGCTCCTGCAAAGCCGAGAGGTCATTAGGGGACAAGTTGTCCGGCGCATTTGCTACCGAGACCAGAACGCGTTCAAGATCCTCGAGTAGGGCACCCCGCGGCATGTCGCCAGCCCGGTTGCTTGCCAACCGCAGCAATCGATTCTCGTCCGCCAGATCTCTGGCCATTGCCTGCGCAGTCTTCAGAGCGTCCGAGCCGGGTTTCGCATTCGCCACCTCGGCGAGCAGAATTTCAGACCGGTCAAGATGGTCGGTCAAAGTGTTGAACAATACGCGAGCCTGCGCCTGAGACGAGATTCCAACCGGGCCGTGGCGGCGGCGGTCGGTCATCAGCCACAAGGAAAGCACCAGCACCAGAAGACTGGCCAGCGCGGGCGCGAAGACGACGGGCCTGAAGACGAAAAAGCCCGGGCGTTTCTTCTGTGGAAGTCGTCGGGACAGATCCTTCCAGACCCGCTCCTCAAAGCTTGCGTCGGGTTCTGGGACGATGTACTGCTCAAGCGAGCCAAGAGTCTCTTCAATACGTCCGAGCTTCATCCGGCATTCCGGGCACTCCCGCAAGTGGTCTTGCACAGCGGGCGCGCGTTCGCCGTAGTAAGCGTCTGTCAATTCTTCATCGCTGAGATGTCTCAACGCGTCACCCCCCAGGCCGGCTCGAGGACGCGCCGGAGCTTTTGCACGGCCCGAAAAACGCTGTGCTTGGCCGCGTTTTGCTGGACGCCCAATGTACGTGCGATCTCTTCCACGTTGCAACCCTCAAAATGCCGAAGCGTAAATGCCACGCGCTCCATCTCGCTCAACTGGTCCAACGCCGGCTTCAAAAGTCGAGTGATCTGACCGCTCTGCGTCAATCGTTCCGGATCCGGTTCCCGGGCTGAGAGCGTCTCGATCCAGCTCGTTGTCTTCTCTTCCCCGAGAGGCTCACGCTGTTTTTCGCGGGTCTTGCGGGCTCGGATCAGGTCAAGCGAACAGTTCGAGCAGATTCGATAAAGCCATGTAGAGAAGGACGAGCGACCGTCGAATTGTCGGATTTGTTTGTACGCGCGCAGAAATGTCTCTTGGACCACATCTTCCGCGTCTTGTTCGTTTCCAGTCATCCGGTAGGCCAAACGGAAAACGGCGCGACCGTGGCGGTCCACAAGCACACGAAAGGCGTTCCGATCACCTTTTCGCGTCTCAGCGGCGGCGGCTTCATCCGTCCATTCCATTTCGGCTGGTCATTTAGACTCAGGAAGGTAGCCGCGGTTAGCTGGGTGGCGCCATTTTTCCCGCCCCGTCACTTCGAAAATTGCCATGCGAACGATCGCTCTGACAGCCCTTCTCATACTGTGCGCCTGCGCCAGTCAGTTACCGCCGGACGTTCCGCACTACAGCTACCAGATCGTTCACGCCTATCCGCATGACAACGAGGCATTCACAGAAGGTTTGTTCTATCTGAACGGAGATTTATACGAAAGTACGGGGCTCGTGGGCCAGTCATCTCTGCGGCGCGTGAAGCTCGAAACCGGCGAGTTGCTCCAGAAATACGATATGCCGGATTCCTACTTCGGAGAAGGCATCGTGAACTGGAAGAATCAGATCGTGCAATTGACTTGGCAAACCCAGGTCGGATTCGTATACGACCTGAAGACGTTCGAGAAAAAGAGCGAATTTCACTACTCCGGCGAGGGCTGGGCTCTCACCCAGGACGGGCGGCGAGTCATCATGGACGACGGTACGCCCCAAATTCGTTTCTGGAATCCGGAATCACTTCAGGAAATCGGAAGGATCACGGTCACTGATCGCGGCCAACCGGTTACAAATCTCAACGAGTTGGAATCGGTAGAAGGTGAGATCTATGCGAACGTCTGGGGCACAAGCCGCATTGCCCGGATCAACCCCGACACCGGGAAGGTACTTGGCTGGATCGATCTCAGTGGGCTTGAGAGTTCGAGTGGCGCCCGCGGCGATTCCGATTCAGTACTGAACGGTATCGCCTACGACGCCAAGACCCACCGCCTGTTTGTCACGGGCAAACGATGGCCGAAGCTCTTCGAGATTCGGCTGGTCCGTGTTGGTTGAGATTTAGCGAATGAAGCGGCGCTGCCGTCCCCTCAAGCTGATCGTTATCAAGACAAGGAATAGCGCCGCTACCACTACATTCGGGAAGTATCGATGCCCTGCCAGATGCGGTACGGAACCAGGATCGCCTGCCCAAAGAGTTGATCCGGGAAGCAGAAACGTCACGAAGAAGAAGGGCGCCCAGAAGGAGCACGAAACGGCCGCCGAGGCAATCAGCGCGATCTGGGGCTCTTGCGATCGCCTCCATAACAGCCATAAGCAGGTGGCCGAAGACCCGGCCAGCAGAAATAGGAGAAGTGCTCCGTGGAAACGCGCGTGAGGGTGCCAAGCCGGATTCAGCAAGTGATTCGGGGTCCAGTCGAGCAGGAAGCCCAGGACTGCCTGAGCTAGCAGAACGAACGTCATGAGAACCTTCCCAAGATTTGCCAACTTCACCCTCCTGATTAGTGAGCGTTTACTCACTAAGCAAGAATCATAGAGGTTTCTCTGCGAGGTTGTCAACGACGATCTGCCGCTACGCGTCCCGGCGCAGCAGGGCCGCGATCACCTGTTTCAGGTATCGATTGTTGCTTGAGGTACTCGGGGATTGGAAAAACTGTTGGGTGAAGCAGCGGAAGAACACTGCCGATACCAGGAGGCTTGCCACCGTTGGGGCATCGACGGCCTTTGAGATGCGTTCCAGGTCTTGTTCGGACTTAAGATAAGCAGCGATCGTAGCGCTCGCCCGGTGTGGTCCTTTATCATCACTCAACAACGATTCGCGGTAGCTGTTCAGAACCTCCCGTTCCGCGAAAAGCCCGGCAATCATAGGGATTACCCGCCCTTGGAAGGCCATCATTCCTTTCGCCGCCGCCTCCAGGTTCTCTTCCGGCGTGTTTCGCCCAACGGAGGCATCGAGCGTGCGGAAAGGCTCCAACATGTCCGGGAGGCTTTCGCCAAGCACAGCAAGCAGCAGCTCCAAGCGACCCTTAAAGTGCACGTAGATGGCGGCTTCGGAGCACCCCACCTGTGCCGCGACTCTCCGGGTGGTGACGGCCGCGAGCCCTTGTGTGCGCAACAACTCCTCAGCAGCCGCAACGATTTGGTCTCGGCGATTCGTTTTCCGCGAAGCCGGTCTATGGTCTGACGAAGCGGGCACTTCCATGGAAAGCCGAGACTTTTCAGTGTGACACGAGGCGGCGGGCTGGCTCTGCCGCGGATCAACTGCTAACGTTGAAAGTTTTAGGGTTCCCAATCGAGGGCACCTGGAGGTTAAGGGAATTGTCGAGTCCTCTGTTGATCGCAAAAGCAAAGGAAGAACTGTATCTGCTTCCCGCTATGGCAAATCGTCATGGTCTGGTGGCGGGGGCAACCGGCACAGGCAAAACAGTAACGCTACAGGTTATGGCTGAGCGCTTTAGCCGTATCGGCGTTCCTGTGTTTGCGGCCGACGTGAAGGGCGATCTATCCGGCATCGCAAAGCCCGGTAAAGAGACCCCGAAGATCCAGGCACGCGTCTCACAACTGGGGCTGACGAATTTTCGATTTGAGGGTTGCCCGGTGACATTCTGGGACGTGTTTGGAGAACAGGGGCATCCCATACGGGCAACCGTCTCCGACATGGGTCCGCTTCTCCTCAGCCGCATCTTGAACCTGAACGATACGCAAGCGGGCGTGCTCTCGTTGGTGTTCAAAATAGCCGACGACAACGGCTTGTTATTGCTCGACCTCAAAGATCTGCAGGCCGTTCTACAGTTCGTGGCAAAGGGCGCAAAAGAGTACCGCACCGAATACGGGAACATATCGGCCGCAAGTGTAGGCGCGATTCAGCGAAACCTGGTCACCCTCGAGAGCCAAGGGGGAGAACACTTCCTCGGCGAGCCGGCTCTGAACATCGACGACCTGCTTCAAACGGATGGAAATGGACGCGGAGTTGTGAACTTGCTGGCTGCGGATAAGCTTCTTGCCGCGCCGCAACTCTATGCCACCTTTCTCCTGTGGCTTCTCTCTGAGTTGTTCGAGCGCCTTCCGGAAGTGGGAGATCTGGAGAAGCCGAAGCTGGTCTTCTTTTTCGATGAGGCGCACCTTCTCTTCCGCGATCAGCCCGCTATGTTGCAATCGAAAATCGAGAGCGTCGTGCGCCTGATTCGCTCGAAAGGAGTTGGCGTTTACTTCGTCACGCAAAATCCCATCGACGTACCCGAGACAGTGCTCGGCCAACTTGGTAATCGCGTACAGCACGCCCTGCGCGCTTTTACGCCACGCGATCAGAAGGCCGTGAGAGCAGCAGCAGAAACGTTTCGAACCAACCCCGAGCTGGACGTAGCCGCAGAGATCACCAAACTCGAAGTCGGTGAAGCCCTGGCGTCCTTCCTCGATGAAAAGGGAACACCCGGAATCGTCGAACGGGGGCTGGTTTGTCCGCCGGAAGGCCAAATTGGGCCGATTACCCCGGACGAACGTCAGGCCCTGCTGAAGACCTCCATCGTCGCTGGTATCTACGATCAGGCAGTGGATCGTGAATCCGCATATGAATTGCTAAAGAATCGGACACAGCAGAACACGCAAGCGGCCGAACGGCCTGCACCCGCTCCTCGTGCCGGACCCGCGATGCCCAATCAACCCGCGGCGGCAGGAGGGGGCATCTGGGGCAGTTTGGGAAGCCTGCTGACGGGCACAACCGGTCCACGCGGGGGGCATCGAAGCGATTCCGTTGTGGAAGCCATGTTGAAGAGCGGAGCGCGATCAGTAGGAACTCAGCTTGGACACGAGATTGTTCGAGGAGTACTCGGCTCGCTGCTGGGCGGAAACGGCAGGTCACGGCGCTAACACGCAGCCGGCGAAAGTCCTTACAATGGGGACGTGGCGCGCGGCTGGGAGAGCAAATCCGTCGAAGAGCAGATGGATGCTGCCGAAACCCGCAAAATCTCGACGGCTCACCCAAAGCAACCTGAAGCCGAACTGCAGGCGCAGAGGGAAAGAGAAAGCATTGAACTCTCGCGAGGTCGGATTCTCCGCGAGTTGGAAGCTGCTCGCCATCCGCGGCATCGCGAGCAGCTTTCTCAAGCCCTGAGTTTTCTCGACGAAAAATTATCTAAGTTGCAGGGCTGATTCAGGCAGCTTTAGCCAAGGTGCCACCCTTTCCGGACAACTGGTTTTAGAAGCTCATTCGCTTCCGAGTTGTTGGTGACGCGCATCTTCTCGCTGTCCCACTCCAATTTGCAGTTCAGCTTGATGGCGATAGCACCTAGCGCGATCCACTCCGTAAATGGAGCCGATACGCTGAAGTTCGAGCAGGCCGGCGATCCACCTTTGCAGGCACGAATCCAGTCGCGGTAGTGACCAGGAGACCGGGGTAGGAACTCGGGTGGGAACTCGTAATCCCTCATTCGCTCCACGGGAAGAAGTCGCGTCCACTCCCCATAGGTCCCGGTGGTGATCATGCCCTTTTCACCTTTGAACAGGCTGCCATTCGTTCCGGTGTTGATCAGCTTCATCCACTGAGCTTCTTTTCGCGCGTGTTCATCCTGTGGTTCAGCGGGTTGGGAAGCTCTGGGCGGCGGCGCGGGAGCATCTTTCGGATCGAAAAATTCTTCCGTGAACACACCTCCCTGAATCTGGCGCTCTGCAGGCTTTACCGAAGACTGGGCGCGGGTGCGCCGGTTTCGCGGGAGGTCTCCTAATATTTCGTCCTTTGGAGCACCCGGGAACGTGGGCTGATCCTCTCTCATGGCGTCGTACCAGAAGATCGTCACGGGCGGCATGTTGTCGCGAGCGGGAAAATCAAAGCGGACCACCGACTTGCTCGGGAAATAGATGTCGCCGTTATTCTCCTGGCTCACGGATTCGACATTCGTCGGCGCGCCCAGACGCAAAGCCATGTTTGGAGCGCCCAGGATGTGGCAGGCCATATCGCCCAAGGAGCCGGACCCGAAATCGTAAAAGCCACGCCAGCTGAACGGTAGATAATCATCGCTGAACGGCCGTTCTTTCGCAACCCCCAGCCATAGATCCCAGTCGAGCGTGTTCGGAACCGGAGAGGAAGCGGGCGGTTCCTTGATCCCTTGAGGCCAGGCAGGACGATTCGTCCAGGCATGGACTTCTGTGACATTTCCGATCTGTCCCGACCAGATCATTTCGGCGCATTGACGGGTTCCCTCATTCGAGTAGCCCTGATTGCCCATCTGCGTCGCGACTTTGTACTTCTCGGCCGCCTTCACCAGTTCCCTGCACTCCCAAACCGTATGAGCCAGGGGCTTCTGCATGTAAACGTGCTTTCCACGTTCCATTGCCGCCAGGCCCACGGCCGTATGCATATGGTCCGGAATGGTCACGATCACTGCGTCAAAGTTCGCGTTCTCCTTGTCGAACATGACGCGGAAATCCTTGTATTTGGGCACGCTTGGGAACTGCGAATAGATCCTCGCAGCACGCTTCTCGTCCACGTCACAGAGCGCCACAATGTTCTCTGTTTCGGCGCATGCCTGGATGTCGCTGACGGCCTTGCCTCCGGCCCCCACCGAAACGATGTTTAACTTTTCGTTCGGCGACTTATAGCCAAGTTTCTTGAGCGATGGAACACTCCCGAATCCGCCTGCCGGAATGGCGCCCGCGAGGAGGCTGCCGTAAAAGAAGTAGCGTCTGGAAATCCCATCACGCTTCATATGCTGAATTCACTCCTACTCGGATCATAGCCCTACGAGCAATGCCGCACAGGAGACTATATCCTGCGCCCGTCCGTATACATAGGATTTTTCTTCCCCTATCCCTTTCAGGACAATCTCTTCAGGACAAACCTTCCGATCCGAATGGTCAAATTTACACACATTGTCTAAGACATGATCCCTGAGCGGACACATCCTGGCGCGCCCGTAGCGGTCGAGGAAAGCGAGTACATCGGAGGAACTGAGTCGCCCGATGCATTCAGGCTGACTCCGAGTTCCGAGGATCCTTCGCAAGGTGAGGAAATCTCGGCGATTTCTATGTCTACCAGCCTTCTGGCGCTCAGCGGAGTCTTTGCTGGCGGTAGTTTGGCGGCGGCTCCAGACGGACGCGCTGCCGAAGCTGTTCACCACACCTCGAGCCATCCTTCCATCTGCCTGGCAAAGCGTCTGTTCGATATCGTTTTTGCCGCGTGCGCGCTACTGACGTTTTTACCGATTCTCGCCGCCTGCGCGATTGCATTGAAAGCTGAATCGGCCGGCCCTCTTTTTTTTCGGCAGCGGCGGCTCGGGACAAACGGAGTTCCCTTCGAGATTGTCAAATTTCGCACGATGGTGGCGGACGCAGAGGCTGTTTTGTCCGCCTATCTTGCTTTGGACCCCATCGCCCGACGTGAATGGGAAGCAAACCGCAAACTCAAGCAAGATCCACGCATCACCCGCGCAGGCGCCCTCATGCGCAAGTTCAGTCTCGACGAGGTTCCACAATTTTGGAATGTCTTGAAGGGCGACATGAGCATTGTCGGACCGAGACCAATCGTTCCGGCCGAGGTTCAATACTATGCTGACGGTTTCGCCAGTTACGCTGCCGTTCGGCCCGGCATCACCGGTCTCTGGCAAGTCTCGGGACGAAACGACGTCAGCTACCCGAACCGTGTGGCGCTGGACTGTAAGTATGTTCGTTTCTGGTCTTTACGGATGGACCTGGCGATCATTGCCAAGACTGTCTCGACCGTCGTGCGGGCAGCCGGGGCTTATTAGCGACAAATCAACGCTTGGACCCACTATCTCTTCGAATAGGGACAAGTGTCGAAACAAACCACAATTCAGCAACATCAGTCCACCGCGAAACTTTCAGGTAAGCGACTGAACAGCCTGGACGGCCTGCGCGGTGTTGCTGTGTTGTCCGTCATTGCCTTTCACACGCTTAGAGTAACCGGAAATGAAGGCCTGGTCGGAAGGGCAATCAGTCGACTGCAAGAAACCGCTTGGGCAGGCGTGGACCTCTTCTTCGTCCTTTCGGGATTCCTGATCACCGGCATTCTGCTTGACAGTCGAGATTCGCCGAACTATTTCAGAACCTTCTTCGCCCGCCGCACGCTCCGGATCTTTCCTCTTTACTACGGCGTTTTAGCCCTGGCGATCATCGTTGTACCGGCGATTGTCGGATACGGGCATCTACCGGACCTGTATCCGCGCCTCGTGGCAAATCAGTTCTGGCTCTGGACGTATACCGCGAATTATCTTCAAGCCACGGGCAGACACACACTGCCCGGTTTCGGACATTTCTGGTCCCTGGCTATCGAAGAGCAATTTTATTGGTTCTGGCCGGCGGTTGTGTACTTCGTCTCGGGCCGCAGATTGTTCCAGATCTGTGTGGCCGTTTGCCTGTTATCACCCGTTCTGAGGCTGTTTCTGATTGAGTTCGGCGGAGTTCGCGAGTGGGCGATCCGGCAATACACTTTCACACGGCTCGACACGCTTTTGGCCGGAGCTCTGGTCGCTGTACTTCTTCGCGAACCCAAGTTGCTCGCGCAGTTCCGCCGAATGATCATTGCGGCCGTTGGCTTATCGTCCGTCGTGCTTGTCGTCATCGCAGTCCGAAACCATTACCTGCCCTATGAGGCCACCGAAACCGTGGTGCTTGGCTATTCGTGTTTAGCGATTCTGTTTGGGGCCGTTGTTCATCATCTGGCAGCGCGGCAGGGCCCGTTAACTCAAGTTCTCTCGTCTTCGCTCGTGCGGTGGTTCGGCCGATACAGCTATGGGATTTACATCTTTCACTGGCCGATTGCTCAGGCCTATGGCGCTGCTCTCGAGCCCAAGCTTGCGAAAGCATTTGGATCACAGTTTTACCCTGCTGAGTTTGCCTTTGTCGTTGTCGCATCCGTAAGCGCGGCGGTGGCGTTCTTGAGCTGGCACGTGTTCGAAGTGAGATTCCTGAGGCTGAAAGAGTACTTCACCTACTCGACTCCCGAACGAAGCCAGAAACCTTCGATGGTACAAGATGTGCCATTACCCGAGTTGACAGGAGTGAATAGTTGATGACGGGGCGTTCTCTCAAGCTGCTCTTACCCGTATCCGCATTATTTGCGAACGTGCTCTGGGGACAGATGCTCGGCACTTCCGCGGCGTCGCTCGCCTCTGAAGACAGATCTCCGTTCTTCAACAATCTTTCGCTCGAGCCCGTGGGTCCGGGAGACCTGGTGTATCTCTCTGTCACGAATTGGACGGAGGTAACACGCAGCTACAGAATCGCAAAAGACGGCACCATCACGCTTCCTGTAGTAGCGCACAGCATTCACGTCTCAGGGCTGAGTGCACCCGAGATCGAAAAGACGATCGCAGTCACGCTGACGAAAGAGAAGATCCTGGTCGACCCCCTTGTGTCCGCCAATGTCGTCGAGTATCGAAGCAAGGCTGTTGATGTCGCCGGAGCGGTTCGTCATCCGTTGACGTTCCAGGCACTTGGACGCGTTCGTCTTCTGGACGCGATTGCCAGGGCGGAAGGCGTCTCGCCGGAAGCGGGTACCGAGGTCCTGGTTACGAACCCGATCGAAAACGGCGGATCGGGTGAAGTGCAACATATCTCGCTCAAGCGCTTGATTGACGGTTCGGATCCTTCGCTGAACCAGGTGCTGCAGGGCGGCGAGCAGATCAGGATCCCACAAGCCGGCAAGCTCTACATTCTGGGAAACGTGAAAGCGCCCGGCGCCTACCCGGTCACAGAGGCTGAGGGCATTACGGTTTTGAAAGCACTGGCTCTCAGCCAGGGCCTGCTGCCCTACTCCCAGAACACGGCGATCATCTTTCGTCCGAAGAAGGATTCCACGCAGCGGGAAGAAGTCACAGTGTCTGTAAAAGACATCGTCAAACACCATTCTCCCGACATTCCATTGAACGCCAACGACATTCTTTACATCCCTGACAACTCCGGAAAGAAGATTACGGCTGAAGTCTTGGAGAAACTCGGCAGCTTTGGCGGGTCAACCGCCTCAGGCCTACTCATCTTCCGATAGTTACGTCATTACGTCCAGCTTATGAGCGAATCCAAAGAAATCACGAGTCGACTGGAGCCCGAGAACAGGGTCCTTGCTCCGCGCCCGCAGGATGAATTGATCCGTCCGGACAGAGCGCCGCGACTCGCTCCGATTGGCAACGCCACGCCAGCGCTCCAACTCTCCGATGCACAGGCGGGAGTGTCGCTCCGTTACTTCGGAAAGAGAATTCGCCGATACACCTGGACCATCATTGGAATAGTGGCGGCCGCATTAGCCGGCACATACTTCATCACCAGGCAAATCAAGCCGCTTTACGAATCCACTGTCACTCTCAAAATCGAACGCCGAAGCAATAACGGATACATCGGCGTTCAGGCTCTCATGCCCCCCGCCGGCGATTCGGATCAGCTGATGAACACACAACTGGATCTGATCCAGTCAGACTCGGTGCTTCGTCCGGCAACGGAGAAGTTTCACCTTCTCGAAATCGAGAATCAGTACAAAGCTCTTTCTCCCGAAGATCAAGCTCGAAAACGGAACTCGCCGATCAAGTTGAAGCGACTGACCGTATCTCACGTTCTGAACACGTATATTCTTCGTCTGAGCTACCGGGCACCGGACGCCGCGCTTGCCGCTGACGTCGTCAATGCCATCGCCAAGTCCTATATTGCGCATGCCTTTGACACTCGCGATCGTTCTTCGGATCTGGTCGCACAAGTAGTGAACCGGCAGATGGAAGATCTGCGGAGTAAGATGACCGCCTCAGCCGAAGCTCTTGTGGAGTTCGAGAAGGAGCTCAAGGTTGTCGACCCGGAAGCACGGGTCAGCATGCTTTCGTCCAGGCTGCTGCAGCTGAACACGGATTACACCTCTGCGCAAGCAGATCGACTGCGCAAAGAGGCTGCTTTTGAGGCAACCAAAACCGGAACAATCGCCGCCGCAGAAGCTTCGGGTCACGGGCAGCCGCTCGAGCGTCTTGTGGATCGCACCAATGAAGCCCGCCAGCAGTTCGCAACAGTTCGCAGCATCTACGGTGAGAATCACCCGGAATACAAGCGGGCGCTGACGCAGAAGAAGGAGCTCGAGGCACAGCTCAAAGAACTGCAAACGAATAGCCAGCAGAGAGTTGAAGCCGATTTCCGGCAAGCAGCGACGCGGGAACAACTCAGTGGCGCCCTGCTCGCCGAAACCCGGGACGAAGTGGAACGGCTGTCGGCGCGCTCCTACGAATACGCGCAGTTAAAGCGAGAAGCGGAAAACTACAAAAAGCTCTACGAAGACTTGCAGCGCGTTACGCGCGAGGAAGAAATCAACCGGAGCTTTCAGGACAACATCATCCAAGTCGCCGATGCGGCGCGGCCCTCCGTCAAGCCAGTGTCGCCGAATCTGGCTGTCAATATGGGCGTAGCTTTCCTGTTGTCCGGGTTTTTCGGGTTCGTCGCATGCACGCTCTACGACACCGCGACCGCAAAGCTCGTCTCGGCAGAAGACGCAAAGCAGCAGCTGAATCTCGACGTACTCGCGACGGTTCCTAAATTCGCGAAATCTGAGCTTCTGCTATTCGGCAGGAACGGTGGATCGCCCCTGCTCGGTGACGGAACTGGGGAAGCGTCGAGTGAAACTTCGCTGGATTATGAAGATGCCATCCGGCACCTTCGAAACTCCGTTGACCTTTGCGGGGAAGGATCAAAGCTCCGCTCGCTTTTGATAACGAGCGCGGTAGCCGGTGAAGGAAAGTCCACCATTGCTTCCGGACTTGCTTTCGCCTACGCCACCGCAGGACGCAAAACGCTGCTGCTCGACGCCGATCTGCGGCGCCCCTCCCTCCACACGATCTTCGGCACTTCGAAGGAGCGCGGCCTCGCGAATGTTCTCTCCGGAACAGCATCTTGGCAGGAGGGCCTCATCAAGGTGGCTCGGGAGCCGTTGTATTTCCTCCCCGCCGGGAAGCTCTCCCGCCGCGCGCTCGATCGCATCGGAGATGGCCTTCCTGAGCTGCTGGAAAGTCTCTCGGGCGAATTCGATGTGGTGATCGTCGATGGACCACCGCTGCTTGGTGTCCCGGAAACAATTCAGCTCGCGAAGTCTGCGGGCGGCGTTCTCATGGTGGCGCGGTCTGGATCCGCTAAGGTCCCGCTCATCAATGAAGCCGCTGCTCCTCTCGTCCGCGTGCATGCCAACGTGGTCGGCTTGGTCATCAACCAGGTCAAACGAGACCGCCTGTTCAGAGATCTGCGCTACTACCGGCTGGCACTCACTGAGGCCGCTTAAGCATAAGCGCGATGAACAAGCTCATGAACAAGCTCGGCTCGCGATCTTTGCTCCTTGTGGTCTTCACCCTTGGGGCAGGCGCAGTCTTTAAGGTCTCGGCTTTCGCCAGAGAAGCCTTCATCGCTTCACGCTTTGGCTTGTCGTCTCTCACGGACGCGTACTTTGCGCTCCAACAATTACCCCTGACGCTGGCGACTTTCATGTTCGGAGCGTTCGCGCTGGCTTTTACGCCCGCGTATGCTCACGAATACCGGAAGACCGGGAATGTTCAATGGCTGCCTGGTTTGCTCCTCTACGGCGGGCTGTTTGGGCTTGCCCTGACATGCTTGACGCTCGTCGCCTCGCCACTTTTGCTCGGTCTCTTCACGACATCTCCCGACGCCGGAACACAATCGACTCTGACCATTTTGAGTGTTTGCTATGCGCCGATCATTGCCATTGGGGTTTGCGCAGGGATCTGCACAAGCTACGGCCGCAACCTCTGGTCCATGACGCTGACGGGATTGCCGTACCTCGTGATGACGGTCGCGCTTTTGCTGATCTACGCTGCGGGCCGACTGGGCGCGCTCACCCTACCCATCTCCATGACAGCCGGATTCGTGGCCGTGGGCGCCTTCAGCGCATTCAAAATATTCCGCGAGGAGAGGCCCGGAACATCCGACGGGGCATTGCAACCCTGGCGATCCGCCAATTTCAGGACTTTCCTGCGTCAACTGACTGCTTCATCAGTCGAAAGCCTTGGCTTCACGAGCAATCAATTCCTGTTGCTTCATTTCCTCACGTTGTCCGGCACCGGTGCCATCTCGGCCAATAACTGCGCCTCGCGTATCGGAATGCTTGGCTACAGTTTGCTCGCACAACCTCTAGGCCAATACATGCAGGGCAGAATGTGTGTGACTCGCGAGGAACAGCGCCGAAAGCAGTTCCAGAAGTTTCTGCTCATGATGACGCTTGCAAGCGTCTCCTTCGCGATTCTCGTTTGCTTTGCTCGTTACCAAATCGCTCAGGCGGTTTACATGCGCGGCAAGTTCTCCGTTTCGGAACTTGATCAGGTTGTGTCGATTTTGCCTGCCTGGCTTGCGTACTTCGTTGTGCTGGCTCTAAACTCCTGCGTGGCGAAGTATCTGTTCGTTTCGTCCCGCGGTTCGTCTTACACGCGCAACATGCTCTGTGGGTACGGATTGGCCAACGGGCTGCGTTTTGCATTCGCAGGAAGCTGGGCTCCTCAGTATATGATCTGGTGCGCGGTCTTCGGTGAGGGACTGGCGCTGCTGGTCAACCTGGGAAGCTGTTTCGGAGCCAACGGTCGAGATCTGGCCATGTTCGTTCCGTCGCCGGAAGGGCAACAGATCTAGAATGCTGCATCTGAAAACCGTCGCGCCCTTCTTGTCGCGTGCGCTCGGATTCAGCATCCCGCTTTTGCTAGCGCTTCACTGGCCCGTTATTGCCTGCCACGTGAACGAGGTCGTGATGCTCGCGGCGTTACGGGTCGGCTTGCTTGCGGCTTCCCTGCTCCTGCTGCTTCTTTGGACCGGAACGGGAATCAGCCGTACGGAAATCAAATGGGCATCTGCGCTTGCCGGTTTTCTCGCCGTGTATCTCGCTGCAGCGCTTTGCGGAACCGATATTGGACGGGGGCTGCAGGATTGGGTTCGCGTCGCAACCGCGATGCTTGTCGGGTTCGGCACCGTCAGAGCTTTGCGCCATCCGCCGACCGCAAGAGCGTTTGGCGTCTCCTTGATAGCTGCCAGCCTGATCTCGTGCGTATTGGTTCTGATTACTTACTGGCACTACATGGGTTTCCGAGCGCCCGGCTACGAGAACCTCCGCATTTTCAAAGAATCCGCATTGCGTGGTTCGGGTGTCGCGCTGAATCCATTGGCGAGTGCTGCATTTCTCTTTTGCCTCATGGGAATGTGCATCCTTCCCCCGAGTTGGCCGATACGTTCGATCGCCGGGTTCGTTCTGATCGTTGTTGGGGGTTTGACCGGTTCAAGGGCGCCAATCGCGTTGCTCGTTGTCTGCGGGGCAACTTTGCTATCGATCAAAGCTGTCCGGAGCCGAACTGCAAGCTATCGCGTTGCGGCGTGGGGCACCGTCCTACTCGGAACCGTATCGACTACCCTTGTACTCTCGACAGCGACGCCGCACAAGATCTCGGATGTGACGGAAGGACGTTACGACGTTTGGACGGTTGGATGGCACAAATTCCTCGAAAGTCCCGTCTTCGGCTTTGGACCGGATTCCTGGCGCGATGATCTGTTCTCGCGCCTTCCGGGCTATTACAAGGAAACCGGCGCCCTCCAGAAATTGAGGGCTGGCGGCTATCACAGCGAGTACGTAACGCTTTTGGCCGAAGGCGGCCTGTTGTGCTTTTCGTCTGCCCTCGCGTTTTTGACCCTGCTACTTCGGGATAGCTTCCGAGTCGCCTTCCACATCGAAACAAAGCGTCATCGAGGAGATCTCATCGCATTTACGTGCCTCTTTCTTTGTGTGAGAGCACTGATCGAGATCCCGGGACTATTTGGTTACGGCCAGGACGTGACGGACTACCTGGCGTACCTGTTTGTGGCGCTCGTAGCTAGCCGCGTCCCGCTGCTCGAGCCCGTTTGCAAGCTGCGCGGACGAAGCGGCGCGTTCAGTCCGGCTGCGGCTCTCCGACCGGCATTAACATGACCATGGACAACCGAGTTATCGTTTACACGCCTGAACCTGCCTCCGGAGCAGCGCGATATGTCTCCGAACTGGTGAAGTCAGTCGCAGCAGCAGGAGCGTCGGTGCTGCTCTTTTGCCCCTCGAATTTCGCCTACGCAGCGGATCTCGCCGCGTCGGGCGTCTCGGTTTCGTACTCCGCAACACGCGAAACAGCAGCCGGGTCGCTTTTTGCGCGCGTCACGCGAAATTTACGGTTCTTCGGGCTCCACTTTTTCCGCCAACTATCGTTGTGCAGACCTGGCGATGTCTTCCATGTCCAGTTCCCGCTTTACTTCCCTCTGGGATTGGTCTCGTTCATCCTCGCCAGAACCCGCGGGAGCAGGGTTGTTTTTACCGCACACGATCCCGTCCCACATAAGTGGCTGCTACCAGAGTTCCTTCGCACCGTGGAACGCGGAGCACTCAAGCTCGCCTACCGCTTCAGCGACCTGATCATTGTCCACAATGAGGCAGACCGAAATCTGTTGATCCAAGCGTTTGGCCAACCAGCCTCTAAGATCTCGGTTGTTCCTCATGGCCCCCTCACCATTAGCAACGCCGCTCATCCGTTCAGCGCCGGCAATCGGCTTGAGCTTCTGCTTTTTGGGTCGATACGGGAAGACAAGGGCATCCACCTTGCCGTAGAGGCAATTCATCGCCTGAACATGCGCGGCAAGCAGGTGCGGCTCACAATCGCGGGTGCCGTCGCAAACGCGCGAGAGAGCGATTACTGGGAGCGCTGCAAAACCCTGATCGCGCGAGCAGGCGATTGTATTCGTGTGGAGGAGCGATTCATCGCGGACGACGAACTCCCCCGCCTTATCGCTGATTGTCATGCCATGCTGCTGCCCTACACGGGCGGAAACTCGGAAAGCGGTGTCGCCGCCCTTGCGCTGGCGAACCAGCGGGCCATCATTGCGAGAAATGTAGGCGGCCTCGGCACTTTATTATCAGCAGCCGATTTGGGCATTGCTATTGAAAGTCCGACGCCGGAAGCAATTGAACACGCCATTGAGATTGCGCTGAGCCTTGGTCTCGAAGCTCTGCGGCGCAAGGGTAAAACCGGAGCGGAGTTGATGAGCTCGACACGATCCTGGGCCGAGATCGGCAGGGAAACAGTCAAGCTGTACGGGCGAGTCAACTCGTCGCGAAAGTAGCTGCGCACACCCGCGGCACCTACGATACTTATCTGATTCAGGAGGCGCGCCGTTACTACCGAACTAAATCTTCCGACCCCGCCGGGACGGGTCCTGATGCTCATCACGACACTCACCTTTGGAGGTGCGGAAACCCAAGTCGTTCGGCTCGCCACTGAGCTGAAGTCCCGAAATTGGGATGTGGCGGTGGCCTGCATGATCGCGCCGTCTTCTCACACTGCGGTTCTCAAACAGCACGGCGTACCCGTTTATTCGCTAGGTATGCGTCGAGGCATGCCAGACCCGCGCGCTCTGCTCCGGTTGGCAAAACTCATTCGGGAATTCAACCCGGACGTCATACATGCGCATATGGTCCATGCGAATCTCCTCGGCCGGTTCACACGGCTGATCTGTCCCATGCGCGTTTTGATCTGCACAGCGCATAACCTGCGCGAAACCTCGGAGAAAGGGGGCCCCACCTGGCACAAGGAGCTGCTCTACCGGGTGACCGACTTTCTGGCCGACCGCACGACCATCATTTGTAACGCTGCCTATGAGCGCTACCTCCAGACAAAAGCCGTACCGCCCGGCAAGCTGCAGATGATACCGAACGGGGTGGATACGGACAAATTTGCGCCGAGCGAGGAAATACGGCACCGTACTCGAAAGGACCTGAATCTTCACGACAGCGGCTTTATCTGGCTCGCCGTGGGGCGGTTCGTCGAGCAGAAGGATTACCCCAACCTTTTCTCCGCTCTCGCCCGTCTTCCCGAAGGAAACTGGCGATTACTGATTGCCGGAAATGGCCCCCTCGAATCGAGCCTCAAGAATATGGTTGCGGACCTGGCTCTGACGGACCGCGTGCAGTTCGTCGGGACGCGCGAGAACATGGAAAACCTCTTCAAAGCCTGTGACGCATACGTCATGTCCTCGTGCTTCGAAGGGCTTTCCATGGCCTTGCTCGAGGCTGCTGCAACGGGACTCGCTGCCGTGGTCACCGATGTCGGGGGCAACCGCGATCTGGTCCTCGACGGCAAAACCGGCTATGTAGTGCCACCGGACAACTCGCAAGCCTTGGCAGCGGCCATGACACGCCTGATGGACCTCCCTGCTGCGGAGCGGCAGGAACTCGGCCTTTCGGCTCGCCGCCACTGCATCGAGAAGTATCGCTTTCAAACGGTAGGAGAGGAGTGGGTGCGGTTGTATCGCGAGTTCATGGCCGCCAATGCCCCTAAGCACACTCGGACTGCCATCCGGGAACAGTGTGCGTTGAGCGAGGACTGAACTGGATGAAGATCCTGTATGTGATCACCCGTTCCGAACGCGGGGGAGCACAGATTCACCTCCTGGACGTGCTGAAAAATCTGCCTTCCGGGTGCCGCCCGATGGTCGCTACCGGAGAATTTGGATACCTCGCGGATGAAGCCCGCCAACTCGGCGTCCCCGTTCACTACATTTCCCATCTTCGCCAGCCGATGTCACCGGCGAATGACTTACTCGCGCTCGGCAAGATCGCGTCCCTCATCAAAGCGCAGTCTCCCGATCTCGTTCACGCTCACACATCAAAAGCGGGACTGCTCGGAAGGCTTGCGGGCTGGCTAACGGGCACACCGACCGTATTTACTGCTCATACCTGGAGCTTCGCTGACGGGATCTCCTCGTTTCAGCGCCGCACCGCGATTCCCGTGGAGCGGTTGGCCGGACGCATCGGCGGCAAAATCATCACTGTTTCCCGTGCCAATGAAGAAATCGCCGCAAGAGAGGGCATCACACATCGAGCCAACGTGCTGACTATCTGGAACGGTATCCCGGATACGGATCTACGAGCGAAACCCGGTGTCGCCGAAGTGCCGAAGATTGTGATGGTCGCACGCTTCGCCCCACAGAAAGACCAGCTCTCACTCGTTCAGGCGCTGTCCGGCCTCAACCTGCCGTGGCGCCTTGCTTTTGTCGGAGATGGGCCGACGCGAGCGGAAGTCGAGGCGGAAGCGCACAAGCTTCATATCTTTGACCGCATCGATTTTCTCGGTGACCGGGGAGATACAGCGCAAGTACTTGCAAACTCTGACCTGTTCGTCCTCTCCAGCAAATGGGAAGGGTTGCCACTGAGCATACTGGAGGCCATGCGCGCAGGTTTACCTGTGATCACGAGCGATGTGGGCGGTTGCTCCGAAGCTGTTCAACACGGGACAACCGGCTTCCTGATCCCTCCTTCGGATACCAGGCAACTCCGAGAAAAGCTTGAGATCGCGCTCTCCTCAAAAGCACTTCTTAAGTCGATGGGAGAAGCAGGGCGAGAAAGATTTCATCGTGATTTCCGAATCGAGAGCATGATGAGGAAACTGATGAACGTTTATAACGAAGCGGTTTCTTCGCCTGGTGGTGAATCATCCGAATCATTCATCCGGCTTGTGCGCCGCCCCGAGCGGCTGGTGCAATAGTCATGCCGCAGGAATCATCGAATCAGGTAGCACGAACCAGCTTCGCCGCCCGAATCTACAGGGGAATGCGAGCCACCGTCGCGGTGCCACTGCTGGTCGCCTATGTTTTATCGAACGAAAAAGAACTAATCCGTGTCGACTGTGAACGGTGGATCGAGCTTCTTCAGGTGGTCCGCAAGTGGCCGGTCGGCAATTTGCTGTTCCTGCTTGGCAATTACAAGGAGTTCCGAACCCTGTATTACTATCGGGTCGGACGCGGCAACCTGGTTGGGGCGGCCGCTTGTCTTCTTCTGCAGGCTTTATTCAAAGGCGAACCCACACTCCACTTACGGTCACCGCAAATCGGCCCAGGCTTCTTCATGCAGCACGGATATGCAACCAGCGTGGGCGCTTACAGAATTGGTAAGAATTGCAGCGTAAACCAGCTGGTTGTGATTGGCTGGACCGATCGTACGCGAGGTCCGATCTTAGGTGATAATGTCAGTGTCAAAGCGGGCGCAAAGATTCTTGGCCCGATCACGCTAGGCAACAACGTTACCGTCGGCGCCAACGCTGTTGTCACGAAAGACGTCCCCGCAAACTGTGTCGTTGTCGGTGTGCCGGCCAGGATTATACGTCGGAATGGCGTACGTGTGGACGAGCCCCTGCCATCAAGGATGAAAGCTGAGGACACCCTCTCCGTTCTTCTCTCGCTGAATGAACAAATTCAATCTAAGTCGACGGCACTGGATTTCGACGATACCCTTCGCAGCGGCTGCGGCGATTGCATTCCGGAGGCAGAGCGAGCCGGAAACGCGGTTTAGTCAGCTAACAGCAGATCAATCCCCTGTTCTTGGTGTATGTCATCTCGGGTTTCTTCCGAATGCGCGCAAGCGAATCATCGTTCGCGGTCCCGTGGCCGACGGTGAGAAAGTAACTCTACTTACCCCTGACGGCAAAACTCGGACCCTGGATTTTTCACCTTCCAGCGCCTATGATCTCGGATCGGCTAGTGTTGCGGATTTTAGCGACGTCACGGCCCCGGGTATCTATCAAGCGACGTTTCGTAGCGAGCAGTCGGTTCCCTTCCCCATTAGTGCCAGTGGGTGGCAGCAACCCCTGACCGTGCTCGCGAGCTACCAGGCTCAGCAGCGCTGCGGGACGGCAACGAATCGGGCAAGTCGACCCACTTGCCACCTGGACGATGCACGTCGGCGCGACAATGGCGATCGCGTTGACGCGGTGGGCGGGTGGCACGACGCGGGTGATCTTCGAAAATGGGTCGACGCAACGTTGATGGACCTTGTCGGCTTGCTCGCGATTGTCCGCAATCTCGGCACGTTTCCCTCGTCAGGCCCGCTGCGCAAAGCTGCGCTTCTCGATGAAGTGAAATACGGCAACGCGTATTTTCTGAAAATGCAGGACACTGACGGCTTAATATGGGCCGATGTTGGCGGCGGAGTCAACGGCGATAACAGCGACAATCATTGGACGGACAACGTGGCCGGCACGACAGATGATCGATGGATTAACGCCGACAAACGGCCAGGCATCCAGGCGATGTTCGTCATGGCCGAGGCGCTGACATCCGAAGTATTTCTCGATTCGGATTCCACGTATTCCGCACGATGCATGAATGCGGCCGCTCGTTGCTGGTCAGCGAGCAACAGAACGGGACCTAACACCCTCGACCTTGCCTGGTGGGTACTGGCAGCGGCAGAGATGTACCGGATCACCGGGAAGGACATTTACCGTGACGAACTGGTCCGGCTCGCCGGCCAGGTAGCCTCGATTCAGTTCACAGTTCCCCCTAACGCTCAGCTGACTTTGCGAGGTTATTTCCCGATGTGGCCGGGCAACGTTCAACCGCTACGAGACCCAGTCCATTCGGCTCTCCCCGCTTACTGCTTGCTGCGTGCGTCGAAGATCATTGCCGGAGCGAACGCAGATCTAAGTGCGAAATGGGGTGCGGCGGCAAAACTCTATGTGGACGGCTATGTACTCCCGATGGCGGCGAAATCGGCTTACTCGGTCATCCCCTACGGACTTTATTTGCAGGCGCCGACGTCCGAACTTTATCGTCCTTTGGGCGGCGGGTACAGCTATCGGTTCTTCATGCCGACGAAGGATACGTCTCGATTGTGGGCAGGGCTGAACTCTCACCTTCTTTCGCACGCGCTTCTCCTTGTGGAAGCCGGGACCCAGTTCGGAGATTCCCGTTATCGCGACCTCGCGTTCTCACAGTTGGAATGGGTATTCGGCGCGAACCCCTTTGCAGCATCGCTAGCAACAGGCCTGGGCTCCCGCCAACCGGTTCCGTTTTCTCCCTTTGTCGGAGCGATCACAGGCGGCATCATGAACGGAATCTGCGGCGACGATCAGGACCGGCCAATTCTCGATTCGCAAACCGCGACCGATTGGCACACCAACGAGTACTGGAGTCCTCACGTCGGGTATTGCCAATGCATTCTGTCCTCCGTCATTGGCGGTACCGTCTGAGTCCCCATGTTAATTTAGAGTTGTCGCCCCAATACCTCGGTACTGGCGACCGCAAATCCTGGACCTTTAGCTCAGTTGGTTAGAGTACTTCCTTGACACGGAAGGGGTCAGTGGTTCGAGTCCACTAAGGTCCACCATCTTCTGCGCGAAGCACGCACCCAATGCGGCAAAGCTAATCAATTCTTTGGCGTCGAGCCTAGAAATCGGCTCCACGCCAAACATGGGGCACCCGGTGAAGAGTTGATTAAGAACCACAGCCCGCTGCCATCCCAAAACAGCAACTTCAGCCGATTCTGCTGTGCATTCGAAAACACGAAAACATGCCCGCTCAGAGGATCCCCTAACCCGGAATTCTCACACAGGGTCTGGCAAAAAGCCGTCTTCTCTGGCATAAACATATTTGCCACAAGATGTTTCAGCCCAGGAGGAGACGGCTTTCGCTATGACAGAGTGTACCCAATCCCGATTGCCCTTCGCTCACCACGGCAGGCGTGAAGTGGTGGCGGAGTTTAGCGGTGGAACGATGACTTCCGATAGCGGCGCGCTG
>JBJMGK010000058.1:0-48075 GCA_045807925.1 Bryobacteraceae bacterium | reverse complement strand
CCGCTTTTTCCCAGAGCACGAATGGCGTGCTTGCGATGAAAGCCAGTTACTTCGATGAATTCGTCGAGGATTCTTTTCTTCTCGACACGCGACGCTATCCGATACCGGTCCGCTATCGCCTTGATTAGTTCCCGCTTGGTAGCCAAGCTCATTTGCCTCCCGTTTCTGCTGCCCGTCATGTCGAACTTCGACGGGTAACATTTTCATGAGGCAACGACCTTCCGCTGGTAACAAATATCGCGAGTCAACGCGCGCTCCGGGTAATCCTGGAGGCTGAATTTAGGGTCTTTGTAGGGCGATGGGAACGTGCCATGGTACTGGGCGACGGAAGTTGCCTGCCAGAAAAGATTCCATCTCTCTTTCCGCACCGGCCCCGAAGTCCGCTTGTTTTCCTCCTGTCGAGGGATAGCGCCGCCTTGAGGCGGCGGTGGCTTAGGT
Organism: Bryobacteraceae bacterium; assembly: GCA_045807925.1. Lineage (GTDB taxonomy): Bacteria > Acidobacteriota > Terriglobia > Bryobacterales > Bryobacteraceae > Bog-105. The sequence continues at coordinate 47,637 of JBJMGK010000058.1, read as the reverse complement.
GCGGGCGTCGATTGCCCGTTCGTTCCGTTCTGCTGGGCGAAGGCGGTCGGAAAATCGGCGGAGGCGGTCAGCGCCAATCCAATCGTGGCTGCAGCACGAATGCATGTCACAGCCTTGGTTCTCCGCCACTCTCGTGTGCTCTGCATGCCGCCGTTTTGTTCACCAGAACGTGACCGAACCTCCGGGAGGGCATTCCCGCCTGAGAGATACAACATTTTTATTTCAAGAGTATGTCCAGACCATAGTACGGGTAGATCCGTAAGTACGGCTTGAGCGTGATATAGCAAAATGCGATATAATAATTGCAGATTGCTATATGACCCTGGCGGAAAAATTTCGCTACTTGCGAACGGTGGAAGGGCACCTTCGTGGATTGGGGCGCGATATCACTCAGCAGGAAATTGTCCGCGCGATAGCCCAGGACCTGAAAGGAAAAATCAGCCAGCCCTACCTTTCGCAAATCGAGAGTGGGAAACGGAAACATCTGACTAATTCGAGCCGGCTGCTGTTATCCAAATTCTTCAAAGTTCACCCGGGTTTTCTGGTTGATGATCCGGAGGGATACAACACCGAGCTAGTCAGCAATCTCCAGCTCGATGAAGATCAGCTCGATATCTGGCTGATCAATGGCGCTGAGAGGTTCCGAGCTGACCCGCCGGTTTCGGCCGCCCTGCTGGCGCTCGCTAAGCATGACGATTCGCGCAGGTGCATTCTTCTGCTCGGGGAAATCCTGCAAACACCTGAGCTGTTGGACAGGCTTTCGGATGTTCTGGGCGTTGGCACTAATCGTGCGCAACAGAACAAGGGCGGATGGCGATGAATATCACAGACGTATTTCTCGGTTGCTTTGCATTTGGTCTGTTGTGGAGTCTGGCCGCCGTTCTCCTTGGCGGCTTGCATTTTGGCCACCACGCCGGGCATGGTTTCCACGTCCATGCTCACGGCACACATTTTGCAAGAGGCTCAGCCGGATCGCACTGCGCCGCAGGCACTGTCGGCAGTTGGTCCCAGCATTTCCTGAGCCTGAACACTTTCGCCATTTTTCTCGCCTGGATGGGTGGCTGCGGTTATCTGATGACGCGTCACACCGGGTTGGGCATCTGGATCGTAGTTTCTCTCTCGAGCGTAGTGGGGTTGGCGGGAGGCGCAATACTCGCTTTCGTTCTGCGGTTTCTGCACGGAAGAGAATTCGCGATGCAACCGGGAGATTACGACATGATCGGCGTTCTCGGCCGAGTTTCCTGCGCCATCCGGCAAGGCGGGACGGGCGAGATGACTTTTACTCGCGACGGTAGCAGGCAACTTGCGTATGTGCGCAGCGAAAACGGGATGGCTATCGAGCGCGGTCAAGAAGTGGTCGTCACTGGCTACCGAACCGGCATCGCCTATGTGCGTAGCTGGGATGCCTTGACCAGTGATGATAAGCCGACGAAATCAATCGGACGAGATCAGGGTTCGGGCGCTGAGGATGCGCCTCTTACCCAGGGCTGATCCAGTCTGGACGGTTCATTCGCCGTCGGCTGGCTGTTTCCTCAGAAAGAAGAGCGCAGAGATTTATGTCTCAGGATGTGTTCGTCATCGCCGGACTGGCGGTGGTAGCCATATTTGCGGTTACTACTGCCATTGCCCGGTTGTATCGGAAGGCGGGGCCACACGAAGCAATTATCGTTTATGGCATGCGCGGCACGCGAATCGTGAAAGGCGGGGGCACTGTGATCGTACCGATGGTCGAAACCAGTCGCCAGCTTTCGTTGCAATTGATGTCTTTTGATGTGGCGCCACAGCAGGATCTTTACACAAAACAAGGTGTCGCCGTGACCGTTGAAGCCGTGGCTCAGATCAAAGTGAGAAGTGATCCGGAGTCGATCAAGACCGCGGCGGAGCAGTTTCTCACAAAAAGTGACAACGAGCGTGAAGGCCTGATTCGCCTCGTCATGGAAGGACACCTTCGGGGCATTATCGGTCAGCTGTCGGTCGAGCAGATTGTGAAAGAACCCGAAATGGTCGGTGACCGCATGCGTGCCACATGCGCTGAGGATCTCAGCAAGATGGGACTGGAGGTTGTATCGTTCACGATCAAAGAAGTTCGGGACAAAAACGACTACATCACCAACATGGGTCGGCCCGATATTGCGCGCATCAAGCGGGACGCTGAAGTAGCGGCGGCGGAGGCGGACAGGGACATCGCGATTAAGCGGGCTTCCGCGGCGCGCGAGTCTGCTGTGGCGAGAGCGCAAGCTGATCAGGAGCGCGTATTGGCAGAAGCTCTGTCTCAAGCCGCGCAGGCGGAGGCGCAACGAGATTTGGAGATCAAACGCGCTCAATATGTTGAAACCATAAAGCGTCAGCAGGCGCAGGCGGACAAAGCTTACGACATCCAAGCCAACATCATGCAGCAGCAGGTTGCCTCGGAGGCAGTCAAGATTCGACAGGCTGAGAAGGAAGCCGAGGTTCGGGTCCAGGAGGCTGAAATCCTGCGCCATGAGAAGGAATTGATTGCCACGGTGCTGAAACGAGCGGAAATAGATCGCAAGCGAGTGGAGATGACCGCCGAAGCAGAGCGCCATCGCGCAACAGTGGAAGCGGAGGGTCGTGCGGCTGCTACTCGGTTACAGGGTGAAGCTGATGCCGAAATCATTGCCAAGAAGGGCGAAGCCGAAGCCAAAGCAATGAATGTGAAGGCGGAAGCCTATCAGGAGTGGAACCAGGCTGCGGTCGTCGACAAATTGATTACCGGCTTGCCCGAAATCGCAAAGGCCATGGCTGCGCCTCTCCAGAACATCGACAAGATCACCATCGTGTCCACCGGCGACGGGCACTCGGCGGGAATGCACAAGATCACCGGTGATATGGCTCAGATGGCGGCGCAAGTTCCGGCTTTGTTCGAAACGCTCTCGGGTATGAAAATGTCGGAACTCTTTAACAAGGTGAGGGTTATCGGCGAGAAAGCAAACGGAAAGGCAAATGAAACCAAACAGTAGTCGTATAGACGGAGGCCGCTCATGGCGTTACTCGACCGTGTTACCAGACTGATCAGGGCGAATCTCAACGCACTCGTGGACCAGGCTGAGAATCCGGAGAAGCTGCTGAGGCAGCTTCTCCTGGACATGGAGAACCAGCAGATGCAGGTCAAAACCCAGGTTGCAATCGCGATTGCCGACTGGCATGTGCTCGAAAAGAAGAAGGCCGAGAGCGCCGCTTCCCACGCCGAATGGATCAGGAAGGCGGAAGTTGCTCTTGCGAAAGGCGATGAAAAGCTGGCGCGTGTGGCTCTCGAGCGGTCGATTCCATTTGAATCAGCGGTCCGCAGCCTTAGCCAACAATTGGATGACCAGAATCAACAAATTGAGACGCTCAAGACAGCATTGAGGCAGCTTGAATCGAAGCTCGCGGAGAGCCGGTCTCAAGCTGATGTCCTGATCGCGCGGTATCGGCGGGCCCGGACAGCTCAGCGGGCTGCGACAGCCTCAACCCTTTCGGGACCGTCGGGCGCGACCATGTCCGGGATGGATTCAAAGGTGCTGCAAGCGGAAGCGAACGCTTACGGTGCCCAAGCTCTCGTGGATCTTGACGAAGCGCTCCGGATCGAAGAAATGGAAAAGTCGGACAAGATCGACCGCCTGCTGGCCAGTCTCCGCGCGAGGATCACGGAATAACGGAGCGAAGAAGCTTCAGATTTCCGCTATGTCAGCGCGAGGCTACGGATTCAGATTTGTTGAAGACGAGTTTTTCGGTTTCGTCAGAAGGCGCTATGATCTCGCGATTGATGTTCAGCGTTTTCCCGTCGTCGCTTAGCTTCATGTGCCACTCTACTGTGTTCTCGCGCTTTTCGCCATCGGTCTTCAGAACCACAATTTGGGGACCGTCGTACCAGAGGGACACCTTGGCCTTGTGGCCGTTCTCGTCGAAATCACAGGAGCTACTCCCAATGGAGCACGTAAAGCGGGCAGTTGCCTCCTTCCCATCGCGATCCTGGTACTTCCTGACGAATGTCACGTTATTCCCTTGCTGCTGGAGATCAAGAGAGACGGTTCGCTCCGGGCCGGGCTTGCTCTTCGCCGGATCGAGTTGCCAATGCCCCGTGAAGTCCACCCCGCCTGCGATCAGGCTCACTGTCGTCCCAAGAGCGATCAGAATACTTTTCGCAATCCTAATACCAGACACATTTACCTCCGCCATTCGGCTGTCTCAAGTGTAAGCAAATATCCCCGCCGTTGAACTCCGGTAAACGCCCTAGATTCGCGCGGACTTTAGAGGGGAAGCGAGACTTTTGGGGCGCGACAGGCTACGACTAGGACGTGACGATCTTCTTCCGAACCGCATAGAGAACGATCTCGGCCGTATTATGCAGGTTGAGCTTTCTCATCAGGCTGGTCCGATGGCTTTCGACCGTATTCACGCTCAAATCAAGCGACGTCGCTACTTCTTTGTTGCTTTTTCCGTAGGCAAGTAAGTTCAGCACTTCCTTTTCCCGGTCCGTCAGCAGTTCATATGAGTCCTGCAGCCGTTTCTGTTGTAAGGAGCGCAAATAGTCGTCGAGGAGCACCTGCGCGATCTCCGGGCTGAAGAACGGCATGCCTCGGTAGACGGCATGGACAGCGCGAACCAGGTCAACCTCCGCTGAATCTTTCAGCAGATAACCCTTTGCACCCGCGTTCAACGCGCGCAATACATAGGTTTCATCCGAATGCATGCTCAGGATGATGACCTTGATCTCCGGATGCTCTTTGCAGATTTGAGAAGCCGATTCGATGCCATTGAGCTCCGGCATGGCGATATCGATGATGATCACGTTCGGCGCGAGTTTCTCCGCGAGAGAAACAGCCTCTCGGCCGTTGGCCGCTTCGCCCACAATGGTGAAATCCGGGTCGCGCGAAAGTACGGATCGCAATCCTTGTCGGACGATGCCGTGATCGTCAGCTATTAAGATTCGGATTGCTCCGCTCATATCGTGTCTAGCTCAGCGGCAGATCGGCCGAGATGCGTGTGCCTTCGTTCGGATTGGAATCGATCGTCAGATTACCTCCAAGCTCAGCAATTCGTTCGCGCATCCCGAGCAGCCCGAGTCCTTTGCCTGCAATCCCGGCGAGATTGAAGCCACAACCATCGTCGCTGATGCGCAATGTGATGGAATTCGGAGAGGCATCAAGCACCACATTGACATTACGTGCCCGACTGTACTTGGCCGAGTTATTCAGAGCCTCCTGGACGATTCGATAGACGCAAGTCTTTTGTGCTTCCGACAGGTCATCGAGCGGAGCCCGTACGTTCACCGAAACCGGAACACCGCAGACTTTGGAATGCTGCCGTGCGTACCACTGGAGCGCCGCTTCCAGCCCAAGATCATCGAGCATCGCGGGCCGTAAGTCCATGGCCAACTCACGAGTGGACCGCATCGCTTGCGCGGCCAGGCGCTTCGCGAGATCCAGTTCCTTAGCGACCGCCTCGTCATTCGACTGAACAGTATTCTCCAGGTTTCCGAGCGAGATACGCAACGCGGTCAGCACCTGACCCACCTGGTCATGCAGGTCACGCGAAAGACTCCGCCGCTCCTCCTCCTGCGTTCGAACCAGTTGCTGGGACAAGCGCCTCAGATCAGTTTCGGCTTCCTGCACCTGCTTATGTTGCACATCCGCGGTTCGCTCCAGCGAATGCATACGGAAGACGCTTATGCCGGCAACGACGAGTGCAATAAGAAGGGTGATCCCAGCCATGTTCGCCAGGTAGAACGATAAGTCTCTATTTCTGCGGTCGATCTCCTGCCGGCGATCTTGGAAAGCTTCGTTGCTCAAGCGCTGTATCTCTGTAACCAGACGCAGTGCAGCCTGCCGTCGCGGTAGGATTTCGGTCTGAACTAGCGTAAATCCCAGACGAGAGCGCTTTTCGGCATCTTTGGTGAAGACGGGTTCGAGCGACGACCAGTAAGAACTTGCTTGCGTACGCAACCGGGCCAGCTGTCCGGATTGGGCTGACGGCATAAGCCGCTGTAAGAGTCTCAAATGGTCGTCCGTTGAGGTCCGGATCTGTCTCATCTCAGTGCTGGCTCTGTCGGCAGACAGCCTCGAATCGAGAAGGAAGTCGCGCAGCAAGATCGCCGACCGGTCGATGTCGGAGCGGATTTGCGTCAGCGAGGCCTGTAAATCATGCTCCGAACGGTAGAGTTCCGAGATACCAGCGTAGGTGCTCTTTGAGCGCGCATAGGCGAGCCAGCCCGAAAGGCCAATGAGGCTGATCAGGGCTCCGAATCCAATGATTAAGATCGGCCAAATGCGAATGTGCAAGCTTTGCTCTTGCAATATACATCGGAGTGCGGATAAGAATACCGGAGGGCCGTTTACTTCGCACAGAAAGGCGGCTAGTCGCGCAGACTCAAGAGTCTAAGGTGCTGCCGCGGTCGAATTCAGAGCCGTCATGGCATGCCAAAGGACCAGATCATCGACTTGAGCCGCCCACCATGTCCATCGCCACCTTTGAGTCTCGAGGAAGATCTGCTCCAGTAGCGCTCAATTCAAATGCCGACAAGCTGGGTTTCGTCAGACCATACGTGGTGTGAGTCATTGTGCGGCTGAGCATGTGATACAGCTCGTGTAACAGGACACGTCCCATCGCTTGGCCTAGCTGCTGCTCACTCTCCTGCGGGAGCGAGTAACTTAGACGCTGAAGCGACGCCCGGATACGATCACACTCGACCTGTCCAAACGGGAGCACCGTCCCATCGCTCACGAACGTCGAACCGAGAGCCAAACCAGGCGGTTGCCTTTCCACCGACCGACTCATCGAGCAGTATCCGCGCATCCGGACAATCACCAGCTTTCCTGATGTCTCCTGAACCGCATCGGTGTCGGTTCCGAACCGGACACTCGTATTCTTGCCAAGCAGAAATCGGACTTCATTCTCCATTGCTTCGGTGGCAACGGCCGATCCGGGGTGTTCAAATCTGAGAAGAATCGTGAGGCGTTGAGCATTTGTTTGCGCTGAATAGATGAGACCATTCAGGAAAATGGCACAGCAGGCGAGCTTCAGGCCGAACATGGGCGATCCTCGAACTTGGAGTACGAAAGCCGCGTCGTGGCGGCTTACTCTAGGCCGAGTATATACCCGTTGATCTCCAATCGGGCCTGAGCGCATTTAACCGGAGTACTTGATACGTGCCGATTCCCGGGGTAGTTCCTTCGTCGACTTCTTCGCGTCTTAGACTCGGATGCTTTCTCGTCCATGGTGGTCGTTCGCCGTGCGTAATACTCCGCGCTGAGATCACGTGGCACGCGTGCACACGTGGCCCCTCCGCTGAACTCAACACGATCTGCTCGCTTCCCAGTTCAACAGCACAAACATCTGAACATTTCGATTGACACGCGCTTAGGATGCGCAGTATACCCCGTTTTAGGCCTTTGCAGAGAAACCACTGCTGCTTCAGTTGGGAAGGGATCATGAACCGTTATCTCGTATTTGTTCTGTTGTTTGCGTTTTTTACGTCGGAGATTACTGCTCAAAGTGCCGACGCCACCATGTCCGGTTATGTCACCGACCCTTCAGGTTCCGGTGTGCCGAATGCGAAAGTCGCTCTAAAAAATCCAAGCACGGGCGTCTCGCGAACCACTCAGACAAATGGAACGGGTTTCTATCTGTTCACTTACGTGCTGCCCGCGCAGTCTTATGAACTCTCCGTAGAAGCCCCAGGGTTTCAAAGGCAGGTGCATCCGGATATTCGGGTCGAAGTCGCTCAGAGTGTTCGAACCGACTTTCCGTTACAGGTGGGGCAGACACAACAAGAAATAACTGTCTCGTCGGGAGCGCAGATGGTGCAAACCGATAACGCCTCGCTGGGCCAGGTCATCTCCTCCCGGCAGGTAAACGAACTTCCGCTGAATGGCCGGAACCCATTGGCTCTCGTCGCTCTGGCCCCCAGCGTTGTTCCGCAAGGTCAGGCCCAGCAAAACGGAGCCGGCACGAACAACTCCGCATACGGCAATTACCAGATAGGCGGCGGTACCGCGAACCAGAGTCAATGGTTGCTCGATGGCGCCACAATGGTAACGCCTTTCGGCCACGCGGTAGAGCTGTTACCGTCCCAGGAAGTTGTTCAGGAGTTCAAAGTTCAGACGAATAACCTAGGCGCGGAGTATGGCGGGTTTGCCGGCGGTGTCGTTAACCTGAGCACCAAGGCCGGAACGAACGATCTCCACGGCAACGTCTATGAGTTTCTGCGAAACAAAGAACTGAACGCGAACAGCTTCTTCAATAATCGAAACGGAGTACCGACTGGAGCCTTTACCCAGAATCAGTTTGGAGCGACGCTGGGCGGCCCGGTCATGCTGCCGCACCTCTACAATGGCCGCAATAAGACGTTCTTTTTCCTTAACTACGAAGGTTTCCGGCTGAGGCAAGGCCAAGGTGTGCTGCTGTCTGTTCCAACGCAGGCAATGCGCAACGGAGATTTTACCGGCCTGGGAAGAGATATCTATAATCCGTTCACGACCACCCAGGTCGGGAGCGGCTCGAGTGCTACTTACACGCGGGCGCAAGCAAGCTGTAACGGGCGCCTGAACGTGATTTGCCCGAGCCAGATGGATCCGGTCGCAGTACACCTGATTTCGCTCTGGTCTTTGCCGAATGTGGCGGGCGCCGGATTCGTGAACAACTGGGCGGGAAACGTCAGCTTTGGCGGAAATACCGATCAGGGAACGATCCGTTTGGATCACACTCTTACCGACAAACAGCGGCTCTTTTTCCGCTATACGAAATGGGCGGATCTGGACCTTGCCGGCGATGCTTTCGGTAACCAAACGTATGCCGGCAACGTAGGAACTCCCGCGGAGTACAGTACGCAACAGGCAGTTCTGAGCTATACCTATACGCTTACGCCGACTACCGTCATGGATTTGCACACGGATGTTCTTCGGTTCGTATACGCTCGCACACCCGAGAGCGTCGGGTTCGATGCCACCACTATCGGCTGGCCCAGCTATTTCAACACCCAAGTCGCTGACCAGGTAAGAACGCTTCCGAATATCTGTGTTAGCGACAACTACAACGAGTTTTGCGGACAAGGTACGGGCAGTGTGATCGACGCGGGTATAACAAGCATCGGCATGAGTGGCAGCGTGTCCAGCGTTCATGGTAAGCACACGATTAAGACAGGTGGAGAAGTTCGGATTGCGAGAAGCAACTACGGTCAGACCAGCCAGGGAACTGGAACTTACACCTTTAATTCCACCTTCACGGGAGCAAATCCGCAAGGTGGCTCCGGAAGTGGGCTTGGATTTGCTTCTTTCCTGTTCGGCACTCCGCAGACCGGGTCGGTCCAGGAGCCGGCCTTCACGGCAAGCCAACAGGTCTATCGCGGTGTCTATGTGACCGATACATACCAGGTAACTCCAAAGCTCACCCTCAATCTCGGTATTCGTTATGAACAGACCGGGCCTTGGACGGAACGGTTGAACAGGATTAGCGTCTTCTTCCCCGGAGACGCAAGTCCATTGACAGCTACAACCGGACTTCCGCTTTCAGGAGCCCTTAATTTTGTGGCTTCTTACAGAAGGCATGCTCGGAGCGCCGTGAATACTGCGTACAACCAGTGGTCGCCTCACATGGGGCTTGCTTATTCGCTCACTCCGAGCACTGTCATCCGTGCGGGCTATGGAATCTTTTGGCTTCCCATCGACACGAATCTCTTTTCCGCGCCTGACCATGATTCGATCAACGCCATAACGCAATCGATGAATACATCGTTGAATGGTGGAATAACTCCATTTGCGACTCTCGCGAACCCCTTCCCGAATGGGATCGTCCCACCACCTCAGCGCAACGGCGACCCGAATACGTTTTTATATGGGCAGGGCATTACGACACAGGTTTCGAGCAATCTACTTGGGTATGCCCAGCAATGGAACTTCGATATCCAGAAGCAGTTCGGACCGAACTTTCTGATTGATGCAGCGTATGCCGGGTCGAAGGGCACGCATTTACCCTTCCAGACACAATCGATCAATTTCCTGCCCGCCTCGTACCTGGCGCTTGGCCCCGGTCTACTCCAGACTGTCGCCAACCCGTTCGCCGGGAAGGTCCCATCGACGTCGCCGTTTAGTACGTCAACCATCTCCGCCGGACAGCTGCTGCGGCCCTTCCCGCAGTTCGGCTCCGTCACATTGGCGTCGCAAGGCAGCGGTGATTCCACTTACCACTCGTTCCAGCTTTCGGTGAGCAAACGGTTCGGCGCCGGAGGTACCGCTCTCCTGGCCTATACGAACTCGAAGCTCATCGGCAATACGGAAACGCTTTCGCCGTGGCTCGAATCGAGCGGGCCGGCGGGCGCTCAATACTGGGGCAACCTTCGCCTGGAGAAATCTCTTGCGAGCTACGATGTGTCACAGCGCGTCGTGCTCAGCTATGTGGTTGATCTCCCGGTTGGCAAGGGCAGGAAGTACTTGGCGCACGCGAACGGCCTTGTACAGGCCGTAGCCGGAGGATGGGGTCTGGACGGCATCCTCACATTCCAAACAGGATTTCCGCTGGCACTCACAACATCGACGAACAATACTCACGACCTGGGCGGAGGTTCTCGTCCCAACTATCTCGCGGGAAGTTGTCCGAACGGCTACGGCACGAGCGGCTCACGCTCAAGCAGGCTTGGCCAGTGGTTCAACACGGCGTGTTTTGGGGCGCCGCCACCGTATACGTTCGGCAATGTCGCCCGGACGCTTCCCAATCTCCGCAGCGATGGCATTCACAATCTGGATTTCGCGCTGTTCAAGAATTTTGGATTCGGTGCGAACGAACGTTTCAAAGTTCAAGTTCGGGGAGAGGCGTTCAATCTGCTGAACACGCCTCAGTTTGGAACGCCTAACACTTCGCTTGGGTCCCAAACGTTCGGGCAGGTCACTTCGCAGGTGAACAATCCGCGGCTCATTCAGGTAGCTGGCAAACTAATCTGGTGACACTATCCGTTCCAAGATGGTGCCGACGGACGTAGATGAAGCGATGCGCCATCCTTCTGCTCATGTGTTTTTGCGCGGGCGCCCAAACAGAAAATGAGGCGCTCGCACAAAAAGCCGTTGAGGCGGAACGTCGCGGTGATTTCCCGACAGCAATCGCCGCATTCCGGCAGTTGGTCCAGCTTGGGGAGGATAGTCCGGAACTGCGCAACAATCTGGGGATCGCTCTCTATCAGTCCGGAGATTTCCATGGCGCGCTGCAGGAGTTCGCCGCCGTTTTGTCGAAATCTCCCAATTCCGGGCCGGCTTCTCTTTTTTACGGGCTGTCTTTGTTGAATCTGCAGCGGCCCAAAGAGGCATTGCCTTACTTAAACAGGGCAAACAGGGCACGTCCGGACGATGTGATTGTACTTAGCGCCATTGCCCGGGCGAACGTGGCGTCCAATCAAGTTTTGGCTGCCAACGATTTCTTCCGGCACGTGACGCGCCTGGATCCTAAGAATGCCCCGGCATGGTACGGGCTTGGCATCACGGATCGCTTACTGGCCGAAGCTAAAGTCAAAGCTGCCCGGCAAAAGCCGGCTCGTTCCGATGAGGCCCGACGCGAAATTGAGGAATCGCAGACCCTGATGAACGATTTTCAAAGATGCGTCAGCACGGCAATGCAATTGGAACCGGAATCCGTGCAGGCAAACATGATCTTTGGCGAATCCTTTCGGATCGCGGAACAATACGGCGAAGCTGTCCGGGAGTACAAGACCGCAACCGAGAAGGCTCCCGGGCTCGCCGCAGCGTGGGCCGGCCTTGCCACAGCGCAAAGCGCATCCGGCGACGACGAAAGCGCTTTGAAAACAGCCGAGCATGCTCGGAAACTGGATGAGAAAGATCCCGACACGGCTACTCTGATTGCAGCTATCTACGTGCGCATGGGCGATTTCCCCAAGGCCGAGCCGTTTGCTCGCGAGGCGTTGCGCCTGAAGCCGGATCTGGCTACTGCCCATGTGGTCCTTGCCAGGGTGTACGTCTATCGAGGACAGTCGGAAGAGGCGCTGGAGGAGCTTCAGGCCGCGGAAAAAGACGATCTCGACGGAAGCACGCACTACCTGCTGGCGACAACGCTACGGAAGCTGGGGAGACCTGGAGAAGCCGCCGTAGCCATGCGCGAGTATTCGCGACTGCACAGAGCCCATCTGGGTTTGTCTCCACGATGAGTGTCGGTCCTGAAGCTCTAAACTTGAAGTAACGTGGCTTTATCGCGCAGAACCTTCCTGGGGGGATTAGCCAGTGCCGCAGCGCTGAAGTCGGCAGAGCAGGCGCCGGGGCAGACGGCTGAACGTCACTGGACACCGAATTGGATCAGCGGACAACCGGATCATGCTCTCACTCCGCACGGTGAGATCTCTCTTCAGCCGCTGGCTCAGCAGGTGCGTCAACTCGAGACGACTTTCGATTTCATGGGCGAACCTCTATCGGCGGCAGACCGGGACCGCATCGATCAGTTGCTGAGCAGTACGGACGAAGCGGCGGCGATCACTGATCTACAAGGCATTCTGGACAGGCGAGCTTTGCTGGTAGTCACGATCGATGCCGAGAGTCGCGTTCACGTTGTGCGCGGCCCCGCACTGGCAGAACTGGTCGAAGGCGGTACGCGTCTTTTCCTGGTCAAGGTGAAAAATCAGGCTGGCGTGACAGCAACGCTACAGGTCCATAGCCCCAATAGCCAGCCTGTCTACTTCTCTGCCTGGAAAGATCAGAGTCCTGAGCCCACGGAGCGCATCACCGTCGAAGACGTGAGGAACCGATGGGCCGAGATCTCGCTGTACAACGAGCAACCGATCACACGTCGGCTGTCGGGCTTGGCCTTGCAGTACGCCATTCTGCAAATCTACAGCCGGGATGCCGGCCAGCGGCTAGCCACAATCAGCTTCGACGTAGGACCAGGCACCCAAGACATCGGCTCTGATAAAGCCGTGGAGGTGTTGTTCGACGCGACACCAGCGCCGACGATCCGTCTCCAGGTGACGGATGACGATGGTACGCCCACGATCGCGTCGTTTCTCTTCAGGGATCATGTGGGCCGCATTTACCCGAATCCTTCAAAGCGTCTGGCGCCGGATTTTTTTTTTCAACCGCAGGTTTATCGCCGCGATGGAGAGAACATCCGGCTTCCCGATGGCTCGTATGAAATAGCTTGTACAGGCGGACCCGAATATGTCCGCGAGTTAAGGCAGCTTGACCTTGCCAGCGGTAATCCGCGACCACTCTCATTTCGGCTCAAACGATGGATTCATCCGGCAAAACTCGGCTGGTACCCGGGCGATCACCATATTCATGCCGCCGGTTGCTCTCATTACGTAACGCCAACGGAGGGCGTCGATCCGGCGGTGATGATGCGGCAAGTGGAAGGCGAACACCTGAGCGTCGGATGTGTTCTGAATTGGGCGCCCTGCTACTACCATCAGAAACAATTCTTCACCGGTCACGACGACCCTCTCTCCACGCCGGAGACCCTCCTGCACTACGACTTAGAGATTTCGGGGTTTCCCTCCAGCCACTGTGGGCATCTGACCTTGCTTGGGTTAAAGGAGCAAAGTTATCCTGGCGCGATACGGATTGAGGATTGGCCTACCTGGAACCTGCCGATTTTGCGGTGGGCAAAGGCCCAGGGTGCGCTCACCGGATTCGCTCACAGCGGTTGGGGGCTGTCGGTAAAAAGCTCAGAGCTACCCAATTACGAGATGCCAGCGTTTGACGGGATTGGAGCGAATGAATACATTGTCGACATTACCCACCCGGGCGTGGTCGATTTCATTTCGGCCGGCGACACCCCGTACGTCTGGGAACTGAACATCTGGTATCACACCCTGAATGTTGGCTTCCGGCCGCGCATCTCAGGGGAAACAGACTTCCCCTGCATCACGGATAACCGTGTCGGCCGCGGACGCCTTTACGCGCAGGTTGACGGCAAATTGAATTACAAGAGTTGGCTCAAATCCCTCGTGGATGGCCGCAGCTATGTGTCAGATGGCAAGAGCCATCTTATGAACTTTGCCGCGAATGGAACGGGCCTGGGAATGGATAACAGCGAGATTCGGCTTTCCAGTCCAGGGAACGTCGCCGTCACCGTTCAAGCTGCCGCGTATCTGGAGAATGTTCCGCAAGCCCTCCCTGCGGCCTACGACAAGCAACCGTATTGGGACGTAGAACGGGGGCGTGTTGGAAAAACACGCGACGTATCGGTTGAATTGGTCTGGAACGGAAAACCGATCAGCAGCCAGCGCTTGCTGGCCGACGGCGCTCTGAGAAAGCTTGAATTCAACGTGCCAGTGACTGAGAGCGGCTGGATGGCTCTCAGGATCCTGCCATCCTCACACACAAATCCTATCTTCGTCCAGGTGGCCGGGAAGGCCATGCGACCTTCAAAGGCAAGCGCCCAATGGTGCCTCGAGGCCGTGAATCAGTGCTGGAGCCAGAAGGCCTCACAGATTTCTGAAAATGAGATCGGCGCAGCGAAGCAAGCTTACGACCATGCTCGCCAAGCCTACCAGTCGCTTCTCGCCGGAGTTCATTGACCCTCGCTGCAAGTCGATCGTGCAATTCTTCTGCTCATGGCAGCGGTCGAGTCCCAATGCCCACACACCTGCGAATGGGCTGTATGTATTGGCCACAGATTGGCAGCAACGCGCGGGATTATGCATTTGCAGCCCGGTTAGGCTAGGATAGCCCTGGTAGCGAAGCGATTGCTACGACGCGAATGGCCGATTCAGAATGAATCAGTCATCATCAAAAACCACATTCTCTTAGAGGCTAGTTATGAGACGCCGTGACTTTCTGATCAGTTCAGCCATCACTTCTGCCGCAGCAGCCAAAGGTTGGGGACAATCCTCCAATCGCGCGGACCCGGATCGAACAAAACTAAATCGCATAGGGATCATGACGCTCTCCTTCAACAGCGTTTTGAAGAGTCCTTCACACCCCGAGGACCCGAAGCGAACGCTCGATATCCTCGATGCGCCTCAAATGATCGCCGACCGGTATGGCGTTCATCACGTCGAATTTCAGCACACTCACTTCGCCTCGACAGAACCCTCTTATTTGAAGGAGGTGCGGGACCGCCTTCGCAAGGCGAAGTCGAATATGAACCAGATCTGCCTCGAGTTTGGATCTCTGAATATCTCGACGCCGGACCCGGCGGTTCGGATTGAAACGATCGACCTCACGAAGCAGTGGATCGATCACGCCGTCGAGATTGGGTGTCCGCGTGTCATGTTGAACCACGGCACGCTGGCGCCCGAAGTGCGTCAAAATGCGATTGCAGCGTTAAAGACCATCGGCGATTATGGAAACAAGAAAAAGGTTTGCGTCACGCTCGAAAGCCGCGGTCACTCAGTCAGCACCACAAATCCAAGCTGGGAGGTTGTGGTGGAGGTAGTTAAAGCCGCAGGCATACATGCGAATCCCGACACGGGTAATTTCCCCGACGAAGCGGCTCGTCACGCGGGGTTGCGTGCCATGTACCCACTCTCATGCGGAAGTAGTCACGCTCATTATGATCCGCAAAGGTACAGCGAGGCCGATGCGATCGCGATCTCGAAAGAACTGGGATATAAGGGGCTCTATTCGATTGAAGCAACACCTGTCAATGGACCCGATCCGTACGTTGCGGTACAGACGATCATTGATGAATTGCTGAAAGACATCTGAGTCGCGCTGCTGCGCAGCTATCGCACCACATCTCAACTCGCGCGGGTCGCACTCGCACTGCCCAAATCAAGATTGTTGTTACGGATCGTCGGATTGGCGTCGTCGTACCGGTGTGACCCGAAGGCTTTACCTCGCTGTTTTACTATGTTCATCCGTTCTCGAATCGTACGGTGCACCACCGGCTGCTCCCGTGGATCCGCTGAATCGGGTCAATCCTCGCTCGACCGTCACTGCGTTCTTGCAGGCCTGTCACCAGGATGACTTCAACAAGGCCGCACAGTATCTTGACCTGACCCGTATACCAGCCAGGCAAAGAGCTCAGCAGGGACCGAAACTGGCCCAGGATCTGGAATCCTTGCTGAATACGGCCAGCCAGTTCGATGTCCTCCAACTCAGCCAGGACCCACAGGGCAATCTGGCGGATGATCCGGACCCCACCATTGAGCACGTCGCCACGGTCGTGAGCAACGAGCAGAAGTTCACGTTGCAACTTCAGCGAAGCCAGCCTGCAAATGCACCCCAGGCATGGCTGTTTGCGGCAACGACGGTAGCCAAAGTTCCACAGCTCGTCCCGATACCCTCGACTGAATCGAAGATTGAAGCGCGTCTTCCGCGCGTTCTTGTCGCAACACTCATACTCGAGACGCCGCTCTGGAAGTGGATCGCCCTTTTCTTGGTGGCGCTGATTCTAGTCGCGGCCTTCCGGATGGTCGTCAATCTGTTCCAAAGATCTGTACAGTCGGTAGCCGCGCGGTTCCGGCGAACGGGAAGCTTCGCCTGGATGCAGGCCATTGTCGACCCTACGCTAGTTCTGCTGAGCGTCATGGTGTTCCGCATTTTCGAACAGATGATCGCGCCCGCGGCACTGACCCGCGTTTATGTTGATCGTGCATTGCTAATGGTGGTGGTCGCATCCTTCGCCTGGGGCCTGATTAACCTTCTGGACTTTCTGATTGTGAGGCTCGACCGAAGGCTGAACCAGCGCCAGCGAGTCGTGTCGCATTCGGTTATCTACTTAGGACGCCGCGTTCTCAAAACGGTCATTGCGATTTTTGCTGCGATCCTCATTCTCGACAACTGGGGGTTCAACATGACGACCATCATCGCGGGCCTTGGGGTTGGCGGTATTGCTGTTGCCCTCGCAGCGCAGCAGACCATCGCGAACGTTTTCGGCGGAGTCTCTGTCATCGGCGACGCACCCGTAATGGTCGGCGACTTCGGCAACTTCGGTGGTGTCGTCGGAACCATCGAAGATATCGGATTGCGCTCTGCGCGCGTTCGCACCTTAAGTCGAAGCATTGTCAGTATCCCGAACTCCGCTTTCGCCGGGATGAATCTGGAGAATTATGCCGTCCGGGACAAGATTCTCTTTAACCCTACTTTCGGTATCAAGCGAACGACTTCCCAGGACCAGATCCGTCGCCTGCTAAAGAGTGTCGGCGATATGCTGGCGCGGAACAAGCAAGTGGAAGTTCGCCAGCCCCCGGCTCGGATCTCCGGCTATTCAATGGTCTCTTTCACTGTCGAGGTCTTCGCGTATGTTCTGACGACCGACATGAATGAGTTCTACAAGCACCAGGATGAACTTTATCTTGCCATCAATGAGGTTGTCACATCGTTGAATATCGAGTTGGCGTGACGAGTCGCTGAGCTGCCGATCTATGCCCTGTCTATGCCCGATCTTGGCTGTTCGTATTCAAGGTGCGGGAATGCTCATCCCAGAACACGGGTTTTCCCCGAAAATACGACTCATTCGCCATGTGGCATCCTATGGCGGCATGGTTTCCGAATATTGCATCCTCAACCACCGGCTTCCGCGACTTCACGGCCGAAAAGAAGTTCCATAAATGAGGCTTAACGTCGTCCCAATTCGGGCCTTCGAAAACCGGGCTGTCAGTAAGAGGCTCCCGGCCAAACTGACGAGGGTGCTTTTCGGTCCATTCCTTCACATATTGCGCGTGCATGGCGGCCGGGAAACTGTTCGCGTAGTAACTCGGTTCCTTGTCCTCGCCAGACTGAGAATTGATCCGGACGCTACTGTCATCCGCCTCCATGACGCCCTTCGGTCCCAGGAATCGGGCGATCTCCGGCGTTGCTGAGCCGAGATCGAGCCGTACATAGACAGGCACGCCGTGGTAATCAAAGAGAACCGTGTGGAAATCCGGCATGTTGCGACCATCTTTCCACCGGAAAATGCCGCCCAGGGCAGAAGCGGAGCGTGGTGCTTCGTTCCAACCGAGTGTAAACAGCATGCCGCTGAGCAGGTGCACCATAAGGTCGCCGCCTACACCGGTTCCATATTCTTTCCAGCAACGCCATCGGGCGAAACGCTCCGGGCTCAGCGGGATTTTAGGAGCGCCGTTGAGCCACTTGTCCCAATCGAGGTTCGACGTGGACAGGTTCGGCGGCAACGGATACTGCCACGCTCCGTTTGGGCTGTTTCTGCCATAACTCAATTCCACCGTTTCAATCTCGCCGATGATGCCGCCCTTGTAGAGTTCTCGCGCTTTGGCGCAAAGCGAAGAACTCACTCGCTGGGAGCCGATTTGAACGATGCGGCTATGCTTCTGGGCAGCGTCGACCATCTCGAATCCCTCCGTGATGGTGTGAGACATCGGCTTCTCGCAGTAGATGTCCTTGCCCGCCGCGCACGCATCCACAACCACGCGCTTGTGCCAGTGGTCCGGCACCGCAGCGACAATGCAGTCCACATCAGGGCGGCGGAATAACTCCTCGTAGCTGCGCGTGGTGAAGAGACTTGGATTACCCGTGATTTCTCTGGCGAGCTTGTGCCTCTCATCCCAAAGGTCGGCCGCTCCGACACACTCGACACCGGGAAGCGAGATCGCGTTGTGCAGGAGTCCCGAGCCTTGCATCCCGACTCCGACCATGCCGAAGCGCGTTCGTTCAAATCCTGGTTGCGGCTGCTGAGTCGCTTGCTCTTCAAACCCGATTGCACTTGCGCCTAAAGCACCAGGCACCGTCGCCGCACCTGCAAGAAAGCTTCTACGCCGCATCGTCGAGTCCATGTCTAACAGTATTCAACTTTTCAGCAGGTCGCGGAGGAACGTGACCGCATGCCTGATATCCGCCTCTCGACGCTCAACGTCGGGTTCTTCGCGCTCAATGCTGAGTATGCCTTTGTACCCGATCTGCCTCAAAGCGTCTAGGAAGGCGGGGTAATCCACCTCCCCCGAACCTAACCGTTGTTCGATGCCGAGACTACCCGATGCCGCTGGACGTAGGCCATCTTTGCAGTGAACTGAAACCACGCGGCTGCCTACCGTACGCAGAGCACGCACAGGGTCTCCCATCCCGTATAAGATCATGTTCGCCGGATCGAAATTGATCTTCAAATTGACGCTGCCCACATCGTCGATGAACGCCAGCAGTGCTTCTGCCCGCTCCTGACCTGTCTCCAACGTGAAATTCTGGTGGTGCTCACCCAAGTGATCGCAGAAGTCGCGAACCAGAGAGCACACCTGCTTGTATTCCGGGCTCTGGCGATCATCTGGAACGAATCCGATGTGGCATCCCACACTGCCGATTCCAAGCGACGCCGCTATATCGGCAACTGCTTTCGTTCTCGCCACGCGTTCGGCACGAGTATTCTGCGGCACGAGGCCGACTGTCTGCCGCACCGTCTCGACATCCGAGTAGGATTCACCAACGTAGCTGCAAATGGCCGTGGTTATGACAAACTCGGGATGCTTTGCGAGCGCTGATGCCCAGCTCTCGGCGCTCTTCTGTAATGGCAACTCACCGGGGAATCCAAGTTGACCTGCTGACAATCCGAAACCAAACACGCGCGCGAGATCCTGTTCCGGATTGCCGGTAGTCCAGAACATCAACCCGATCTCTTGCTCGCTCACAGAACGCATTCGATCATTTTCGCTCGCGACGAAGTTGAGCGAAGTACCCATTGAATACAATCTCCCTCGGTCCGTCGTTCCAGATCCATTTGAGACCCTCTCTGCACCAGTCTCGGATCTCTTGCGGTGGAACTCCGTGGCGAACGGCTGTCGCAACGTTTGTCTCGGTCATCATGTAGTCGACGTACGCCTCCCGCGTCATGGCGATCGCAATCCGAAAGCGCTCCCGCAGGTCTAATCCAAATTGTTCGGACGCCGTTCCGAGCATCTCCGGATCGACCTCTTGCCCATCCCCGTCCGGCCACGGGAATCGTAACGAGAACTCCTCAAACCACCGGTCGAGATCCGGCATGTCGCGAAACGACCTGCCTGGCTCGAAATCGTAGATCAGGAGCCGTCCTTCCGAGGTCAACACCCGCGCCGTTTCGCGAAAGAACGCTTTCCATTCGGCATAGTTCAGCGAACCTGCCGCTGTGACCAGTTGCGCAGTGCCGCTCCCGAGCGGGATCGCCTCTGCCGTCCCTGCAACGAACGCCGCGTCGGCAACGAGCTTCTTCGCCCAATGCAGCATGGACGGTGCCGGATCGATTCCAATCGTCTGGGACGCTCTCGGTTGGAGCACTCTGGTTGAGAGACCCGCGCCGCAGCCAACATCAAGCGCTCGCTCTGCTCGCAGCGTTCCCCGACGAGCTTCGAGCAGCTCGAATACGCGCGCGTGCACCGGAGGTCGGTCGCGTGCATACCCGGCGGCCATCTCTTCGCTCGTAAAGGAACTGGTCATACGATGAAGATTGCTAAGATCCTAGGTTCGCTTCAAGATATGAGAACATTCACCTTCCGCAATCGCTGTGCCATCCTGCTTGGCGCGCTGCCGCTTCTGATTCTGGCTGCAAACTCCCAAGAGGTGAAAAAGAAACTGCCCGGCGAAGATTGGGTATCCCTGTTTAACGGTACCGATCTTAACGGTTGGGTGAAGATCGGGCAGGAAAGCTGGACAGTCGAGGACGGCGTCATCCACGGACGCGGACTTACAAAAGACTACGGCTACCTGCAGACTGAGAAATCGTTCCGCGACTTTCAGCTATCTCTCCGCTTCCGCTGTGAAGGAGACGGTAACAGCGGCGTGTTCTTTCACACCGCCTTCAAGCCGGGCACGGCCGAGATAACACAAGGGCTGCAGTTCGAAGTCGACTGCCGTATCGGCCAGCACACTGCCGGTCTCTACGGCGACGGACGTGGTTGGATCGTGTGGCCTGCTCCTGAAAACGAAACTGTGGTGAGGATGGACGAGTGGAATGAGTACCTTCTTGAGGTCGTTGGCAACCGCTACCGTTCGCGTCTGAATGGTGTTCCCATGGTCGACTTCACGGATCCCAAGCCCAAATCCTTCGAAGGACCGATCGCGCTGCAGTTGCATGCCGGCGGCCGCGGCAACATGAAATTCCGCGACATCATGGTTCGCGACCTTACGAATCACCCGTGAGGGGGCCGAGCTCCGCTTGGCATTTCTCCAGTCAGGATCAGGTTCAGGCGCCGGCAGATCTCCTTCAGTGCGCTTAGATCCCCGCCCTCGAGCTCGACAGTCGCGGTCCCTTTGAATCCGATGTCGCGCAGGGCTGCATAGACGGCGGGCCAGTCGATGTCTCCTTCTCCCAACCCTTCCCACTTCGCGACTGAGTTTTTCGCCTGGTCTCTGCGAAAGCTGAAGTCCTTGATGTGCAGCTTGACGATTCGGCTGCCAAGTGTCCGAATCCAGTCCTGTGGATATCCATACAGCACGACGTTCCCGATGTCGAAATAAGCTCGGACAAATGGGCTGTTGAACTCATCCACATAGCGAGCGAACTCGAGCGGGCTGAGGAGGAACTTGTTCCAAACCTCTTCTATGGCGATGATGACCTTCAACTCCTGCGCGAGTGGCAGAAACTTCCGGATACTCTGCTGCGAACGCGTGTAAGCATCGCGGTAAGAGGTGGTCGCGTCGACGACGGCCGGAACGATCAGGACCGTATTGGCACCCCAGAGATGCGCATTACGGATCGACACGCGAGCGCCTTCGAGGCTCTTCTCCACTACTGCCGGATCAGGTGAGGAAAGCGGGTACTTCCAATGATCCATATTCATCACGGAATGAATTTTGATGCCCGTTTTGTCAGCCGCTGTTTTCATTGCCTCCGCTTCACGCTGGTCGCGGGTCGTCGGGCATTCGATTTGTTCGAAATCCGCATCCTTTGCAATCTGAAACCGCTCCGGTATGGACGCGCTCTGCGGCAACATGCTGTACTCGACTGCCGTGGCAATTGGCAACCGCTCTCCCGCCCATAGTCTCGCTGCGGCCATACCCAATGAAGAAAGGAGAAGCGAGCGTCTTTCCATGGCTCTGTTGTATCGCAGCGCCGTAGCCGGTTACCGTCCGGTTTTCAGTTCAGAACCCTCTCGCACCTCGTCGGTCGCACGGTCGACTACCTCATCGCCCGGCCGGAGGTCGCCCTGAACTTCCACGAGATTACCGACCGTCGGTCCCTTATGAACGTCTACCCAGTGAGCACGGCCGCGGTCATCGCGAATGACGAATACCCGCTCCGTAGTGGTCACGACGCAAGTTGGCGGGACAAGTAACACAGAGCGGGAACTTGCGATGGGCCATAGAACGGAAGGGTACATGCCGGGTGAAAGCAGTCCATCAGTGTTACTGACGTCGAGTTCAACCGGCATCGTGCGTGTCTTCATATCAAGCGCGCGCGCTGGCCTTGCAATCACGCCGGAGAACGTACGCTCCGGATGTGCAGGCACCTTGAACTCGACCCTTACGCCCTTTTCGATTCCGGCAACGTCGGCCTCCGGTACTGCAACGGCGAGCCGCAAGCGGGAGATTTGGTCAAGCCGTAACAGTGGTACATCGGAACCCGGCCCTACGAGCGCTCCCGGATGCATATAGCGCGTCGTGATCACTCCATCAAAGGGTGCAGTTACGCGCAGGTAGGCGGCCAGATCGTGTTGCGATTTCAGATTGGCTTTGAGCGATTCGACCGTTTTTTGACGAGATCGAACGAGTGCTTGCGCGGCATCCGTCTGCTGCTTCGCCTGGATGAGATCGTTTTCAGCGACAGCACCGGGTGTCTTTGCGGCTTCCTGAAGTTTCTCGCAATTGCTTTGCAACGCCGCAAGCTGTGCCTCGGCTTGCGTCTCATCCGACTCGGCCGAAGTTACCTGCGCCTGCGCCTGGACGATATGAGCTTCCAGTTCCGGAGCGGTGAGTTGGACTAGTAACTCTCCTTCCCTGACCACGCTTCCGCGATCCACAAGCACTCTGTCGACGTATCCTGCTACCTTCGCGTGCAGCTCAACGGTGAGAAATGGATAGAACTCACCGGGCAGTTCCGTCGTGCGCACAACCCGTTTCGAAACGATCTTTACGAGTTTTATTGTTTGTGCTGACCCGAATTCTTGCGCGCATACGATCAGGACGCACGCCGAAATCAGGTTACGAATGTTGTGGCTCATAGTATCGGCTGGATGGGTCATCTGGATTCAAGGACATCGAAGCACTAGCAGCTTTCTGCTGAAGAATCGAATAGATTGCGGGCAGAACAGTGAGCGTGGCGAACGTGGAAGACAATAAACCCCCGATGACCGCGCGACCCAGCGGAGCCGTTTGATTCCCACCCTCGCTGACGCCGAGCGCCATCGGAAGCATTCCGGAAATCATGGCAGCAGCGGTCATCAATATGGCTCGGAGCCGGGAACTCGCACCATGGTGGGCCGCATCCGAAGACGAGCTCCTCTGTTCCAATCGGTGGCGCTCGGCGAAGGAGATCAGCAGAATGGAATTCGCGACCGCGATTCCGATCGCCATAATGGCGCCAATAAATGACTGCACGTTCAACGTAGTTCCGGTGATCCAGAGCATGATCAATACGCCGCAGAGTACTGCAGGCGTCGTCAGGATCACTGCCAACGAGAGCCGGAAAGACTGGAAGTTGGCAGTTAATAAGAGAAAGATAACGAGAACAGCAAGCAGAAGGCCGATGCGCAAACCCCGAATGGTTTCCTCCAGTCCGGGAGCTTCGCCAACCAAGTGCACGCTTACGCCCCGCGGAGGCGTTCCAGCTCTCTGAATCGCGTCCTGTATTGGGGTGAGGGCGTTTCCCAGCGGGACTTCGTGCAGGTTGGCGGTCAGTGCAATGACTCGCTGGCCGTTATAACGGTCAACCTCGCCTGGAACTTTCGACCTGGTAATCGTCGCGACGTCACTCAAGTACGGCTGGTTTTGACCCGGCAGCATGAGCGGAATCGATTCCAGCTGCTGCAGTGATTGCATCCGGTCGGGGGGATATTGCACCTGAATCTGAAACGCGTTCCCTGAGTTAGGATCACGCCAATAGTTTGGCGATGTGAAGCG
Organism: Bryobacteraceae bacterium; assembly: GCA_045807925.1. Taxonomy (GTDB): domain Bacteria; phylum Acidobacteriota; class Terriglobia; order Bryobacterales; family Bryobacteraceae; genus Bog-105. The sequence continues at coordinate 23,725 of JBJMGK010000058.1, read as the reverse complement.
GCTTGATCCAGTCGCAGCCACGTACGATTGCGCGATGTTTGACATAGTCAAACCAAACTGGCCCGCGCGGTCGCGATCGATCTCGGCATGCGCGGTTGGGTAGTCCATGGCCTGTGCGAATTGAAGGTCGCGCAAGAACCCCAATTTGCTGAGTTCGCCGTGAACCTTCTTCGCGAAGGTGTAATCATCTTCGAGAGCCGGTCCTTGCACGGTGATATTGACCGGAGTAGGCGACCCGAAAGTCATTACTTGGCTGATGATGTCTCCGGCTTCGAACGACACCTCCAGATTGGGAAGACTTCGCCGAAGCGCGGATCGAATCTGTTCGCGCAACGCTTCGTTGCCCTTCACGTTTTCTTTCAAGCCGACGCGAATAACCGCTTCGTGCGGGCCTGCGGTGAAAAGATAGATCAGGTCGACCGGATAACTGGCTGGCTGCGTTCCTACATAATCACTCGTGATCGTGACGTTATCGGGCCCAACGGTCTGCTTGATGATGTCGATCGCTTGCAGCACCAGGGGCTCGGTTTCCTCGATACGAGTGCCTGTGGGAGCCCGCAATCGGATTTGAAGCAGCGGGGCCGCAACGTCAGGGAAAATCTCGGTTCCCATGCGGGGCAGGAATAACCAAAGGAACACTACTGACGCGCCAAGGTAGATGAGCGCCAACGGCCAGCGAAAACGCAGCGCGGACCTGAGATATCGCTCATAGGTGCTATGGAGACTTCCGAAGACCCCGGTGTGCTCTTCGTTTTGGCGCTTCTCCTTCATCATCCATGCGGATAAGACGGGAACCAGGCTGCTTGATAACAGGAACGAAGCGATCATCGCGAATGCCACTGCAAGTGACAGAGGAACGAAGAGCTGACGGCCGACTCCGGCGAGAAAGAAAGACGGCAGAAACACCGCCAGGATGCACAGCATGGACAGGAAGCGCGGAACGACCGTCAGCCGTGTGGCTTCCACAACCGCTCTGGCCCTCGGTACTCCAGAGGCCATATGCGATGACAGATTCTCAATCTCAACTGTCGATTCGTCGACGAGGACGCCCACCGCCAGAGCAAGTCCTCCCAAAGTCATGATGTTGATCGTTTGTCCCGCTGCCCAAAGCAAGACAACCGAACTGAGAATGGCGAAAGGAATGTTCAGAACCACGATGATTGCGCTCCGCCAGTCGCGCAAGAACAAGAGCACCATGACGCCGGTCAATACTGCTCCCAGCGCTGCCTCCAGCAGTAGGCCCCGCAGCGAATTGCTAACGTAAGGCGACTGGTCGAAGTCGAGGCGGATATCCATGTCTTCCGGCAAGAGCTTCTTCAAATCTGGAAGTGCCGCCTTGATTTCGTTGATGACTGCTAACGTCGACGCACTGGCTCGCTTCGTGACCGGGATGTAAACGGTACGTTTCCCATTCACGTGCGCGTAAGCGGTGAGGATATCCGTTGCGTCCGCGACGGTTCCGATATCCCGCAAGTACACGGTTGGGCCTGTGACCGTTCGCACTGGAGTACCCATGAGCGCATCAAGGTTCGCGCCAAGAGTGCTGTTACTGGTCGCGAACAGATTGAAGTTTCCGATACGAATATTGCCGGATGGCATCACCACGCTCGCCTTGTTCACGGCGGCCGTCGCCTCTTCCGGCGAGATCCCATATTGTTTCGACTTGTTCGGATCAAGCGTAACCACGATGGAGCGCTGGTTGCCACCGAACGGAGGCGGCGCAGAGACGCCAGGCAGAGTAGCAAAGACGGGCCGAACGCGATTGAGGGCCAGATTCTGAATCTCCGCCTGGGTCCGATTTGAACCGAGAAACGTGAGTTGTCCTACGGGAACACTGCCCGCGTCAAAACGCGTGATGAACGGAGGCACAGTGCCAGGCGGCATGAATGACCGCGCGCGGTTGACATAACCGACCGTTTGCGCCATGGCGTCCGCCATATCGGTGTCAGGCTGAAACACAAGCTTCATCAGCGAGGCACCTTGAACATTCTGGCTCTTGATGTACTGAATGCCGTTGATGTAGAGGAAGTGATACTCGAAGTAGTAGTTCAGGAATCCTTCCATCTGTGCCGGGTCCATCCCGCTATATGGCTGCGCAACGTAGATTGCTTTCTCTCCCACCGTGGGAAAAATATCGACCCGCATGCGCTCGACTGCCATTACGGCGCAGAGCGCAATGGCAATCATAAAAACAATGACCGTCAGGGGTCTGGTCAGTGCGGCTAAGACCAATCGCATGTTTTCTACCTGCTAGCTTCCTTCAGGAACGAAGAGATATCGCCCTCGGCGGTCTGGAACTGCAACGAGGCGCGCCAGACGGCAAGCTTGGCGAGCGAATCATCAATCTCTGCCTGCGCTAACAGTCTCTGCGCCTCGGCTAACGCAACGATTGATGCGAGCCCTGCCCGGTACTGGGCATTCGCCTGTGCATAACCGGTTTGGGCGTCTTCAACTTCTTTCGGTGTCTCTGCCGCGATGCGACGAGCCTGATCCACGGTCGCCTGAGCGGCTTTCGATTGTGCCTGCAGATCGGCCAGGACCCGTTTGTAAGTTGCGGCTTCAGATCGCTCCACAGCGGCTGCTTGTGCCTCTTGCGCCCGGAGTGACAGCAGACTCATAAGAGGGAAATTGACAGTAAACCCGACCCCAACATTGAAGTAGTTCGGAGTAAGGCCGCCGGACCCTGTGAGTGTTTGCCCGTTCGTCAGAGCCCCACTGCCACGTCCGTATCCCGCTGCGTTCAGCTCGAACGTGGGCCGATACGTATGTCCCAAGACGTCTACCTTGGATTTAGCTTCCGCGATTACCCCTGCCTGTTGCCGGGCTGCAGGGTTCTTGGACACATCGCTGGGACCGTCGCCACTGGCCTCCGGCAATCGCTCCAGCAGATGACCCGGAAGCGCTGCAAACGTCTTTGCATTCGTTCCCGTAAACTCGGCAACGGATATCCTAGCCACTTCGCTTGATTGCTGGGCCTGCATTAACTGCGTCATCGCAGCATCGAGTTCCGTATTCGCCCGAGACAAATCCGCCCCAGGACGCAGTTTCGCGTCCACGAGCGCCTTGACGGACTTGACAACAACCTGCGCCCTGTCCACTGATGCTTGCGCAACACGCACCGTCTGCTCGCTTGCCAGCAGGGTCAGGAAAGCCGCGCCAGTACTCGTCTGAACTTCAAATCGAGCGCTTTCGGCCGATAGTTGAGCCCGGCCTTCAGTGGCTTGGGCCAAGCGAACTAACGCGCGGCGGCGGCCAAAATCAAAGGGTTCCCATGAGATAAGGACGCCGGCGGCGCTACCCCAAACGGTGGTTCCGTTATTGGTGCCCAAAACAGGTCCAGACATGCTCGGTATGACTGTCTGCGGCAGTAGAAGTCCAAACACGTTATTTCGCGTTGCACGATTCACTTGCCCTACGGCGTTCACGCTCGGAAGGTAATTGGTTCGCGCCAGACGGATGCCAGCTGCTGCAGCGTTCACTTGTTCTTGCGCCGCTGCGATCGAGGGGAACTGCCCGGCCAGATTGATAGCCTGCTCGATGGTCAACGAGGTCTGATTTGATTCCTGGGCGAATAGGATGCCGCCGAACAGGAGGACAAGGGACAAATTGCCTGCCGTCGATCTCATCATTTGCCTTCGATCAGCTCACCGAACAATTCGCGGACCTTCTGTTTAGCCGCTTTAAGCGCCTTCCGGCCCGACGGTGTCGCCCGGTACAAGCGCCGCCTGATCTTGCCCGATCGAAAGTCCGTGGACGCAAGGTAGCCTCGTCTCTCAAGTCCGTGAAGAATGGGGTAGATCGTTCCAGGGCTCATCTTGTATCCGTGGCGTGCAAGTTCCTCGATCATGTCTAGCCCAAAGATCTGTCCTTCGCACGCGTGATGTAGTACATGCAGCCGAATCAATCCGGAGTAAAGGTCTTTGTCTTGCACGTATATCCAGTTGGACAGTGATTGGGCCAGTGTATCAGGCTTCGATAACGAAATCTGACTGTAAGGGCTAGAGTCGCGGACGTCTTCTGGGGAGTTTACGGAAAGGATAGCTGACGTGGCCTATCGAGCCGCATTCGAAGTACGGAACGTCTTCTCTTGGCCATAGCTCGTCAGCAGTGGATGTTTGACTTGGGCTCGGAACTCGTAATCTCGGTTCGGGGTAAGTCCCTCCAAGGTGAACGTAAATTCTCCTGTCGCGGTACGAGGGGTGGCAGGCAAATCCGTCCAGGGCTCGATTCGTTCCGACAGATCAGTTCCGTCCTTCTTCACCCGATACTGAAAGCCTATCTCTACCTTTTCTACGTTGCCCATGTTGGCCAAGCGACCATGTAGCGTTTCGTTCCCGCTAAGTGCATCCCATTCGGCAGCTTGCGTGACCACCTCAGGCGGTTGCATCGCGGCCTCAACATGTGTCATTTTCAGCACAACAGGATTCGGCCAACTGCGATCTGTGTATAGCCGCTGGGCCCGATAACCCGTAACATGCAGACCGCTGCCATCTTGCGTCCACGAAGTTTTGGGCTTCACGTCCGGCTTGTACTCGACGATTTCGTCCGATTGGCCCAACACTGATACCGTCGTCTGGGCAGTAGCGCGCACAGACCGTAACGTAATGGTTTTCGCATCGCCTAGCCGCCATTGCGTCTCACCCGTGATGAACGCGTAAACTGTGTTCTCGTTTTTCGCCCTGGTGAGCCATACATTGTTCTCATTGGTGACCACCCACGGCCGGACTTCGTGGACGGCTTCGCCATTCACAAAATTCCAAAGCGCGATCTCCCGTAACCGCGCATCCTGTTCATCGGGAATGGCTCCGTTAGGCTTGGGCCCGATGTTCAAAAGTAGATTTCCGCCCTTGGCTCGGGTTTCGATCAGGGTATTGATCAATTCCGTTCCCGACTTGTAGTGCTCGTTTGTTGCCTTCCACGGCCACTCCGTTCCCATCGTGAGATTGCCCTCCCAAGCGCCAGGCAGCGCGACTCCGGGCGTATATTGCTCGGGAGTCTCCATGACGCCACGCGTAATGACAAGCTTCGGTTGGAGGGACCAGGCATAATCGGTCAACTGCTCGGCGGGTCCGTCGAAAAAAAAGTAATCGATGGCCCCATATTCAGTCAAAAGTTCCTTCAGCTGGCGCTTCGTGTACTCCAGGAATTCCGGAATGTCCTGTGGATAGACCCCCTTCACATGCCGGTTGATGGTGATGTGGTGCTGATAGAGCCACCAGAAGTCATCGGGCGAGAAGTAAATACCGACGGCGATACCCTGCTTCCGGAACGCTGCAAGCATCGGACCCATCACATCTTTGCCGTAAGGCGTGTGCATGACACTAAACTCGGTCGTATGGGTATTCCACATACAGAATCCGGCGTGATGTTTCGCGGTAAACATGACATAGCGGAATCCGGCCAGCTTCGCCAGTCGCGCGTAGTCGTCGGGTCGATATTGATCCGGATTGAAGTACGCCGGCAGTGTTTTGAAGAAGCGGTCAACGTAATCGGTTGAAGCGCCCACCAGAGAGTGCGAAATCACGCCCCCTAGCGTTCCATCAACGCCCCAGTGAATGAAAAGGCCCAGACCCCGGTCGCGGAAGACCTCTACTGCTGCAGGATCATTGTGATGCGCTTGCCCCGCCTTCGCTGCCGTATCGACGAACTGAGCCGATGCGAGCGTAGCGGAACAAGCGCAGAAGGCGAGTGCAAGCAGCTTCATGGTCTTCGTATCATATATTTCTGCTGAGGCAGCAATGGAACCTCCGCGGTTCCTTGCGTTCCTCCAGAAACTAGTCGACACTAAGTGAAACCGCTCGATCACTTTCGACAACACTAGAAAACATGCCCGGCTCCGTCAATATCCGACTCTGCATCATGATGTTCCTCAATTTCGCCGTCTGGGGTTGCTGGTACGTCACGATCGGCACTTACTTAACCGCGACGCTGCACTTCTCGGGCACACAGGCCGGAGCCGTATTCGGCACGACAGCCCTCGCGTCCATGATCTCGCCCTTTTTCGTCGGCCTCATCGCCGACCGTTACTTCTCGACCGAGCGCGTTCTCTCAGCCGTCCACCTGATTGGTGCGGTGTTTCTCTACCTGGTAACCCGCGTCTCTTCGTTTCCCGCTGTGTACGCCCTGATGTTCGCGTACTGCCTGTGCTTTTTTCCTACTCTTGCCCTCACTACGTCCATCACGCTCAAGAACATCACGGACGCACGCCGGTTTCCGCTATTCCGAGTGTTCGGCACGCTCGCCTGGATCGTGATCGGAATTGCGATCGGTAGGCTCCGGGTCGAGGCGTCCTCCGCGCAATTCCTCCTCGCGGCTGCGGGTTCGGTCGTCATGTCGGTGTTCTGCCTCTTCCTCCCGCATACACCGCCGGCAAACGAACAGGGGGCCCTATCCATGCGGAAGATCCTCGGGCTCGACGCGCTCGTCATGTTGAAAGACCGATCCTATTCCGTCTTCCTGATCGCCTCCATCCTTGCCTGCATTCCCCTGACGTTTTATTTCTCGTTCACGAACGCATTTCTGAATGACGTGGGCGTGGTCAACGCGGCCGGCAAGATGACGCTCGGCCAGCTTTCAGAAGTGGGAGTGATGCTTCTCATGCCCTGGATCTTCCGTCGGGTCAGCGTGCGCGGCATCCTGCTTTTGGGCTTAGCTACGTGGTGCGTGCGCTATGCGCTGCTTGCTTATGGAAATGCGAGCGACCGCATGTGGATGTTCTATCTTGCCATCATCGTCCACGGCGTCTGTTACGATTTCTTCTTTATAACCGGTCAGCTCTATACCGATGGGGAAGCGCCCGCCAGCCTGCGCAATACTGCACAGGGTCTCTATACTTTCGTGACCTATGGCATTGGCATGTTTGTCGGTTCGCTGCTTTCCGGTGTAGCCGTCGATTTCTTCACCACGAGCGCCGGTTCCCGAGTCGTTCGCAACTGGACCGGGTTCTGGATGAGTTCCAGCCTTGGCGCACTCGCACTTTTCCTTGTCTTTGCGGTCTTCTTCCGGTCGCGCCGCACCATCGGAAGCAAGGAGTCCCCCGCGCTTGTGGAAGTTGGCTAGCTGCGCAATTGTTCTCGCTCTGGTCGCGATCTCCTCGGAAAGTCAGTCCTCGTCCATTCGCTTCCGTGATATAGCGCCGTCTTCCGGCCTTGATTTCGTCCTTCATAACGATCCGACCCCCGATAAGTACATGATCGAGACGATGGCAGGCGGCCTTGCCGTGTTCGACTACGACGGGGACGGCTTGCCTGACATGTTCTTCACGAACGGCGCCGAGATTCCTTTGCTCCGTAAATCAAGCCCCAAGTACTGGAACCGCTTGTATCGCAACGAAGGCAACCTGAAATTCCGCGACGTGACCGAGCACGCGGGCGTTGCAGGCGAAGGCTACTCGATGGGAGCTGCCGTTGCCGACTTCGATAACGACGGCCGTCCCGACCTATTCGTCGCGGGGGTTAATCGCAACATACTTTATCGGAATCGCGGCGACGGAACCTTTGAAGACATCACGGCTTCATCAGGAATCGCGAGCGGCGAATGGGCCGTTGCCGGGGGCTGGTTCGACTACGATAACGATGGTCTGCTCGATCTCTGGGTTGTTCACTATGCGAAGTTTTCAATCGGCAACAACCGCTACTGCGGCGACTCTTCGCGCGGCATTCGTATCTATTGTCATCCGAAGTACTTCGACCCTCTGCCAGGCACTCTCTACCACAATCTGGGCCATGGCAAGTTCGAAGACGTCTCGAAAAAAGCCGGAATCCTGGAATATCCCGGACGCGGCATGAGCATCGTCTTCGCGGACTACGATGGCGACGGTCTGGCCGATGTCTTCGTCACAAATGACAACATGCCCAACTTCCTGTTCCATAATCTCGGACACGGCAAGTTCGAGGAGGTTGGTCTTCTCTCCGGGGTCGCGCTCCGCGAGGACGGAAAGCCTGTCGCCAGTATGGGAGCGGATTTTCGCGACTACGACAACGATGGCCTGCCAGACCTTGCAGTCACAGCGCTGGCTGCCGAAACATTTCCGCTGTTTCGGAATGTCGGAAAGGGAGTGTTCAACGACGCTACTTACGCTTCTCACATGGGCGCCCTTTCGCTCCATCACAGCGGGTGGGGTGTTGGCCTCTTTGACTTCGATAATGACGGCTGGAAAGACCTGTTTACATCGAACTCGCACGTAAATGACCGCGTTGAACTCTTCGAGCCTGCGGTTTACAAAGAGCCGAACCGGGTATTTCGCAACCTGCGCAACGGCACGTTCAGTGACGTTTCCGACTTCGCGGGTCTCGCGGGTGCGAGGGCTCATCGCGGCAGCGCCTATGCCGATTTCGATCGCGACGGCCGTATCGATGTCGTCGTTTCCTCGCTTGAAGGCCAAACCGAACTCTGGCACAACGAGAGCGCATCCGCCGGCAACTGGATCTCACTGAAGCTGGTTGGCACAAGAAGCAATTGCGATGGCATCGGCGCACACGTCCGTATCGGCAATCAGGCCAACGATATGACGAGCGCCGTCAGCTACGGATCCTCCAGCCTGGACGGCGTTCATTTCGGACTCGGTACGACTACGGTCATCGACAAGGTCCAAGTCCTCTGGCCCAGCGGTAAGCATCAGGTGCTCGAAAACGCGAAAGCGAACCAGGTACTCACCGTCCGGGAGCCAGAGTAGCAGGGGCGGTAATCTCCGCTTCCTTTGCGAGGTCTTCATTCACTTCCGCATTGCGCTTCTTGATCTTGTTGTATTGTTCCAAGCTTCGGCTCGCGCGCTCCTTATCGCCCGTGGACTGGTAGGCACGAGCGAGGCTGTAGTGCAGGCTGCCGTCGTCGTCCAGGCTCGCGGCCTGCTCCAGGTGCGGAACTGCCTCGTTGTTTCTCCCCAGCGACACGAGCGCGAGCCCCATCGCTGCATGTGCGGGCAGCATCTGCGGGCTGCTCTTCAACGCCCGCTCCAGATACGGCAGCGCCTTCTCGGCTTGCTGGGTCCTCCAGAGGCTTTCGCCCATCATGAAGTTGAAATCAGCCGCGTCCGGATCTGACACGAGAAACTGCTGGATCAGCGGCATAGCCGCTTGGTAGTCCCGCGCCAGAAACAGCGCATTGGCCAATTCGGCTTTCAGACGGGGATCATTCGGATCGCGAGAAATGGCGATGGCGGCACGCCATTCCTTAGCTGCCTCCAGGTCCTGTCCGTGATCGTGAAAAATCTGGGCCTTCAAAGCGTGCACTTCAGGCGAATCGGGCAGCTGTCCTAACTTACCGAAGGAATCGATCGCCATTTGATTGTAGGCGCGCGCCGCCCAGAACAGTGAGGCTTCCGTCTTCGACCCGGCCTTTGTCGCACCCAGGTAATCCCCGCGGAGAAAGCGGCATGCTTGTGTCTGCACTTTGCAGTCCGAGTCAGCCTCAAGCTTCTCTTCGGCGGCCGCCCACTCCGGGTGGCCCGTTTCCCGGTAGACACGTGCCACTCCCGCATGAAGCCCCGGTAAATCCGGCGTTCTCTTCTCGGCCTCCTTGTAGAAGAAGAACGCACTTCGATACTGCCGCCTCTGAACGCGCGAGTCTGCCACTAATGAGGCCACATACCCCGATTGGGGCCCCATACTTGTTAGCTCGTTGAACCGAGCCGTTGCGAGCTCCTCGTATGCCTTGCCCAACCCGTACCAAGCCTTTGCGTCATCCGGCGCAAGCTTAGTCAAACTGCGGTACTGCGCCGCTGCCTCAGCGAAGCGGCCTAAGCTGATCTCGGCTCCGGCGAGCATGCCGCGCGCATTGACATTATTCGGCTGGAGCGTGACTACCTTGTTCAGAGGCGCCAAAGCTTGAGTCGGCTGATTGAGCTGCAGCCGCGCCATGCCCATCGAAGTCAGGGCCGGTATGCTGTTCGGCTCCGCTTTCAAAACGGTCTCGAAATGTGGAATCGCCTGATCCGGGTGCCCCGCCATTTGTTCTGCCAGCGCAAGGTTCAGGACCAGGCCCGAATTGCCCGGCACGGCCTTGACCATGTCACGGTAAACGCCGATTGCATCCTCGAACCGCCCCTGCGCCATCAGCTCTTTGCCGCGGCGTGATTGTTCCGCAAGTTGATCGCCTTGCGCCCATGCCAGCCACAGGGGTACGAAAAAGAAAAAGGCGGTCCGTAGCACGGGCCGCCTTCGGTATTGCGATACAACCATGCCTACTGCATGTTTACCACTGCAGCCGCAGAGCGAAGCGGATGTTCCGTTCGCCGTACGACCCGACAATTCGCATGAAGTTCGATGCGGTCACGTTCTGACTGGTCGTCGTATTGTTTGAGGAACTCGGGGTCCCAGGCCCCCAGAAGTGGGACGTGTTCGGCAGATTGTAGAACTCCGTCTTGAACTGGAGCTGCATTCGTTCCTTGATCGGAAACACACGCGAAATGCTGAGATCGGTATTCCAGAGACCCGGGTTTCGGATAACGTTCCGCCCCATGGTTCCGAACCGCTGTTCGTTCACTGCCCTGAAGGAAGTCGGAGCGTAGTAGTACCCAGTCGACCCCACTCCGCCCAGGAATTGTACGGCGGCGATCTGATCTGCGGTCTGCAGGTTGTTCGGCGCGTTCAACGAAGTGCCCGGGGCGGTGATGTTGAACGGCGTTCCCGTGTACGACGCATGCACGCCGCTCAGCTGCCAGCCGCCGATAATCTGTGAGGCGATTCCTGAGTTCACGAACTGCTTACCCTTCCCGACCGGCAACTCATAGACCCAGGCCATTTGAAACACGTGCGTTCGGTCAAACCCGGCGCTCGCCCGGTTCCTCTGGAACACCGGAGCCCAGTTCCAGCTCGTGCTCGCCCATCCGTCGTCGTCCGTATAGTCGATGGCATGGGACCACGTGTAAGCGCCTTTCACCAGCAAGCCCTTGGAGAAGGAGCGGTTCACTGCTACCTGGAGCGAGTTGTAACTCGAACTCAGGTAACCATCCCACATATTGGTCGGCACCGTCCGTCTGTAAGCCGGGTCACTACCGTAAGCCGAGTAGTAGGGAAGACCTGTCGTCCCCGAACCCGGGTACCCCGAGTTAATGTCGCGATCAGCTAGTAAGTGGACGGAGTGCTGCCCTACATACCCGACCGACGTCACTATTTCAAGCGGCAGTCTACGCTCCACACTGAAGTTCCAGGATTGAACATAGCCGCGGTGCAACTCGCCGGCCCACGGGCTCCGTTCGGTTGCGCCGCCGGGCAGCTGCACGATACCCGTCGAAAGGTCCGGACCAGAGAAAGACGGAATACCCAACCGAAGCGTACTCGCAGCAGCGAAGCTGTTGTCGGCCTGTGTATTTGAATTGATTGTGAGCGGATAGAATCCGCGCAGCGGTCGGGAAAATGGAATGGGATCGTAATTCAACCCATATCCCGAGCGAATCACCATCTTGTCTCCGAGCCGGTATGCCAGCCCGGCGCGCGGCGCAAATAATTTATGGCTCACAGTAATTCCGACGTCCGCCGGTATGTTGCCTCGGGCGCCCATATAAACGTTGTTGGTCGCTGGATCGTACCGTTCAATGCCTTTGCCGCAGCAACGCGTCATCAGCGGATACAACTCATAACGCAACCCGTACGAGAATGTCAGATTTCTCGTCACCTGCCACCGGTCTTGCGCGTACCATCCGAACTGCCATTCGCGGGTCGTCATCAGGATGTACTGCAAGCCTTTCTGCACCTGGTTCGAGTAACCGAGCAGGAACTGCGCATACGCATTGAACTGATTCGGCGCCGGAGCTCCAGGAGCATTCAACGCAGTTACCTGCCCGTTGAAGTCCAGCAGTCCGCGTGGTCCGCCCAGGCTCAGCTCCGGCTGGTAGTGATTCAGGTGAAAGCGCACCATGTCGAATCCGAAGTGCATACTGTGCGCGCCCTTCGTCCAACTCACGCTGTCCCCGTGCGTATAATTTTCGTCCGTTCGGAAGAGCGGCATCCATTCTGGAACACCAAGCCGTGAGTAGTAATCCGTGCCCGTCAGGAACGTGATGCTCGGGAATCCGCTCTGATTGATATCCGGACCGTTCGTTCCCGGAATTCCAAGCTGGGTTCCGTAGTTCGTGCCGAAGTCGTTGGCCTTAACGTTCTGAACCTGCCTCTGGTATGCGATGTTGCCGTCCAGCACTATATTGGGCGAGAACGCGTATGTGTGACCCACGGTATAAACCTGAACCGTCGTCTCGCCCTGTCCCGGATCGGCTCCGATGCCCGGTCCTCCCGCTACGCCAAATGCACCCACGCCGCCCGACGTCGCCCACATGCGTCCATACTTGCCCCAGATCGTGTGCTTGTCATTGCGGTTCCAGTTGAACTTCGCATCTACGGTATTGCGATTGAGAATCGGACCTCCGCTCGCGGAGTAATTGTTTGTCACACCCGGAAGATTGGGAGCCGGGTAGTAGGCCTGCAAACTTTTCGCGATCGGATCGATGCTATTTTGCGGAATAACATTGCCCGCGAATGCTTGGCGGCCCGTGCCATCGGGATTCCCCGTCGCTGGATTGTAAATGGTCGTGCCAAACGTGCTAAAGTCTCCGTTTCGCTGCGCCAGCGTCGGCACCGTAAACGATCCGTTCGAACTGCTCTTCTGTTTTGTCCCATCGAATGCAACAAAGAAAAACACCTTGTTCTTAAGAATCGGACCGCCCAGTGTAGCGCCGTAATTGTTGTAGATGCCGACCGGCTTAGGACTTGCAGGAGAGAGGAAGAAATTCCGCGCATTCAGATGCTGATTGTTATGAAACTCGAACGCGCTGCCATGGAATTCGTTGGTACCCGACTTCGTAACCACCGTAATCGCCGACGAGCCCGCCAGCCCTTGGTCCGCGTCCGCCGAACTTGTAACGATGTTCACCGTGTCAATGGTCTCCGCGGGAGCGATATAACCCGGATATTGCGGCAGCCACACGTTCACGCTCTCGGCGCCATCCACTCTCGTCGTATTAGTCTGCGCATTGCCGCCGTTGATGTTGGTCTGGAGCGGCCCGCCTGGATTGTCCGTTATGGAGTTTGCAAATCGGCCGGGAGTTGCACCGGGCGTTAGGTTTACGAGCGTCTGGTAACTGCGTTGGCCTCCAAGCGGCACATTCACCACGGATTTCGACGTGAGCTCGGTGTGGGTATCCGCCTTGTCAGTCTGCAGTGTAATCGTCTCCGCCGATACGTTCACCTGTTCGGTAGACTGCCCGAGTTCCAACGCCTGGTTGATACGTTCAATGGTATTCGGCGTAACGGAGATTCCCGACCGTTCGACTGCCTTGAATCCCGTACCCTTCATGGAGAGGGAGTAATTACCCGGCAGCAGACTCTGCAGGTTGAATCGCCCGCTTGCGTCCGTCGTGTCGTCCTTCGTCTGTCCAGTATCGACGTTTTTAGCCGTTACCTGGACGTTCGGCACTACTGCACCGCTTGGGTCGGTGACGACTCCGACAATCGAACCATATAAGGCTTGTGCAGGAGCCATTCGCGGCAGCGCTGCGCAGAGCAGCAGGGCGCAGCCGATTGCTACAAAAGATCTGATTTTATTGAGAGACGAAAGTCCCCGAATCGCGGAAGCACGCATACTCCTCCTCACCGAAGTAAGTAATCTGCGAGAGCGTTACTACTGCATCCCGGTACACCGATACTGCAGCCAACTTGGCCCGGCACTTCTTAGTGACCCAAAGCGACGTTGCGACACTGACCAGTGTCGATGTTTTAATGAGAGGATCTTACAGCAGCCTGCACACGATTGCAAGGCTCAACGGATCTTTTGCTATAGTTCCCGACAAGTCTTCGATGCTTCGGTTTCTCCTGTGCGCGCACCTGACCATCTTGTTTTCTCGAGTGAACGCTCAGACCCCGAACACCGACGAGCACGCCGAATGGCGGCACTATGGTGGCGCTTCGGATTCCGCGCAGTATTCCACGCTCCGGCAGATCAATCGGTCGAACGTCACTCAATTGCAAGTAGCGTGGCGGTATTCGACCGGTGACAACAACCGTTATTCGTTCAATCCCCTGATCGTGGACGGCACGGTCTACGTGCTGGCTCAGAACAACTCGATAGTCGCGCTCGATGCCGTCACGGGACGGCAACTCTGGGGCCATGCGACGGACTCGAAGACGCGCTTGATCACCAATCGGGGTATCAACTATTGGCAAAGCGCGGATGGTTCCGAGCGGCGGCTGTTTTTCTCGGTCGACAACTTCCTCCAGTCGATCGACGCCCGCACAGGCAAGCTCATTACTTCCTTCGGCACCAACGGCAAGGTGGACCTGCGCCAGGGCTTGGGTCGTGATCCGGAAAGCCTGGTGCTGGTACAGTCCCTCACTCCGGGGCGCGTGTTCGAAAACTTAATCATTCTTGGGTCGGCCACCAATCAGGAATACGAATCCGGGCCCGGCGACATCCGCGCCTATGATGTGCGTACCGGGAAACAGGCGTGGATTTTCCACACGATTCCTCATCCCGGCGAGTTCGGCTACGAAACCTGGCCGAAGGAGGCCTGGAAAACGGTAGGCGGCGCAAACGCCTGGTCTGGAGTTACGGTTGATGAGAAGCGTGCGATCGTTTACATTCCGGTCGGCAGCCCGAAGTACAACTTTTACGGAGCCAATCGCAGGGGGGCCGATCTCTTCGGTGATTGCCTGCTTGCGCTCGACGCCCGAACGGGCAAGCGTCTCTGGCATTTCCAGATGGTTCATCACGATATCTGGGACTACGACCCGGCGACAGCGCCGAAGCTGATTACCGTTCGTCATAAGGGACAGACGGTCGACGCCGTCGCTCAGGTCACAAAACAGGGGTTCGTGTTCGTCTTCAATCGCATAACAGGCGAGCCCTTGTGGCCGATCGAAGAACGCCCCGTGCCCCGTTCCGACATGCCCGGCGAACAAACCTGGCCCACGCAGCCCTTTCCCACACAGCCGCCGCCCTTCGCGCGGCAAAAGTTTACTGCGGACGATCTCAGCCCGTACATTGCCGATCCTGCCGAGCGCGCGCGGATCCGCGATGAATTATTGAGCGCCCGCAATGAGGGGCTCTTCACTCCTCCCGGAACCCGCAATACCGTGCAGATGCCCGGCAACAACGGCGGGGCGAATTGGAGCGGCGCGGCCGTAGATCCGACGAACGGAACTCTCTATGTCGTGTCGAAGGATCTTCCGGCCATGCTGAAGCTGGAACTCGAAAAGGAGATCACAGCCCTGCCGCAAGGCACTCCCGAGCAGCAGGGCCGCGGCATTTACGAAGCCAAGTGCCAAGTCTGCCACCACGGAGATCTCAAAGGCCAGCCCCCGGCGGTCCCCTCACTGGTCAATATCGGATCGCGTCTTACCGCTCCCCAGGTTCACAACGTGATCACACATGGTCAGGGCCTGATGCCAGCGGTCCCGGGCCTCTCGCCCGCGGACGTGGACCGGCTAACGGCTTACCTGTTTCACACGGAGCGAGCCGCGAACATGCCTGCCGCAGATCACCCCAAAGATGCGCCCGCGCCGGCGTCTCCGGAAGTTGCTCGCTATCGGAGTGGCTTCGGTTTCATGATCACCAGCACCGGTCTATCGCCTATTAAGCCGCCATGGACTTCACTTACCGCATACGACCTGAATGAGGGCACCATCAAATGGAAGATACCCCTCGGCGAAGTGCCTGAACTCGCTGCGAAAGGTATCACAGATACCGGAGCGCACTTCCCTAAAGTCGGGCCAGTGGTCACCGCCGGCGGCCTCATCTTCACCGGGACACGCGACCGCAAGGTACGCGCTCTCGATTCGAGCACCGGGGCCGTCCTCTGGGAGGTCCAGGTGGACGCCGCTCTCGAAGGCATGCCTGCCGTTTATGCAGTCGATGGCCGGGAATACATCGTGTTCTGCGCGGCCGCGCAACCTGCCACGGATCTGTTGGGAACTCCCGGCCATCCCGCAACCCAGGGGAAATCTCAGAAAGGCGCCTATGTCGCTTTTGCGCTGCCTCGCTGAGATCCGTACAATCAAGGACGGTATTCGATGCATAGCAAGCTAGACGAACAGTCCCAGCGCCCTGACAGGCGCCGTTTTCTCGCCAGTGTTGGAACGGGTCTTAGTCTCACGGCGGCCTCGGCGGTGGCTCAGGACGGCAAGACCTCACCCGAAACTGTGCCCCACGC
Source organism: Bryobacteraceae bacterium (assembly GCA_045807925.1). GTDB lineage: Bacteria > Acidobacteriota > Terriglobia > Bryobacterales > Bryobacteraceae > Bog-105. Next base: position 7,587 of record JBJMGK010000058.1, on the reverse strand, counting down.
CGGTGTGACCCGTCCCCTCACCGACAAGGAAAAGGTAGCTCGTATCGCTTCGAACAGCTACCCCATTCGGTTTAATGTCAAAACCCGCAATCGAGAGGACGACAAGAAGGCGCAGGAGATGCAGAAGAAGTACGGCACGCTGACGCTTCTCGATTTCCCCAACTTTACGAAAGAACACTTCCCTGGCGTCTACCAGATGGACGTCTGGAACTCACTCTTCGGCGACCCGGCGGACGACAGCATGTATGTTCCCGTGACTTTCGAAGCAAACGGGAAACAGCGCACCTGGTCCGAGTTCGATCCCTCGACACGTTCTTCGAAAAAGTGGCTGGATCAGTTTGCAAGCAAGTGCGTGACGACCGGCATCAGGGTGCACCACATTTCCAACAACGCGCCTCGCGACATCTGCGAGCTTGACGAGACGAGGCGGCTTGCGGGCGTTGCAGTTGCCAAGAAGTGGCTGGACGCCGCGGCCACCCTAGGGGCAAAGTCCATGCGCGTAAATAGCGGCGGGCCTCGCATCGCGCCCAGCCCGCATGCTGATCCGAGTTCTTATCCGAAGAATCCGGATGTCGCCGCCTACCTCACGAAGTGCATCGAGTCGTTCAAAGAGATGGCGGACTATGGCGGTCAGCGTGGCGTAAAGGTCACGCTCGAAAATCATTGGGGACTGACTGCCAATCCCATCAATATCAAAATCATCATCGAAGAAGTGAACCATCCGTTCTGCGAAGCTTCTCCGGACTTCTGCAACTGGGAGCACGAGTATCTTCTGTTCCACGCGCTCAACGACCTCGCCCCCTACGCGCACACAACTGTTCACGCGAAGTACTGGGACCGTTGGAAGAACCCCGATGTCCAGCGGAATGTGCGCATCATGCTGAACAATGGCTATACCGGCGTCTTCGCCCTCGAATACGAAGACGGTCCGTGGGACGGAGTGGAAGGCGCGAAGTACCTTTACCGCGAGGTCATGGCGGCACTCTGAATCGTGCGCTGCAGACATGCCAGAGAAACCGTTACGGGTCGCAGTCGTCGGACTAGGGTTTATGGGCGGTATGCACATCTCCGCCCTGCAGTCGATTCCCGGGGCCGAACTCGTGGCCGTCTATAGCCGAGACGAGCGAAAACTTTCGGGCGACCTCAGCGATGTCGGCGGCAACGTCATTGGTGCGGGTGGCGTGTACGACTTCAGCTCTCTGAAGAGATACCGCGATCTCGAAGGCATCCTGAACGATCCTGAGATCGATGCGCTTGACATCTGCCTGCCGACGAATCTACACGCTGACGTCACTGTCGCCGCGCTGGTCGCTGGCAAAGACGTGCTTGTCGAGAAACCCATGGCGCTCGATCTCGACTCATCGCTGCGCATGTCCGAAGCCTCTCGATCCGCGTCCCGTATCCTGATGGTTGCCCACGTTCTGCGGTTCTTGCCCGTGTATCAGGTGCTCTTGGATGCCGTCGCATCCGGCAGCTACGGTTCGGTCCGAGGCGCTATCTTCCGGCGCCGGTGTGCGGCACCTAGCTGGAGCGGTTGGCTCGGCGATCCTGCCAAAAGCGGTGGCGGAGTTTTCGATCTGCTGATTCATGACGTCGATATGTGTCTTCATCTCTTCGGCAGGCCCGAATCCGTGTCTGCGATCGGCTACGAATCGCTTTCGGACAGCATCGATATCATCAGCGGTCGTCTTCATTACCCGAACAATCTGGCAATTGAGATTGCCGGCGGCTGGCATCATCCCAAAACGTTTCCGTTCACGATGGAGTACACCGTCGTGATGGACGAGGGCACAATCGACTTCCGCCACGAGACACGTCCTCCCACGTTGTACGCTCGCAGCGGCGACGAAACCGCCCTTACGCTTGGCACACGTGATGGATACGCAGCCGAAATCGAATACTTTGTTCAATGCTGTCAAACGCGGCAGCAGCCCACGCTCTGCCCACCGGCTGAATCTGCACAGGCAGTTGGCCTGATGAAGCTTCTGCTGCAGTCGCGTCGGGAAAATGGAAGTACCATCGCATGCAAACTCTAGGTTTCACAAACTGCTCGATCCGAGCAGCGCTTCTGGTCGGGGCGGCAACTCTGTTCGTTTCGGGTCAGGCGACACAACCGCCCCCACAACCGGCCCCACCAACTCCGCCGGCACAGAAACCCGGGCCGCCAGTTCCCGCTGGTACCGGCGGACCAGGCGGCACGACCGAAGCCGAACGCATGCAGAAGTTCCTGGCCATCGGTGAGGCTCCAGACCCCGCCGCAGTCAGCCGCGGCAAAAATCTGTTCGTTGCCACGTGCGGCTTTTGCCACGGCGCCAACGCGACCGGCGGTGAGAGCGGACCCAACCTTGTGCGCTCGGTCCTCGTGCTCCATGACAACAAGGGTGATCAGATCGGTCCCGTGATCCGCAACGGGCGCGCCGCAAAAGGAATGCCTGCGTTCCCATCGCTTACACCGGCCCAGATCACAGACATCGCTGAATTCCTCAAGTCGCGTTACCAGGCGGCCGCGAATCGTGGCTCATACCAGATTCAGAACATCATCACGGGCGATGCCAAAGCCGGAGAAACTTTCTTCAACGGTGAAGGCAAATGCAACACCTGTCATTCAGTGACGGGCGATCTCGCCGGCATCGCAAAGCGGTACGAACCTGATGCGTTGCAGTCTAAATTTTTGTACCCTGCTGCACGCAGGCGCGGAGAAGGGGGTGCCGATACACAATCTAAACGCGCCGTTCCGACCGCGACCGTCACTCTTGCTTCCGGCCAGACGTTTACCGGGGAACTTGAACACCTGGATGACTTCAACGTTTCCATCACAGATGATAAGGGCGGATACCATTCGTGGTCTCTCGATAACGGCAACGTCAAGGTATCTGTCCAGGATCCTCTCGCCGCTCATCTGGAACTTCTGAAGAAATTCACGAACCCCGAAATGCACAATGTGCTCGCTTATCTGGAGACTTTGAAATGAAACGGGCGTGCGCACTTACTTTTGTAATTCTGTTTGCGGCCGCAACTCTCTCCGCTGATGGTCCTCTCAATCCATCCGCTATATTGAAACAGACGCCCGACATGTGGCCGACTTTTCACGGCGACTACTCTGGGCGGCGCTTCAGCCCGCTGAATCAGATCAATGCGAGCAACGTCAAATCACTCGCGCTTGCGTGGGTGGTGCGCGCCAGTACGGGTGACAATTCGCGTGAACCGATCAAAGCAACGCCTCTGGTTGTGAATGGCATCATGTATTTAACCCTGCCCGACCACGCATTCGCAGTCGATGCGCGCAGTGGCCGTCAAATCTGGCACTACAAGTGGGAATCGAAGGGCGGCATTCACATCGGCAACCGTGGTGTTGGGATCTGGGGTAATTGGCTCTACTTCGAAACACCCGACAATCACTTAATTTCTCTCGATGCCACGACTGGTAAATTCCGTTGGAGTGTCGAGATCGCCGATCTAGCTCAGGAATACTTCTCCACTACCGCCCCGATTGTCATCGGCAATCACATCATTGTGGGCGTGGGCGGCGACTCTCTTGACGTTCCTGGTTACCTTGAAGCGCGCGATCCGGAAACGGGTGCTGTGCAGTGGCGGTGGAATACAGAACCCAAGCCCGGCGAACCCGGTTCGGAAACATGGCCCAACAAGGACGCCATGGAGCATGGCGGCGGCATGACCTGGCTTCCGGGCAGCTATGATCCAGAGCTGAACCTCATCTATTGGGGCACGGGTAATCCCAACCCGGTGCACGCCGGTCAGGGCCGCAAGGGCGACAACCTCTGGACTTGTTCGGTGGTCGCATTGAATCCTGATACGGGCAAGATGGCTTGGTATTACCAGGTATCTCCGCACGATACTCACGATTACGATGCGATGCAGACACCGGTCATCTTCGACGCCAACATTAACGGACAACCGCGCAAATTAGTGGCGCAGGCCAGTCGCAACGGATACTTCTTTGTGCTCGACCGCACAAATGGCAAGCACATCCTGACTGTGCCCTACGGAAATGCGACTTGGGCCAAGGGGCTCAATGCGCAGGGTCAACCCATTCCGGACACCGATAAAGAACCGAAGACCGACGGTGCGCTAACCTCGCCCAACGCAAGCGGTGCTACGAACTGGTTTGCCCCTTCGTACAGCCTTCAGACCGGACTCTTTTACGTCAATACGACACACTCGTATTCCGTGTATTACCTGACCGACACCGAAGCCAAACCGCAAGGCTATGGGGGGCGCGATGTCGGTTTGTGGCAGAAGCATTTCGTCAAAGCGATCGATCCTAAAACCGGAAAGATCGTGTGGGAACATCCGTTCGCTGGTAATGGTGGTTACAGTGCGGGTATGCTGACGACTGCCGGCAATCTGCTCTTCACCGGCGATCCGTTCGGGAACTTTATCGCGTTCGATCCGGCAAACGGCAAAATTCTGTGGCACGCCGGAGTCGGATCCTCCGTCTCGAACGGCCCCATGACTTACGAGTTGGACAATCGTCAGTACGTGGTCGCCGCAGCCGGTGATTCGCTGTACGCGTTCACGCTTCCGCAACAATAGGTAGCGAGTAGCTGCTCCCGCTGAGCGCACACCTCGCCCGCCGGGAGCCTCAGCGGTTGCGTCATCTCGAGACTTCTAGCTGGGTTGCACTTAATTCGTCTGCAAACGCTCGGCGATGTCCCGCTCGGAGATCGCGCCTTCCTTGATCACGCGCCAGTACGGTTCAGTGATATCCACCGTCGTCGGGCCCTCGCCGGTGCAAAGCCCGCCGTCAAGCACCAGGTCCACACGGCCGTCCATCAAGGCAAAGAGCTCGATTCCACTCGGTACCGTCGGGCTTCCGGAGATGTTCGCACTGGTTGCTATGACCGCATGCCCGATCTTTTCGATAATCGCGTTGAGCGTGGTGGACGCTGCCTGGCGGATTGCAAGCCGCCCGGTGTTGCCGGTGACTTTCAGGGGTACTTTGGCGGCAGCCGGAACAATGATCGTCAACGGTCCGGGCCAAAAGTGACGGGCAAGGATATAGAACCGGCTCGTTAATTCCTTGCCGAGATCTTCGGCCATCAGGATGTCCGAAATGGCAAGAGGAAGAGAACGAACACTGTCGCGGCCCTTTGCCGCAAACACACGCCCCGCGGCATGGAGATTGAAAGCGTCTGCAACTAGAACGTAGCGGGCATCTGTCGGCACTCCGACGATGCGCCCGCGCTGAATCTCTCTTGCTGCACGCTCGATCGCGTCGGGTGAGGGATTGCCAGGGTCGATTTCGATTAGGTCTGTAGCCACGAGAAAGGGAGTAAGTGACGACTCAGCACCTTGCACGCTGAACAATCGTTCAGTTTACCGTTCGCCCAAAGCCTGGGCAACCTGAACTGCCATATCGTAGCGGCCGAACGGCGCACTGAGTTGGGCGCCCTGAACCGTCACGCGCACCCGGCGCGCCATTTCCTGCGCGATCGCGATTCCTTCCGCCCGAGCACTTTCGGTACTGTCAGCGCGTCGCATGCGATCCATGTATTCCTGCGGAACGGGGACACGGAGTTCATTCACCATGAACTCTGCATTACGGTAGCTGGTGAGTGGCCAGATGCCCGCAACGATCGGGAGCTTATACTGTTCTACTCGTCGAAGGAACTGTTCGAGCAGATCGAGATCGAAGACTGGCTGTGTCACGACGTACTCGGCGCCGCCTTCCACTTTCCAGGCGAATCGTTTCAGCTCTTCATCCATGTTCAGAGCGCCGGGATTTGCGCCCACGCCAATCACTATGGCCGTTTGGGAGCCGATCGGGTTGCCGCCGATATCCAGACCCTGGTTCAGGTTGTTCACGATATTTGTAAGGCCGATCGAATCAACATCGAAGACCGCGCTTGCATCGGGATAGGTGCCCATACGCGGCGGGTCGCCGGTAATGCAGATCAGATTCCGCACACCAGTCGTGTGAGCACCGAGGAGCTCGGATTGAATGCTCAGGATGTTGCGGTCGCGACAGCAGAAATGAAGAACAGCTTCAATTTCGGCCTTCTGCTGAATCAGTTGGCAGGTGACTTGCGCGCTTAATCGAGCGCTGGCGCGGGGACCATCGGGTACGTTGATGCAGTCGATGCCGTTCTCTTTACAGAGCCGGGCGCCGGCAATTTCCTTCGATGCATCAACTCCGCGCGGCGGAAGTATTTCAACGAACGAGACAAACTGGCCGGCAGCCAGCTTCTTTCCAAGCTGCGATTTCTCCGCGACGGGAACTTTGGCCAGCGGCTTGACCGCGGGCTTCGCGTTGTCAACGACAGAGACGGTGGCGGCCTTCTGCTGAAGAGGCTGTAGCGACCGAACGTCTCCGCAAATTTCTTTGATGTGCTCCGGAGTCGTTCCGCAGCAGCCGCCAATTATGCGTACGCCCGCCTGGAGGAATCGCCGCGCATACTGCGCCATGTATTCGGGCGAGCATAGATAGATGTTGCGGCCTTCCACCGTTGCTGGTAGTCCGGCGTTCGGCATGGCGCTGAGCAGCTTCGTCGTAAAGCCTGCCATTTTCTCGATGGTTTCGAGAGCAACTTTGGGCCCGGCGGAACAGTTGACTCCGATAACATCGACGGGCCACTCGTCCATCGTTCTTGTGAACGTTTCGGTGCTGGTCCCGCCTCGGAGACTGCCGTCGTCTTCAACTGTCAGTTGCGCTACGATCACCATCTCCGGGCCGGCCGCTTCCCGTGCCGCATAGACCGCTTCCCGGAGTTCGTTCAGATCGAAGAACGTCTCGAGAACGAATAGGTCGATTCCAGCGCCTACGAGCGCATCGGCCTGTTCCCGGAAGGTTGAGCGAGCCTCGGCAAACGACATCGGGCCCAGCGGCTCGATGTTCGTGCCCAAGGGGCCGATTGCTCCCGCCACGAAGGCTTGTTCGCCGGCCGCTTCGCGCGCCAGACGAACGCCTGCTTCATTGATCGAGCGCAGCTTCTCGGCTAGTCCGAATGCGCCGAGCCTGACGCGGTTGCTGCCAAACGTATTGGTTTCTAGGATCTCCGCTCCCGCACGGACATACTCCTGGTGAATTCCCTTAACCAGCTGCGGGGACGACACGTTCAGCTCATCAAAGCAGCGGTTGATAAAAATGCCCTTTGAATACAACATCGTGCCCATGGCGCCATCGGCGACCATGATTTTGGACTTGAGTTTCTCGCGAAATTCAGCGGCGCGGGTGGACGAAGCGGTTAAAGTTGCAGTCATGCTCGGGTAAAAAACACTAAAAGCGAGTATCGGAAGGGCTTGATTGCGCTTATTATACCGTTTTTTGGCAATCCTGGATTGACGGGCGAATTGGGTCACCTAAAATGTCACCCAGAGCGGGTCGGTTGCGTCAGGTAAAAAAGTAACCCGGAAGGGAGCGGGCATGGCACCGATGAAAGGTGGACATGCACGCGAGTAAGCAGTACTTAGCGGAGGTTCGGAAGGAGTATGAGCGAGCCGGCGAGAGGGATCGGAGTGGGCTGCTGGACAAAGCGGATATGGGTGTTGAAGGCACGGGTTTTCCCGCTCCACAGGCTCCGAATACCACCACGCCCGCCATGAGGCCTTTCGCTGTCCATGCGTCCT
>JBJMGK010000057.1:0-44656 GCA_045807925.1 Bryobacteraceae bacterium | reverse complement strand
GTCCCGCTCGCCCCGCCCGCCGCATAGCAACCTTGCCGTTTTCCTGATATTCTTTCCGCCATCGGCTGACGGTCTGGTTGCTCGCCTTCAGCCGATCTCGCTGTTGTTCAAGCCTTTTTCAAACAACTTAACCGCTTCGAAGCGGCGCTTCTCAAGAGCCACAAAGTCGCGCCTAACGCCTCGCGCATTGCCCATGCAGGATTAGACATCGCAGAGTCAAATTAGTTCCGCTATATTACGCGAGATTCAGTAGGTACCCTTCCGACGACGTAGAGCCCACCACCGACCAGAAGCAGGCGATAAGGATCAAAGTCGTAACTCTTGGAATTCGCCGCGGATGGCTTTCGGTATTCGACGTGACAGCGTCGGAGTCGGAGAATCGCTTCGACGAGGATAGCGATATGCGCCTCATGCAAACGATACTCCTTAGCCCCACAGGTCCATGACTCGATCAGATCGCCGAGGGGGAGGGATACAGGCCTCCGCTCGGCCCGAATTAAAGCTTCTACCTTGAGCGTGGCGGTACCGAGAGCCTCGGAAGTTGGCACGGCAACTTGCACCTGTTGTGCTGCAGCGTGCAAGGCCTCCAGTTCCGACGAGGAAAAGCGGATCTCGGGTACGCTCACGGGCAAGAGTTTCGGGTGGGAGAGCCGGCCGCGGTCGTCGCCAGTAACGGGATAGCCTGCATCCTGTAAAACTCGAAGATCACGGTATATAGTTTCGCGTCGCGTTTGGAATTCCGCAGCCAACTCGTGGACCGACGGTGTGCCGCCCTGCGAAAGAACACGCAGCAGCGCCAGAACGCGGACAATTTGCCGTTCCCGACGGTCGGTTGCGTTTCGGTCTCGTGTTGCACGCCGTTTCGCGGGCGGCGAACCTGTCGCACGATCCATTCACTTGAGTATCGGCCGATTCCAGCAGGAACTTTAGAGTGCTTCCAGTAAAAGATCGCGAGCCTATGCCGCAGCTGCGATGGTTCCAGTACGCGGTGCAGACAGGCTGTGACACAGGATCGCACAGTCGCTACTTAACCTGGAGTTCTCCATGTGGGAGGGTACGCCCGGCATTGATAGTCTGTTGCGAAAGCTGGAACGTCGAAATGAAGGACCGGAGGAGGTCAAAGGACCAAGCTCCAATTCGGAAGTGCCCGATCTCCTGGCGAACCCAGATACCCTGAGCGAGATCAAAAGCGTCCGCGATGCGGTCCGAAGTCTCCGAAGAGAGGCGAGAGCCCTTGATGCCGAATCGGAAGTCGGCGCTAAGAGTTGCGAACCGGATATTCGACGGCACTGTCTGCTTGTGTGCGGAAGAATCATTGGAGGCCAGAAGCGGGACTTAACGGAATTGGATCGCGCATGCCTGGAGCAGGTGCTCGGATTCAAAATCAACCGAGCAGATTTCACGGCTGTTGACACTGAGCTACGGTCTCAATCGGTTGCCGAATTGGATGCCATATTCCCGGAACTGCTTCGCCGGAAGGTCAACGTCGACGCGCGCATCTATGATCCGTGCGATTCCATGATCAGGCATATCGAAACCGTTGCCAAGTCCACGGCAAAAGTATACGGCGATAAGCACCGCAAACGCGCGGCTATGGCCGAACGCATCGGGTTGCAGCTTCGCTGGCTGGTGGACACGGAAAGAGAGGAAGCGGCAGAACGGCCCAAACCAGAAAATCCCGATTCCGACGAGAACACTTTGCCTCCCGCGAACGAAAATCAAAACACCGAGACATTGGATGACGTGAAGGCGGAACTGATGGGCTTGATTGGTCTGCAAGCGGTCAAGAAAGATTTACTTTCTATTTCGAATCTTCTACGCGTGCGCCAGCTCAGGAGAAAGCAAGACTTAAACACGGATCCGTTATCGCTACATCTTGTCTTTACCGGCAATCCGGGAACTGGCAAAACGACAGTGGCGCGTCTTGTTGCGCGTGCTTATCGAGCCCTCGGAGTCCTTGCAAAAGGACACCTTGTGGAGGTCGATCGGTCAGGACTCGTCGCCGGCTATGTAGGACACACTGCCCTGAAAACCAAAGAGGTCGTAAAACGTGCCCTGGACGGAGTTCTTTTTATCGACGAAGCCTACGCCCTACTTGGTGAAGGTAAGGACTATGGGCCGGAAGCGGTTAACACTTTACTCAAGCTGATGGAAGATTACCGAGACCGGCTGATCGTGATCGTTGCCGGCTACACCGACCGCATGACGGCATTTCTGGAAAGTAATCCCGGATTGAAATCACGCTTCAATAAATTCATCCATTTCGGGGACTATAGCTCAGAGGAGATGGCGCTTTTGTTCGATTACATGGTGGACAAAGCACAATATCGGGCTTCGGAGGAAGCACACGTCGCACTCGTGCATGCCATGGCAGGCTTACACGAAAGCCGGGGCGAGCACTTTGGAAACGCCCGGCTGGTTAGAAACCTTTTCGAGCATGTGCAGCAGGAGCAGGCAAATCGGCTCGCCTCCGTACACGACCCTACGAGAGACGAACTGCTCACCATCGAGGCGTCCGACATCGCCGGCGCACTGACCGCGATCCAATCGGCGAAACCGGCAGAACACGGGAGCGACGTCGATGGCGAGTAAGAGCAGGCTGGCCTTTATCGCCGCATTTGTTGCAATCTGCTGGATTACGTGGGCAGCACTCGTCGGAATCTTCACGGCGCTCGCACACTTCCTTGGAAGCACGACAGCCGCTGTGACTACGTTCCTTGCAGTGTTTTACAGCTGTCTTTTCGGACTGGTCGGATGGCAAGTACACACCTGGAAAGGACGCCGGGATGGATGGCCGTCCGCCAATCGATGCGAACGACGCTCGGCACGTCCGACGACCACCAGGGAGAAACAAGATAACGACCCCGAGGCCGCCGAATCGGGTTGGAAGCGATCCTAACGCCCTTAGAGAAATCGCCGTGAGCAAACGACTCGTGGTTCAAGGTTGACCGCTTGTCGCTCAGCCCGTTAAACCGAGAACGATCTCGACCCTAGCGCGGCACGCACCGACACCTGCCGCTAATAAATGAATCCGGAATCTCGCATCTTCATCACCCAACCCAGCAGTTCAAGGACAGCACGCAAAGCGATCATTCGCTTCGCGAGCAGGAGATGGAGGAAGCGGGATGAAGCCTCTCATTTCGCTAGTTGGATTGATCTCGTTCCTGTCGGTCGCGGCCGTTGCTCAGCGCGACGATCGGCGAGTACCTGGGGCCGAAGATCCTCTTCTTGAGGAATTAGTAGAGCAATCGCAGACCTACGGGCAACCTTTTCATCATCATCACAATGGATGGTGCAGCTACAAGCGTCCTGAGCAGTGGAACGACAACGGAACCGCAACCACAGTATCTCGAAAGCAGCTCGCACACAAAATTCCGGGCAGCGCGGTGAAGGAACAGAGAAAAGGCAGGACGGCTTTGGAGAAAGGCGATTATCAGGTTGCGAAGAAACATCTTGAGAATGCCTTGGCTATCGATTCGCAGTTCGCCGACGCGCATAATGATCTCGGCGTTGTGATCGGCAAGTCTGGCCAGACAGATCGGGCTATTCCGGAATTTCAAAAGGCAATCGAGCTGACGCCCGAACACAAGCAAGCCGTTGCCAATCTGTGTGTCGCCCTATACACACAGGGACGCTATCACGACGTGTGCCCCGCGGCGCGCCGGGCGTTGAAGATAGATCCGAGTCTCGTGCATATCCGGTTCCTGCTTGCGCTCAGTCTAATCACCGACGGTGGAGATGAGGCGGAAGCGCTTACGAACCTCGAGCGGGCTGCTCCTCAGGTTCCCGAAGCGCACGTCGCTCTCTCAAATCTGCTGGTCAAGATCGGTCGGCGCGAGGACGCGGCGCGGGAATTAGAGATGTATCTCCGTTCTGCACAGAAACAGGCTGCGACGAAGCAAGAAGTGGAGGCGCGGATCGCCTCGCTGCGACGATGACCTCGTCATTCACACCGCGTCAGAAGTTTGCTTTGTATCTCTCCATCGCGTTCTTTTTCGCAGCCAGTACCGGCTTTGGTCAGATGATGTTGAAACCGTTGCACGCAGGCGAGCCGATCACATTGCTACCCGGAGACGCCGCCGTGTTTGAGTCGCCTGAGTTCCGGAACAGTCTGCCTTGCACGGTGACCGCTCGCAAAGCGGAACTCGGATTCGATCTTCGGTTCCATAGCGGCTATGAAATAACGATTCCGTTCCGGGAATTGTCTGGCGATGGCAGCACGCTAACTGTCGTCTTCCGTGTTTATTCCCAGGGCAACAAAGAACACGCGGCGTACTTCGTTCAGCACTTCCGGATTCCCACCGTCGAAGACGAGGCGAAGGGGGACGCCAGCCTGCAAGGAACGATCGACGTCGGCCCCGGAAAGTATCGGGTGGATTGGCTGATGCGGGACAAACTCGAACGGGTGTGTTCCTCGGGATGGGACGTGGAGGCATCTTTATCACCCAAAGACAAGTCGATACCCTTATTGCTCGATCCCGAACAGATTGCGGAAAGCGCGCCCGAGCCCTTTGTGAACGACTCGGCTTCCCTGCCCTCACGCCAAGCCGACGGCGTCAACGTAAAGCTGCTCGTGAATTTTGCGCCGCAGGATTCAACATCGGCGTCGCTCCAGCGCAGCGACACCGAAGCACTCGTTAGCATCCTGAAGACCATCCAACGTGACGCTCACGTGGCGCATTTGTCGTTAGTAGCGTTGAATATTGGAGAAAGCCGAGTCGTTTACCGTCAGGACAGCTCGGAGCCTATTGACTTTCCGGCTTTGGGTAAAGCCCTGGAGGGTATCAAGCTCGGAACAGTGGACGTCGCGAAACTGGGCGAAAAGCACAGCGAAACGAATTTCCTGCAACAGCTGATTCAAACGGAGATGGCCAACAATGTCCGTCTGGATGCTGTCATTTTCGCGGGACCGAAAGCAATGTTGAAAGCGGATGTACCACAGGAAGAGCTTCGCCGGATCGGCGGTGTTGAGTGCCCCGTCTTCTACATGAATTACAATTCGGATCCGCAGGCGGTGCCTTGGAAGGACTCCATCAGTCATGCGATCCGGGCCTTTAAAGGCACAGAATATACTATTTCCCGCCCTCGTGACCTCTGGGTATCGACGTCCGATATGTTCTCTCGCATCGTTGGGTCGAAGCGCCAGCGTGCAGTGGCAACCTCTTTGACCGCCAGGGGAATACACTGAAGAGAACGTGGCTGCGTAAGGTCGCTTTTGCGTGCGCATGCATTGTCGCTGTGCTCCTTTCGGTCTGGACCTCGGCAGCACTTTATTTCGATTTACCACTTCAGGCCTTACAAGCCCCGGCCGCGCTACTCTACCTCGTCTTGATGACGGTAGCCATGCTGTTCTTCAGGCGCAGTCATAAAGGGCTGCTGATTGCGGTCGCCGGATTCGTCATCGTCGCCCTATGGTGGTTCTCGCTCACGCCGTCAAACGATCGCAAGTGGCGGGCTGACGACCTCGCAACCCCATACGCCGAAATCGCTGCCGACCAGATCACAATCCACAACGTGCGAAATTGCAACTATCGCTCCGAGACGGATTACACCTGCAGTTGCGACACGCGTTCGTATGATCCGGCTAAACTTCGCGGTGTTGATATCTTCATCACCTGGTGGGGATCGCCGTGGATCGCGCATCCGGTTGCCAGCTACGACTTCGGCGACCAGGGGCATGTCGCCATATCGATCGAGACTCGCCATGTGGTTGGCCAGGACTACTCGTCGGTTCGCGGCTTTTTTCGCCAATACATGCTTACCTACACTGTGAGCGACGAACGAGATGTCATTCGACTGCGTACGAACTACCGCAAGGATGAGGAAGTGTATCTCTTTCGCACGACAGTCAAGCCGGAGATGGCGCGGCAGATTTTTGTCGAATATCTGCAACGCGCGAACAGCCTCCACCGGTGTCCCGAGTGGTACAACGCTCTGACGAACAACTGCACGACCAACATTGCAGTCTCCGCTGCTGAGGCCCAGCGAAAGCGGGTGCGTTTCGATTGGCGAGTGTTGCTGAACGGCAAGATGGACGAGATGATGTACGAGCGCGGTACTTTGGTGACCGGTGGCCTGTCGCTTCCCGCGCTCAAGGAGCAGGCTCACATCAACGCCGCAGCCAAAGCAGCGAACGACAGTTCAGAATTCTCCAAGCTCATTCGGCAAGGCAGGGTCGGCTTTACGGAAAACGCTTCCGCGTCAGGAATCCGCGCCCGCGCAGCACGCTAACCCCTACTGTAAGGCTTTGAGATCCCGTTCTGGCGGTTGCGTCTTCTCGATGCCGTACTTCGCCATTCGGGAGGTCAGGATCTTTCGCGTGACGCCCAATTGTTGTGCAGCGTGTGTCTGATTCCACTTGCATCTCAACAATGCACCACGGAGAACCTCTTTTTCGATTGCATCCAGCGTCATTCCGTCCGGGATAGAAAGCGAGATTCCCTTGGGAGCGGAAGAGATCCTGAGAAATTCCGGAAGATCGTCGAGCGTAACCTCATCGTTAGCACACAAGACAACCATTCGTTCGACAACGTTCTGCAGTTGGCGAACGTTTCCCGGCCAGTGATATTGAGAAAAGCGAGACAGCAGTTCCTGCGGAAGTTTGAAGCCCTTACGTCCGTACCTGGTCGTGCTTTGATCGAAGAATTCACAAACCAGGTCCGGAATGTCTTCTGCCCGCGCCCGCAGGGGGGGAAGCTCGATCGGAACCACGACGAGTCGATAGTACAAGTCCTCGCGGAATGTGCCCTTCTCGACCATGGCCTCCAGGTTCCGATGCGTAGCCGCTATGACGCGAACCTCCACTGGAGTGGACCTCGAAGCTCCTACTTTTTCGATTTCATGTTCTTGAAGCAGTCGAAGTATTCTCACTTGTAGATCGGTAGGCATCTCGCCGATCTCGTCCAGAAATACCGTGCCGCCCTCGGCAGACTCAACCTTTCCCGTTTTGTGGGTCACGGCTCCGGTGAATGCACCTCTCACATGACCGAAGAGTTCAGATTCCAACAGCTCTCTCGGGATCGCTCCGCAGTTGATCGTGACGAACGGCTTGTCTCGCCGTGGACTATTGTGGTGAATGGCTTTCGCCAGCAATTCCTTGCCGGTACCCGTTTCTCCGCGGATAAGGACAGTGGCACTAGTATGTGCAACGCGAGCAGCCGCATCCAGAACACGCAGCAAGGCCGGTGAGTGACCGACGTTGCTTTCGAACCCATATTTCCCGTCGATAGTGCTTCGGAGACCCTGGACCTCCTCCACCAGGCGCTTGTTCTCGAGCACGCGATCAACCAGCACCTTCAGCTCGTATGAATGCACGGGCTTCATGACATAGTCGTAGGCGCCGGCCTTCATAGCATCGACGGCACTCGTGACAGTGCCGTAGGCAGTAACGACGATCGTTACGGTTTCCGGGTGCTCAGTGCGGACTCTTTTTAGCAGCTCGAGGCCAGACATCCCGGGAAGATTTAAGTCAGTAATGAGGACATCCTGGGCGTCGCGGTTTAGAACCTCCAAGGCCTGGCCTGCGTCTGCTGCGACGCTGGTTCTGTGCCCTGCCTTCTCAAGCTGCACCTGCATCACGCGCCGAAGGCTCTCATCATCCTCAACGACGAGTATCTTGCGAACGGTCATACAGGTCCCGCGGGTTTAAGCGGCAGAATAACATGAGTAGTGACAGCACCGCTGGCAGGAAGCGTACGTACTGAACCGCGATGCCGTTTTAAGATCTGTTGAACAATCACCAGATCGGCTCCACTGAGGTCCCGGGCTACGGGGCCATTCAAGGCCGGCAAACCGCGCGGATCTGAATGGGCCTCAATTGTTATCACAATTTCTCCCGGCGTCAGACTGGCTGAAAGCTCGACCGTTCCAGATTGATGGATTGCGCGGATGGCACTTGCCGTCAGAGTCTGTAGGGCGTACTTCATAAGCTCCGGGTCGCAACGGACGCGGATTGAATCTAATGGGGCCAGGTTTCCCAGTGTGATCCGTGAATCCGCAGTCATCCGACATCGCTCGACAACTTCATCCAATAACGTACCGACGTTGGCGTCCTCGTGCACCCGAGCGCGAGAGTCTGTGAAGTCGAGCATCAGCACGAGAAGCTCGAGCCGCCGACACTCCTTCTGAATGATGCCAACGAACTCGTGGCGCTTGTCGTCGGAAAGATCGGATTCCTCCAGAACATAGCCGGCGCCCTCGATGCTGGCGATGGGAGTGAGAAGTTGCTGCACAAATTCAGGCATCATACGCCCCAGATCCGCCAGCGAAGAGCCCCGACCCACTTCTGCCGTAGCTTGCATCGCAGGCTCCATTCGGTTTACGTAATTGTATTGGCCCTTGCTTATCCATCCCGTGACTAACCCGATCCCAGCGAACGTCGTTAAGTGGCCCAGTTGCGAGCCGGGTTCGCTGCAGACCATTGTTACGGCGGCCAGATGCAGAAGTGCAGCGACACACCCGGCGACGAGGCCAATTCGAGCCCCGAAGCAGATCGCTGCGTATAAAACTCCAATATAGTGTATTTCCGGCAGTATCTGGGCCCACACTGCCGGGCGGGGCCCCAACCAGCAATACGCGACGTCTGCGACCACACCTAACATCACCATGAGCAGGTACAGCGGAAGCCAATGCTGAAGGAACCCCTGACTCTCGTCGAACCAGCCGACCGCCCAATTGGATATGCGTGACGTCCCCATCCCCTCTCCATTCGTCTGGCCAAATGCACGTCTCGTTTACGTGCTTTTGGCCGTCTTAAATCGCCGCGCCTTTACGAATCAAGGCAAGGATGATTCATGGCGCAATCAGGTCCAATTCATTTCAGACCCTCCTAAGCGACATAAAGAAGGGCTCCTTTAAAATGCAGGGCACATATATTCCGCGCGTACGAGTCTCAGAGGCTGTTCGGCGAAACATGCAAGCATGAGCCGTACAGGACAATTGCAAACTTCAACGAGCGCTAGATGCGGGTTACAGTTGTTGAGGTTTTTTTTGTTATTGAAGTACCAGGACGTCCGATCTAAGCTGTCGAACGGCCGCTTTGCGCCGATCCCATTCAACGCACTGCCAAGGTGCGCGGATATGCGTCACCAAATGAGCTTGAGAGCAACTTGGATCAAGCGTGGCGCCCGTGCTGCCGAGATTCGTCCGAAGTTCGAACCGTCGCCTGCGTTTCCGCTGGGCTGCTGAAATTGCGGGTGGTTCCAGGTGTTAAAAAGCTCTACGCGAATTTGCGTAGCAACACTCTCAGTCAGGCGCGTGGCCTTCCCGATTCCTACGTCCCAGTTGTTCAAACCCGGACCGTAAATGACGGTGCTACCTGAATTCCCGAAAAAGCCCGGCGCCGGAACCGGGAAGCAACGGGCATCGAACCAAATAAAGCCATTGTTGCGAATGTTGCCCGAAAGCTGGCCGCTGCGGCCGTCGCACACGCGATCGGGGAGATGATTCAGGAACAGAGTGTTGGTCTGGTTCGGTCCCGTGAGGAGGACCGGCTGCCCCGTCGTGAACGTGGTGATCGCGCTAAGAGACCATCCGCTCGCAAGACGTCCATGCCCGAACGGACTTTCCCAAACCAAGCTGGCGACTCCACGGTTTCGAGTGTCAAACGTCGCGGGCCCCTTGTCGCACGCCCGGCAATCGGCAATCTGGGCGCGCGGCAACAGACTCGACTCCCAGGCGTCGGACAAGGTCTTTCCAAGCGTGTACTCGAAGTGCAGATTCAGCCCGCGAGTGGTGCGTCGCGCATACCGCGCGATCAATTGTTCGGACGATGTGTTGCCCGCGCTTGTCGCCCAATAAACGACTCCGTACCTGGGCCAGGGCTTAGCCGCGGCCGCGCAAAACAGGTTGCCACTTAGCCGGCATTGCGATAGATCGGTGAGAACCGGCATTCGGTGGCCGCTCGATCCCAGGTAAGCGATCTCGATAGAATCACGCTCCGTCAGGCTGTGCTGTATAGCAGCATTCCATTGACTTATGTAACCTGTCCTAAACGCCGGATCGAGTGCGGTCACTTGAGTTCCCGGCGGCAGGTTGGCGGCGTAGGTGCTTGTGACTGCGTTGGCCGGCGCCGGAGGGAAAATGTTCTGGCCTAATTGGTAGGCAGGTAACGGAGTCGTTTGCGGATTTGTGAACCCGACGCCCGCAGTGGATGGAGAGCCCAGGGCCAGCGGATAGAGCTCGAGAACGAGTGGAAATGGGACATAGTAGAGCCCGGCGCCCCCGCGTATGACAGTGTTACTCAACCGACGCGGTTTCCAGGCGACACCGAGCCGCGGCGCCAGGTTGTTCCGGTCCGTCTTCATGATTTTCGGATTCAACTGACCGAGACTCGAGAACACCAGCAAACCCGTATCGACGCCAAACCCGTGGATAGAACTTCTGGCCGAGCCTTGTGGGTCCGGAGCGGTCTCGGCAAACCAGGACACGCCGTAATTCAGCGTGAGATTCTCCTTGATCTTCCACGTGTCCTGCACGAATAGGGTGAATTGTTTACTTCGATACTCCACCACCGGCAGCCCCGTGATGGTTCCTGTCACCGGCGGACCAAGAAGGAAATCGCCGAAGGAGTCTCCGGTTCCCGCTACGGGTGTGAGCTGCCCTTGCACATTGCGTGCTAATTGCGCGGTGAACGTAGGCTGAAACGAAAGGACTCCAAGTGCGGAGCGGTTTGAGTTTTGCTGCCATGAGCGACGGTACCAGAACCCCCCTCCCAATGCGAACTGGTGAGTTCCGCGCAGATAATTCATTTCGTCATTGGCTTGCCAGGTGTTATCCCAATTCCCGACATCGCCAGTCGAGTTCCCAAAGGACGAATAACCCTGGAGATTAATAAGGCTGATGCCCCGATCGCCGAACGTGTTCGCTATTCCGATTGAAGAAAGCAATGAGCTTTGGGCTTCATTGCCGCCGACTGCCACACTGCGCAGGAATCCCGCCCGGAAGCTATTTACCGTCCGCGAGCTCAATGTCCATGTGTGTTCCAGCCCCGCCAGACTGAAACTGTTCGCATACAGAGCTCCGCTGAGCGGGAACAAGCCCGGGCGGTCAACCGGAGTGCTTTGCCCGAAATATTGAAGCGCCAATTGGTGCCGGGGCTTCGGCGCGAGATCAATCCGGATGCTTCCCTGATCGTCGTTCAACGTATTCCTCGGGTTGCCGAAGATGTTGCTGGGCCGGCTCGCGAGTGTTGAGCCGGGCTGGTAATAACGGAGAAGGCCCCGGGAAACAGGATTGATTCGCGCCTGGGGAATGCTGTTGCCTGGGAACGGCTGCCGTGTTCCGGACGAAGCGTTGTAGGTGAAGGGGTCGTAAACCAGTCGACCGGTGTCGGCCATCGCACCGTTGAACATGTTCTGAGTCGGACTGTAGCCGGCGGCGTTGAACGCCGTGAGTTCACGCGTGCCCTCATAAGTGCCGTAGAACCACATCCGGTTCGGCCAGATTGGGCCGCCCAAAGCAACCCCGAATTGGTTGCGCTTCAGGTCTTCAGGAGCAGCGGCGAAAAAGCTGCGCGCATCGAGACGGCGGTTGCGCAGGAACTCGATAGCCTGGCCGTGGAATTCGTTGCTTCCGGTCCTGGTAACGACGTTGATTGATGCCGCGCCCGGACCTTGATCGGGCATCAGAAAACTCTGTTCCACTTTGAATTGGTCAATGACCGCGAGGGAAAGGCCTGCGACCAATTCGCCATCTCTGGACCCGCTCAAGTTGAAGCCGTTCAGAGAATAACCGGTGGATTGAGGAAGAGTCCCGGGGAGAGTGATCTGCCGTGCGGGAGGTCCGACGTTGCCGCTGCTGAGGGTATTGGCGGGACTGATCTCGGCAGCACCGCCCGCGAGGAGTGCCAGTTCCAGGAAGTTACGTCCATTCAGAGGCAAGTTATGAACGCGCTCGGAATCTATGACAACCCCGAGCGTATTGGACTCCGTATCGAGTTCGGTATTTGAAAGTGCGGATATCGTGAGAACCGTTCGCACGTCTCCGAGGGTCAGCGTAATTGGCAGCGTTGCCGTTTCGCCGACCGCGACGGTTAACTGATCCACTTGGTAACTGCGGAAGCCTTCCTTTTCCACATATACTTTGTAATCTCCGGCAAGCACCAAAGCGAAAAGGAACGATCCGCCTCTATCGGTTTCCGAGGTGTGGACGAGGTGCTTGGACAATTCCGTGAGAACGACTTTGGCCCCCGGAACTGAATTGCCGGATGGGTCGCGGATCATCCCGCCGACGGCAGCGACTCCCAAGCTGGCTTCGGCGAAAGGCGTCCGCAGCAACGCCAGCGCGATCGCGCCGAGAAGCGCGTTTTTCGGCCTAACGGTCTGCAACCTGCCAGACAGAATCTGGAACATAACAGGGCGCCCCTGCCCGTCCAGTAATTATGCGCTAATTACGCGAAGCGCAAATCATGATAACCTAACGGAACCCGGCACAATTTCTGGTACTGAAAGGTTCTTCTCGAGCATGACCCTGCCGCGTTCGGCATTATCGGGGCTGCGGCTGAGAGGTGACGCACTGCGCGATCCAACTGCCCAGACGCTGCACATTCTCATGCTGCTGCTCCTCTTGGTGCTCGCGATCCACGTAGGTATCGCCGAGTTCATAAACCCACATAAGCTCCTCATAACGCTGCTAGGCATTCCCATGATTTTTACTCCGGTGACCGCGTTGGTGCTGCTGCGAATGAATCACATTAGGGCAGCCGGCGTGGTTTATCTGACCGGAATGTGGGTCGCGTTCACAGCGATCATCGCGCTTAATGGGGGAATTCACCACATTGCGTTGGCGGTCTACATCGCGTTGGCGGTCTCGGCGGCCTGGCTGTTCGGTTACAGCGCGGCGCTTTGGACAGCGGGAGCCTCTGCTTTGGCGACGCTGATCATGGCGATTCTCGAAACTGAGAATGTCGGTCCCGTGCACTTGCATTCTCTGCCCGGCACGGCATTTGGTGTGTGGATGCTGATGATGGAATCCACTCTCATGGGTGTCGTGCCCGTCACACTCGTACTTTCGTCTCTCCGGCGCGCTCTGGAGCAATCCCAGCGCGACCAGGCGGAACTCAAGCTACACAAGCAACATCTCGAAGAACTGGTACAACAACGCACCGCAGAACTGGTTGAAGCGCGCGACCAGGCGGAAACCGCGAATCAGGCCAAGAGCGCCTTTCTGGCTAACATGAGCCATGAACTGCGCACGCCTCTGAACGCGATTCTCGGCTTCTCCAAACTCGTGCAGGGCGATCCTCAGCTCCCGGAGCGGGATCGAAAGGATCTCGATATTGTGAACCGCAGCGGTGAGCATCTGCTGAGCTTGATTGACGACGTGCTGGATATGGCCAAGATTGAGGCGGACCGGGTCGTTGTAGAAAAGACATCTTTCGATTTGCACGACGTTCTATGCGAATCCGTAGAGTTGATGCGGCCACGCGCGGAGGAGAAAGGGTTGAGATTGGTCCTCCGCCAATCGCCTCTCGTTCCGCGCTTCGCCCGTACAGATGCCCGTAAGCTCCGGCAGGTATTGATCAATCTTATTGGCAATGCCGTGAAATACACGACCGAGGGTGGCATTGTCGTGAGCGCAGAAGCACAAGAAGCCGGCAATATGCTCACCCTCACCCTGGAAGTGACCGATACCGGAGTAGGGATCGCGCCCGAGGATCAGGCCCGCATCTTCGATCCGTTCGTTCAGGGCGGCCTTCAGGGCAGGCAAAAAGGTACCGGGTTAGGCTTGGCTATCACACGAGCTTTCGTCCAGTTCATGGGGGGCAGCGTTGGCGTAGAAAGTATGCCAGGCGAGGGATCCTCGTTTCGAATCGAGCTTCCCATTGAGCGAGCGGAGGAGTCCGCTATCGTTGCGCCGGAACTTCGGCGCAAGGCCGTGATAGGACTCGAGCCGGGCCAGCCCGAATACCGAATCCTGATCGTCGAAGACAAGACCGAAAATTGGATGCTGCTTGAGCGGATCCTTCAGAGCGTGGGTTTCAAAGTTCGAGTCGCTGGGACCGGGGAGGAATCCGTTAACCTGTTTGCGTTATGGCAGCCCCACTTCATCTGGATGGATGTGCGCTTACCAGGCATCAGCGGTGTAGAAGCTGCGCTCCGGATTCGTGAGCATGATACCGGCAGTAAAGTCAAAATCGCGGCCGTCACGTCATCGGCGTTCTTCATGGAGCGCAATGCGGTGTTGGCGGCGGGCCTGGACGATTTCCTCAGGAAGCCGTATCTGGTGGCGGAGATTTTCGATTGCATGGCACGCCATTTGGGTGTCCGGTATATATATGAAGCGCCGAGCCCGACATCCGACAGAGACGACCCTGTAAATCTCGCTCCTGAACACCTGGCGGCGCTTTCCCCGGCAGTTCGCGTCGAACTCGAACATGCGGTTATCTCGCTCGATGGAGACCGAATCATACTGCTCGCCAGTCAAATCTCTGAGCAAAGTCCCTCGCTCGGAAGAGCGCTGGCGCAGCTGGCCGGAATATCAGCGTACACTCCTATATTGCAGGCGCTCGCACGCTCTAAACCGACGGTGAAACAAGGAACACGATGCAGATCCTTGTAGTGGACGACGATTCCGAATCTCGAACTCTCCTCTCAGAATTGCTGACAGCCGAAGGTTATGAGGTTCGCGCCGCAGACGCGGGGCCGCTCGCGCTCGCCTCACTCTCTGTCAACCGGCCCGACCTCATCCTCCTGGATATTCGAATGCCGCGTATGGACGGATTTGAAGTCTGTCGGCGCATCAAGGAGAACAATGATACTCGAGAGATCCCCGTCATATTCCTGAGCGCTACCAACGAGGTTTCAGAGAAGGTGAAGGGGCTCCAGCTCGGCGCCCTGGACTACGTAAGTAAACCGTTTCAGCGCGAGGAACTCCTGGCGCGCGTGCGCACGCACATCGAGTTGGGCAGGCTTCGCGCTCACCTCGAAGCATTGGTAGACGAACGGACCGCTGAACTTCGCGAAAGTGAAGAGCGCTTCCGGAGAATGGCGGACGCCGCGCCCGTAATGATTTGGGGTGCCGATGTCGACAAGATGTGTACTTTCTTCAGCAAGGGATGGCTGGAGTTTACGGGCCGCGATCTCACTGCAGAACTCGGAAACGGTTGGGCGTCGAGCGTACATCCGGAGGACCTGGACAATTGCTATACAGCATACTGCTCCGCCTTCGATGCGCGCAGGAGCTTTGAGATGGAGTACCGGCTGCGCCGAGCGGATGGGGAATACCGATGGATTTTCGATAAGGGGGGTCCACGTTTTCTTCCGGATGGCGCTTTCGCGGGCTACATTGGCTCTTGTGTCGACATTACGGAGCTCAAGCAGACGCACGAAAGGTTGCTAGCCGCCCAAAAGCTGGAGAGCCTTGAGCTGATGGCAGCCGGCATTGCGCACGATTTCGGCAACATGCTCGGCACGGTATTCGGAGAAGTCGACCTTGCGCTGTCAGACATGCAACCGGACTCGCCGGGCCGGGACAACTTGCAAAGGATTGAAGCTCTGGCGGAGTATGGATCAGAGATCGTCACACTGCTGAGAGACTCTGCCGCGTCTGGGATCGACTCGAACGGAGTGGAGCCGGTGGACTTTTCACTTCTGGTTGAAGAGACTCTGCGGCTAGTGAAGATTTCTATCTCGAAGCGAGCTGAAGTTCGCACTAACTTGCGGAGAGGTTTACCCGAGGTGCGTGGCAATAAAACACAGCTTCGCCAGGTGATTATTAACCTCGTCATGAATGCTGCTGAAGCTCTGGGCGACCATCAGGGTTCTATCACGATCACAACTCAGAAAGCACATCTCCGTTCGCGAACCGCAGTGCCGACCGGGGCCAGTCTTCCCCCTGGCGAGTATGTGCGCCTGATCGTTTCCGATACCGGTTGTGGCATAAGTCCTGAGATTCGTCCCAGGATCTTCGACCAGTTCTTCACGACGAAATCTTCGGGCCGCGGGCTCGGACTCGCGGTCGCCTATGGAATCGTTCGCGCACATAGAGGGGCGATAACGGTCGCGAGCAAACCCGGGGCGGGCTCCACATTCGAGGTATTGCTCCCGTGTATCAGTCGTGGCGACAAGAACTACGGCGCTGCTGCCTTTATCATCGACGACGCACAGGGTAATGGCGTGCAGGATCACTCGTTCCGGTAAGGGCACGGCCGAGTTCATCCAGAATCCGGATCGGGCCCGGTTCCCTGCGGTCTATTCGGTAGCTTCTTGCGTTTGAGCCATTTGAATCAATGTCAGAAGATCGCTGACGCGATATGGCTTGCGTACGAATACCCACGGTTTCCGGCTACCGATTACGCTTTCGATCATGCCCTGGCTATGTGCGGTCGTAAGAATAACCTTCACCCCCGGACGAATCTGTTCCAACGTTTCAAAAACCTCTTCGCCGGACATGCCTGGGAGGGTCATATCAAGGACAATCAGCCCGATCTCTGCTTCGTGCGCCTTGAATTGAGCAATGGCCGAACTGCCATCTTCAGCTTCGAACGCGGAAAATCCACAACGCCGCAGCATTGTTGCAACCGCATGACGCAACAGTTCATTGTCTTCCACGATCAGAACCGCTCGCATCTCGGAAACCTTTACTGCTCCGCTGTCGCCGACCGCAGACCTGACCCGTGAGAGCAGTTGGTCGGGATCGAACGGAAGCTGCCAGAAGTCGTCGGGAGGGTTTTGAGCTTCACATTCAGAAAATATTGTCACCAATTGGGCGCATGGATGCCATATCGGCCAGTTTAAGGCGGGTTCGGCGCCTGCATCCAGGATCGCGAGGTCGATGGATATCTCTCGTCCGGAGCAGAGGGTCCCTGCTTGCTCCAGATTTGTAGCCTCGAGGACTTTGTAGCCTTGTGATGACAGGACATAGCGCATTTGCGTGCGCCGCTGGACGTCTGAGTTTAGTATCAGAATGGTCTTTGAACGAATGGGGTCTTGCAACTTCCTACCCAGGTATGGGCCTTTCTCAACCGCTAACGCAGTTCCTAAATTTGCCGGGACGCCGCAGGTGAGATTTCTCGCCTCCAGCGCTTAGCAGCGCATTCATCGCGCTCCAACTAGGCTAGAGTCTGTTTCGCACGTTGAGGAGTTAAACGGGGGTTAGCTGCAGGTTAGCGGAACCGGCGTGTAATCCCCGATGCGTATCGCAAACGATCATACAAAAATTGAATCCTGTGCACCCGAGATCTATCTGGCTTTCGGAGGTCAGAGATGTCGAGATACTTCGCCGAGTTCATCGGAACGTTCGTGCTCGTTTTCGCAGGCTGCGGTTCTGCGGTTTTGGCCGGGGACAAAATCGGATTCCTCGGGATATCGCTTGCGTTTGGATTATCGCTACTTGCAATGGTGTACGCCATAGGTCATATCTCTGGCTGCCACATCAACCCCGCCGTTACACTTGGCCTGCTCCTCAGCAAGAAAATGGAACCGCGGTATGTGGTCGGCTACTGGGTGGCACAGATTCTGGGAGGCATCGTTGCTGCGGTCTGTCTACTGGCAATCGCAAAAGGTGGCCCGCATGGATACGATCCGGGAGCGATGGGATTTGCGGCGAACGGCTTCGGTGAGCATTCTCCCGGACAGTATGGCCTTTTCGCTGCCGCGCTAACCGAGATATTCCTGACCTTCTTGCTCGTTTTCACTGTGATTGGATCCACAGATCTGAAGGCGCCTGTCGGCTTTGCTGGCGTGCCAATCGGGTTGGTTTTGGTGCTGATTCATCTCGTAGGCATTCCGATTACGAATACATCCGTCAATCCAGCACGAAGTATCGGGCCAGCCCTGTTCGTGGGTGGTTGGGCCTTAGAGCAACTCTGGCTGTTTATCCTGGCGCCCCTTGCCGGCGCGGTTCTCGCCGCTTTCGTCTATCGCGGTATCGCAGTTCCGATGCTTACGGCCAAGGAGGCCGAGGAGGCGCTGGCCACGGAGCAGGCACAACGGCTGAAGCCTCGAGCAGCTACCACTTAGTAAGGTCTCAGCATTGGTCACGGCGTATCCGGCTCCTGGTCGGATACGCTCTGCAGAAATGATGCTCGCGAAAGAAGATCTCCCTAGCTTCCTAGATTTCCAAGCCAACGTAACGCGTTTAGCCCCGGCAGAAAGCAGTACTCTCCACCACGCGTGACCACGAATCGAGGCAGGCCGTTGAGTCGCATTCGGACCGGTCGCCGAGGTACATCGAACGTCCCGGTTCCAACACCGGCGCCGGCGACCGGATCTTTGTCCGAGTTTCCGCCGAAGAAAGCGCTGTCGTTCATCCACTCGGACTGGACAAACTCGAATTGGCGGCCCAAGTGGGCCCCTACGAACGCAAACATTAATCCACGGTCAAGGCCATCATCTTCCATGACACCCTCGGGAAGGACTGGACCATACGCCGTTCCGCGTCTGATCATTCGATGAATGCGCACCACCCCGGCGACATCGGCATCGCGCGGGTTCATGCGACGGATGTGCGAACCTGCTGGAGTGTCGTAACCGATCGGGTCGTTCTTCTTGAACAAAAAGTCGTTATTGCGTGTCCGATCCGCGCCTATTTCGGAATTATCGTGCATGGGGCACAGGGCGAGGGGAGCTCCGCTCCGCCAGCGTCCCATCATCTTCGCCGCCATTAGCTCCTCCGATTCGGGGCTCGACGCATTGGCCCGCAGATACTGGCGGAAGGCCGCGACGCGCTGATGTAGTTTGCGAAAGGCTACAAAACTACCATTTCGTCGCAAAATGTCCGACGGCGGCACATTCGGTTTGTCGCTGATCTCATCGGGATATCCGAGCACGAATTCACCAGCTTTGAGTGGGAGTTCCTGCGGATTACTGCCCGGAATGCCGCTGCCTTCAATTGCGGGATGACTGATTCCATCCCTGAAGCCGAATGGCTCCTTCTCGTCGGGGGCGGCATGACAATCCTGCCGCCAGATGGCGGTAATTCCCGACAACTCCCGGTATGCTTTCCTGGCGCGATCGAGCGCTATTTCGAGATGCTCGCTGTCCGGCGAAATCGCGGTGAGCACAACGTGGACCTCTGATGACCCGAGCGGTTTCTCCCACTTCTCGGGACTACTCTCGCCCACATCTCCCAACAGCTTCGCCCTCGCTGCCATTCCCTGCTGAAACTGCGGCGGAAAGGCGTCGAGCGAAGCTTGCGGGACTCCGAGGGCCTTTAGCCCCTGAAAGCTGAGACCGACACTCAACCAGGTATCTCGAGCGGGACTCTCGGGATGGGCGGCCGATGCGACCACCGTACTCAGGCGGCGCATCAGCGATCGTCCCGCATTGCGGTCGTCGATGCGAAAGATAATATACGTTGCGGCGAACGGAGTCGGGCGCGGACGCAGGACTCCGCTCTGAATGTCGTCGAGTTCAAGAACCGGCACGGTCACGATTCACCTTCCTCCTGGTTCGAAGCCCTTACAGTGTGATCGAACCAGACAACTGCAAAGAATAGCCCTGGTACGTAGAACGATTGGAAAACTCCTTGAAATACTTCACGCCCAAACTCGCCTTGTGCTTGGGAAAGGCTGAGTTCACCGCAAAGCCGACGGAGTTGACGGCATAACGTTCCCCTGACGCGGTTGCGGAAATGCCGGGACCGGTCTTCCCACTTGTCTGCCGCTGTTCATATCCAACCAGCCCGATCTGGAGCTGGACGCCCTTTAATACGGGAAGCGCTCGCAGCAGCGAGTAATCAAGGTCGAACGTCTGTCCCGGATGGATGCCGGTGCCTTCCTGGGTCGTATGGAATTCGTACATCTGAAACGCAGATAGAACCAGCTGCTTGTTGCTGTTGAGGTAGAAAGTCTGCCCAGAGGAAAGGGCGTGCGTCCAGTAACCGGAACCCACGTTGTTGCTCGCGTTCGCGACGAACCGGCCCGTGGGAGCGAGAAAGCCATACATGGTCCGGATCGAAACTCGTTCTCCATTCCAACCCAAGATGAATGGTATGTAGTAGGAATCTGCAAATCCCCCGCCACCACTGATGTTCCCTTTGATGTCTGAAGTGAGACTGTTTCTGGCGAAGGGGAGAGTAGCTACCGCGGAAAACGCCGCTCCTCGGAGAAAATGCTGTGTACTTACCCATGCCAGCGTGTTCATGTCCATGAGAACGTAGTGTTCGCCTGTGACTGACAACGTGTTACCCGCGTCATCCTTAGCGTGATCGCGAGAATAATAGAGAAGTTGATTTACGTAAGTAAATCCTGCGCCGGGCGTCACACCTGAATTTGTTGCACTCATTCCCAGCGGATACACGCCTCGATTCTGCGCTTGTGCTCCCATCGCAATGAGCAGCCCGAAACCTCCGGTCATAACCCAAAGCCGGCACCTCTGGCCAGCCGGAACGATCATTGCGTGGCGAGATTCTTCCAGAAGCGCTCCAGGCTTTCGTCCCCGCCGAACAGGGTTGTGAAAATCGTGGAGTCGGCCAGTAATATGTCACCCGCGCGTGTTCCGTTCGGCGGCATCCAGAGGAACATGTTGAAATCCTGGTTCCCGGCCTCAATGAACGGATGCGGCTTGGACATGTCGATCGGTTGCCGAGCCAATATGTGGATCGCTCCCGCATCGGTTGTGGTCACGGCATAGTGTGGCAGGTGCATATGGAAGACGAACGTGTTGACTCCCGTGAGCCAACGCCGCGTGTCCAAATCCTGAGCAATCGACAATGGGACCGTCCGGGTTGTACCCGGCAGGGTTGCCGGCCTGAGACCGTACCGATTTTCAACGGGTACGCCAAGCCCTTTCATCAGAGAACGCGTGTACTTCCCAAAACGCTGCTGTCGCGGTACAAGCGGATCGCCGTGGTGGGCATACTCCATGGCGCGCTCCTTCAGGTCGGGAGAAACACCAACATCATGATGCGGACCAAGAATGAGACACGTGCCTTCACGGGTTAGAAAGTTTCGAATGGACTCGATCTCTTCACTGGACGCTTCCTGTTCCGTGACCAGGTGATCAAGGCCGAAGACCATCAGGGTGTCCGTGTCTGCGAGTATGTGTTCGTCTATTGGTAATCTTTGCCCGGCTTGGTCGATGCGCTGATAAACGGCTACGGGTTGTCCCGTCGCTTCGCCGATCGCATTCTGGAAGCTGACGAGAGACAAGTGAAACAGTTCGAGCGTCCCCGCAATGCCTTGCAGGAACATCTGTTCCGAATATGCAACGGACTCGAACTTCGGCCATGCGACCCGGCGGACTTCGGTCATCGTGGAAAACCGGTTGTCCATTTCGGTAACGTCGCGATTAGCTTCCCACGGATAGCTCCAGGTCCAATAGACACTGAAGCGGCGCTTCCCCGACGTGTAGGGTCGCGGAATGTGACGTTGGTTGTACGTCCTACCTGAGTTGTTTGTCAAAGGTCACCTCCCATAAGATTCAACGGCGTGCGCCTGAGTCTTAGCGGAGACCAGGCGACGCAATCCGTCGAATGCCGCATATTTGTATGCGTAGCTGTACGTCGGGGTGTTGAGAGACATGTTGGCGATTGTGTTCATCGTCCCTCCCAAGCGAATTACCATCTGGCCGATGCCGACGATCTCCGAAGCAATGTCTCCGATGCAATGAACCCCGATTAACTTTCGGTCGCCCTTGAGAAAAATGAGCTTCAGTAGTCCCCCGCGACCGCCGATGGCGCCGCGCGGAGTAAAACCGAGGTCGGCACGGCCCACTTCGTAGTCGAGACCCAACTCGCGGCACCGCTCCTCACTCAGACCCGCTCCTGAGACTTCGGGCATGCTGTAGATCGCGGAGACGGGGCTTGGATCGACCGTTCCTTCAAACGGGATGCCGAAGGCGTTACAGACCGCCACTCGGCCTTGCTCCATCGCGATCGACGCCAGCGTCGGCCCGAGCACGTCGCCTGCGGCGTAGATAGACTCGACAGAGGTCTGGAAGTTCTTATCGACAATAATCTGACCACGCGAGTCGATACCCACTCCCAGCCCCTCTAGCCCGAGACCTTCCGTGTTCGCGACACGACCTGCCGCGAACAGGAGCGTGTCCGGAAAGAGCGTTTGTCCTGTAGAGAGAACTACCTCCAGGCCGTCGCCCTTTGGGGTAACATTTTCGACGGTGGAATTGAACGTTATCGTAATGCCCCATTGCCTGAATAGCCCCTCCATGTAAGCGGACAATTCGGCATCCATCATGCTCATCAGGCGGGTGCCACGGTCGAGAAGTGTCACATTTGCACCGAGAGCGTGGCATATGGTCGCAAATTCGACACCGACCGCTCCACCGCCCACGATGAGAATGTCTTTCGGTATGCGGCCGCGATAAAGGATCGTATCTGTATCGCACACTCCCGGAACATGGTAGGAAATGTTCTCTGGACGAGAGGGTCGCGAACCCGTCGCAATTAGAACCACCCTCGCGCTTAGCTTGCGGTCCTTTCCGTCCTCACCGGACACGATGACAGTTCGGTCTGGTCCAAGCCGGGCCGTGCCCTGGATGTAATCGACCTCGTGCTCCGCTATGTTATTCGCGGTTACTCTCTGCAACAACTCGCATACGCTCCACGTGCGTTTCCGAATGACGTCCGTGGCGACATCGGGAGGTGCCGACATGCGAAGGCCATAAACGTCGCCTTCGCGAAGCCCCGAAAGGTACAGCGCCGTCTCGCGAAGGGTCTTCGTGGGAGCACCGCCGGTAGTGGTGACAACACCGCCCGGCCGGTTTTTTTCGATGATTGCCGAGCGATGACCAAAGAATGAGGCCAGTTCAGTGGCGCTTTCTCCCGCTGGTCCCGCTCCAATGGCGATTAAGTCGTAGGCATCTATCATGGCCAACTCTTTCGCCGGGAGTTATTGCATCTGGTCGAGCATCTCCCCCAACGCCTTCTTCACTTTCAGCGCCTTCTTGATCTCATCCGCTGTGACGTACGGGTATTCGCCATACTCCATGAAGCTCGGGCGATGGTGGTCGCGAACAAACTTTACGAATGCTGGAACGTTGGTCTTCCAATCCTCCGGAAAGCCTTCAAGATTTTCAAAAGCGGTCGACACTCCGGATTTCGTAAAAAGGGCGACGGCATCATCGGTGTACTTATCAAAATCGGTATCGAATATGCCCTGGTACATGAAATACTTGTCAGTGCCGATATCGAACAGGACCCACTTCAGATAATGGAGTTTTAAAGGTGCGAGGAAGAACGGATCGGCTTTCATCGCCTTGTCAATCGTCGCGGCGTAGGAGTACATGGCGGCCTCTCTTCCGGGTTTGAGTTTCGCGATGATGGTGAATCCGTAACAAGCGGGTGTCCTGGGAAAAACCGGCCCATAATTGCCTTGTTCGTACTTAAAATAACCGGCTTCCGGTATCGCCATCGCCTGTGGCTTAGCCCAGCCGTTGTTGTCTGACGCCATATCTCTGTCTCCCTTGTTTTGCCGATAAACCAGACGCCGCTCCGATGTCACTGACATCGCCGGTTTCGACAAGCGGTAGATGATGGGTTCGGTTGTGGTGGCTTCTTTTTTGTTACGGATGTACCGGATTCCGCTCAATTGAGCGCGACCGCCCGGAACGGAACGGGCATTGCCAAATCAGAAGATTCGACCGACCCCGAACCACCACTTGGCGCGCCCGTTATTACCGATGCTGCCCCCGATGTACATGGGCCCAAGGGCACTCTTGATCACCAGTGCCAACGATCCGTCAACGGGCTGCGCTGGAGCTGTAGGATTGCCGTAGACTTTACCCGCTTCAGCAAACGCGACTGCGTAAACGCCTTCACCAACCAGTGGATTCAGTCGAAAAATCTGCCGATCGTAACCGGCTTGGAGCAAGTAATACTGGTTCCCTATCAGCTCATTTCGTCCGAACGCGCCCATACGCAACGGGCCGCCCAAAGAAAAGCCGAGTAGATCGGCGTGTTTTGCTCCGAAGCTCGTGCCGCCGTCAGCGGTTAAGAATATTGAGCCATTTGAACCCACGGGA
This sequence comes from Bryobacteraceae bacterium, assembly GCA_045807925.1. Classification (GTDB taxonomy): domain Bacteria; phylum Acidobacteriota; class Terriglobia; order Bryobacterales; family Bryobacteraceae; genus Bog-105. The sequence goes on along the minus strand of JBJMGK010000057.1, from coordinate 20,735 downwards.
TGAAAATAGTTTTGCCTCACTTCGAGTACGGGCAAGCTTCCGGTGCCGTTGGGTCTGGACGCAATCCAGGCAAAGTTTGTCGATTGAATGAACCCGCGTTGCGGCAGGACAACGTTGTCCTGCCCGTAGAAATTAAAACTTGCAGTGGTGACCGCACTGTGAAACGAGGTGTCAGGCGCAACCGGCTGGCCCGTTTGCAGATTGTATTTGTACCACGTATATTGTTCCCCGACGCGGACTTCTGATCTGGGACCAATCGTATATCCGAGATCGATCCCGAGTCCGGCTCTCGCCTGGCGATATTCAGCCACCCGGTTCCGATCCTTGTAAACATCGTAAGGTGACCTTGTCACAAATGCCTGGGGAGCCACAAACCACTTCGTGGTGGCAGTGAGTGGGTGATAATACTCGGACAAGACCCCGTACCGTGATCCGAAGAGCAGATCGGTTCTCCATTCCGAACGAAAACTGCCGACGTTCTGCAACGTGATTCGTCCCTCTAAGCCGAAACGAACGTCGTTATTATCCGCTCCGTCGATGACCACGCCCAGATTCAAAAATGGAGGCGAGTAAGGTTTCTCGGTTGTTCGAATCACTAGCCCCGCCTGGCCATTGCGGTCAATGAGTGAGTAGTTCAGGCTATTGAAGTAGCCAAGCCCCATGAGGCGCGACAACTCTCCTTCGAGGTTGTCGGGCTTTAGCGGCTCGCCCACAAGCTGTCCCATTGCCTTCCGGACGTCTTCATCTTGTTCGGCACCACGACCTACGACACTGACGAACGTGGGAGTTGGGATCGTTGTTCGTCGCTTGGCATTCCGGCCGGTGACGTAACGTTCCCATTCCTCTTGTCCAACAGAGAGCTTAGAAAGCATTGCTTCCTTGTGTTTCGCCGCCTCGTAACCTTTGGGAGCAATCTCCTCTGCCTTGTTGAAATCGTTCGCGGTAAAGCCTTTCAAATTGGCTGAGACAAGTATGTCGGCGGCCTGAATACCGTGAAGCTCGTTGGCAGTGATCATGATCTCGATATTTCTTCCCGCGGCGCCCAATATCGAGTTGTAGCCCTTCGGGTCGCCGGGACCGGTATCGAGGTAAACGGCAATGATGATATCTGCTCCCATCTCTTTTGCAACATCCACCGGCAGATTATCTACAGCAGCGCCGTCCGTGTATAGATCGCCGTCGATCATCACCGGCGAGAAAATCGCTGGAAGCGACATCGTCGCCCTCAAGGCCTGAGCAAGAGATCCTTGGTCGAAAACCTTCTTTTTGCCCGTAACCATGTTGGTCGCCACACATCGAAACGGAATGGGCAGGTCATTGAAGCTCTTGAGGTTGTAATAAGGCAGAGTGGCGCGATCGAAAATGATCCCGACTTCTTGACCGGAGTTCAGTCCGCTAGGCAGGTGGAAGCCACCTTTGAGGCCAAATTCGAGGCGATTCGGATAAGCAACCTGATCTTGTTTTCGTCGATAGCTTAAATCTTGAAAACGCGTCTGGCCGGCCAAGACGGTATCCCAGTCGATGTTTTCGGTTAACTCGGCGATCTCTGCCGCTGACTGTCCCGAAGCATAGAGTCCGCCTACTAAGCCGCCCATGCTGGTGCCCGCGACATAATCCACCGGGATATGGTGCTCCTCCAGCCATCTGATTACGCCGATATGCGCGAAGCCCAAGGCTCCTCCGCCCTCCAGCACAAGCCCGACGCGAGGGCGGTTCTGAGCAGATGAGGGATGTGGGAACATCACGCACGCCAGCAGTAGCAAGATGCTGAACAAGCAACGAGCACGCAGACGGACCCGAAGGTCATTCACGGCTCGACGCCCCAGACGGTATCGGCGCGAGTTGAGGGGAACCATTGCGATACACCTCTTGTGGACTGAGCAAGGTCGTTCTCCGACGTGCTTGCCGTCGGAGAACGCTCCTACCGTATGTTGCGCGTGATGCATTCGGTCATACCGGCGGCGCATTATTTCGGACCAGCTCATGTTAATGTTGAGCCGCGACCCTAGATCACGTTCAAAGAACGGCGCTCAACAGGCGCTTCAGTAGCTCCTCCAGCGAGAACATCGTAAACGCGAGCGGCACCAGCGGCAAAATGATCGCTAAAAGGAACTGCACAAGGGCCTCTTTCCCGAATGGAACCAGCCTGATCTCGCTGATGATCGAGAAGCTGTTGCCCAAATCAGCGAGAGATTGAATATCGGCCGATCCCAGAATGTGCTCCCCATTTGGGGCTATCGGGCCCTGAGCCCACTTGTCGGCAAAGTCAAGAACATAGTCGCTTGCCAGCCGACCGTAAGTCCGTAATCCCGCAAGTCTCGCGGCGTGTAGATTCGGAGTGAACACACAAAGTGGCCCCAAGACCAAAGCAAGGAGGAAGACCGCCAGGCCCAAGATCTCGTATTTGTAGTTGGGGAGGGTCGCGCCCTCGTGCAGGATGCGGTTTGCGATGGATCCCGCAACCACGCCGCTATGGGCCATGAGCAAGGGCGCGAACGCGGTTGCCACCGTTCCCAGGAATCCAATGCCACAGCGCCGATCCGGATGTAATGGAATAAGATTCAACTCGAGCCGCGACACCTGAAACAAGAACCGGAACCAAATAAAGATGCGGTAATACCAGCGGAGGAGCACAAATTGGAAGATCGGGAGACTGACGAATGTGTACCAGCGCCCTGCCGCCGTGTGGCTTTGGCCCTGGGGTGTCACAGTCGCATACCAAGTATCTGAATGAAGTGCGATCGACTCCTGCCAGACGTATCTGCCAGCGAAGATCACGATCAGCAGCAAGGCAAATTCGATTGGCGCGGAATTTCTCAGGCGCATTGCAGAAGAAAGCACGTCATCGAAACGCAAACGCGCCCGGCCGGTGATGATCTGCCTCTCTTCAAACTCCGCTCCGATCAGGCGCATGCGGCCATAAACCACGAGCTCCGCCAAGATCATCAATGGCAGCGAGAAGAGCAGGCGAGTATGGACCTCGCAGTCATACAGGAAGGGTACCCGCACCCCAGCGGCGAACCGGCCGGCAAAAATCGTGAACGGCACAAGGGGCAGCCACGCGATAGCCGTCATTACCACGATTCTCCAGGCCAAGTGACCTAAAGGAGGCTGGATTAGCCCGGACCGCAGCATCAACTGGTATAGCGGTCCGCCGAGCACCAGCGAGAAGTCTTCCCTCTCGTGAGCCACTTGAATCATCGTATTTCCGCTGGGGCGTAGATGTTGACGGTAACCGGCCTGAGGTAGTTTATCTTTGATCGATTTCATCGACCTACGGGCCCACACGGAGGACGCGTCTGCGCCAGTATTTGCCCCGAATCGCACAATTCAGGCTCAAGGGTTTTTTGGAGGTACTTTTTGACCGGTGAATACAGCAGAAACAAATTGAATCACCCCATACGTGGAACACATCGTGGAACACATAACTAGGGACAGGGCTTCAACTATGCGTCAAGCGACCAGATGCTTTCTGGTTGCAACATAGTTCAGTCCTCGTCAACTTAAATCGCGACGGTGTGGTCGCTGCTGAATGAGGACGAATAGGAGGAGGAGAAAACGTGCAGCGGTCCATTCTGACCACAGTCATGCTCGTGACTGTATTGGCCCTTCACCCGAATGCCAGTGCGCAGAAGGCAAAGCCCAAAGGCGCTACCGCCCCGCAAGAAGCCGACCAGGATGCTCTGCGGAGCGCCAATTATCTGGTCGACGGGCTAATTAAGCAAGTTGCGCCCAGCGTCGTGCAGATCCTGGTCACCAGTTATGGAGCTTTGGAAGAAACTCCGGGAAGAACCGGCGGATCAGTCGGACCGCGCCGCGCGATCGGATCGGGATTCTTCATCGATCGTGAGGGGTACATCTTGACGAACGCGCACGTTGTGAACGGTGCGCAGCGGATTCAAGTCGTTATTCCGCAACGGGACGCAGATGGATCGCTGACAACGGCGCTCTCAGGCAAAACAACTACCTTCCCCGCTCACATTGTCGGCCAGACACGCGAAATCGACGTGGCGCTGTTGAAGGTGGATGGCGCGAAGGCCGCGGCCCTGCCGCTGGCCACGTATCGAAAGGTCCGACAAGGGGAAACCGTGTTCGCGTTTGGGAGCCCTCAAGGACTTCGGAATACGGTAACGCACGGCCTCATCTCATCGGTTGCGCGTCAGATCGATCCAGACTCCCCGCTTATTTTTATCCAGACAGATGCGTCGGTGAATCCGGGAAATTCCGGTGGGCCGCTGGTGAATGTTGAAGGCGAAGTGGTCGGTATGAACACGTTTATCGTGTCGCAATCAGGCGGGAATGAGGGGCTTGGATTCGCCATCCCATGCGCCACGTTAAGGACTGTGTATCGCCAGTTGAAAGAATTCGGGCATTTACGCCGGCAGGATATCGGGATCGGGATGCAAGCCATCACGCCGGACATGGCGGCAGCACTCAAATTATCCAGAGACGATGGCGTTGTCATTTCGGACTTATCGCCCGGGGGGCCGGCCGAAACCGCGGGCCTCAAGATAGGGGATGTCCTGGTTTCCGTTGACGGGCAACCCGCCGATAACATGCCGACCGTCAGTTATTACTTCCTGTTGCGCGATTTTGGAGAAAAGGCCCAGGTCATGGTGCTCCGGGGAGTGAATCCGATGACAATAAGTGTGCCAGTGAGGGAAGAAAAGCGCGATATGGATCAGGTAATTTCCATGGCTGACGCTGCAAAGAATCTGGTGCCGCCGCTGGGAATACTCGGGGTTGAAGTCGACCAGAAGATCGCATCGATGGTGTCCGGATTGCGCAGCCCCTACGGGATTATTGTTGCCGCCAAAGCAGCGGGTTCGAGTGGTGACGTTCCGCTGGTGGTCGGTGATGTCATCCGGCAGTTCAATGGCGAGCCAATAACAACCCTGGCCAAATTGAAAGATGGCTTGAAGGCACTGACTCCTGGTGCGCCAGTCGTACTGCAGATCCAGCGTGATACAAAACTCCAATTCCTAAGTTTCACCCTCGATTAGCGCGGATTTCGGGAAGAAGGTATTGCTCGATGGCTAAACTGGCTTCTCCTACCGTTCGGCGATTTACGCTGTTACTTGTTTCTTCTGCCTTGGCTGTCTGCACTGAAGTAAAGACGAAACAATACACAGATCCGGAAGGCTGTATCAAGACCTACCGCGTTGCGACAGGCCGCGTCCTGACCGCACGCGGGATGGTTGAAGACCCGACCGTTAACGCGATCATGAAAGAGGCCTTTTCAGGCCAGATGAACCCGTTAAAGATCAAAGAAGCGGGTAAGGACGCTGACATTGAACTACGTTTTATGAGCGGTAATGGTGCCGGCGTTCAGATAGACGATCCGACTATCGGAGATATGGCGATGTGGAATATCGGAGGACCACAGCCCATCTCTGGACGCAGCTATAAAAAAAGCAATTTACTGATAGGCGCCTTTGATAACCGATCCAAGCAGACCCTCTGGGCAGCACGGTGCACCGATAACTTTGGCGATCCGAACAAACTGCAAGAGCGTATTCAAAAAGCGGTAGCAAAAGCGTTTGCTAAATTTCCGAAGAAGATGGTCTGCGGCACGTGAACCCTCAATTCCGGTCCCAAATGCCCCGTGCGAAATAGCACTGCTGAACCTTCCGGCAAAGTCTTCCCAGCAACGGGACATTATTGCAAATAATTTGATTCAAGCCACGGCTACCGTTCATCATCCCGAAGCCAAGACAAAGTGCGTTCTCAAGCGCTCACCATCGTTGGACGTCTAATAAGCGCACTTAAAAGGGAGACGACAAATGCCCGACCATCGCTCTAAGCCAGTTGAAACCGGACAAGATCCGCTGGGTTCCACAGACCAGTTAACGGCTCACAACATTCCTGATGGGGTGGATCGTCGAGCGTTTTTGATGCGGAGCACTCTCATTGGTGCTACAGCCGTCATGACTGGTTGCGCCGTGCCCGCTGAAGAGCGGGCGACCAAGTCTGCAGGAGCGGCACCGGCACCGGCACTGTCCCCCAACCTGAACGTCGTGAAGGAACAAAAAGGTCCCGTCATGACGACTGTGGACGAGTTCTATAAGGTCGGGCCGGGCCCTTCGAGCTCGCATACGATCGGCCCCATGCGCATCACTTACGACTTTTATCAGCGCTGTACGAAGCTCCCGGCAGATCAACTTGCCACGGCAACGGCGCTGAAGGTTTACCTGTACGGAAGTTTGAGCGCCACGGGCAAGGGACACGGGACGGAGCGTGCCGCCCTTGCGGGGCTGGTCGGAAAGGAACCCGCAACGGTCGATCCCGCATTCCTCGATAGCTTACGTGACCAGCCGGGCCAATCGTTTCCGGTAAAGCTCGGCGCAAAAGCTGTTAACGTTACACTGAACGACGTCGTGTTCGACGCGGTGGAAGGCAATTTCCCTCATCCGAATACGATGACGTGCAAGCTGATGGCCGGAAATACCGTGCTCCTCGAGCAGGAATACTATTCCGTGGGCGGCGGTTTCATCGAGTGGAAGGGTTATGAGCCGCCTAAAAAGAACGCCCCGAAGTACCCTTTCGCGACCATGAAGGAGCTGCGGCAACACGCAGAGCAGAACAATCTATCCATTGCGGACGTTATCCTGGCGAACGAGATGAGCATCATGGGTCGGAGCCAGGAGGACGTCTACGCCTTTGTTGACAAGATCACCGGAGCGATGGTGGCCATCGTGAAGTCAGGGCTGAATGCGCCGGAGGGCAGCCTTCTACCAGGGCCGATTAAGCTTCAGTCCAAAGCCGCTACCGTTTACAAGCGCGCCCAGGATGACAAGTTCCAATCAGACCGCGGAATCGGAATATTGTCGTCGTACGCGCTGGCTGGTTCGGAGGAAAACGGGCGTGGCCATCTCGTGGTAACTGCACCCACAGGAGGATCCGCCGGGGTTCTCCCAGCCCTTGTTTACGGGTTGGGGGAAGGCGGCCGCAAACTGCCGCAAGAGAAGATCCGGAAAGGTATGCTAGCCGCGGCGGGGATCGGGTATCTGTGCAAGCACAATGCGACGCTATCTGCCGCTGAGGGCGGGTGCCAGGCAGAGATCGGGGTCGCTTCGGCGATGGCCGCGGCACTCATCGCACAGGCATACGACGCTAAGCCCCAAGTACTGGAGAATGCAGCAGAATCAGCGCTCGAGCACCATTTGGGCATGACATGCGATCCGGTGGCGGGCTATGTGCAGGTTCCATGTATTGAACGGTGTGCATTCGGCGCGGTAAAAGCGTGGACGGCGTGGGCGATTGCCAGCAACGAGATCGCATCCCGGCACCGAATTGATTTGGACGCAACGATTACGGCTATGGCTCAGACGGCGAAGGACATGAACAGCAAGTACAAGGAAACCAGTCAGGCCGGACTCGCACAGTCTGTTGTTCTCTGCTGATCCAGCGTCATGGAACTCGAGGTTACTCCGGCATACCCAACGCTCATCGGGCAGTTGAGGGTACCGGACCCCGAGGTGATGAATCAGGAGTTAGAAGCTCTCATCCTTGCGGAGGAGGTGGAGTACGCGAGTCTCGGTCGTAGCAATATCCGCGGCTGGCACTCGCGTCCCGACTTCCTGAACAGGGCGGAGTCGGCAGTGTGTGGTCTGAAGACATGGCTCGTTTGGGGGTTGCGCCGGATGATCGATGCCAGCGCCGGAGCGAATGCATTCGGAGGTACGCTCTCGGTTTCGGGGTGGGCAACGATCTGCCGCGCCGGCGCGTATCATGCTCCACACTCTCATCCTGATAGCGCATGGTCCGGCGTGTATTACGTGAATGGCGGAAGCGACAGCCCGGATCAGCCGCTTAGCGGATATTTGGAGTTCCTCGACCCACGGGCGGGCGCCGACGCCGTTACTGCGCCGGGAGATCCGTATGGCGAGCCGTTCCGGGTTCGACCGCAACCCGGATTGCTCGTCCTCTTCCCCAGTTGGCTTTACCACTGGGTTCACCCGTACACGGGGCAAACGCCGAGGATCGCGGTCTCCTTCAACGCTACGCTGCCCCAGCCAACAAGCGTTTCCAGTTAAAAAATAAGTCGCTCGACCTGTGTTGGAATCCGTGCAGTGCGTAACCGATCCGCTTGTCTTGAGTGGAAGGAAGCGCAAAGTTTCATGACCAGCCGCACTGGCGCAGCCTGGGTCGCATGGCTTCTGGCTGCGATCTACTACTTCTACCAATACGCACTCCGCTCCGCACCTGCGGTTATGATGCCCCAGTTATCAGAGGCTTTCGGTCGCAGTGCTACGGCGATGGCAGTAGTACTCGGCGTCTTCTATTACGGTTACGCGGCATTTAGCTTGGTCGCCGGCATCAGCATAGACCGGATCGGCGCCCGAACTGTCGTCCCCGCAGGCGCCCTCCTGACAGGCGCTGGCGCACTGCTGTTTGCGACGGGCAATCTCAGCGCGGCCGGGGTAGGCAGGTTCCTCCAGGGTGCAGGTGGCGTTTTCTCCTTGATCGGCGCGGTTTATATCGCCAGCAGGAACTTCCCCGCTTCTCAAGCTGCAACTCTGATAGGCGCCACACAGATGTTCGGGATGGCCGGTGGAGCCGCAGGTCAGTTCCTGGTGGGCCCCCTGATTGCACGCGGCATGCGATGGAACGTTTTCTGGATGAGCATGAGCCTGGCAGGGCTGGCGATTGCAGCCGCACTCTGGTTTCTGCTTCCGACCGAGAGACTGGAGAAGTCGAACGAGGACTGGCTTGCGGGATCAATGAGAGCCCTGGGCGTCGTATTTCGAAACCCTCAGTCGATTCTTTGCGGGCTCATCGCAGGGCTCCTTTTCATCCCCACGACCGTGTTCGATATGGTGTGGGGCGTACGCTTTCTGCAGGAAGCGCACGGATTCGACTTCGGGGAAGCTGTCATCCGCTCCGCGACCGTACCCGTCGGTTGGATCATCGGCTGCCCTCTGTTGGGGTGGATTTCTGATCGTATCGGGCGCAGGAAACCGGTGATTCTCTGCGGAGCCTGCGTGCTCTTCGCTTGCATTGCCTGGATCCTATACGGTCGCGTGGATGCCTTGCCTGCTTATTTCCTCGGTCTGATTGCCGGGTTGGCTTCCGGATCTGCAATGCTGCTTTACACCGTTATCAAGGAAGCAAACCCGCCACAGTATAGCGGCACGGCGACGGGAGCTATCAACCTGCTGAACTTCACCTTGACCGCCATCATGGGGCAGGTTTTCGTGATCATCATGCAGACAGCCTCGCAGGGTAAGCCGACCGGTCTGCAGCACTACCAGATAACATTTCAACCTCTTCTGTATGGCGTAGCGCTGGCGTTACTGCTGACTTTTGCATTGAAGGAGACAGGGCGAGCCGCCCGGCTTGCCGAAAGGGCGATGGTGACCGCATGACTACTGGAACAGGAAAATACGAACGCCTTTTGGAGAGATGCTCAAAGTTGGATCCAGTGCCAACCGCTGTTGCGCATCCCTGTGAGCAAACCGCTCTCGCCGGTGCGATTGAGGCTGCGCAAAAAGGCCTGATCACGCCCATCCTCGTCGGTCCAGCCCCGAAGATCGAAGCCATCGGTCGGGCATCGGGGATTGACCTGCGCGGAATACAGATCGTCGACGCACCGCACAGCCAGGCATCGGCGTCGAAGGCGGTCGAGCTAGTCCGAGAGGGTCGCGCCGAACTGCTGATGAAGGGTAGCCTGCACACTGATGAACTGCTGGGCGCCGTTGTCGCACGCGAAACGGGCCTGCGGACGGGCCGCCGCATCAGCCACGCATTCGTCATGGACGTTCCTACTTATCACAAGGTGCTGATCGTGACCGATGCTGCGATCAATATCGCGCCTGCACTGGAGGAGAAAGCGGACATCTGCCAGAACGCAATCGATCTTGCCATTTCTCTTGGGGTCGAGCAGCCCAAAGTGGCCATTCTCGCCGCCGTCGAGACCGTGACATCGAAAATGCCTGCCACGTTAGACGCCGCGGCCCTTTGCAAGATGGCAGACCGCGGACAGATTACGGGCGGCATTCTGGACGGTCCATTAGCATTCGACAACGCAATCAGCAAACAGGCTGCGGCAATTAAGGGAATTCACTCCGAGGTGGCAGGCGATCCGGACATCCTGCTTGTTCCGGATCTGGAAGCGGGAAACATGCTCGCGAAGCAACTCACGTTCCTGGCAAATGCAGATAGCGCGGGCCTGGTGCTTGGCGCCCGAGTTCCCATCATTCTTACCAGCCGCGCGGATAACGTACGTTCGCGGATCGCAAGCTGTGGGGTTGCGGTGCTGGCCGCGCATGCTCGGCGGACGAAGGTGAAGGCCGCATGACTGATTACGCTCTCGTACTCAATGCGGGATCATCGAGCCTGAAGTTCTGTGTCTTCGCTCGACCGAATTCGGATTGGCGTTTGGAGTCGCGTGGCCAGATCGATGGAATCGGGAGTTCGCCCCGGATCTGCGCGAAAAATGGAGAAGGGCAGGTCCTTGTCGATCGCAAGCCCGACAAGGTCCGCGATGGCCGCGACGCGCTCAACGAGCTGGCCAGTTGGCTCAAGTCGATGTATGGTGGCGCACCAGTCGTCGGGGTTGGGCATCGCGTTGTGCACGGTGGAGCGCGCTACACGGGACCGACCGTTGTGACACCACAGGTGTTAACCGAACTCCGCAGTTTGACACCGCTCGCCCCGTTGCACCAGCCGCACAATATCGGGGCCATAGAAGCAGTTTCGGAGCTTCTGCCGGACGTGCCTCAGGTCGCCTGTTTCGATACGAGTTTTCATCGAACTCAACCGCCCGTCGCTGACCTGGTTCCCCTGCCGCAGGAAATACGTCAGCAAGGGGTCCAGCGATACGGGTTTCATGGCTTGTCTTACGAATACATCGCATCGATGCTGCCGGAAGTTGCACCAGAAATCGCGAAGGGTCGGGTTGTTGTCGCGCATTTAGGAAGCGGCGCAAGCCTGTGCGCGATGAGAGATGGGAAAAGCGTCGATAACAGTCTCGGATTTACGGCGCTCAACGGGCTTTGCATGGGTACCAGACCCGGTGCCATAGATCCTGGCGTGATTCTTTACCTGTTTCAGGGTTTACACCTTTCCGCGAAGGAAGTGGAGACCATCCTATACAAGAAGTCCGGCCTGCTCGGCATTTCCGGGATCAGCCCGGACATGCGCGATCTTGAGACAAGCAGCGATCCCAAAGCCCGACTCGCAGTGGACTACTTTGTCTACCGTGTTGCTAAGGAAATCGGGGCACTCGCCGCAGTCCTGGGCGGTATTGACGGATTGGTATTCACCGCCGGCATCGGGGAAAACTCTCCCGAGATTCGCCGCCGGATCTGCGAGGCTTCAGCATGGCTCGGTATTGAATTCGATGCTGCCGCGAATGCTCGCAAGGGACCCCGGATTTCCAAAGCAAAAACCAAGGTTTCAGCCTGGGTGATCCCGACTAACGAGGAATTGATGATCGCCCGGCACACGGGCCTCCTCCTCGGATTGATCGAAGCCAACGTACAACTCGCGTAAGGAGAAACTTTCATGGCCACGACCGTAACGCCCAAAAAGGCCCCTATCGAAGCACAGTCACCCTGGAGCGGATTCCGCCGAGGGCTTTGGCAGAAGGAGATAAACGTTCGCGACTTCATTCAGCGCAATTACGAATTGTATGAAGAAGATGAATCATTCCTGGCAGGCGCGACAGCACGAACGAGCGCAATCTGGAAGCGGCTCAATGAGTTGTTTGTCGAAGAGCGCCGTAAAGGCGTTCTGGACGTTTCTCAGATTCCAAGCTCCATCACAGCGCACGCGCCTGGCTACATCGACCGTGAGAACGAAATCATAGTAGGATTGCAGACCGACGCGCCACTCAAGCGCGCCATCATGCCGAATGGCGGCCTTCGGATGGTGGTTGCTTCCCTTGAAGCCTACGGCTACAAGCCTGACCCTTTTGTGATCGAAGCGTTTTCCAAATACAGGAAGACACACAACGAGGGGGTATTCGATGCCTATACCGCGGACATCAGGAAATGCCGCAGTTCGCATATCCTGACCGGCTTGCCCGACGCTTATGGCAGGGGCCGCATCATAGGCGACTACCGGCGTGTCGCTCTGTACGGCGTCACGCGGCTGATTGAGCGCAAACAGCAGGAGAAGCGTGATCTCGACTCGGCGATGTCCACCGAAGACATCATTCGCGATCGTGAAGAACTCAGCGAGCAGATCCGCGCGCTCAAAGAGCTTCACCAAATGGCCTCCGCGTATGGCTTCGATATCTCGCTTCCGGCCACCACCGCGCGCGAGGCTGTTCAATGGATTTACTTCGCCTATCTGGCCGCGGTAAAGGAACAGAACGGAGCCGCAATGTCGCTGGGTAGAGTTTCTAGCTTCCTCGACATATACTTTGCGCGTGACCTGGAGGCCGGGCGACTCACCGAGGAGCAAGCCCAGGAGATCGTCGATGACTTCGTCATCAAACTCCGTATCGTGCGTTTTCTTCGCACGCCGGAGTACGACGAACTCTTCGCGGGTGATCCGACCTGGGTGACCGAATCGATTGGCGGCATCGGAGACGATGGACGGCCACTTGTGACAAAAACAAGTTTCCGCTTTCTGCAGACTCTTTATAACCTCGGTCCTGCACCCGAACCAAATTTGACCATCTGGTATTCGCCCAGGTTGCCGGATGGGTTCCGGCGCTTCACCGCAAAAGTTGCTATCGATAGCAGTGCCATTCAGTTTGAAAGCGACGAAATCATGCGCCGCACCTGGGGAGATGATGGCGCCATTGCCTGCTGTGTCTCTCCAATGCTGCTAGGCAAGCAGATGCAGTTCTTCGGCGCGAGAGCCAACCTTGCCAAGTGTCTCCTGTACGCAATCAACGGAGGGCGGGACGAGATCACGGGCGCGCAGGCCGGCCCGGCGTTCGGAGCTGTTGAAGGAGAGTACCTGGATTTCGACAACGTGCTCGACCGTTTCGAAAAGATGATGGACTGGTTGGCCGGCGTTTACGTCAATGCCATGAACGTCATCCACTACATGCACGACAAGTACGCTTACGAGCGCGTCGAAATGGCCCTGCATGACTACGCTCCGCTCCGCACGATGGCTTTCGGAATGGCCGGCATGTCCGTTGTTGCCGACAGCCTCTCGGCAATGCGGTATGCCAAAGTTCGTGTGATCCGGGACGACACCGGGCTCGTGACCGACTACGAAACGACGGGCGACTTTCCTAAATTTGGCAATAACGATAATCGCGTTGATCAACTGGCGAGCTGGCTGGTCAGCACGTTCATGCGCAAGCTGAGGAAATATCCCACCTATCGCGGCGCCCTGCACACGCAGTCAATCCTGACAATCACATCCAATGTCGTGTATGGAAAAGCAACGGGCAACACTCCCGACGGACGTCGCCGGGGGGAGCCTTTCGCGCCGGGCGCAAATCCGATGCACGGACGTGACAACCATGGAATTCACGCCTCCGCGGCGTCCGTCGCGAAGATTCCGTATCGCGATGCCGAGGACGGCATTTCTCTCACAACGAGTCTGGTGCCGACCGGCCTTGGGCGCGTGCCGGAGGACCGTATCACCAATCTCACGAGCATGCTCGATGCATTCTTCAGTGCCACGGGATATCACATGAATATCAACGTCCTGAATCGTGAAATGCTTCTGGACGCCATGGACCACCCCGAGAAATACCCTCACCTTACGATCCGGGTATCTGGTTATGCCGTCAACTTCGTGCGACTGACGCGCGAGCAGCAGCTAGATGTCATCAACCGGACGTTCCACGGGAGTAGAAGCAATGCCTGAAACTCAAGCTGTTGAACAAGTCCCGCTGGAGGCCAAGAGCCCGTTTGTTTTGCGCGTACACCTGAGCCGAAGCGTCACGGACGCGGATGCGCGAGCAGCGCTAGAGACCGGCGAAATGGGCTTCCTCCATTCCTTCACTACAGGCTCGACCGTAGACGGACCGGGCGTTCGTCTCGTCGCTTGGACCGCGGGTTGCATGTTTCACTGCCTGTTCTGTCACAACCCCGACACTTGGGACATGAAAAACGGCATGCCGACTACCATTCAAAGGGCGAAAGAGGAACTTCGCAAATACCGTTCCGGGCTGAAGATCATGTCGGGCGGATTGACTGTCAGTGGCGGCGAACCACTCATGCAACACCGGTTCGTATTGAAGCTGTTTAGAGCCGCGAACAGCATGGGAATTCACACGGCACTAGATACCAACGGATATTTGGGTAGCCGCCTCACAGACGACGATTTGAAGCCTATCAGCCTCGTGATGATGTCTATCAAAGCTTGGGATCCCGAGCGACATCGCCGGCTTACCGGGATGGAGATCGAACCTACCTTGGCATTCGGCCGGCGACTCGCGAGCCTGGGAAAGCCTCTCTGGATTCGCTACGTTTTGGTCCCGGGCCTGACAGACGATCCGGACGAAGTCTCCCAGATTGCACACTACGCGGAATCACTTGGGAATGTCGAGCGAGTCGAGGTTCTCCCTTTCCATCAGATGGGGCGCTACAAGTGGAAAGAACTCGGCATGAATTACACGCTACAGAACGTGGAACCACCATCGACGGAACTGGTGGAGCGCACTTGCGAGCAGTTCCGCTCGGTGGGCTTGAACGCCCTATGAGGTGAGCAACTCGGCTCAAAGTACCTTCTTCCGGGTCTAACGCGGAGCAATGGCAATGAATCTCGCCAGTCTCATTACGCTTGCGTTGAAACTTAGCGTCATGCTCATCGTGTTCAGTCTGGGATTGGGCGTCAGCGCGACCGATGTGCTTTATCTCAGGCGCAGACCCGGACTGCTTATTCGTTCACTCTTGTCGATAGACCTCGCCATGCCTTTGGTAGCCGCAGCCATGGCAACAATCTTCCATCTTCGGCCCCCGGTAGAGATTGCGTTGGTTGCCTTAGCCATAGCGCCAGTGCCTCCCCTTCTTCCCAGAAAAGGACTGAAGGCCGGAGGGCACGCACCATACATGTTCAGTCTGCTCGTGGCTGCGGCCGTGTTCGCGATCGTCTTCATCCCGATTGCGGTGCTGCTGATCGGCAGGACTTCCGGCCTAAACGTCCGTCAATCCGCTGCCTCGATCGCCGAGTTGGTTTTCCTCACTGTCTTACTGCCTCTTAGTGCCGGTATCCTGATGAAGCTTTTCGCTCCAATTTTGGGTAAGCGCGCGCTAAAACCGGTGTCTGTCGCGGGCTCAGTACTCTTGCTCGTCAGTCTTATCCCGACTTTGTTCACCCAGGCGGCCGCGATGTTCTCTCTGATTGGCAACGGAACTTTGGCAGCCATTATCGGTTTTATCGTGGCAGGGCTTTTCATCGGCCATGTCATTGGCGGTCCTGAGCCCGAGAACAGGACAACACTGGCGCTGTTCACGGCTGCCCGTCACCCGGGGATTGCGGTCGCAATAGCAGCTACCAACTTCCCGCAGCAGAAACTTGTTTTACCCACCGTCCTGCTTTACTTGCTTATCAATGCGATTGTTTCCTCTGCATACCTAAGTTGGCGGAGGAACGCCGAAAGTAAGAAAACATCGAACCTGGTAAACGCATCCACGTGAACTCGATGCCGCGTTTACAAGGACGAACTTGAAACGAAGGTGAGTAAGCTGATCGCTGCCCGGATATTCAGCTTAAAGCTTTCAAGTAAATCAGCGGTCAGAACCGGCAGTTCGTTGCCCCGCCACAAGTCATTTCCTCACCGTAGGATTTGTCGCGTTTGTAAACAAGCGATAACCAGCGGTAGGCAATCAAGCAGGTTCATTAGTTTCGCCATTGCGTTTTTCGGGCTCCGGTGAAAAAAAAACAACCGATGACACCCATTTAGAATCCTGCGTGCGATGACACGCTTTCCCGTACTCCTCGTGCTGGCGGCGGTCTCTGCCGCGGCGGAGCGACCGACTCTTCCCTCGGAGCTGACACTCCCTCAAGCAGTGAGCGTCGCTCTGACAAATAGCAGCAACATCCGGACGGCGATGGCCCAGTTGGATCAAGTCAGCGGGCGAACGGAACAATCACGAAGCTCACTGCTACCGAATGTCTGGGTCGGAGCCAGGCAAGACTATCTGACTGTCAATCTGGTCGGAATTGGTATCCCGATTGGCGCGAGTGACACAAAATTCGGACCCTTTGCGTCGATGGGGGCGCGCGTCTTTTTACAACAGCAGATCTTGAACCTATCTGACTTGCGCGCATGGCAAGGTTCCAAATCGCGACAGGAAGCTTCCCGCCTCCTGGTGGACAATGCACGCGAGCTTGTCGCGTTGAGGGTCGTTGCAACGTACCTGGAAGCGCTGAAAGCCAAGGCTTCCCGCGACTCGCTCACGGCACAGACAACTCTGGCTAATCAGCTTTATCAGATGACGAGAAGCCGCGTGGGCCAAGGCGCGGCCGCCGAACTGGATGCGAATCGCGCGATGCAGCAGTCGAACTCCCTGCTTCAGCAGCGTCAAGAGGCGGAACAAAGCTACATCGAGGCCAAATTGAACCTCGCGAATATCCTGCAGGCAAAAGTTACGTCGGACTTTGACGTCGCGGATGACGCAGCATACGGTACCGGCACACCGCCCGAACGTGAGTCGACCATAAAAACTGCATTCGCGTCGCGCGCCGACTATCGCTCTGCGGAAGCGAGCATCAAAGCTGCCGAACTCCAGGTCCGATCAGCGAAGGCAACTCGATTACCGACCATACAGCTGAATTTCGACGACGGTCAGAGCGGGACTACACCCGCACACAACGTGAACACATACCGGGTAGGCGGTTCGGTAAACATTCCTGTGTTCAACGGAGGCCGGACCAGAGGTGAAATTCAAGAAGCGGAAGGCGCTTTACGCGAAGCACAGGCTGCTCTCGAGGCGAACCGCGCCCAAATCGAAGCTGATGTTCAGGCGGCGATCTCGGGTGTGCAATGGGCTCTTCTTGAGGTTGAAACGAGCGCCGGCAACGTGAAGCTGTCCCGGCAGGAAGTAGATTTCACGCGCTCACGCTTCTCCCAGGGAATAGCCGACAACACCGAAGTCGTGAATGCACAAGATCGTTTGGAAAAGGCCGACCAATCCCAGATCCGGGCGCAATACGCGCTTGGGCTGGCGCGAGCGAATCTGTCACGGGCGACCGGCACAGCTGAAAAGACGTATCGGAAGTGAGGAACATATGAAACGAACATGTCTAGTAGTGACGCTGAGCTTCCTGATTCTGTCCGGTTGCAACAGGGACAAGGATCCGGATGGCACCCTCTTTGTCAGTGGCCGAATCGACGGGGACACAGTTGATCTAGCGTCGAAAATCGCCGGCCAAATTGAAGAGTTGAAGGTGCGAGAGGGGGACACTGTGACCGCCGGCCAAGTGGTCGCAATTCTTTCCAGCCCTCAGGAAGAAGCGATACGAGATGCCCAAAAAGCCCGGATCATAAGTGATCAGGGAATCGTGAATCAACTAAAGCGACAACTCGATACCTACGATCAAAAGATTAAGCAGGCCCAATTGTATGAAGTACAGGCTGAATCTGACGCGCCCGGGCAAGTCAAACAGGCTGAGGCTAACCTCGCGGCTAGCCAGGCTGATCTCACGCGCTGGCAAGCACAGCTTCTTCAGGACCAGAACGATGCAAAGAGGTATGCACCGTTAGCCAAGGAGGGGTCCGTCGCTGTGCAACTGGCAGACCAGTATAAAACAAAAGCAGACGTGGCTCAGGCGTCCGTCGACGCGAGCCAAAAACAGATCGCCGCATCCGAAGCTGCTCTAGACCGAGCAAAAGCACAAATGCAGAACATTCCCATACGGGCGGCTGATCGTCTTACGTTATCCAGTCAACTCGATGAGTTGAAATCTCAAATCGCCTCGGCTCAGGCCACCGTGGTCGCGGACCGGGCGGCGCTGCGAAAAATAGACGCGGACCTCGCCGACCTGACCATTCACGCTCCCATCGCGGGCAGCATTCTCACGCGCTCGGCAGAACCGGGTCGGGTCATTCAAGCGGGCCAAACGATCTTCACTATGGTCGATCTAAGCAAACTCTATCTGCGCGGCTTTGTTCCCGAGGGTGATATCGGGAAGGTGAAGGTAGGTCAACAAGCGCAGGTTTACCTCGATTCAAATCCGAAGCAGGCTGTGCATGCGCAAGTCATTCGAATCGATCCCGATGTGATGTTCACTCCGGAAAACACGTACTTCAGGGACGACCGGGTGAAACAGGTGATGGGCCTGAAACTGGGTCTGCTTGGCGGGGTCGGCTTCGCTAAGCCGGGAATGCCCGCGGACGGGCACATACAACTAGTCCAGGGTCAGACCACAGCCCAAGCCGGGGGACTCTGATGGCTGCTGCTGCGGCAGTCATCGCTGAGGCGGCAGTCGTCGAGGCCACATCACTTGCCAAGAGCTACGGTGATATCAAGGCGCTTGACGAAGTGAGTTTCCGGGTTGCTCCGGGAGAAATCTTCGGGTTTATTGGGGCGGATGGCGCGGGCAAAACGACTGCATTTCGAATCATGGCCGGCGTGTTGCAACAAGGCGGCGGGGAAGTTCGGGTCTTGGGCAAAACGCCTCGCGAGGCTGGCCCGCGGGTCGGGTACCTGACCCAACCCTTCAGCCTGTACCAGGACATGAGCGTGGACGAGAATCTCGAGTACGCGGGTGGCTTGCGCGAGGTCTCGCCGGAAGATTACGCGGCGCGGAGAGAACGTTATTTCAAGCTGTTCGATATGGATCGGTTCACGGATCGCCTCGCGGGCCGACTGAGCGGCGGCATGAAACAAAAACTCGCCCTCTCCAGTGCTCTGATTGCGGGCCCGGACCTCCTCCTGCTGGATGAGCCAACAACGGGTGTGGATCCGGTAACTCGACGGGATTTCTGGGATGCTCTGACCTCGTTGGCAACGGGCGGGATGAGTATCATTGTCGCCACGCCTTACCTGGATGAGGCGGAACGATGCCACCGTGTGGCGCTTATAGAACGGGGCAAGATCTACGATATCGACACGCCGGCACGCTTTCGCTCCAAAATGGGACTCACCCGGCTTGAAGTGAAGGTGGAACCATTGGCGAAAGCTGAGGATATCCTGGCCAAATCGCCTGAGGTGGAGTCCGTCCAGCGATTTGGCGACCGTCTAGACGTGATGGCCGCGCGTCCCGAGGCCGCGGAAGCGGAGCTACACCAACGAGCCGAGGCAAGTGGCCTGCGAATAACCGAGATCCGCCGTTCGCAGCCGACGCTTGAAAATGCCTTCGTCGGTCAATTGCGACAAATGCGGGGTGCGCAGCCGACTCCTCATTTTCCGCACCCTTCTCCACCGTTAAACCGGAAAGATGTGGTGATCGGCGCGAAGGACTTGAATAAACGGTTTGGATCGTTCCAGGCGGTGAAAAACTTTCAACTGGAGATTCGAAACGGGGAAATATACGGACTATTAGGGGCTAATGGCGCCGGAAAAACCACCTCGATCAAGATCATTTGCGGGCTGATCGAGCCGACTACCGGCAGCGTCACCTTGCTGGGAAAGTCCAAGGGACTGCGCTCAGCAGAGGTACGCTCGCGGATCGGATACATGTCGCAGAAGTTTGCGCTCTACGACGATCTGACCATCGGCGAGAACCTCGATTTCTACGCCCGGCTTTACGGCGTTGACGAAAGCGTACGTGAGGAGCGGAAGCAGTGGGTACTCGAAGCCGCCGAACTGAAAGGCGAAGAGAAAATGATCACCAAAGCTCTTCCCGGCGGCTGGAAGCAACGTGTGGCGTTCGGGGCCGCGTGCATGCACGAACCTGAGGCAATCTTTCTGGATGAGCCCACCTCTGGAGTGGACCCTCTGGCACGGCGCGTCATGTGGCGAATGATCAACGAATTCGCCGATCGTGGAGCAGGCATTTGTGTAGTAACGCACTACCTCGAGGAAGCCGAGCAGTGTAACCGGCTCGGCTTCATGGTGGCGGGCGAAATAATTTCCGATGGATCGCCCAGTGAAGTGAAGGCCCGTATGAAAGGGACGCTCTCCGAGATTGTGACGGATCAGCCAGACCGCGCGCTTGCGACGCTGAAGAAGAAATTTGGCGCATCCCGTGTGTCGCTGTTCGGAGACAAGCTGCATTTTGTTGCGGAGAATGACGCGCAGGAAAAGGAAGCAGCCGCGGAACTGCAGAATGCGGGTGTCAAAGTGCTGGCCTGGAATCCGTCGGAATTCTCCCTCGAAGATGTTTTCATTTCACTGATCGAATCACGCAGATCGGCGATCCCGCTATGAAGAAGGTTCTTGCTCAGGCAAAGAAAGAGTTCAGACTATTCCGACGCGACAAGCTGCTCATCATGCTGGCCGTGTTGATGCCGGTTGTATTGCTACTACTGTCGGGCGGCACCTCGTCTCTGCGACTGCGCAACGTGCCGATTCTGGTCTACGACTACGACAATACCCCGCTCAGCCGGACGTATCTGGAAACGTATGGCGCCGCTCTCACCTTCCGCTTCGTCCCCGATAAGGGCGAACCGCCCGAGCGGGCGCTCGCCAGCGGACTCGGGCGCGCGGCTCTGATTATTCCCGTGAACTTCGAACGGGATGCGCACCGCGGCATAGGGCCAATCGTGCAACTGCTGATTGACGCTTCGGACTCGAACTCGGCCACTGCCCTCGGCAATATGTCTGCAGCTCTCAACGGCAGCTTCGATCAGAAGAATGGTTTGGCTCCTACACCGCAGCAGACGGTCAGGGTTCAGACGCGGCTATGGTTCAATCCGGGGCTCGTGAACC
>JBJMGK010000056.1:0-16827 GCA_045807925.1 Bryobacteraceae bacterium | reverse complement strand
GGCGGTTTCACGGATGAGCTTGGTAAGGCCCACAACTCTGGCTACCATTTCAGATTTCCCTATTGGGAGGTGCTGAATGAACCGGACAGGGAACACAACACCACGCCACAAACCTACACCAAAAGATACGATGCAATTGTAGAGGCTATCCATAAAGTCAGCCCGGATACTAAGTTTGTGGGCTTGTCCCTGGCTTTCACCTCGAAAGACCCTGAATGGTACGAGTATTTCCTGAACCATGCCAACCACAAGCCCGGAATTCCTCTTGATTACATCTCCTACCACTTCTACTCGGTCCCAGATCCTCGTGAGAACATCGAAAGTTGGCAGTATACATTCTTCAATCACGCGAACGCGTTCCTAGCGTCTATCCGCTTCATCGAGACTATTCGAAAGCGCCTTTCACCGGATACGAAAACAGCTACGAATGAGGTTGGCGTAATTCTGCCCAGCGACATTGACGAAATGCGTACCTCCAAGGTGTTGCCAACTAACATTCCTCAGCGCTACTGGAACGCTGCCGGTGCTCTCTACGGTTACCTATTCATGCAGGAAGCTAGACTTGGAATCGATGTTATTGGAGAGTCCCAGCTTGTCGGGTACCCTTCGCAATTCCCGTCTGTCTCAATGATGGATTGGACTAACGGCAAACCCAATGCCCGATTTTGGGTTTTAGAGCTGCTAAAGAACAACTTCCATCCCGGTGATCGCCTCGTCGCAACTGCGGTTAGCCCCATGAGCCAAATTGAATCCCAGCTCTTTGTCACGCCTGGGGGCAAAAAGCTGCTGGTTGTCAACAGAGCCAATGCGCCGATCGATGTGACGCTGCCTGCTGAGGCGAATAGCGGCTCGCTTGCAACTGTTGACGAGATGAGCGGCGATGACAAGCCTCGCCTCAGCGAGCAATCCGGCAATACCCTGCAGTTGGCGGCTTTCTCGGTTGCCGTACTCACCTTTCAGTGATAAAGCTTAACCCTTGACGCGCGGTCTCGCCGTTCAGCATAGCCGGACGCGTTTTAACTCATTTACGACCGGCTGCGGTACATGCCAGTGCTTCGGGGGGCGGTGCCGTTACGGCCCGGTGCTGACCGGTTGGAGCCAAGGTCCTTACAAATGAGACTCTTTAACTTTTCGGGTTATACGCGCGGTCGCAGCTCAACTTGCGTACCCTGCTCGCCCAAGGGCGCAAGAACCGTATCGCCGTCGGGTTCCTGAGTCCTTGAAGGCTTGTCGGGATGACGCCACTTCAGCAAGCCATCCATATAGGTGTAGAACACCGGGGTGATATACAGCGTTACGATTTGGCCAAAGATCAGCCCGCCCACGACGCAAAGCCCGAGTGACCGCAGTGCGCCGGCGTTGGCGCCGATCCCGATCGCGATGGGTAAAGTACCCATAATCGTGCAGGCAGTGGTCATCATGATGGGGCGGAAGCGAATCAGGCTGGCCTGGTACGCCGATTCCCTGGCACTGCAATTTTCATTGCGCTCGAGTTCCAGAGCAAAATCGATCATCATAATGGCATTCTTCTTCACGATGCCGATGAGCATGATCAAACCGACGAACCCGTAAATATCGAGCTGCATGTGAAACAGCGAGAGCGTCGCAAGCCCGCCAAAAGCCGCCGCCGGCAGGCCGGTAAGAATCGTGACCGGATGAATGAAGCTCTCGTAGAGGATGCCCAGCAGTATGTAAATGACCGCCACCGTCGCAATCAGCAGAATGCCCAGGCCGGTGAGGGATTGCTGGAACGCCTGGGCCGTTCCCTGAAAACTGCCTGCGATGGAAATCGGCAGCGTCGAACTTGAGATGCTCCTGATTTCATTCACCGCATCGCCCAGAGCGACTCCGGGTTTCAAGTTGAAAGAGATGGTCACCGAAGGCAGCTGGCCGGTATGATTGACCGTGAGCGGGCCCACGCCGGTCGTGAATTTCGAGACGGCGCTGAGCGGAACCAAATCGGCACGTGATGAGTGGATGTAGAGATCCGAAAGCATGTTGGGGTCACTCTGGAACCCTTCCTGCACTTGCACGACGACCCAGTATTGGTTATTCGAGGTGTAGATCGGCGAGACCAGCCGTTGGCCATAGGCGCTGTAGAGCGCGCTTTCGACGGCCTGCGCCGTCACTCCCAAAGCCGATGCCTTGTCCCGGTCGACAACGACACGGGCCTGCGGATTCTCAACTTGCAGGTCGCTTGTAACATCTGTCAGCGTGTTCGAAGCTCTCATCTTTTCGAGCATCAACTGCGCGGACTTGTAGAGTTGATCGACGTCCGGGCTGGATAGCGTGTATTGATACAGGCTTTTGGAAATGCGCCCTCCTATACGGATGGAGGGCGGATTCTGCATGTATACGCGCATCCCCGGAATCCTGTTCAACTTCGGCTGCAACCCCTGCATCACGTCGGTGACAGTGAGTTGATGTTCGAACACTGGGCGGATCCACCGGACCACGGAACCGAGGATGGCGACCTGTCCGTAACGCTCCACCAGGCGATTGTAGGTCGGGTTGTCGGTCCAGGGACGGTCGGAAGGATCTTTCAGATGGAGAAAGGCTCTGCCGTTATTAAGGCCGTTGTTATTCGAAGCGCTCACATTCGAGAAGAATTGAATCACGCTTGGGTCGTCCATAAGGATGCGATTCACGGCATCCTGATGCGCCTTCATGGAATCGAAGGAGATCCCCTGCCTCGCCTCCGTCGATACCGAAATTTGTGACGTGTCCTCTTCCGGCAGAAAGCCTTTCGGGATGGACCAGAACTCCCACGCCGTCCCCGCCAGGATCAACGCTCCGCAGAGCATGATCAGAACACGGTGTCGCATCGTCCAGCGAAGCGTCACGCCATACCAGCGCGTCCACGCTTCCATGATGTCTTCTAATTTCCGATAAACAATGTTTTGTCGCTTTCCGTGATCGAGCCGCAGGTAGCGCCTGCACATCATCGGGGTAAGCGTCACGGAAACCAGGCCGGAAACCATGACCGCGGAAATCGTAACCACTGAGAATTCGTGGAGCAGCCGTCCGAACACGCCGGGCATGAAGAACACCGGCAGGAAGACGACAGCCAGGGACAGAGTCATTGCCACTATGGTGAACCCGATTTCTTTTGAGCCATCGAGCGCCGCTTGCAGCGCTCCCTTGCCCATCTCGCGGTGGCGCACGATGTTTTCCAGCATCACGATGGCATCATCAACGACGAACCCGACCGCCAGGATCAGCGCCAGCAGTGACAACGTGTCTATTGTGTAGCCGAACAGGTACATTACCGCGAACGTGCCCACGATCGACATTGGTAACGCCAGGCTCGGCATGATAGTCGCCGAAACGTTCCGCAGAAAGAGAAAGATGACAAGGATAACCAGGAAAATGGCCAGCAGGAGCGTGAACTGAACGTCGTCGACCGACCTGCGGATAGGAACGGACCGGTCGAACTCAACCGACAGATTGACCGACGGCGGTATCATCGCGAAAAACCGCGGAATCATTTTGCGAATGTTGTCGACGATTTCGACCGTGTTGGTGCCCGGCTGCCGCTGAACTTGCAGCATGATACCGGGAATTCCGTTGACCCAGCTTGCAATGTACTGATCCTGGACGCCATCCTTGACGGTTGCGACTTGGTCGAGCCGCACTGGCGCCCCGTTGCGGTATGCGACGATGAGCGGTCGGTAAACTTTGGCGTCTGAGAGTTGCCCGTTCGATTGGATGTTATAAGACTTGTGAGCGCCCGAGAGCGTGCCCATGGGCATGTTGACGTTTGCGTTCTGAATCGCTTGTGTCAAGTCATCAATACCGATGTTCCGACTGGCGAGGGCCTGCGGATTGACGTCCACGCGCACCGCGTAGGTCGCTACGCCCATGACGCTGACCTGGGCGACGCCGGGTATTTCGGAAATCTGCTCGGCAATCAGATTTTCCGCGTACTTATCTACTTCATAGAGCGGAAGCGTCGGCGAGGTGACGGCCAGCGCAAAAATCGCCTGGTCCGCGGGATTCACTTTTTTGAAGGTCGGCGGCGAAGGCAGATCTGCAGGAAGCTGATTGGCGGCGGCGGAGATGGCCGTTTGCACATCGAGAGCCGCGGAATCAATGTTGCGGCTAAGAGAGAACTGAAGGGTAATCTGCGCGTTACCGAGCGAACTCGTCGAAGTTAGGGAATCCAGTCCGGCTATGGTCGTGAACTGTTTCTCCAGCGGCGTTGCGACGGACGAAGCCATGGTTTCCGGACTGGCGCCCGGCAGCGCGGCCGTCACCTGAATGGTAGGGAAATCGACGTTGGGCAGATCGCTGACAGCCAGTTGGCGATAACCAAGCGCGCCAAACAGAAGGATGGCGATCATCACCAGGCAGGTCATCACCGGGCGACGAACGAAGATTTCAGAGATATTCATGAGATTTCAGCCTCGTCAGAGCCCCTTCGTCAAATAAACCTTCGTCCCGGGAACCAGCCGCACTTGGCCGTCGATCACCACGGTTTCGCCGTCCGAAAGCCCCTGCAAAACCTGGGCCTTGTTGTTGACGGTTCGCCCCACTTTGACTTGCCGGACCGCGACGGTCATATCCGGCTTCGTGACGAACACGTAATCACCTTGTTGTCCCGTCTGCACTGCCTGCGCCGGGATCACCAACACGTTCTCCTCCTGGTTCAGCCGAAGCAGGACGTCTGAATACTGCCCCGGCCAAAGACGTCCGTCGTTGTTGGGAAACGAAGCCAGCAGATGAATCGTCCCGGTAGCAGTGTCGACCGTGTTGTTAACGAACGTCAGAGCGCCTTTTTCCGCAACCGAACCGCCGGGCGGCGTGGCCTCAACTCGCAAAGGAGAGCGCGCCATGAAGCTCTTGATGGATCCCAGATACTGCTGGGGAACGGCGAAATCAACATAGATGGGAGAAACCTGGTTGATCACGACCAGAACCGGGAGGTCATTCGCCTTGACCGTGGCCCCCGGATAGACGAGTTGCGCTCCGGCCACACCGCTGATGGGGGCGTAAATGGAGCAGTAGGACAGTTGAATTTTAGCGGTCTGGATGGCAGCTTCATCGGCTTGCACCGTGGCTTGCATGGCCGTTGAAGTTGCCAAAGATTGTTGGTACTGCTGCTTCGAGATAATTCCCTGCTTGTCGAGTTCGCTAGAGCGCTGCAGATCGGCCTGGCTGAGTTGGGCTTGTGCTTTGTCCCTGGCGAGCGCCGCTTCGGCCTGTGCCAGGGCGGCAACGAAAGGGCTGTTGTCCAGCGTGATCAGCAGGTCGCCTTGGTGAATCGATTGCCCTTGGCGGTAATGCACTTCCTTGACGATGCCGGCGACCTGCGACTCCACCGACACGGTCTTGAATGCCTGGCCCGTACCGATGGCGCGCAACTCCACCGGAAATGAGCTCCGCTCGACCTTGCTTACCACGACAGGGACCGCCGATTTGGCGGCTGCTCTCTCAATAGCTCCGCTGCCGCCCGATGTTTGCGCTGCCTCATTGCTGTCTGTGCAGCTCGCAAGAGCCAGCAAAGAGATCAGTGAGATCGGCGCGACAATCTTAAGAACGCTGACCATGTCTTTGAGTATCCGCTCTCTGAAAAGATAGCTTCCGGCTGCACGACCAATAGGGCTTAACTCCAAGCCCCGAGCCTCCCCCATGGCTTTTGGGTTCAGCTGTTCGCCCGACTAGCGCGCATTGAGTATGGGCACGGTGAGGCCGATCGCCTATACTCCTCGCTTAGCCCATTCAAACATACCCGCTTCAGGACGCTAACTCGGAGCATCGTTGCTCCTGCTCAGCAGCAAACGTGGAACACAGGATAAACAGCGGCTTCCTTCTTCTTCGCCTGCCTAGATCTATTACTCGTCGGCTTTCAGGTCGACAGATATCCCGGTACTGGGAGAAGTGCTCGGCGCAGATAGGTCCTGAAACGCCCTTTGTTCCTTCCAAATATTTCCGACGTGATGCCCACTCCCAGGACCTTTTCGTACCGAGCGGCAGAGTAGCAAGTCATCTCTCCCCTGACCGCGTTCGCATGTGTTTGTCGCTCGGTTCTACCGGCTAGGCTGTTATCGTGATCGTATGTTCCGTGCCATCATCGGGCTTCTGTTCCCGTTGACCCTGCTGGCACAGAGCGCCACTATCCAGGGGATCGTTACAGACCCATCCGGCGCTGCCGTTCCCGACGCTCATATCGTAGCCACTCTGGAGACAACGGGCAGCGCGCGCAACGTAAGCACCGATGTGGCAGGCCGCTACCGAATCCCAGGGCTGGCAGTCGGGACATATACGATTCGTTGTAGGAAACCCGGATTTCAGGATTCCGAAATACGACACGACACGCTTTCGCTGAATCAAACGCTGGAGCAGCCGATTCACCTCAGCCTTGCTGCAGCCGGTACGTCTATCGAGGTTCGTGAGCAACCCGAAGCATTGAATACAACGGCGGTCACTGCCGGCGTCGGCATCGGAGGCGAAGTCCTCGAAGAAACACCTTCGCAAAGCCGCAGCTATCTCGGCGTTGTCCTACTCGCTCCTGGGGTTGCGCCGGCTGCCGGTTCGAACGCGCTCCGGACAAAAGCCGGTGTGCGAAGTGCTTCCCCAGATAGCGGCTTCACCTTCGCCGGTATGCGCCCGCGGAACAACAGTCTTTCTATCGACGGTCTCGACAATCGCGATGAAACGACCGGATCGACTCGCGTCGCGATCGGCCAAGAGGCTGTCGCTGAATTTCGTGTCACCGCGTCGGATGTCGCGCCTGAGTTCGGTGGCGCGGCGGGGGGCAATCTCAACGTGGTCACATTGTCAGGGAGCAACCGCTTCCACGGCGACGTGAATCTCTTCGCAGCCGACTCCTTCATCGAAGCCAGAAGCCCGGAAGCGGACACAACTGCACGTCCGGATCGGCGACAGTATCAGCCCGAGGCCGCACTGAATGGACCTCTTCAGCGCGATCGTACCTTCTTCGCGGGCACCGTCGAAGGCGAGTTGGAAAGCGGCCAGGAGTTCTCTGAAATCGGCAAACCAGGTGCGGATGCCACGATCAATGGCGCACTGCGAACGCCCCTGTTCGCCCGAAGCGCAGTCCGCAGCCTTTCTGACGGATTATTCCCTACCGCGTCCTCCTCAACCGAAGCCTCATTCAAGCTCACACATCTGTTTGGGACGGCGCATCAGGTGACGGCTCGCTACGCCTTTTCCGGAGCCAACATCTCGCGCGAGGTGCTGGGGAGCGATAACTTCAGCGACGAGTCCGTACGCGGTAGTAGCTTAAACCGGGATCAGTCATTCGCATTGAGTTGGCAGGCGGTCGGCGGCCCTCATTTCATAAACGAAGTCCGCTTCCAGTTCGCCCGGCGCAGGGTGAGTCTCAGCCCGAATTCGCAAGGCGCCTTGCTCGAGATCCCGGGAGTCGTGAGCCTTGGGCAATCGCCAGTTCTTGCTTCATCCCGCACCGAGGATCACACGGAGTTTGTCGACACAGCCACGCTGGTACGCGGCGAGCACCAACTCGGCTTCGGCGCTTCGGTACAACACATTTCACTCGATGCGCGCATGGCGGATCGTTTCAGTGGCATCTTCGTGTTTCCTACCGTGAACGCATTTGCGTCCGGCACGCCGGATATGTTCCTCCAGGCATTCGGTAACCCTCACACTCAATACGCAACGAATCCCATTGCTTCCTGGATACAGGATCAATGGAGACCGATAGCTGGCATGACCGTAATCGGAGGCTTTAGGTATGAAGCCCAGACGCTACCCGGCCGATTCGGCACAGTGACGCACAATTTCGCCCCGCGGCTTGGCATCGCCTGGCAGCCACATGGACGAGGGCCATGGGTGTTTCGCGCCGGCGCCGGGTTGTACTACGATCGTTTTCCACTTGCGTTTCTGAACGATGCCATCCAGAAAGACGGTACGCAGGGGTTCGAGCAGTATGCCGAGGGCGCGGCGGCGGCGCAAGTCTTTGCGCACGCCCAAGGCGGAACGCTCACGGCTGCCATACCTGGGATTACGCATTCGGTTTATCGGCCGCAATCTGCCTTTGCACTCAATTCGACTTACGCGCGCAAGTTCACAGCGGGCGTCGAGCGCGCTCTCGATACCGACACTACGCTCACGGTCGAATACATGAATATTGCCGGGTTCCATCTGCCTCGGCTGCGAAACG
Source organism: Bryobacteraceae bacterium (assembly GCA_045807925.1). Taxonomy (GTDB): domain Bacteria; phylum Acidobacteriota; class Terriglobia; order Bryobacterales; family Bryobacteraceae; genus Bog-105. The sequence goes on along the minus strand of JBJMGK010000056.1, from coordinate 8,681 downwards.
CCGCGCTTGTACTACCTCCGCAATTCCTCCTGGAACAGAGCGCTCACTCAACCTATCAGGGTGTAAGCGTAACCCTGCGCCGCCGCCTCACGAAAGAGCTTACGTATCTGGTCGCATATACCGCAGGCGCTGCGTATGACGATTCCAGTGATTTCAATGAGCAGCCGCTCAATCCCGCAAATACGCGTCTCGACTGGGCTAGGTCGCGCCAGTATCAAGCTCATCGCCTGGTTGCCAGCAGCTTATTCGAGCTGCCCTTTGATGATCTCGGAGCGCCGCGATGGCTGCAGAAACTAGGAAAAAACTTCGACCTTGCTCCCATCATTTCTGTGGGCAGTCCTCGACCGGTAAACGCGCTCGCGACAACAGACCTCTACAGGACTGGCGCGTATCCTATCTCAGCCCGCATGGACGGACTTAGTCGGAATCCGTTCTACCAGCGGGGGCTCTTCAACATAGATCTCCGCGTCACAAAGGGTTTCGAATGGTGGAGAGATCACGGCATTTTTCTCTTCGGGGTAGGTGTTTACAATTTGACGAACCGCACGAATCCGATCCTCGTGAGTGCGTACTACGGTCTCGACACTTACCGTGGCCTGATTGAAACCGCCAACGCACGGCAGGTGCAGTTCAGCTTTCAGTGGGAGTTCTGACAAGTGCGGCTCAATATAAGGTGAGCTATCACGACCTTGAAAAGGGCATCTTCCGCGAAGCTATACATTGAACCCAAACCTCCCTCCACCAGAATGGAATGGTGGCGACCGCATTCTCCGACCCCTCGGCCCAACTCGACTTCCCGGCCTTCCGTCCCGAAATGGCCTTCCCACCGTTGACGGACGCCATGCTCGAAACCATCCGCGCCTACGCGTCCGAGGTCACGCAACCCGCCGGCACTTCGATCTATGCGCGTGGCGAGCGCGGCACCGACATGTTCGTTGTCCTCGAAGGCGGCGTCAACATCTACATCGGCGGCGAAGAGAACACGACCGAAACCGTGATCGATCTCGGCGAACACCAGTTCACGGGCGAGCTCAACATGCTGAACGACCAACCAACGCTGGTGGGCGCGCGCACGACCGTCCCGAGTGTGTTGTTGCGCGTCACACGCGACAACCTGCGCCGTCTCATGCGCGCCGAAGGCGAGATCGCAAACCTGATTCTGCAGGCGTTCATCTGGCGTCGCATCGGTCTGGCCTCGCAGACCAAGGTAGGCGTGACGCTTATCGGCCATGAAGGTGAAGCCGAAACGATCAAGATACAAGGCTTCCTCCGGCGCAACGGCTATCCCCATCACATCGATTCCGTCGAAGCCTACACCAGCGCCGCGGAGCTCGCTCCGCTGCATGCAGACTCCTGGCCCGCTGTGGTGTTCAGCGATGGTCGAGTGTTGCATCGTCCAACAGTTTCCAAAGTCGCGGACGAACTCGGTATCTCGGAGTTGCCGGACAAAGACAGGATCTATGACGTCGCTGTCGTCGGGGCCGGTCCTGCCGGTCTCGCCGCTGCCGTTTATGCCTCTTCGGAGGGTCTGTCCACCGTGGTCATCGAAGGCATTGCGCCGGGAGGACAGGCGGGCACAAGTTCCAAAATCGAAAACTATCTCGGCTTTCCCACCGGCATCTCGGGACAAAGACTCGCGAACCGTGCCTTTGTTCAGGCTTTGAAATTCGGTGTCCGGTTCGCCGTCTCCCGCGACGCTCTTACGCTCGAACGCTTTGGCGATGTGCACAAGATCACGCTCGAAGACCACATTTCGTTGTGCTCCCGAGCGGTCGTCATCGCCACCGGCGCGCAGTACCGCAAGTTGCCGCTGGACAACTTCGAGACCTTTGAAAATCAGGGTATTTATTATGCAGCCACGGGCATGGAGACGGCCTACTGTCGCGACAAGGAGGTCGTTGTCGTCGGCGGTGGTAACTCCGCCGGGCAAGCTGCTCTGTCTCTCGCCCAAACCGCCGCCCACGTCTACATCATGGTTCGTGGCAAATCACTGGCGGCCACCATGTCGCAATATCTCCTCTCGCGAATCGAACAATCACGGCGCATAACGATTCTGACCGAGACCGAAATCATGTCGCTTGAAGGCAGAGCCCACCTGGAACAGGTAACCTGGATGAATCGCCGGGACGGATCTCCAACGACCAAGGAAATTGAAGGCCTGTTCGTCATGATCGGTGCTCAACCCAACACCTCGTGGCTCAAGGGGGTCGTAGCCCTGGACGAGAAGGGCTTCGTCATCACGGGCGGCCCGCACGGATTCGATAGCACTCCTTACGCAACCAATAGTGCGGGGATCTACGCGGTGGGAGACGTGAGAACCGCCTCCGTGAAGCGCGTGGCTTCTGCCGTCGGCGAAGGCTCGGTCGTCATCTCCGACGTCCACCGCTACTTGACGAGTCACTAGGACCGGCTTACCGCCGACCGCTAGCGCACCAAAAGTTGGGATGGAACTTCCTCCCATCGACCGGCCTGACAGGTTTTCGTTCCCGAACAGAAAGCGTAAACTGTGGCCATGCTCCTGGGAGACCGGTTGGAACGGCGTGCGCTTGAAGCACTCGTTGGCCGCCGCGCAGAACTCGAGCGCTTGGAGAGTTTTGCCTTAGGAGATGAACCGCTGGTGATGCATATTCAAGGCATCCCGGGGATAGGGAAAACGCACCTGCTGAATGCACTGGCGGCAAATATGGGCGGAACGGGCGTTTCCGTTGTGCGGATAGACGCCCGGTGGTGCGAGCCCTCTCCAGCGGCCTTGTGCCGGGCGATCTGCAGGGAAATCGGTGCCTCGGAGTCCGAAGATACCGCGGTCGTGGCGACTAGTCTGTCGGACGGGCCCAAGCGAACTCTCCTGGTGCTCGACAGTTATGAATCTTTCCGTCTGCTCGACTCTTGGCTAAGGCAGGTGTTTCTGCCCTCGCTCGGCGACAGTGTGCGCACAATCCTGTCCAGTCGCGAGCCACCCCGGCCAGCGTGGCAAATTGCCCGGCGTGGAGAGGTCTCTTTGATTCGATGCTCCTGGAAACATTTTCTCCGGAAGCAGCTCTCGAGTATCTGACCTCGGAGGGTGTGCCGGAGAGCAGCGCTCGAGACTTGAATCGGGTTGCGTGCGGGCATCCACTAGCACTTTCCTTGGGATTGGCGCTCTACTTTGCCGGCGGGCAGGTGCGTGGGACCGCGGCCACTCGTCATCAGGTGCTGGAGCATATGGCGTCGCTCTTTCTGGAGGATGCCGATCCGGGAACCATACAGGTCGTACAGGCCGCCTGCCTGGTCCGAACAGCTACCTCGCCGCTGCTGGCAGCCATGCTGCCGCATATCCCGGCCGATGAGGCATTGGATCGGCTGCGTGCGTTGCCATTTGTCAGCGTAGGTCCTCATGGACTGCTGGTGCATGAAGCCGTTCGCGGGCCGGTGGCGGCTGCTTTCAAGTCCCGTGATCCGGTGCGTTACCAGGCATACCGGCGCGCAGCGTCGCAGATCGTGCGTAACCAATACAGGCAGGCACCGCGATCCGACCATTGGCGTTGCACGGCGGACGTACTCTACCTGCTTGAAAACGAGAACCTGCGCGAAGGTTTTTTCCCGAAGACTGAGAGCCCGGTTTCCATCGAACCGGCCCGCGCCGACGACGGGACATCGATTTCAGAGATTATCTACAAGTTCGATGGACCACAGTCGCGTCTAGCGCTGGAGCAATGGTGGCGCTACCATCCAGACTCGTGTCTCGTAGTACGGGATGAAAACGGCGGAGTGCAAGGTTTCTACCAGGCAATTGTGGCGTCGAAGGTTCACAAAAATGTGTTTGGGAGAGACCCGCTTGCGGCAAGCTGGGGCAAGGACCTACCGGGTTTCAGAAGATGGACCGGCGCTCTCTGGCTGCGGCGTTCCTTGGATCGCGACACGGGAGAACGACCGTCATCTGGACAGGCAGCCTCCTGGCTCGAGATCAAACGTACCTATTTGGAACTGCGTCCGCAGCTGCCGGGGAGCACTTGTGCCTCCGCCAGATGCTTCCGGTTTTCGCAATGAGCCGATCCGCCTGGCGGTTCTCCGCCGCTTGAATGATACTGCCGGGTATCGGAGCCTCTTCGGTTCGTTGTTTCCGTCCGTAGCCGCTGGCTGTCAGATCGATTTCACGATGGTAGCCCGCGCCATCGCCGAATTTGAGTTCACGTTAGTCTTCGCAGATGCTCCCATTGACCGGTTCGCGCGAGGGCAGTCGACCGCCCTGACCAGTTCGGAAAAGAAGGGCGCCCTATTCTTCTTCGGGACGGCAGGCTGCGTTTCCTGCCATGCCGTGGGCGGAGGCGCGAATGAGATGTTCAGCGATTTTCAGATGCATGTTGCAGGGGTGCCGCAGATCGCACCCTTCTTCGGACCGGGCGAAGGAAATGTTGTCTTCGATGGCCCCGCTGAAGACGAGGATTATGGTCTCGAACAGGTGACTGGCGATATCGCTGATCGGTACAAGTTCCGAACCTCCCCTTGCGAAACGTGGCACTGCAGCCGGCGTTCTTCCACAACGGCGCTTTCACTAGGTTGGAAGACGCAATTCGTTATCACCGGGGTACGTCTGCGTCGGCCCCGGTCTTACTCTCCCGCTGCCGCTGGTATCGCCCCGGATTTACGGTATCGTGTTGGGCCGATCGAACCCGTGCTGGCGCGCCTCGATCCGCTACTCACTACTCCGCTGCACTTATCAGACGAGGAGTTGGGCACCTTGGTGGCTTTCGTCGGACACGCGCTGCTGGATCGCCGCGCGGACAAGCAAAACCTGTGCCGGCTCGTGCCGGTCTCCGTACCGAGTGGCCTGCCCATCTTGCAGTTCGAGGGATGTTCAAAAGCCAAGTAGAGGAGTTACACGAGGAGTATACAGAACATTCAAGCAGGGAGGGCCACCAGAGATCGCAGCGCCGGTCCCGCCGCGACGTTGGCCAGAGTATAGCGGTCCATCTCTTCGAAGAAGGCCGTGTAAGCGCCGTCGAGCGCAGATTTCAGAAGGCAGTTATTCCGCAGCGGGCAAGCTGGTTTCGCGCAGTCGATCACGGGCTTGCTGCCTTCCGTCTTCCTTAGTACTTCGCCAATACGGATGTGTTCGGGCGGCCGGGATAACCGTACACCGCCGCCCTTGCCTCGCGTGGTCACCAGAAGACCTTCGCGCCCTAACTGATGCACAACCTTCACCATGTGCGTGTACGGCACCTCGAATACTGACGCGGCGCCGCGAACCGTCACAGTTGCCTCCAACGGATCCTTTCGGCTTGCGAGATACATCAGCACGCGAAGGCTGAGATCAGAAAAGAGCGTCAACTGCATGGTGGGGTTAGGCAGACGTTAGCGTTTCACCACTGGTCCTGGCTATTTCAGAATCAAACGACGGATCTGGTGCGAACGCTTCGCTGTAACGTCTGGCGAGAGGAACACGAAGCGCATCTAAGATGGTGGTAAGCAAGTTCATAAAACCAATAGGACCGCAGTAGTAATATTCGGCGTCCCCTGCCGGCAAGTACTGCCCGAGTGTCTTGGCAGAGATGCGACCCGCGTGATCGTAATCCGCGGTCGAGGGATCAGTCTGCTCGGGATGTTCATAGTAAATCAGCGAGCGCACGAGCGGATATTTCTCTGTAAGTGTAAATACCTCCTCTCGAAACGCGCAATGAGCGCGGTTCGTTGTGGCATGCACAAACAGAACTTCGCGACGCTGCTGCTGTGCGAGGTGCTGAAGCATGCACAACGCAGGCGTAATCCCGACTCCGCCGCTGATGAGAACGACGGGTGCATCGCTACCCTCATTGATCGCAAAATGACCGGCGGGCGCATGTACGAAAACCGTGTCACCCTCCTTCACATGGTCGTGCAGATAGTTTGAAATCTGCCCGTGTGGAGCAGCCTGATCCGGCGCGGACTCCCGTTTCACGCTGATGCGGTAATAGTCGCCATTTGGCAGCGCAGAGAGGCTATACTGGCGAATCTGTTCGAACTCGGACTCGGGAACTTGGATCTTCACTGCGAGATATTGGCCAGGCTTAAAAGGGGGCAGCCGCATCCCATCTTTGGGAGAAAGATAAAACGAAGTGATGCGTTCGCTCTCCTGTTGTTTCTGCTTCACGATGAAAGGCTTGAATCCCCGCCACCCGCCGGGTTGATTCGCTGCTTCGTCATACAGCTGCTTTTCTCGTCCAATCATAATTTCGGCCAGCTGCTCGTATGCCGCCGCCCACGCCTCGAGAATCTGGGGTGTCGCGGCCTCACCAAGTACCGTCTTGATGGCGCCGAGCAGATGTTCGCCCACGATCGGGTAATGTTCCGGCAGAATATCTAAGCTCACGTGTTTGTGAGCAATCTGCTCCACCATGCCGCCAAGCTGATCGAGGCGATCGATGTGGGCCGCATAAGTAAGAATCGAGGCTGCCAAGCTCCTGGCCTGCCCGCCGTCGCGCTGGTTGGCCAAGTTGAAGATGTTCAGCAGTTCCGGGTGCGCCTCGCACATCTGGCTGTAGAACACGCCAGTGATTCTTTCTCCATGCTCACGCAGAACAGGGACGGTCGCCTGAACAGTCTTTCGGTGATGAGGTAGCAAGTAATCTCCTAATATAGATTGCGGATACATATTCAGAGTAGCAGTCGGATTGCTCAGGTGTCCAGAACAAGCTCCAATCTGAATCCTCTTCTTTCTACCGAGGCGAATCGCTAAAATACGCTACTTCACACCAGCAGGCATTCACCGCATCCGAAATCTGTTCGCAGTTTCTCTTCGGAGTCCCGCATTTAAATCAGCGCCGCATCGGATCAAGTGAAACGAACGTCGACACCGCCATCAGAGACAACCTTGCTGTAACTGAAATCAGATTTTTCTGAGTTATATTTACACAGACTTACCCGTACAATGAGATCGCTTGCAGGATAGTTCTCAATAAAACTGTCGACGAGCATTAGTCATCTCATGACGTACACGGGCAGGATCTTTTTATTGCTGATGTCAGCGCTCGCCGCAGCGCCCTTCAGCTTCGCTTCCACAGTTACCTGGAATCTAAGCAACGTGAAGTTCAGCGATGCAGCCACAGCGTCCGGAAGCTTCGACTGGAATGTTGACACGAATACGTTGAGCAATTGGAATATCAGTGTTGGCGCCGGCGTACTCTCGGCGTTTACGTACACACCGTCTAACTCTTCTGCAGGCTCCTATTTCCAGGTAGCCGGGTATGAGAATGAACTGTTGTTCATGATGAACGGCACTACACGGCAACTGCGGATGACGCCCCTGGTTGCACTTACGAATGCAGGTGGGACCGTGCCTATCAACCTGAATACGTTCGGGAACGGCTCTGGCAGCGTCGAGTGTTTCAACTGTGCGCCATACCGCGAGATCGTAAGCGGGACGCTTATGACGGGAACTCCGGAGCCTGGCGCAATGGGTCTACTAGGCATTGGGGCTGCAATTGTCGGTCTCATCGCGCGAAAACGTCGGACGACAACTGCTTGTTGATACGGGTAGCCAGAAGTTAGAGCTGCAATCTTCTCTTACGAGAAACATCACTACAAGTTTCACTTGGCACGAAGACAAACTGCCAAGGCAATTGTCCGGAAAGGATCTGCAATCATGCGGCTTTATAGGTTATTTGTTTTTAGCGTTGTCAGTGTAGTAAGTTCGCAGTTCGGTGCGAAAGCTTCTCAAGTTCAGACATTCAATGTAGTCGGATATCCAGCAAGCAACCCGCAAGTCCAGGGCTCGTTCACAGTCTTTGGATCGAACGGCTTAGCCGGACCGTTTGCGAATGGAGGGCTTGGCGCTTATGGAATGCCGAGCACGATGACCATCAGTGCGAACGGGTTCACGTTCGATGCACTTTCTATTGGAGTGGGCGGGATCAACTCGGCGATACAAGCGGAGACGGAGACATTCATCGGTGACCTGTACGGCGGCGGGACCGTTACCCAGACGTTCCGATTCCCCGGCAACAGCCAGAATTTTGTGACTGCGAACTTGGTCGGATTCAACAACCTCGTCGACCTGAGGGCAAACATCGGGTTCGTCACGCTTCAAAATCTGACGTACAACCAGTCAGCAGCTCCGGAACCTGGGACTTATGGGTTACTCGGAATGGGTTTGGCGACCGTCTGTATTGCGTACCGCCGGAGAACGCGCCGGCAAATGATCAAGTCAGCCATACAGCGTTCGAGAAGCTGAACAGGATCTATCCAGACTCACAAGCAGTAGCCGTGTACGTACCTGAACGCGCCGCCCGGAGAGGTTTCCGGCGGCGCGTTTGTTGTCTAAGCGCGGTTAAAAGCGATCTAGTCGCCCATTTCTAGCAGGATTCTGAAAAAGTAGGAATTCAGGGCGAGGTAGTTCAGGTCTGATTGTTGGGAGGCTTGTAGGGCTGGTGCAGAGTGCTGAATCCGCACCTTTGCAGGCCTTCCTTGATGTCCAGAGGGGTTCGAGCGACCCTCTGGACACACTTCTGCTATGGGTTAGGCGGATAAAACTACCGGAGCCAGCAGTTTCCGCATGCGCACCAGGTTATAAGCGGCGGCCGCGAAGGTGAAGATCCAGCCGACTTTGAAAATGCCCCGATGGCGCAGTTTCCGGAGCAGCGCAATGGTCTTCAGCCAACCGAAGCATTCCTCAATCCGCTTGCGCTTCTGTTGACTGATTTTGTAACCCGCGTGGCGACTGGTGCGCG
>JBJMGK010000055.1:0-100528 GCA_045807925.1 Bryobacteraceae bacterium | reverse complement strand
CATCCGTGACCAGAAAGGCCGTTTGGTCATCGAGTACCTGCCGCCCTACGCGCCGGAACTGAATCCGGTGGAGTACATCTGGGCTCACTGCAAGCACCACGAACTGCCGAACGTCTGTGCCAAGAACATTTGGGACCTGAGCGAAGCAGCCCGCCGTTCCCTCAAGCGCATGCGCCGCCGACCGCGACTGATCACCGCCTTCTGGAGCAGGCCTCTTTATTTGATTGATTCCGCTATATTATGCGAGATTCAGTAAGTTCCGGATCGGCCAATTATCTTTTGCACGATACGCTGTAGCCTGTCGTACAAGTTAGGCACGACCGTTGCGAATTTCCGCGAGACCGCAGAATAGGATAACCTGGAGTGACGCTTTGGTTTACGGAGCCAGTTTGTCAAAATTTCCCAGTTACTCTTTACATACAATCACGATAAGTATGCGTTTCGGGCGCACTCTTCCCCCACTCTTTTTCGCTTTTCTCGTTTTGCTTAGCTCAACAGGCCGCGCCACTGCTCAGTCCAGCCGTGGAACAGTGTCCGGCTTGGTGGTCGACGCCACAAAAGCCGCCGTGGTCGGAGCGAGCGTCGATCTGGCAAACCAGGAAACGAAAGTCGTCAGGTCCACGACAACCAACGAATCCGGAGCTTATCGTTTCGACGCCGTCGACCCGGGTCGCTACACAGTAAAAGTGACAGCGAACGAGTTCAAGGCATTCGCCGTTCAGCCTTTTGCGCTCGCTGCCTCTCAGACTGCGGCGATCGATGCGCAGTTGGAACTAGGAGCCGTGTCTAGCGTCGTCGAGGTCTCTTCAAGCGCCGCGCTCTTGCAAACAGAGGCTCCGGTGCGAGGCGGGACGATCACTACCGCTAATTTGACGAACTTGCCGATAGGCAATCAGAATCCCGTTTCACTGGCCCTGACTTTGCCCGGTGTTTCCACAAACCGATATTCGTTTGGAGTAGGAACGTTCTCCGTAAACGGCGCGCGAGGCCGGTCCAATAACTTTCTGATCGACGGCACGGAAAATAATGATATCTCCGCCACAGGTCAGGCCTTCCAAATCACGAATCCGGACGCAGTGCAGGAAGTGGCCGTGCAAACGGGCAATTACGATGCGGAGTACGGTCGTGCGGGAGGTGCGGTCGTGAATACTATCACCCGCAGCGGCACCAATGAGTTTCACGGCACTCTTCGTTATCTCCTCGATTCTACGTTCGACGACGCGTTAACGAACGTTATGAAGACTGATCCTGCGCAGCTTCGTCGAGGGCACCCGGCGTCGGCCACTGACCAGTTCTTTTCTGGCACGGTCGGAGGTCCGGTCATTCGAAACAAAACTTTCTTCTTCAGCTCCTTTCAGGAGGAGCGCCAGGTCTCTACGTCAGTAACTAACCTAACGAGCTTATCGGCGGCCGGGAGGGCAACCTTGCTGTCGCTTTTCTCGACAGGCACCAATCCTCGGGCTGATTTGCTCAACCAGATTACCTCCGGGGCCAACGCCACCTCCCAGTTCAGCAATATCGCACTCGGCAATGGACGGCCTGCAATCCAAGTTGGTATCTTCAGCCGCCCCTACGCGAATACATATCGTGACCGTCAACTCCTGGAGCGTGTCGATCATAGCTTCAGCAATAACGACCAGCTGTCCGTTCGCTATCTCTACGACGACAATGTGTCACGTTTTGGCGGCGGCGTCGGATTCGCAGGTTTCGATACCAGTCAACAAGTCACAGTAAATAGCGGATTGCTGACGGAGACCCACACTTTTTCACCTGTCTCGACAAACGAATTCCGGCTTGGCTACAACCGAATTTTCTATTTCTTCCCGTTTGACGCTACAAGTCCTTTGGCTGCGAACATTCCCACTTACACGATCGCCGGATTCAACACCACAAACGGGACAAACAGCCTCGGAGTCGCGAATACGGTGCCACAAGGCCGGATTGCAAACAACTACGAGTTGCAGGACACGGCAAGTTACGTTTCTGGAAAGCACAGCTTCCGGGCGGGTGTTTCGCTTCTTGATCAGCGCTCGAAGCAGGCTGCGCCCTTCAACAGTCGTGGCACGCTAACTTACAATGCCAGCACGGGATTCACGGGACTCGCGAATTTCCTCGATAATTTCGGCGGTTCGGGCGGAGGAGCAGCGCGCGATTTCGGCAGTGCCAGCTACTACCCAAGTCTGATTCGCCAGGCTTACTTTCTCCAGGATCGCTGGCGCGCAACGGAAGCTCTCACCGTCACATTGGGTGTCCGGTATGAATTTTTTGGCAATCCCATCAACTCACTTCGAACTCCTGCTTATACGGGCTTGTTCAATGTGAACCCTCAAACCTTCACCGGGCCGTACAGCGAGCCTAATCACGTGAACAGCGATTTGAACAATTGGGCTCCGACGGTCGGTCTTGCCTACTCGCCCTCCGGGAATGGCCCGTTCGGCATATTTGGCCAGAAGAAGACGGTACTCCGTGCTGGATTCCAGATGGGCTACGATTCTTTCTTCAACAACATCGCTTCCAATGCAGTTGCTTCTGCGCCGAACAACATCTCGACCAACGTCCCCTCCATCGCCAGCAACGCCGCGCCGCGCGGTTTAGCGAACTTGTCCGTGAACTTTCCGGCGACCGCAGTTTTCAGCCCGCTGTCCTCTCAGACGTTAGTCCCGCAAAACCTGGTTAATCCGTATTACATGCGCTGGTCGGGCGGTTTCCAACGCGAGCTGCCGGGTCATTTGGTGCTGGACGCCTCGTATGTCGGAACTCGCGGTATGGAGCTCTTCATCAATGAAGATCTGAATCCGCTGGTTCCTTCGTCTCTTCAACATTTCCCGGCAGGATACAGCGCAGCTAATTTTGTTCTGAACCAAACGTATCAGCCTCGCTATGATCCACTACAGGGTTCACGGCTGATCCGGACAAATGGCGGCAGTTCCAGTTATCATGCCGCTCAGTTGAACGTGAGCCGGCGCTACTCGAGCGGGCTGCAGTTCAACGTCGCTTATACGCGCTCTAAGTTCCTCGACAACGGCAGCGATATCTTCAGCACGTCCGGTAACAACTTGCCGCAAAATACGGCAGTCCCCTCCATGTTCGGCGGGCTGACGATCGATAAGTCGGTATCCCTCTACGATCGCCCGAATCGGCTTTCGATCACATGGGTGTATGAGCTGCCTTTCATGCGTTCGCAGCAGGGCTTTATCGGCCATGTATTGGGGGGCTGGCAGCTTTCCGGCCTTTATACCGTTGAATCCGGTGCTCCCATCAACATCTCAAACGGTGTGGATGCCGATGGCATCGGCGCAAATTTCGATCGTCCGGATTATAATCCCAGTGGTACGCCGGGTGTTCGCGCCATTCCGAGCGCGACTAGTGCTACGGGCTACATCAATCCGGATACTGGCGCTGCGATCAGTTCATCGAACGCGATGTATATCGGGTTGCCGGCTTGTCCTTCAACGGTAAATTCTTGCCGAACCGGAAATCTGGGTCGCTTTACTGCTCGCACGCCGAGACTCAACAACCTCGACGTCGACCTGACCAAGATCATCAATATCACTGAGCGTATGCATCTTGAGTTCCGTGGCGAGTTCTTCAATGTATTCAATCATCGGCAGTACGGGATCCGGAGTATCAGTCCTTTCGACACCGGCACGATGACAATCGGCGCGAACGTTGCGAACACGCTCGCCAACCAGTTCCTCAACCCGATCTATGCTGACGGTGGTGCTCGCGTAATCCGCTACCAGCTGAAGTTCGTATTCTGACCGTCTGAGCAAGGGCGCTCGGCAACATACCGCGCGCCCTTTCTTGCCCTCCATCAAAGACGCGACGCGTCGGATTTCTACTGTAGAGAAGCTACCCACGAAGAGAATGCAGGCAGGTGCACAGAATCGAGTGACGTCACTTTCTGCAACGACGGATCACTTGCGGCCAACGTTTTAGCCGTCTTTTGCGTGATACCGGTTCCCGACAGATCCAGCGTTATTGTTTTAGGAACTGCGCTCATGTTGATCGCGATCACGACGGGAGCACCGCCCTTTGGAGGCTTCCGCAGGTACGACAGAACATCGGCATTGTCCTTATTGAGCATGATCATGCCACCGTCGTGCAGCGTAGGATTGGTACGCCGAAGGGACGTGAGCTGCTTGTACCAGTTCAGCAGCGAGTTCGGGTCCCCGCTCTCCGTCTGCGCATTCACCGTCTTGTAGTTCGGATTGATCGGCAGCCAAGTATGCGGATTTGTGGAAAAACCCGCCTGCGGACCCGGTGTCCATTGCATCGGAGTCCGTTCACCGTCGCGGCCCTTCTGCTTTGGCCAGCCAGTGATGCCGACTGGATCCCTCACGTCTTCCTTTCGTTCGGGCGTCAGTGTAGTCATTCCGATCGGCGCTCCGTAATAGGTCATCGCAGTGGCACGCGCGGTAAGCAGAATGGTGGCGATGCCCTTCGCGATTGCTATATTGTGAATCCCGTCGCCGAAGCGGTCAATTGAACGCGGATTGTCGTGATTATCGAAGACCAGAAGAGGCTGCGCTCCGTGAACCTGGGTCTCTACTTCTTCGAGATACTGGCGAAAATGAGGAGCGCTGTATTTCACCGTCTCGCCGAAACCGACCAGCAGGTCCATCGGCAAGTGGAGTTCATTCTGGGCCGCGCCCCCGTACCAGGCCTCCAGCGCGGCCGTGTTCGGCAGGTAGGTCTCGCCAATCAAGACACGGTCTCCGGGATATTTCTCGATCATCGCTCGCATGCGCCGAATCACGCCGTGGACGTCGGGCAGATTGTCAGTGTAGATGTTGTTGAGGTTCGGATCGCCCTGTGCGTTCAACCCGGCCTTCTCCGGTTCATTGCGAAGCTGCTTGTCCTCAAACAACGTGGGAATTGCGTCCAGGCGGAAGCCCGCCACGCCGCGATCGAGCCAGAACCTCATGACGTCGAACATCGCGTTCTCCACCGCCGGATTCCGCCAGTTCAGATCCGGCTGCTGCTTGTAGAACTTGTGATAGTAGAACTGCTTCCGTGCAGGGACCCATTCCCAGGCCGAGCCTCCAAAGATAGACACCCAGTTGTTCGGCGGAGCCATGCCATCGTGCGCAAACTTTTTCTGGTAGGGAGTGACACCGGCGCTGTCTACAGGGACGCCGGGATTCCAAACGTACCAGTCGGCTTTCTGGTTATTGCGTGACCCTGCCGACTCGATGAACCACTTGTCCGTGTCCGAAGTATGGTTAAGCACCATGTCCAGGACGATGCGAATATTGCGCTTCTTTGCCTCCGCCTGGAGATGATCGAAATCCTGAAGCGTGCCGTATTGCGGATCGATGCTCTCGTAATCGGAGATGTCGTAGCCAAAATCCACCTGCGGCGACGGGTACATGGGAGCAATCCAGATTGCATCTACACCGAGGCCCTGGACGTAATCGAGGTGCTCGGTGATTCCGTTCAAGTCACCCGTCCCGTCACCATTCGAGTCCCCGTAGCTTCGGGGGTAAATCTCGTAGATCAGGGCGTGCTTCCACCAGACCTGGTCGGAAATGGGCTTTGCAGCCTTGCCTTGCGGACTCGTGGGACCGGATGGTACAACTTGCGCGTAGAAAGTCTGCGAGTAAAGACAGACGGCAAGAGCAAGGGACGGAGCGAAATGGCGCATAACTGACGGCAGGCTCCTTACCTGAAACCACAGTTATTAGATCAGAACCGGGATTTTCCTCGCCGTTGCATGTCGAACCCTGAGCACCTCGCGATGTTAAAACGGAGCGTCGCTGATTGGAATACATGGCGTTCTTCCGCCGGCCTTGTAAGACGTCAAGCCATAGGTCATCGCAAAACGGCCTCAATCGCGTCGCAAGCTCGGGTGACCCCGTTCTCAGTCGCGATGATTTCACTCGCCTTACGGGCGTTGGCGTCGTAGCTCCGATCCGTTAATAACTGGTCGAGCTGTTCTGCTGCAGTCCGAGCGTTGTATCGGTTTCGCTTAATTGATCGACCCGCGCCGATTCTTCGAATGCGCTGCGCGTTATCTGGCTGGTCGTGAGCCCAGGGCACCACCAGCATCGGGCGGCCCGCGCGCAAGCTCTGAGCGACGGTACCGATCCCTCCCTGGTGGACGATTGCGGCGGCGCGGGGCATGACCTTCGAGAATGGCAAGTATTCCGCGACGTGTATTGAATTCGGCAGACTTGCCGGCAACGTCTTCCGGTTCGATTGGCCGACCAGCAAGACTGCCCGCCGTCCTAGATCTTGCGCAGCCCTAAGGCTCTCCGCGTAGAAGTCGCCAGCGTGCATCACAGCTGACGAGCCGAGCGTGAACAGGATCGGTGGATCCCCCCTGCCTAGAAACTTCGAGAGGCGGCCCTCGCCGCTTTTCATTCCCGATTCATTGTGTAGAGCGAAGCCCTGGCCAAGCCGGTCATAGAATACGAAGCCGGTCTGAGTCGCTCTTGGCGGCCAGTCCGCTTGAGGCTTGGCAAACGCTTCCGAGAATAACGCGAGGGTGCCGTAAGGGGAAAACGGGCCTTGCGTGATCGGATTGGTGCGGTTCGACAAGCCAAGGCTTTTCCGAAGCTCCAGGATGGGCCTGAGAGCCTTTCTCACGTGACGGTCCGCCAACCGCATCAGACCCTTGAACACAAGCGGGCTAAGCCGGAAGAAATGGCGCAGCCATGGTGCTTCCGGAACGTAAGGCGGGTCGGTTGCGGAAAAAAGGGCTGCGGGTTGCAGCACGACGGAGAGCCAGGGTAACCGGAGCAGTTCGGCCACTATCGGACCACCGAAGCCTGCCGAATGAGTGAGAAGAAGGTCGGCGTCGCCGCACCCCGCCCTCAGATCTGTAAAAGATTCGCCGACCCTCGGTGCGAGATAATCCCGGATCAGGAATTGCGTCGCGCGCCGGCCATCCCAGAGTTTCTCCATAAGATCCGGCTTGTCGAGAAACTCTCCCACTTCCGGACGCACCGGATGGAAGTCGAGTGACTCTCCCAAAATCTTGGCCCGATAAACAGCCGATGTGGCGACAACCGGGCGGTGTCCCCGGCGTTTCAACTCGAGCGCAAGGGCGAGGAACGGATGTAAATCTCCGAAGGATCCGAAAGTATTCAGAACGATCTTGGCCATAACGCGTCAATGGAGAGGGTTTCTCGCGGAACAATGATCGTCAACAGCGCGCTCGGTCATACGTACGACGCCAGGAGTTCGTCTCCGCTGAGGGATTACCATCAAATTCGGGGGTGTTCGCGAGGTCAGCGGGTCCGCTGAGCGCGTGCACCAATTCCTTTCAATTTGAACACGCAAGAGAGCATGCAGCCTTCTCACACTCTGTCCGGTAGCCAAAATGATCCCCTCTGGTACAAAGACGCCATCATTTACGAAGCGCATGTGCGCGCTTTTTACGACAGCAATGCCGACGGAATGGGTGATTTCCGGGGCTTGGCGGAAAAGCTGGATTACCTTGAAGACCTTGGAGTAACCACGATATGGCTGTTGCCATTTTTTCCGTCTCCCTGGAAGGACGACGGCTACGACATCTCCAACTTCCGTGAGGTTCACCCCGCCTACGGCACCTTGCGCGATTTCCAATATTTCCTGAAAGAAGCTCATCGGCGGAACCTTCGGGTCATCACGGAACTTGTCATCAATCACACTTCCGACCAGCATGAGTGGTTTCAGAAATCGCGCCGTGCGGAGCCGGGTTCGAGCTGGCGGGATTTCTACGTCTGGAGCGACACGCCCGATAAGTATGCAGGCACTCGAATCATCTTTAAGGATTTCGAACCTTCAAACTGGAGTTTCGATCCGCTCGCAAAGGCGTACTACTGGCACCGCTTCTTTTCTCATCAGCCCGATTTGAATTTCGATAGCCCGCTGGTGCGCCGAACCGTCATGCGCACGCTCGACTTCTGGGCTGATATGGGCGTCGACGGGTTTCGTCTGGACGCGATCCCCTATCTATACGAGCGCGAGGGGACAAGCTGCGAAAATCTGCCGGAAACCCATGCGTTTTTGGCCGAGCTACGGCGGCATCTGGACGAACGCTATCCCAACCTCATGCTGCTTTCGGAAGCGAATATGTGGCCGGAAGACGCCGTCGCTTACTTCGGCAAAGGCGACGAGTGCCACATGTCGTTTCACTTCCCGCTGATGCCGCGCTTGTTCATGGCCTTGCGTCTTGAGGATCGGCTTCCGATTGTTGAAATCCTGGCCCGGACACCACCGATTCCGGAAACCTGCCAGTGGGCGATGTTCCTGCGCAACCATGATGAGCTGACCCTCGAAATGGTGACGGACGAAGAGCGCGATTATATGTACCGGTCGTATGCCTCGGACCACCGTGCTCGCATTAACCTAGGAATCCGTCGCCGCCTCGCCCCGTTGCTCGGGAATGACCGGGCGCGAATCGAGGTAATGAATGCGCTCCTGTTCTCCATGCCTGGTACGCCGGTACTGTATTACGGCGATGAGATCGGAATGGGCGACAACGTTTATCTGGGAGACCGCAACGGTGTTCGAACGCCAATGCAGTGGAGTCCAGACCGGAATGCGGGGTTCTCGTCCACGAACCCGCAGCGTCTCTACCTGCCTGTTAATATCGATCCGGCTTACCACTACGAAGCCATCAATGTGGAAGCTCAACAGGAGAACGCGAATTCGCTTCTGAACTGGACCAAGCGCATTATCGCGCTGCGCAAGCAATACAAGGCTTTCGGTCGAGGCACGCTCGAGTTCCTGCTGCCGTCGAACAAGCGCGTGCTCACCTTCGTCCGGCGCTACGAAGAGGAACTCATTCTGGTCGTGGCGAACCTGTCGCGTTTTGCCCAGGCAGTTGAACTCGATCTGTCGAAATTTAGCGGATTAACTCCGGTTGAGATGTTCGGCCGGACAGACTTCGCTCCCATCGGCGACGGTTATTACCCTCTGACCCTCGGACCGAATTCGTTCTTCTGGTTTGCGCTGGAACACCGCGCTGCGCCTGTCGTGGCGTTGACGCCCGAATTGGAACTTCGCGAAGACAAGCTCCCGTTGGTAACCGTTGGGTCATTCGCGGAGATCTGGGATGCCGGGTCTAACAACGGCAGCCTCTTGAAGGCGCTCATTGCATTTCTCCCCAAGGCATTCTGGTTCCAGAGCAAAGACCGCCGGTTCCGTTCACTGCGCGTTTCAGATGTCATACCCGTCATACCGGGGCGCGCAGCGATCTTCCTGTTGCACGCTGAGTTTACGACCGGCGATCCGGAGATGTACCAGATGCCGCTTGCTCTTGAGACAGGCGAGGGGGCGAAAGTAGCCGCGGAGAAGTACGTCGATTTCGCAGTTGCGCAGGTGCAAGCAGCGCGCAACTCCTCCGGATTTCTGTTTGATGCGACAGCCGACGGGGCATTCTGTTCAGCTCTTCTGGATCCGTTCGCAAAACGGAAGCGTTTACGTGGCGAAGCGGGAACCGCAACGGCTCAGCGGGACCATTTATTCCGGAAACTGGCGGCCGGAGCCCGCGGTCGCCTGGAACCTGCCCTGATGAACTCTCAGATCAACACTTCGGTCAAATTCGGAGAGAGTTTCGTATTTAAGCTACTGCGGCACATAGAGCCGGGACCCCACTCCGGCGTCGAGATGGGACGCCGGCTCAACGGCGGCGGCGAGTACTCACTTCCGTTTGTCGCCCCGTTCGCGGGAGATCTGGTTTATCAGGCTGAAGGCACTGAGCCGATCACACTGGCTGTTCTTCATGCGTTCGTTCCGAATAGGGGAGATGCGTGGAAGATAACGGCACGTCAGGCTCGAGAATTCCTTCGCAAGGAGGCGGGCATTTCGGTTGGAGAGACGTCATCAGCAGGTCCAATCTTCTCGCTCGCCGCCATTCTTTCCTCGAAGACGGAGGACGCCCCAGAATCGCTCGACTCGTACCTTCAACTGGTTCGCACCATGGCCAGACGGCTGGCAGAGATGCATCTGGTGCTTGCAAAACCATCGATGGATCCGGCGTTCGCTCCCGAACCGTTCAACGATTTTTATCGCCAAAGCCTGTATCACGGCTACATCGGATTGACAACTCGCCGGCTCGAATTCATCCGTCAACGCCTATCGGAAATGGCTGCGGATGTTCGGCTGTTGGCATCCAAGGTGCTCGAATATGAGCCGGCCATACTGGCTAAGTTCAAAGTGATCTTCGAGCAGCGGATCGAGTCAGTGCGGACGCGATTTCACGGAAGGCTCCATCTGGGGCACATCCTAGTCACAGAAGATGACGTAAGTATTTTCGATTTCGAAGGCGATCCTACCCAACATCTCAGCGAGCGCAGAATCAAGCGCAATCCATTGCGAGATGTCTCCAGTATGCTCGCCTCCTTTGGATACGTCGCACAGTCCTCTATCCGAGAGCTGGGACGTGAAGGCGTAGGAACCCCTGAGGATCTGGTGAATGCAGGACGGTCCTGGTTCAGGGTGGTGACCGCTGCATTCATCCGGGAATATTGGCGCGTTGCCGCAGGCGCACCATATATGCCCAGGTCTCAAGCGCACCAGGAAGCCCTGCTTACGACTTATTTGCTCGAAAGAGCCATGCTGGACATCCGCGAGGACATCCAAAGCCAGCCGGATTTTTCAGGCATGCCGTTCCGCTTGATCCTTCACCTGCTGGACCCGGGAGAGGAGCGCACTATCCGCTAAAACGGAAAAGGCGATGCCTCATCAGAGACATCCGCCTTTATGACCGTGGAATTGAGCGCTTAGCGGGCCGCTGCCTTTACTTTCGGAGCCACCGCCGGTCTCGTCACCTTCGGCGATCTGGTCGGCTTCGGCGCATGTACAGCGGCACCGTTGCGAGTGGAGCCGTTTGCCGTCGCCGTCAACGCGGTGCCATTCCGCTGCGGTGTCCCGTTCGGGGTAAGTTTTCCCAGCACTACCGTTTTTCTTGCTCCGGTAGCGAATGGAACGTTGGAAGGACGCGAGTGTGCCGTCTCATAGGCCATCACCGCGAACGCGATTGCTTCCTTGGCGTCGACGTCGAGTCCGACCTCGCTGGTTTCTTTCACCGGGATTGGATCGAGAGCCTTCCTGAGCATCTTCATCAAGGTGGGGTTATGTGTTCCGCCGCCGGATACGAAGATTTCGTCCACTCTCATCTCAGGAAGCACAAAGTTGCGGACCCCGAGCGCAATGCTCTCGGCAGTCAAAGCGGTTGCCGTAGCGATCAGGTCTTCGCTGCTCGATTCCGTATCGAGCAACTTGGTCACGAAGTCGCTTCCATACTGCTCACGGCCAGCTGTCTTCGGCGGTTTAGCACGAAAATACTTGTCGCGCAGCAGCTTTGCCAGCAGCTTCGGCTCCACCTCGCCCGATGCGGCGATGATGCCGTCGCGGTCGAAAGTCTGCCTTCCTTGCGTGATGCGGGTTACAAGCTGGTCGATCACCATATTGCCCGGACCCGTATCGAAAGCGATCACACGATCAGTGTTGGTATTGGGTGGAATCGCAGTCAGATTACTGATTCCTCCAATATTTACGGCCACGCGACCGCGCCCACGATGCCGGATCAGCATGTAATCGAGATAAGGCACAAGGGGTGCGCCTTTCCCGCCGGCTGCCATGTCGCGTTCACGGAAATTGGAGATAACGTCGATTCCAAGCCGCTCACTGATGACACTCGACTCGCCGATCTGAAACGTGCTGGCTACTTTTTTCCCAAGATACTGAGATCCTTGGCCCTCGTGGAAGATGGTCTGCCCGTGACAGCCGATCAGCTTGATTGTGTCGAGCGGGATCTCGGCTCTTTCAGCAGCTTCTTCCAACGCTTCGACATAGAGCTCGCCCAATAGAAAATTCAGCCGGGAGATATCGCCAGTAAACGCGTTCGTGTTCGAAACCGCAAGGAGGGCCTCACGTACTTTTCTCGGGTAAGGCACGGAGTGACTGGTCAGGACATTGATTTTGGCCTTAAATCCCGAGCCGGAAATATCGATGATTGCCACATCGATGCCGTCGAGCGATGTCCCGCTCATGATACCTGCTATTCTCATTTCTTTAGCAACTCTTGCTGTAACTCTTGCAGAATCTGCAAAGCATCGATCGGTCTAAGCTGGTTGATGTCCAAGCTCCGAACCCGATCTGCGAGCCCTTGGTTCACGGGCTCAAACAACCTGATCTGAATGGGCGCTGAATCATCGCCCGGGCTTAACTCTTCTGTTACCGAGTCCTGCCTTATTTCATGATGCAATAAAACTGACCTCGCTCGCTCGATTACTTGCAGGGGAAGTCCTGCTAAACGAGCCACCTCGATACCATAACTACGGTCGGCTGCACCCGGTTCTACCTTACGAATGAATAAGATACGGTCTTCTGCTTCTTTTACAGCCACATGTAAATTTCCTACACCCGAAAGTTGCTCAGCAAGGCTCGTCAGCTCGTGATAGTGCGTTGCAAATAACGTTTTCGCTTTTATTCGATCGTGAATGTACTCAATGATGGCCCAAGCTAGCGATAAGCCGTCGAATGTGGAGGTGCCCCGCCCGATCTCATCCAGTACTATGAAGCTGTTAGGCGTCGCGGTATTCAGAATTGTTGCAGCTTCCGTCATCTCGACCATGAAGGTGGATCGGCCACGTGCCAGATTATCCGCTGCTCCGATTCTGGTGAATACCCGGTCAACTACCGGCAGGAGTGCCGCTTCAGCGGGCACGAAGGATCCGGCTTGCGCCATGATGAGGATCAGAGCCGCCTGGCGTAAGTAAGTTGACTTACCTCCCATATTCGGGCCTGTGATTACTGCAATGTAATCGCCCTCTGAATGAAGATACAGATCGTTGGCAATGAAGCGAGCTGACTCTTTCTCTAGAAGTTTCTCCACGACAGGATGGCGCCCTGCCTCGAGCCGCATCTCACCCGTCTCCGTAAACTTCGGTCTCTTGTAGCGGTTCTCCACTGCTACTTGTGCCAGTGCTGCCGCAACGTCTAATTCCGCGATCGTTTGCGCTGCATTCTTGATCGCGGCCGCGAAACCCGCCGTGAACAGGCGCAATTCGCCGAAGATTTCTCGTTCGAGCTGAAGAATCTTTTCTTCCGCCGCCAGAACTTTCCCCTCCAGCTCCTTCAACTCGGGCGTTGTGTATCGCTCGGCATTAGCCAGCGTTTGCTTTCTCTCGTAATCGGCTGGTACGTGCTGGAGATTCGCCTTCGAGATTTCGAGGTAAAAGCCGAACACATTATTGAATCGGACTTTCAGCGACGAAATGCCGGTTCGTGTTCGCTCGCGTGATTCGATGGCGGCTATGTACTGCCGGCTGTTCTGACTGATATCGCGTAACTCGTCTAACTGAGCGTGGAACCCGGATCGAATCGTTCCACCGTCGGCCAGATCGACCGGCGGCTGATCCGCGATGGCCGCCAATACTCTGTCGCGGACCTCGCCAACAAGTTCCATTTCCCGCTTGAACTGGGCGGTCTCAAGCCCCGCTGCTAAATCACGGATCGCAGGAAGTTGCGCTAGAGAGCGACCCAGAGCCAGCAGGTCTCGCGGGTTCGCTGAGCCCAACGTGATCTT
Organism: Bryobacteraceae bacterium; assembly: GCA_045807925.1. GTDB lineage: Bacteria > Acidobacteriota > Terriglobia > Bryobacterales > Bryobacteraceae > Bog-105. The sequence goes on along the minus strand of JBJMGK010000055.1, from coordinate 87,003 downwards.
GGCCAGCAGACGCTCCAGGTCCTGTACTCCGCCCAACAGCTTGCGGAGATCGGCTCGGGCAATGGTCTTGCTTGCGAGCTCGCCGACGGTGTCCAGGCGTGTCTCAATGTCGGCAAGTTCGCATGAAGGGCTGAGGATGCGACGCCGCAAGAGCCGCCCGCCCATCCCCGTTTCGGTCTTGTCCAAAACCGCAATCAGCGTCCCGTCCCGGCTCTCACCGGCGAAGAGTGGCTCCACTAATTCGAGATTTCGAATCGAAGCGGCGTCGATCACCATCGAGTCGTGGCGCTGATAAAACGTCGGCGCATTCAGATGCCCGAGTGCTGACTTCTGGGTATCACGCAGATACTGCAGCAGAGCGCCTGCCGCCGAGGTCGCGAGAGAACGGCCGCCGAGTCCGCACCCGTCAAGAGACAGCAATCTGAAGTTCTCGAGGATCAGGCGTCCCGCATAATCACCCGCGAAAAACCATGGTTCGACGGAAGTTTCCAGGCATCTCGCCGAAGGAGCTTCGCCTTCGGAATGCAAAACCTCGCGAACGTTCAGAGTTTCGAGAGTCGGGACCAGCTCTGCCGAATCGATTTCTGTGGCTCGAAACTCCCCTGTCGATAGATCCGCGTACGCTAATCCGCTGCGGCCGGATCTTGTGAACACGGCAGCAAGGTAATTGTTCTCATGAGACCGGAGCAGGTCTGTACCCGTCGCTGTGCCGGGCGTGATGACGCGAGTAATCTCGCGCCGCACCAGTTTCTTGCCCGGGCCTGCCTCCTCCATCTGTTCGCAAAGAGCAACGCGAAAGCCACGCTGAATGAGTCGCGAGATATATCCTTCGGCAGCATGGTACGGAACGCCACACATCGGAACAGCCTCACCTCGCTCTTTGTTCCGAGCCGTGAGCGTGATCTCGAGTTCACGTGCAGCTACGACGGCATCGTCATAGAACAGCTCGTAGAAGTCGCCGAGACGAAACAGTAAAAGGGCGTTAGGCGCCTGTCGTTTTGCGGCTGCATATTGCCGCATCAAGGGCGTCGACGGTTCGCCCGTCATCTTGGAAGGAGAAACTTAGGAATCAATGATAAGGACTCGCTTACGCGGAAACGAAAAGCTTATGCATACAGACCACGCCGGCGTATGGCATTCGCCACCCGATGAAGCGCCACCATATAGGCAGCGATTCGGTTATTGACTTTGTGCTCGTCAGCATATCGCGTAACGTCGTTGAAGCTGGCGACCATGATTTCTTCGAGCCTGCCGTTCACCATTCCTTCATTCCAGAAGTACCCCTGTCGATCTTGCACCCATTCGAAGTACGAGACCGTCACGCCTCCGGCGTTCGCCAGGATATCCGGAATCACGAAAACGTTCTTGGCGGCAAGGATGGAGTCGGCCACGAAAGTAGTCGGCCCATTCGCTCCCTCACAGAGGATCTTGGCCTTGACGAGATGAGCATTCCGCGACGTAATCACGTTTTCGTGAGCGGCCGGAATCAGCACGTCACAATCGAGCAAAATTGCTTCGTCCCGGTCGACATCTTCTCCTCCGGCGAAACCGGAGATCGACCCAGTATCGCTGCGATGCTTCGTGAGAGCTTCAATATCGAGCCCGTTCGCGTTGTACACAGCCCCGTCATACTCAGCAATACAGATCACCTTGAAGCCACGCTTGGTCATCAGGCGGGCCGCCATTCCGCCCACATTTCCAAAGCCCTGGATAATCACCCGAGTCTCTTCGGGGGCTAAACCAAAACGCTTCAGCGCCTCGAGCGTGACGATCATGCAGCCTCTACCGGTTGCCTCGGGCCGACCCAAAGAGCCTCCGAGTTCGAGCGGCTTGCCTGTTACGACGGCGGTGACCGTGTGCCGCTTGTGCATCGAGTAGGTGTCCATGATCCACGCCATAGTCTGCTCGTTGGTGTTGACGTCCGGTGCTGGTACATCGCGCTCAGGGCCGATGAACTCGCCAATTTCCGCGGTATAGCGCCTCGTGATCCGCTCCAGCTCTGCTTCGCTAAGGAGGTGCGGCTCACAGATGATGCCTCCTTTACCGCCGCCGAACGGGATATTGACGACGGCGCATTTCCAGGTCATCCACGCTGCCAAGGCGCGCACTTCGTCCAGCGAAACATCCGGTGCAAAGCGAATGCCCCCTTTTGCGGGACCGCGTGCGATCGAATGCTGGACGCGATACCCTGTGAATACCTCAATACGGCCGTCGTCGAGCATGACGGGGATGTGGACGGTCAACTCCATGGCGGGCTGTTGCAGAACTTTTCGCATCCCGTCGTCGAGCTGGAGCAACTCGGCCGCTTCATTGAACCGATGAGTAGCAGATTCCCATGGGTTGACCTCCAGATCAACCAGGGTAGGAGTCTCCACTGCGGAGGTTTCCACTCCGTTTTCGAGAAGCGCGGCGGCTTGAAGGTGATCGACTGCAGGCCTTGGGGACATTTATAACGGGGCTACGTGGCTCGACGCGGACTTAATTACAGTGTCACGCTCCTACGCTTCCAGTTGCAAGCTCCGGGGGCAGCCCGCAGCACGGTCACCGGAAAATGAACGAGATTGAGGCGGGACTCGTCTAATACAGCGACGGCACTTTAGAGATAGCCCCTATGACTCCAGACGAACGCAGGATGCTGACTGATCTAGCCAACAAAGTTGCGCAAACACCTCCTCCACCAAGGGATCCAGAAGCAGAAGAGTTTATTCGGACACAGATCGGCAAGCGTCCGGACGCTCTCTACCTGATGACCCAAACCGTGTTGATCCAAAACATCGCTTTAGATGAAGCTAAACGCCAGATACAGGAACTGCAGTCGCGATCTGGGCAAACCCAGTCCGGGTCTTTCCTGGGCCAAAGTGCAGGTGGAGGCTATGGGCAATCCTCCGGACAGAGTTCTTCCGGGAGCTACGGAGCGCCGCAACCGTCATACGCTCAGCCGAGCACGCCTCAGCCTGGAACTGGCGCTCCCAGCTTTCTTCGTGGCGCGGCCCAGACCGCGGCGGGTGTCGCTGCCGGGGCGTTGGCTTTCGAAGGAATCCGCTCCATGTTCTCCCATCCCGGCTATGGAATGGGCGGCGGGTACGGAATGGGCGGATTCGGCGGCGGTTCGCCGGTCGAAGAGACCGTGGTGAACAACTATTACGACAATCCTGGTGGCCGTGCGGATAGCTCAGATCTCAATTTGCAGGACAACCGCGATTTTTCGGACGCGGGCGCGAACGACGATTCCGGTCAGTACGATGACACGTCCGTCAATGACGCCTCGGATTTCGATTCCGGCGATGGCGGCGGGTTCGACGACAACTTCGCCTAGGATTGGTTAACGGCCGTCAGTCGGTCTTGCTGGCTGACGGCTTTCAGTTGACGGTCTAAGTAATTTTGGCGGCTGTCGGATATCGCCCGGCGAGCCTCCCTGGGGCCAGCCCATCCGTCCATGACGGTCTTCGAGCCCTGCAATTCCTTGTAGATCGAAAAGAAATATTCGACCTCTTTTAGCGTGTGCGGAAACACCTGATCGAGCGTGTGGACGCTGTCGAACCGCGGATTGCGATTGGGTACTGCCAGAATTTTCTGATCGTTTTCTCGCGAATCCACCATGTTCAATACGCCAACGGGACGCGCTTCCATCAGGCATCCCGTGAAGCTCGGTTCGTTGACCAGAACGATGATGTCCAACGGATCACCGTCCTCCGCAAGGGTTCCCGGTATAAACCCGTAATCGCCCGGATAATGAAGAGGTGAATACAGCGCTCGGTCGAGTCTGAACACCTCGAGTTCGCCATCATACTCGTATTTATTCGACGAGTTTTTAGGAATTTCGATGATCACTCGGACGATCTCTGGACAGTCCGCTCCCGGGTTTAGATCATACAGCTTCACGGCATCACTGTACCAGAATATGTGCGTTTTCGGAATGTACCGTGAGAAACTCGATGGCAATGCCTTCTAAGACCCGTTGGGGAGTACTAGGTGTGGCTGGGATTGCTCTGAGAAGAGTAATTCCGGGCATGAAAAAGAGCAGTTCTCTCGAGATTCTCGGCATCGCATCGCGCGACGCGAACAAAGCTCGGATCGCTTCGGAAAGCCTCAGTATCCCTCGCGCGTACGGATCCTATGAAGAATTGCTTGCAGACCCGGACATTGACGCCGTCTACAATCCGTTGCCGAATCACTTGCACCTTCCCTGGAGTGTGAGAGCGGCCGAAGCAGGAAAACACGTGCTTTGCGAAAAGCCGATCGCAATGAATACGGCCGAGACGCGAGCGCTGATTGAGGCGCGAGATCGGACTGGCGTTGTTATCGGCGAGGCGTTCATGGTTCGTACTCATCCACAATGGCTGCGCACGCGCGAACTGATCGCCGGCGGGCAAGTGGGTGAACTGAAGCTGATCACGAGTAAGTTCAGTTACTTCAATAAGGCGGCGGAGAATATCCGTAACGTAAAGGAGTACGGCGGTGGCGGCTTGATGGATATTGGTTGCTATCCCGTCACCATGTCGCGTTTTCTGTTCGGCCGCGAGCCGAACCGTGTTCTGGGACTGTTCGATTTTGACCCGGACTCGGGCATTGACCGTTTGACTTCGGCGATTCTTGATTACGACGGCGCTCAGGCCATTTTCGGATGCAGCACGCAGCTGGTCCCTTCGCAGAGCTTCGAGGCGTTGTGCACCTCGGGTCGCATCGAGATTGAGATTCCATTCAATACTCCGCCTGACGAGCCTGCCCGAATCAAGATCGATGATGGCAGCCAGTTAGGAGGCCGTCACGCGCGCACGGAATCGTTCGACGCGTGCGACCAGTATCAGATTCAAGGCGAAGCTTTCTCTGCCGCCACTCAGGGAAAAGCACCTGTACCTGTTTCGCTCGAAGATGCTTTCGGCAATATGGCCGTGATCGAGGCACTGTTTAAGTCGGGAACAACGGGTCGCTGGGAGGAACCGGAACGGCTTTGACCGGTGTCTTTCGATAAGGCTTGGCTTACGTGCTCTCGCACGTGATCTCCGGAGTCGCCTCACCGGCCCATGTGAAGCGATAGCGCTTGTCTTTGCGCACATTACCGACCAGCGCGGGGCGAAAGCAGGCGAGACATGTACCATCTGTGCGCCGGACACTTGGGTACACAATGCCTAACGATCCGGCATCCAAAAGGTGCTCGGCAAGCTCTTGCGAGTCGACATAACTGTCCGGGTCGACCGAGAAAGCGAACTCCGGAGATTCGCGGATATCGTGAAAATTGCCGCTAAAGTCTGCCAGGTAATCGTCATAGGTGACGCTGTCTTCGAAGACATTGATTTCGGCATACTCGATCGACTTGTGAAAAGCAACTTCTGTCTGTGATGTCTCGAGATCGAATCCCGCATACCAGGCTCCGCGGTTTGGGCCATTGAAGCGGGACCCGTTCGGGTGGGCGTGCGTAAAGGTCGCATTGATCACATGCGAATTGGGCACTCCAAAGACCAACTCGTCCCTGCTGATTTCGGGAAGCAGCCCATCTTCCCCCCAAAGGCGATCGTTTGTGATGCCCTCGAGGTCGAAAATCGCTTGCAGATGGCCGTCGTCGTCCGAAATCCTAACGAGCACACTCGCGAGATCCGGATTGTATTTCGAAAGGATGAGACGGTGGGTATCGTAGCGCCGGATCAAACTGACCGGCGGCAGCGGGACCTGCTCAGTCACATCCCGCCACGTCTTGCATCAAGCAGCCGACGCACAATCTGCATAGCGGGTATCCCTCCGCGAGCCATGTACTCGAGCGGGGTCTGTCCTTGGAAGATGCGGTTGCTATTCGGCAACCGGACCCATTCGTCGGCCAGTTTCTCACCGTAAAGGATGTTGAGCGCCTTGAAGATCCCGATCAGGTACGAGATCCTGGTGAGGACATCCGCATCGAGCACACGGTCCGGCTGTTTCTTCCAGTTGTAGTAGGGGCCGTTCGATACTCCCCCCAGGAGAGCACGTGCGTCCTCGTCCCGAATGCGCCAGCAGTTCGCGAGATTGAAGAACGCTCGCAAAGCGGAATGGCTCAGACGTTCTCGCTCCGACTTCGAACCCGGCTGAACAAGAGGCGCAGGATTCCAGCGTGTTTGCGGGTATGTCGGTTGCGGTAGCGCCATATCTCCCGATCAGGAGTTTAGCGCATATGGATCAGGATTGTCGACTCGGGTTACTTCGCGTACTCCGCGTACATCTTTTCGATGTTCTTTTTGGGCATGTCGCCCGGGTGGATGATGACGCGATAACGGAATCTTAAGGAATCCCCGGCAGCCAGGTTATGCCCCCCTTCGCCGGCTGCCTTCGGATCGAAATCCTTTAGCCCAAATGGATTTGCGGCGAAGAGACCGTAAGCCCGGGAATGCCACCGGGTGGGGTGATTGAAGTTCTTCGGGTGATCGAAAATGACGATTCCGACCTTCTGGCCGTCTACGGTTCCGTCGTAATCCACCCAGTTGGCTCTCTGCCCCCACACGTTCTTCTCCGTTTGGACACCTTCCGAGTTCGTCATCATTCCACCGTCTTTCTCGGTCATGCTATCTGCAATGCGGATCGCAAAGAAACCCTCTTTCGTATCTGCAAAGTGCATGGCCTGCTTGGCGCTTAAAGTGAAATCGAAATCAATGGTTCGTGTGTCCTGTCCGCCGGAAAACGTCATCGTCCGCTTCTCTTCCATGAAATCCGCGTCCTTCGGTCCGAGCCATTCGAAGGTGGTATCGATCTTGCCCGACTTCTTGCCGGACTTTGCTTCGTTCACCTTCCGCAAAACGATTTTGCCGATTTTGGCCGTGTCGTAGTTTTTCGGCTGCCCGCTGGCGTACTTAAATTCGTTTTCCCAGAAGTTGATGCCGTTGATCTCGCCGTAACCGATAAATAACCCGCGGTGATGTTGGTGGTCTCGGGTCTCGCCCGCCACATTTTCCATGGGGTACTTGCGGGTAACAATCAGGCCGGACGCACTGCGCAAGGGTGCCAGGAAAGGCTTCGGACAAGTGGCTCCCATGTAGAAGTCGGAGAAGGGCTGGCCGTCGATGGCAATCGAGATCTGATCGGGGCTGGATTGCTTGATCTCCACCTGAGCTGAGGCGGAGCCGGAAGACATCGACAGCGCAAGGATGAGGAGGCTGGAATATTGAGAACGAGTTAGGAGCTTCACGATAAACTTGGCCCGATCCAGATGATATCAACAGCTTGCAGGTACCCGAGTTGAGCCGTTCTCGCGGTCTCAGCCAAAGTTCGAGATATCATAATGGTCGTTACAGCAGAGGAAAAGGAGACTTACATGGGCCCGATAGGTATGCAGGAGATGATCGCGTTGTTTGTGATCGCACTTCTGCTGTTCGGCCCCAAGAAGCTCCCGGAGTTGGGAAAAACACTGGGGAAGGCGTTAAGCGAATTCAGGCGGGCAAAGAGCGAGCTAAAGGCGACCTTCGAATCTCATATGAATGAGATTGAAAGGGAGACTCGCCTCGAAACCAGCACGCCGTCGACGTCGTACTCTTATCCATACGACGACTGCGGGCAGCAGGACTACTCCTACGGATCCTCTACCACTGATCAGATTTCGTCTGCGCAGCCGGCCGGTGAGCTTCCAGCTCCTGCGACTGAAACCTCGCCAAACGGTTCACCGACACAAGCGGCCTCTCACGCCCCTGCACACACGCCTGTTGCCGACACGGTAGCGCGGGTCAATGGCGTCCAACCAATCTCTGTGCCGGTTGAAAAGGACCATCGAGACTAGCTCCGGCTCTGATGCGCGACGAATTTGAAGAGCGCGAACGCTCGGTTGGCGATTCCGTAGCTGGAGATGACAACAATTCGGAGTCGCCCAACGGCCGCCCCCGATGGGATCCGACGCCGAGAGTAGGCGCAGTACCTGCCGACGTCTACAGCAGTTCCTCGGAGCCGTACATCTCAACGCTTCCTTCTGCGCCTGAGCCCGTCGCCCCTGAAGAACCCGCGACATCTGAAGCGCCGCCCACCATTGAAGAGCCGCTAACAGCGGAACACAGCACACCAACTGAATCCAGCACAGTAGCTGAAGAGCCCGTCGCGTCCGAAACAGGGTCGGCGGAGAGCATTGCGCCTCAAATTCCTTCCCCGGTTGTGACAACTCCTCTAGCCGTACGGACGCCACCTCCGGCTCCGCCCTCGCCACCGTCTCCCCCCGCTGACGACGAAGGAGACGAAGAGGAGGAAGGCATGCTTCGGATGTCGTTCATGGAGCATCTGGAGGAACTGCGGTCGCGCATCCTCAAGGCGCTGGGCGGCCTGGTCGTATCGTTCTTCGTCAGCATGTTTTTCACGAAGGATCTGTGGCGGATTGTTTCCGAGCCTGCGGTATCCGCGTTAACTCACTTGGGGATTAAGCCGCCGGAACTGGTAGCCATCACGCCGATGGAGCAATTCAACATCATCTGGCTGTACATGCCGCTGTTGGTGTCGGTGTTTCTCGGATCGCCTTGGATCGTGTATCAGGTCTGGGCGTTCATCTCTCCTGGACTGTACAAGCGCGAGAAGCGGTGGGCCGTCCCGTTCATTCTGTGTACCGCAGGTTTATTCATTACCGGCGGAGTATTTGCCTATTTCATCGCGTTCCGCTACGGGCTGGAGTTTCTGCTCGGAATTGGCCGCGACGTCAATGTCCGGCCCATGGTCTCGATCAGCGAATATTTCGACCTTTTCGTGAACGTGACTCTGGGCGTGGGCCTTGTTTTCGAACTGCCCGTCATAATTTTCTTTCTTACGCTACTAAAGCTTGCTTCCCCGCGCTTTCTCGTGCGTCACAGCCGCTACGCGATTCTCGGTATTGTCGTTCTGGCCGCGATCGTTACGCCCACACCCGACGTGATCAACATGATGATCTTTGCCATCCCGATGGTCATGTTGTTTTTTGTCGGAGTCTTTGCGAGTTATCTGCTTGTGCTCCGCCGGGAAGGCAGAGGCATTCCATGGAAAGCCACACTGCTTTTCGTGCTCGCCCTTCTGCTGGTCAGTGGTGGTGTTCTCACATACCTGGGCTATCGATACGGATATCACTTCGTTCCAAACTGGCCATTTTTCGCAAAGTAGCGGCAACAAATCTTCGAACGTGTTCAGCTCTGGACGTCAGGATCGTGCTGTGCCGATCATCTCTTGACACGTGCCGGATAGGATGAAAGACGTGACTGACGACGGATACCGTCTGTTCCTGGATATTTCTCGACGCAACCTGCTCGACCAGTACTGGGCGGGCACGTGTCACTGTCTCGATGTCCTAACTGAAGAACAAGTATGGTGGCGTCCGAACGCTACGAGCAATAGCATTGGCAATCTTCTGTTACACCTCAACGGCAACGTTCAACAATGGCTGGTCGCGCCACTCGGGGGCCGCGCAGTGGAGCGGAATCGCCCGGCCGAGTTCGGGGAACAAGGGCCTATTCCCGTTGTTGAACTGCGAGAGCGCTTAGCCGGAACTCTGAAACAGGTGGAAGGAATTCTGTCTACCGTTGAGCCGACTGCACTTGAAAAGACCTACGACATCCAGAACCAGCGCGGAGTGACCGGTTTCGAAGCAATCTACCACGTTGTGGAGCATTTCAGCATGCACTACGGACAGATTCTGTATGTCACCAAACTGCTAACCAGCCAAGATCTTGGTTTCTACCGGCACCTGGATAAGTAGAGCTATCGTCGTACTTCCCGCCGGAGCCGTTTCACCAACTTACTTAATGGCCGTGAGTAAATTAAACTGACTCCTTGCGTTCCGGCACTCATACCGCTATAGTGTTCCTATTCGGGCTTGGCCCGTTTCACGCCGATGCGTTACCACACCACAGCTGAGGACCCGCGGATTAGCACCACGCGTCCGATTAGGGAAGCTGCGGTCGTCGTAGGCGCGTAAAGCTTCCAATTCCACCGTCGCTATTTGGTTAATCGCGCTTTTGGTGTGCGCGAATTGGAGATGTTTTTATGCAGGCAGAGTTATCCCTTCAGCCCAGAGCCAGCGTCTGGCGAACGATTGTCGAAGCGATCAAAGGAACGCATCAGGACTTCACACGCACCTCCATCAGCCGGGCGGTGTTCCTGCTTGCGATTCCGATGGTCCTCGAGATGTTGATGGAATCCCTATTCGCTTTGGTTGATGTGTTTTGGGTGACACGCTTGGGCCCAAATGCAATCGCGACCGTTGGGCTCACCGAATCGATGCTCACGCTTGTATTCTCTATTGCGCTGGGCGTGAGCCTGCCTACAACGGCGATGGTCGCGCGGCGAACGGGTGAGAAAGACGCGGAAGGTGCTGCTACTGCTGCCGCGCAATCAATCTTCCTCGGCTTTGGAATCGCGCTTGCCACCGGCCTGCCCGCTATGATCTTTGCGCATCAACTGCTCACATTCATGGGTGCGGATACCGCACTGATTGCAGGCGGACACCGATACACCGAGATTGTATTCGGCGGAACGGCAGCTGTGCTGCTTCTGTTTCTGAACAATGCGATCTTCCGGGGTGCCGGTGACGCTTCCATTGCGATGCGAGTTCTGTGGTTCTCGAACATCATCAATCTGCTTCTGGATCCCTGCTTCATTTTCGGGCTCGGACCCTTCCCCAAGCTCGGCGTGACCGGAGCAGCGGTGGCAACTTTGATTGGACGCTCCTCCGGAGTTGTTTATCAGTTCTGGATGCTGACGAACGGAAGCTCCCGGGTTCGTTTACGGACCCGGCACTTGAAGATCGTTCGACCAGTGATCGGATCGTTGATCCGCGTTTCTGCGACCGGGGTTCTGCAGTTCTTGATCGCCCACACGAGCTGGCTCGTGCTGGTTCGTATCATCAGCACCTTCGGCAGCCTTGCCGTCGCAGGTTACACGATAGGGATTCGCATCTTCATGTTCATCGTTCTTCCCTCCTGGGGACTGAGCGGAGCCGCGGCAACGATGGTCGGCCAGAACCTTGGTGCAAAAAAGCCCGAAAGGGCGGAACGAGCTGTTTACGTGACGGCCGGCTACAATGCCATTTATCTCGTCACGGTGGCAGCAGCGCTGATTTTCTCGCCACATCTCATCGTGTCGTTTTTCTCGACGGACCCGGTCGTGTCGACCTACGCGGTGGATTGCCTTCGAATCATAGGTTACGGCAACCTTACTTATGCCTTTGGCATGGTGATGGTTCAGGCGTTCAACGGGGCTGGAGATACAGTAACACCGACCGTGATCAACATCGTGAGCTTCTGGCTGTGTGAGATCCCGCTCGGCTGGTACCTGGCGAACCGTACGTCGCTCGGTGTCGACGGAGTATTTACGGCTATTCCGATTGCAAACACAGTGATGACTGCTATCAGCCTGGTTGTGTTCGCCCGCGGTAGTTGGAAGCGGCGCCGGATCTAGAGCAACTAGCCGGCGCCTACCTGACTGGAGACTGATTCTCCAGGAAATAACGTCTAGGCGGTCGTGATTCGCACGAGCTGAGGACTACTTGGGCCAGGTTCGCTGTCAAACTCTATAGCCGGCAGTTTTAGAAGAATGTCTTTGTATTCGGGGAGAATGCTGTCTCGAGTGAAACGAAAATAGTGATATCCCGAGACGAGATAATCGAGCGATTGTTGAAGGTACTCTGGCCTCCACCAAAGCATCCTTCGTATAAACCGCAACGCCTCACGACGAAACGCGGGCTCCACAGCTCGCAACATTGTAAGGAGCGCTATCAGTCTCGCTTTGTTACTGAGCTGCGGTAAGACTTTGACGCCGCTCTGGGTACCGCTTCCCAGGAGCATTCCGCTCGGAAACAGCAATCGATTGAGCCTGCGCAGAGCCCGACTTTCGCCAGGCATCCTCCGGTAAGCCTCGAGAAGCCTTTCGAAATAGGCCCGGGGCTCATAAATACTCTCGAGTATTCTCAGTTGCCCACGCACCAAAGTTTCGAATGGCAGCTTTGTTTTGAAGTTGCTGAAAAACGGCCCCAGTCCGGTTTCGTCCGTCAAAGATCGAAGAAGGCGCCCTTCTCGTTCCATGCGGGCAAGGAGGGGCGTTCCGGGCAGAGCGCCCAATTGTCCCACCATTGCGTTAGGAATCGCCGCCTTTGTAATAAACTCGATCTGCCGATCGAAAATGTCGTCGTTCTCATTATCGAAGCCGACGATGAACCCGCCAAAGACCAGAAGCCCGGCGGTTTGAAGAACACGGACACGATCCAATAACGAGCCGTTCACATTTTGGGTCTTGCGAGTTTCTTTTAAAGCCGCTTTGTCAGGCGTTTCGATTCCAATGAACACCCATAGGAAGCCTGACGCCATCAATTGGCCCAGCAGTTTCTTGTCTTCGGCCAAGTTAAGCGTTGCTTCTGTTCCGTACTGAAAAGGATTGCCGTGCTGTCGGTTCCATGCCTCTAGCTCAGGCAAGAACTTCATCACTTCCCGTCGGTTTCCGATGAAGTTATCGTCCACGATGAAGACGCCGCCGCGGTACCCTGTCCGGTAAAGTGCGTCCAGTTCCGCCAACATCTGGGGCGGGGTCTTGGTGCGCGGCACCCGGCCGTAGAGCACATGGATGTCGCAGAACTCGCACTGAAAAGGGCATCCGCGCGAATACTGCAACGGGATCATGGCGTATTGAGCCATGTTCACCAAGTCAAATCGGGGGCAGGGTGTCTTGGTAACATCTGGTCTTTCTTCCGTCGCATAAACTGCTTTTACCGTTCCCGTCGCGAGATCTGCAAGATAAGCCGGCCAGGTAATTTCGCCTTCGTTGAGCACCATGACATCGCAATGCGCCTTGCATTCGTCGACGAATGATGTGGGATAGGGACCGCCAAAAACAACCGTCTTCCCGGCCGCATGGCAACGGCGCGCCGCGAGAAACAGAGTGCGCTGCTGCATCATCATGGCCGAGAAGAGCACGATATCCGCCCACTCGATTTGTTCGTCTTTCAACGGTTCGCAATTCATATCTACGATCCGAATCTCATACTCAAGCGGAGTCATGGCCGCGATTGTCATGAGGCCGAGCGGCGGCATGAAGGACCTTCGACCAACAAGCGGCAGCGCGTACTGCATGCCCCAGTAAGTGGGGTCAAAGTCGGGATACACAAACAGAAGATTCTGTACGTGCTGGTACAACATGCACCCTCCAAACGTATTGGGTCATGTTACGACACTTTAGGCAGGTGGGTGCGTCGGCTTAGTACTAAGTAATGCAGTGCGGCTACTGTTAGGGTCTTCTGACTTGGTAGCTTTTTCCTGACTTAGCTAATAAGTACTTTTTCTTTATCGCTAATTAGACATTTACCGGGCACGAAATAGTGCCCTGGCTACACTCGCCGGTAAGCGGCTTTAGGTCGCGACGGCGCGCCCTTCATTCGTTGCGGAGCGCGTTCATCGGATCAACCGTGGCAGCCCGGCGCGCCGGAATAAACCCTGCAATTGTTGTCGCAATTCCCAGAACAATCAACGCGCGGGTCAGACTAAGTATGTCGTAAGAGGGCACATGATATAGCTGGTCCGCAAGGGACAGGGCGCCGGCCAAGGCAATCGGAATGCCGATCGCAACACCCACGCCGACCTGTGCAAGAGATGTGCGCAAGATCATCGTCACAACTCTGGCCCGGTCCGCCCCGAGCGCCATACGAAGCCCGATCTCGTTGGTTCTGCAGGCGACCTGGTACGCAGTTATGCCGTATAGCCCGACCGATGCCAGTAACAATGCGAGGCTCCCGAAAATAGCAGCTAGCCGGGCGATGAGACGCTCCTGGGTGAAATTCAGAGCCACTTGATCGTCTAACGCTCGCACACTGATGACCGTGAGTGCCGGGTCAATTCTGGCCATCACTCGTCTGACGGCGCTCTCGACGTTTTGTGGCTTTGTTCTGAAGTGAAGAGTGATCGAGTTTATGTACAGACTTCTGTTCTCGGCAGTTGCAGCGTTGATCTCAGTTACTCCAGATAACTGCTGAGCCAGAGGACGGAAGTACATGGGTCGGAACTCACCGCGAGGATTGCTGTATTTCGCATCTGCGACAACACCCACAATCGTGAATGCGGAAGAGTACTTGTGGCTGTAGACGCCGAAACGGCGCCCCAGGGGGTTCTCGCGTGGGAAGAACTTCTTCACGAACGCCTCGTTCACTACTGCAACGCGTTGCGACCCTGCTGTATCCACATCTGTGAGTCCACGCCCACGGATGACGGGTTGACCAACAGCTTCGAAGAATTGAGGATTCACCCGGTCCCACGAAGACCCGGTATCCTGGTTCGGACCAGGTTCCGGACGACCCTCGACGCGAACACCCTCGCCCCAGTTGTTTCCTTCGAGAGCGCTGTATAAGGCAAGGCCCACGTGCTGGATTCCCGGTAGTGCACCAAATTCACGTTCGAGCGTGTTGTAAAGCGAGGGAAGTTTTTGAGGAGTGTATCCCGCACCCGCGGGGTCGATATGCAACACGAAGCGGTTCGTAGTCTGGATTCCAAAATTCTGATGCTCCAGGTTGCTTAAACTTCTGGTCAGTAAGCCCGCCCCTACCAGCAATATCAGAGAAAGCGCGGCTTGGAACACGATAAGAGCCTTCTGCTGAAGAGACACACGCTCTTTGGTCGTGCGATTCGCCCCTCGCAATTCCTGCGCCGGACCGGATCTCGAGGTCAGCCACGCTGGCACAATCCCAAACGCCACGCCTGTCAACAAAGACAGGAAAAACGCAAAGCTCAACACAGACAGCGAGGGACTAGCCTCAATCGGCAGGTGCTGCGCGGACGGAAACGCCAAGGAGAGGATAGCGCCGGTTCCCGCATATGCGACTGCCACTCCAGCGGCGCCGCCAAGACAAGCTAACAGGACACTCTCGGTGAGTAGTTGCCTAATTAACTTTCCCCGCGGTGCGCCAAGGGCGACGCGGACCGACATCTCTGTTCTTCGAGCAGCACTGCGTGCGAGCAGCAGATTGGCAACATTCGCACAGGCGACCAACAGTACAAGGCCGGAGATTGCCATCAGCAGTCGCAGCCCTTTTCCTTGTTGCTGCTGCAAGTTTTGAATACCCGCACCGGCCGGCGTCAAAATGACGTGCTGCTTTGGGATGATCGAAGCACCTCCGTTCTCCGTATATTCATTCACGGTGCTCAGCCAGTGCCGGAGATTGTTCGAAATCTTCTCCTGTAATGGCGGCAAGTGAACGCCGGGCTTTACCCTCCCTACGACGTAGAGCCAGTTCGAGGCCGGGATGTGCAGGATTGTGTTCTCGCGCTCAATCAAAGGCTCCGTGCCGAGCGGCAACCAGAGTGCAGGCGGAGAACTACGGATGCGATCACCGAAGAAGCCGGGAGGTGCAATACCAACGACAGTGACGGGATGACTTTGCACAAAGATTGTTGCACCTACAATGCTCGGATCGGCTCCGTAGTCGGACTGCCACGTTGAGAAGCTCATCACTGCAACGGGCGGAGCGTCCGGGTTATCGTCCGTCTTGGCGAGTACTCGCCCGGCCAACGCGCCAACTCCGAACGTAGAGAAATAGTTCCCCGACACGTACTCCGAAAATTCGGAGCGGGCGGGCTCAGATCCACGGCGCACGCTGATCCGGTTACCGCCGGCCTGCATTGCCGTAAGTTGATCGAATTCAGGTGTTGTTGCTTCGAAGTACTTGTACAGATCGTAAGAGAACAGATCGAAATCACCATTGCGATTGATGAAGCCACCGTTAACGCAACAGTCGTCCTTGTCACCGATGCGATACAAAGTCTTGGGATCACTGACCGGGAGAGACTTGAGCAGAATCGCATGCACAAGTGTGAAGATCGATGTGTTTGCGCCGATACCCAAGGCGATTGTTAGAACCACGGTCAGC
This sequence comes from Bryobacteraceae bacterium, assembly GCA_045807925.1. Taxonomy (GTDB): domain Bacteria; phylum Acidobacteriota; class Terriglobia; order Bryobacterales; family Bryobacteraceae; genus Bog-105. The sequence continues at coordinate 71,198 of JBJMGK010000055.1, read as the reverse complement.
GTAAAAACCGGTGACTTCATGAGTTGGCGGTAGGCGAATTTCAGGTCGTTCATAACGGTTGAGAGTCGGTTCAGCAACATAAACTAGGCACACGCGGTGCCATGCGTCCGGAGAAAAGAGCTGCTGATTCCAAATGACTTACAACGAATAAGCCGGACCAGATGTTCGCCGCTGAAAATGTATTGCCCGAATTCGAACAGCCGATCCCGGGGCAGAGTCGGTTGGGGACGTCCAGTTCCCGGGAGAATGTTTCCCGTGCTGGCGTGGGAGCGCTTAAGCCCGGCAGTTATTTGTCAGCGTTATCGGTGTTCAACAAACAGCATCTTTTTGAGGAAAACCAACTGCCCGAGGTGATAGGAATTGTGAGAAGCCACGAGCAGGGCTTCCCGGAGCAAATTTTGTCCCTCGCCGTGAGGGAAAGCTTCGAATAGGTCTCTTTTCGGATCACTCACGAGGGCGCTCAAGTCTTTTGCATCCCGCTTGAACGCGGCAACGCTCTGAGCCCAGGCATCAGGATGAGGCGGCGCATCTTCTTTAGGCCAGTAGCCTTCCGGCCAATTCGGAGATTGGTGCTTTGGATTGCGTGAAAACTCGAGGATGTCGTTTTGAGCAATCCGAAGGTGCTCGAGCAACTGCCAGGCAGAATGTGGAACCCCAGGCGGCTTAGCTCGCTGTAACTCTGGCGGGAAGTCTTCCACTGCCGCATCGAATTCGATGTGCGCCTGATGGCCGCGGACAGCGTCCAGCAGTTGTTTACGAAGAATGGCATTTTCATTTGAGCCCACGCCGAGTTCCTCCGATTCCAGTCTAGCCATCTGTGGGGGCCGAATCGTGCAATGCCGGTGTGATACCACAGAGGCATGAATCTCACAACAGCGTCCCGCAAAAGCCACTGTCCGGCCTGCGGAATGGATACCGATACCGTGAGTGTCGACGCTCCCGGAATAGAGCCCCAATCGCCGCATCCAGGTCATCTGTCGATTTGCCGGAAGTGCGGTGCGGTTTGCGAACTCACGGATCACATGGATCTGCGAGTGCTCTCTGAAAGTGAGCTATCCGGCATTCAGCAGGAGAAGCCGGCGATGTACGAGCATATCGAGACCGTGCGGGACGCGATTGAATCGGCGAAGAAGTTCCGGGCGCCGAAAGAGAAAGTCGCAGTCAGCTAGCGCCAGCTACGGTAGGTGTTTCGCCTCAGCCGGAAGCGGCGGAGGATTGGGCGCAGCGAGGGGTTGCGGGGCGCTGTCCGGGGTTGTTGTACCCTGGCTCCTGGTTTTCGGCTGCTTCGAGGTAAGTTGAGCCGCACTGGGTAGTTGCGAAGCGTCCCATCCCCCGCCGAGCGCCATAATCAAGCTGACGCTTGCCGACATTTGCCGAAGCTGGATTTGCACTTCCGTTTCACGGCTGGTCAACACCGAGTTTTGGGCTGTAATCACGTTGAGGTAGCTGTCCACCCCGCCGCGGTATCGGACCAGGGACAGGTCAAGGTAGTGACTGGCCGAAGTGACGGCCGTGTGCTGCTGTCCAATTTCCGTCGATAGGATCCGAAGGGCAGAAAGGTAGTTCTCCACTCCTTCGAACGCAGTCAATACCGTTTGCCGATAAGTGGCAACGGTCGCATCGTAGTTCGCCTTTGCCTGTTCCGTCAACGAACGACGTGCTCCGGCATCGAAGAGAACTTGTCCAAGCGATGGCCCGAGCGACCAGAAGTTGCTGGGCCAGGTAAACCACTGATTAAAATTCGAGGTCTGGAAACCAGCCGTAGCACTCAAACTGAGACGCGGGTAATAAGCCGCTCGCGCAACCCCTATTTCTGCGTTCGCAGCCGCTACTTGCCGCTCTGATCCGGCAATATCCGGGCGGCGCTCCAGCAACTCGGAAGGCACTGCTACCGGGACCTCAGGGGGGTTCGGGACGAACGGGGCAGGCGCCAGGGCGAAGTTTGCTGGAGCCTTTCCTATGAGGGTGGCAATCGCGTGCTCAAACGTCGCACGGCTGACTCCGAAGTCAGTTTCCTGGGCAATGGCCAAATCCAGTTGGGTTTGCGCTTGCGATACATCCTCGTCCGAAGCGATCCCGCCCCGGAAACGTGCGTTTGTCAACTCGAGACTCTCGCGATAGTTGGCGATGGTTTCACGCAGGATCTGCCGCTGTGCATCGAGAGCGCGTATCTCAAAGTAGTCCTGGGCCACTTCCGCCTGGGTGCTCAGGGTCGCGTTAGCGATATCAGCGGCACTGGCCTCTGCTTGAAACGCGTTCGCGGCGATGGTATTTCGGATTCGATGCCAAAGGTCCACCTCATAGGACGCGCTGAACGGAAGCGTGAAATTGTTCAGAATGCCGGTTGACGATGTGCCACCGACGCCGCTGTTGGAACTGGTTGGATTCCCAGTGCCCGTCGTGCCCGTTCCCGTTGTTCCTGTACCCGTGCCGGTGCCAGTACTCGTTCCCGTTCCAGTCGTTGTACCTGTTCCGGCAACAGGAGCTCCGCCAACGACGGTGGCGCCTCGGGACGTCCGCGAAAATTGCGAGCGGGTATATCCGGGAGACGTCGTCACGGTCGGAAACAGAGAAGCGCGCGCATAGGCCACGAGCGAACGCGCTGCCCGGAAATTCGCCTCCGCCAATGCAATGCTCTGATTCGAGACTGCCACCTGTTCTTCGAGAGTAGAAAGCTGCGGATCCTTATACAGCTCCCACCACTTGCCGCGCAGCTTGTCATCACCCGGTTGCGCGAGCTTCCACCCAGCCCCTTCTTTGTACTCCTCAGGTACGGCTTCCTTGAATGCTGTCGGAGCGGCGGCCGGAGGTCGGGCGTACTTCGGAGCAGGGTTGCAGGCGGTGAGCAGGAAACAAAGCACCAGGGACAACCACAACCAGACGTTCGGCTTTCGGTGAATCAGTTTCATGAGGTTCGCTTTTCGTTTTCTCCAGCGTTGGGCGAAATCCAACGCCGCAGATACACAGGACAGTTAATCAACTTGACTTCTTCCACGGGCTGATTCGCGAAATACTGTACGGCCTTTCGATCAACCAAGGTCACTTCGCTCAAGTCGATGAACACACGTTGCCGCGCGTCACGGGCCCGGCATATCGATTCGTCCAACTCCGGGAGCGAGTCTTCGCGGAATATGCCGTTTAGCAGAATAGTCACGGACCGGTCACCCGGATGCGCTTCCGCAACGATTGTGAATGAGCTCATTGTTTACCTAAGAAGCCGAACCCACCGCTTCGGCAGGAGCTTCTGGCTCATGACCATGACGGAAGTGGTTGAGCCACGTGCTGAGTCGATCCATATAGAGATAAATGACCGGCGTTGTGTAGAGCGTGATTGCTTGGCTGAAGATCAGACCGCCCACAATCGTGATTCCTAGCGGGCGGCGCAATTCAGAGCCGGTTCCCGTTCCCAATGCAAGCGGCAATCCGCCCAGCAAGGCCGCTAATGTCGTCATCATGATGGGACGGAAGCGTAGAAGGCAGGCTTGGAACACAGCCTGTTTGGGTGTCGTCTGATCTCGCCGCTCAACTTCGAGCGCGAAATCGATCATCATGATCGCGTTCTTCTTTACGATTCCGATGAGAAGAATGATTCCGATCAGCGCGATGACGCTCAGTTCTGTGTGGGTAAGCATCAACGCGAGAATCGCGCCTACGCCAGCTGACGGGAGAGTTGAAAGGATCGTGATGGGATGGATCAGGCTTTCGTAAAGTATCCCGAGCACGATGTAAACAGTCGCTAGGGCCGCGGCAATCAAGATCGGTTCATTCGCAAGCGAAGCTTGGAAAGCCTGGGCTGTTCCGCTATAAGTCGTCGAAATCGACGCGGGCATCCCCGACTTCGCCTGAACTTCGTCGATCGCTGTAACAGCGTCTCCCAGCGCTACTCCAGGGGCGAGGTTAAACGAGATCGTGACGGATGGGAAAATGCCGGAATGGTTCACGGCAAGCGGCGCTGTTGCCGGCTGGAAGTGTGTAAACGCCGCCAGCGGCACTTGGCCTCCGTTTGTCGAGTTGATGTAGATCTTGCGTAATCCGTCCGGATTTTGCCAGAACGTGGGCTCGACTTCCATGATCACGAAGTACTGGTTAAGGCTCGTGTATGTCTTGGCAATTTGACGTTCGCCGAACGCGTCGTAGAGGATGTTGTCGATCTGTCTCGGTGTGATACCCAGCCTTGATGCCGTTGGCCGGTCAATGACGAGATTTGCCTCAAGGCCGTTGTTCTGCTGGTCGCTGTTCACGTCCGTTAATTGCGGCATCTTCTTCAGGAGGTTCGTGAGCACAGGCGCCCAGCGGACCAGGTCGTCCAATTTGTCACCCTGCATGGTGAACTGATACTGGGCAGGGCTCTGACGTCCGCCGATGCGGAGATCCTGTGAGGGCTGAAGAAACAGAGTCACGCCCGGAATTCGCGCGATCTTGGGACGGAGGCGATTGATGATCTGGTCTGCCGATACCCCTCGCTCGCCGAGGGGTTTCAACGCGATGAACGCTCTTCCTGTATTTGAGGTGGTGCCGCCGCCTCCTCCCGTGAAGGCCTGAATCGTCGCTATGCCAGGATCGGCCTGCACGATGTTCGAGAGCTCCAGCATCTTCTTCTGCATCGACTGAAACGAGATGCTTTGATCGCCGACGAAATTTCCGTTCATGCGGCCGGTATCCTGCTGCGGAAAAAAGCCTTTCGGAACGACCATGTAGAGGTAAACGTTCAGGCAGAGGGTTCCAATGGCGACAAGGAGCATGAGCGCAGAGTGTCGCAGGACCCAAGCCAAGCTGTGTTCATAAATCTTCAGGATGAATTGGAAGAATTGCTCCGTCGAGGCGTAAAGTCGGCCGTGCTTGTTGCCGTCCGGAAGTAGCCGCGAACACATCATCGGTGTAGTGGTAAGCGATACCAGCAGCGAAACGGTGATGGTCAGTGCCAGAGTGACCCCGAATTCGCGGAATAAGCGGCCAATGAGGCCGCCCATCATCAAGATGGGAATGAAGACCGCCACGAGCGAGATACTGATGGAAAGAACAGTCGAGCCAATCTCTTGCGCGCCCTTGAACGCGGCTGCCATGGCGCTCATACCTTCTTCCCTGTATCGCGAGATATTCTCGAGAACGACAATTGCATCGTCAACAACGAAACCCGTTGAAATGGTCAGTGCCATCAGGGATAAGTTGTCGATGCTGTATCCGAGCAGGTACATCATGCCGCACGTGCCCACAAGCGAAACGGGAACAGCGACGGCCGGAATCAGAGTGGACCTCCAGTCGCGCAAAAAAACAAACACCACCATCACGACCAACCCGATCGAAATCAGCAATGTCCGCTCCACATCTTTGACCGAGGCTCGAATAGTGACCGTTTGATCGAGCGTTACCGTCAGATTGATGGAGGCGTCGATTGTCGCCTTGAGCTGCGGCATCGCGGCCTTGATAGCGTCAACAGTGTTGATGATATTGGCGCCGGGCTGCCGGAATATGATGAGCAGCGCTGCTTTTTTGCCGTTCGCATATCCGACAGACCGGAGCGTTTGGACGGAGTCGGAAATCCTGGCTACGTCGGACAGCTTAACTGCCGCACCGTTCCGGTAATTAATGATAATCGGGGCATAATCGGCAGCCTTCATCAACTGATCATTCGCGTTCAGGAGCCAGCTGCGGGTGCCATCGCTGATAGCTCCCTTGGCCTCATTCGCGGTTTGCGCGCTAATGGCAGTCCGGATATTCTCGAGCTGCAGACCAAAACCATTGATCTGAGTCGGATTCACATCAATGCGAACAGCAGGAGCCGAACTCCCGCCGGCGCTTACCTGACCCACTCCGCGAATCTGCGAGATTCGCTGCATCAGAACGGTTGAAGCTGCGTCGTAGAGGGCGCTTGACGGCAGTTTGTCCGAGGTTAAAGCCAAGATCATGATGGGCGAATCGGCGGGATTCACCTTGCGATAGGTCGGATTGCTTTGGAGCGTAGTGGGGAGATAACCTCGGGCGGCATTGATTGCCGCTTGGACGTCACGAGCCGCTGCATCGATGTTCCGGCTCAAATCGAATTGCAATGTAACGTTTGTCTGCCCCAAACTGCTCGAAGAAGTCATCTCCGTTACGCCAGCAATGCGGCCAAACTGCCGCTCCAGAGGCGTTGCAACAGATGACGCCATAATCTCGGGGCTCGCCCCCGCCATCGCTGCCTGGACCGAGATAGTCGGAAAGTCGACCTGGGGAAGCGGAGAAACGGGCAGCAATCGAAAGGCTACGGCACCGGCCAGAGCCACCGCGGCAGTGAGCAGTGTGGTCGCGACAGGCTTCTTGATGAATGGAGATGAAAGGCTCACGCTAGTCGCCCACCGCCGGTGAAGGTTGAAGGCCGCTCTCCGGCCGGGGCCGGTTTCGGAACGCCGCAAACTTCCGCGCAATGTTGTCGAAGAAGAGATAAATGACGGGTGTCGTGTAGAGCGTGAGAATCTGGCTCACAATAAGACCGCCGATGATCGTGATGCCAAGCGGCCGGCGGAGCTCGGCGCCCGTGCCCTGTCCCAGAGCAAGCGGAACCGCACCCAGGAGAGCCGCCATGGTCGTCATCAGGATGGGACGGAACCGGAGCAAACAGGCTTGGTAAATCGCATCATACGGATCGTTGCCACTTTCGCGTTCCGCTTCGAGTGCGAAGTCGATCATCATGATGGCGTTCTTTTCCACGATGCCGATCAGCAAAACGATGCCGATAATAGCGACCACCGTTAGTTCCGACCGGGTAATCATCAAAGCCAGCAGAGCGCCAACACCCGCCGACGGGAGCGTGGACAAGATCGTAATCGGGTGGATGTAGCTCTCGTACAGAATCCCGAGGACGATATAAACCGTTACGAGGGCAGCCAGGATCAGGAGCGATTCATTACTAAGGGACGAGATAAACGCAGCCGCCGTCCCCTGAAAAGCGGTTTGCATCGCAGCAGGTGCGGGCAGTTCCTGCTCGACGCGTTGGATAGCCGCCACGGCATCGCCAAGCGCGGCACGTTCCGCCAGGTTGAACGAAACGGTCGTCGCGGGAAACTGGCCGATGTGGCTGATCAACACGGGAGTCGAACTGTTCGACACTTGCGTGAACGCGCTAAGTGGGACGGGTGACCCGGATTGCGACCGGATGTAGATGTCCTGCAGGTCCCGAGGGTGATTGCGGAACTCCGGCTGCACCTCCAGAATGACGTGGTACTGGTTCAGCTGAGTGAAAAGTGTCGATACCTGGCGTTGCCCGAAGGAATCATAAAGTGTATCGTCGATGCTCTGTGCCGTCACGCCAACTCGCATCGCCGTTTGGCGATCGATATTGAGCGCCGCTTCCAGGCCGTGTGTCTGAAGGTCGCTTGCCACGTCCGCAAGTTGCGGCAGCGCCTTCAACCTGTCCACGAACTCAGCCGTGTAACGCGACAGTTCTTTGGCGTCCGGGTCTTCCAGGCTGTACTGGTATTGCGTGCGACTGACGATGTCTTCTACGGTCAAATCTTGCACCGGCTGCATGTACAGGAGGATTCCCTGAACCTTGGCGAGTTCCGGCTGCAAGCGGCGGATCACCGCAGAAGCGCTAACGCGCCGATCCTCAATCGGCTTGAGATTGATCTGGATGCGTCCACTGTTCATGGTCGTATTTGTGGCGTCTACGCCTATGAAGGAGGAGAGGTTTTGAACCGCAGGATCGCGCAAGATCACCTCTGTGATCCGCTGCTGCAGTTTCGACATCTCGTTGAAGGAAATGCTTTGATCTGCTTCCGAGATCGCTTGAATGACGCCTGTATCCTGAACCGGAAAGAAGCCTTTAGGAACGATGATGTAGAGATAAACGGTTAACGCCAGTGTTGCGGCAGCAACAAGGAGCGTGATCACCCGGTATCGGAGAACGATCTCGAGGGTTTTTCCATAAAACGCGATGATCGCCTGGAACGCGCGCTCTGAAGCCCTATAGAAGCGACCTTCCGTTCCGGGTTTCTTGTGCCGCAGCAACTTGGCACACAGCATGGGCGTCAGGGTCAGCGATACGGCCGCAGAAAGCACAATCGTGACCGCCAGCGTTACTGCAAACTCGCGGAATAGCCGCCCTGTGATGTCTCCCATAAAGAGCAGCGGAATCAACACCGCAATGAGAGAGACAGTTAGCGACAGGATGGTGAATCCGATCTGCTCTGCACCCTTGAGAGCCGCATGGAGCGGAGCCTCCCCTTCTTCGACGTAACGAATGATGTTCTCAATCATGACGATGGCGTCGTCGACCACGAAACCCGTCGAGATCGTCAGGGCCATGAGAGTCAGATTGTTCAGGCTGTAGCCCAAGAAGTACATTGCCGCAAAAGTACCGATCAGCGACAGGGGAACGGCAACGCTGGGGATGAACGTGGCCGCCAGGTTACGCAGAAAAACGAAGATCACCATCACGACGAGCGCGATGCAAAGCATCAATTCAAACTCCACGTCCGAGACGGACGCCCGGACCGTATTGGTGCGATCCACGAGCACGGAGAGTTTGATGGAGGAAGGGATGGTCGTCTGCAGCTTGGGTAAGAGCGCAGTGACACGATCGACGACCTGGATAATGTTGGCGCCGGGCTGCCGCTGTATGTTTACGATGACGGCCGGCGTCTGATTCATCCATGCGGCCTGCTTCGTGTTCTCGATGCCGTCAACAATTTTTGCGACATTCTTCAACATCACGGGGGCCCCGTTGCGGTAGGCAATGACGACCTGGTTGTAGTCCCGAGCGCTCAGAAGCTGGTCGTTGGCATTGATTTGCACGCCTTGATGAGGACCATCGAAGCTGCCCTTCGCCGAGTCAAGACTTGTATTCGTAATGGCAGTGTGAACGTCTTCGAGATTTAGTCCGTAGGATGCGATTTGAGTCGGATCGACCTGAATGCGAACGGCGGGTTTCTGACCACCACTGATTGAAACCGCACCAACACCCGACAATTGGGAAATCTTCTGCGCAAGACGCGTATCCGCATAGTCTTCGACCTGATAGAGCGGAAGCGTGGTCGAGGTAAGCGCGAGCGTCATGATAGGTGCGTCCGCCGGATTTGTTTTGCTATAAATCGGCGGCATCGGCAGATTCGCTGGCAGGAACGTTTGCGCTGCGTTGATGGCGGCTTGCACTTCTTGCTCGGCAACGTCGATATCCAGGCTCAACGTGAACTGGAGCGTAATGACAGACGCGCCATCTGAACTGGTGGAAAGAATCTGGTTCAGACCAGGAACTTCACCCAGTTGGCGTTCGAGCGGCGCGGTGACAGAAGAGGCAACTACCGACGGGCTCGCTCCCGGATAGAAGGTGACCACCTGCATCGTCGGATAGTCAACTTCCGGCAGCGCGGACACGGGCAGTTGCTTAAACGCAACCAGCCCGACGAGCAGGATCGCAGCCATCAGCAGCGAGGTCGCGATCGGGCGAAGAATAAATGGTCGCGAAGGATTCATCGAGGACTTACCTGTTGAGTCTTCTGGGTTTGCCCTTGCGATTCTCCTTCGCGGCCGGTCCCGCTCTGTTCACTGCCGGCGGTCTCCGGGTTATCACCAGAAGAGTCGCGAACCACCACCTTCACTCCGTTCTGCAGCCTGTCGAACCCGTCCGTCACAAGCCGCTCACCCGGTTTTACGCCCGTGACAGCCGCGGTATTCCCGTCCGTAGTAGCGATCTTGATATCTCGCATATGGACGGTATTGTTTGCGTCGACAACATTGACGAAAGCCAGATCGTTATTTCGTTGAATAGCGGCAGTGGGGATCAGGTTCACCTGCTTCAGCATCTTCAGAAGCAGGCGCGCATTGACAAACTCATTGGGGAAAAGCCGAAGATCTTTGTTCGCAAAAGAAGAACGCACTCGCACCGTTCCGGTCGTCGCATCAATCGCGTTATCGATCGTCAATACTGTCCCTTTTGCTAACTGCGTTTGATTCGAGCGATCAAGCGCATCGACCTCCAACGTGTGTCCGCTACGCAGTTGCGAACTCACATCCGAAACGTAGTCCTCGGCGATCGTGAACATCACGGTTATGGGTTGAAGCTGGGCAATGGTAAGAAGCCCCGTGGTCCCGTTCGCCTGGGCGATGTTACCGGGGTCCACCAGGCGGAGACCGACCCGGCCATCGATGGGAGCCGTGATGCGTGTATATTCCAGGTTGACTCTCGCTGCTTCGAGATTTCCCTGGTCGACCTTCACGGTCCCTTCGTTCTGTTCCGTTACGGTTTGCTGTGTGGCGAGCGTCTGCTCCGGAATCGCTTTCTGCGCGTAAATCAGTTTGTAGCGATCCAGGTCGATGTACGAGTTCTTCAAGGTGGCACGATCGCGCGCTAATTGCCCCTCCGCCTGCGTGACAGTTGCCTGGTAAGGGCGCGGATCAATCACGGCCAGCAGGTCGCCCTTGCGAACAATCTGGCCTTCGCGATAGTGCACTTCCATCAGTTGTCCGGTTACACGGCTCGTGACTGTCACCGAGTAAACGGGTGTGACAGTTCCGAGGGCGTTGATGTAAACGCCGATGTCACCCCGCTTCACCGCAGCAATGCCGACTGGGATCGCGCCTCCACCTTTGCCCTTCTTCCCGCGGCCACCTTCTGGCGCATTGGTTTGAGTCCGCTGTGAAAGCAGAAAGGTAGCACCGAGCACGGTGAGAAGAATTGCAACCAAGATCGCCCAGCGTCGACTGCGCTGAACAGGCGGGGTGTCATTTCCGGAAGAATTCACGCCTTGAGTATGAAGTCGGCGACAATTCTTTGCGACTGCCGAATGGACGAGGGTTATCTATGCCGTTCGGCATAGATAATTGTTCGCTCACCGTCCTGTACTCTTTATATGAAGGCGAACTCAAAGTGCCGACACTGGAAAGCGTACTCGAGCCGCTGGAGCGCATTGAAATCATCCTTCCACCCAGGTCGGACACCCGCGAGATTTTCCGTCGGGTCGCCGAAGTTTACGAAGGCAGAAAGGTTGAGCTCACAGAAGAAGGTCACGTCATTGTGATGGCTCCAACGGGTCTTGCAGGGGGTATCTTAGCGGCGAGGTATCCGGCCAGCTCCGCGAATGGGCCAACAGAACTAAAACCGGTAAAGCGTTCGATTCGAGTGCTGGATTCTGGATCACGCCGCAGCAGAACCGCTCACCGGACGCCGCTTGGGTGACCAACTCGAGAATCGAAACTATTCCCAAGGAGGATCGGAAAGGGTTCGCCCCATTCTGTCCGGACTTCGCCATTGAGGTCAACTCGCCGTCAGATCAGCTTCCCGAGCTGCATTCGAAATGTTTGACCTATGTTCAATGCGGTGCCGGAGCAGCTTGGCTGATCGATCCGGAACGGAAGACGATGTGGGTGTACACGTCCGGTTCTGATGTGCCGGCTGAATTGCGTGATGCCAGTTCCGTGCGGGGCTCGGGTCCGCTCGAAACGTTCGTTCTCGATCTGACGCCCATCTGGGCCGGCTTGTAAGTCCCTGAAGCAGGCCCGTTCTCGTTATACTTAAGGCGTTCCCGCGAATAGGTGACTGCCTCTACAGCAATCTGTAATAGACGGAATCGCGTTGCGCGAGCTCCGGGATCCGCCGCGACATTCCTCGTCCTGTGCTTTCTGACTCTCGCCAGTTCAGCGCTCGCGCTTGATCCTAGTAAAAGCCTCACCCAGTATGCGCACCGTATCTGGGGCCAGGAGGAGGGACTTTTACAGCCCACCATTTACTCGATACTGCAAAGTCGGGACGGGTTCCTGTGGCTGGGCACGCAAGACAGCCTGATCCGTTTCGACGGCTTGCATTTCCGCGAGTTTGAGGACACGCAGGAAACCGCTCTTCACCGCAACCTGATCCGAGCGCTTCGTGAGGATAAAGCAGGGAATGTCTGGGCTGCTTCCGTCGGCGGCGGACTCGCTCGAATCTCCCCATCCGGCACTCTGACGCGATTCACAACGAAGAACGGCTTACCGAGCGACGATCAATTCTGCCTGGATTCGGACGACGACGGCGCAGTTTGGTCGTGCTCCAATCGAGGCCTTTCAAAGTTCGACGGGAAGCGCTTCAGATCGTTCACGACGGCGGATGGACTCCCTTCGAATGGAATTCGCGATACCTGTCGTGCGGACGACGGAGTTCGCTGGGTGTCCGGACTCGATTTTGGGCTGGCACGATCTGCAGGGCTGCGTTTTCAGCCGTACGTGGACACCTATATCCCGAAGAAGGAAACCGTTACAGCGCTCCATTGCTCCCGAGACGGCACGGTCTGGGCGGGGACAACCGCCGGCCTGGTGCGCATCTCCGCTCACGGCTCGACAACAGTTTCCGTTCGCGACGGACTGCCCGACGATTCCGTGTCTTCGATCGCGGAGAGCGCCGACGGAAGTCTGTGGGTAGGAACAAATGATGGCATCAGCCGGTTGCGTTACGGTTCTGTCAGCGTATATCGCACGCGTGATGGCCTTTCCCACAGTTCGGTGCTTTCCTTGTTTGAGGATCGAGAGGGCACATTATGGGCGGGCACGAAAGCCGGACTTGACCAGTTCACAGACGGCAAAGTCACGCCGTACACAACGACTGAGGGGCTTCCCACGAACCAGACGGGACCGGTTTTAGAGGACGGAGCCGGTCAGTTATGGGTCGGAACAATAGGAAGCGGACTTACGGCTTTTGATGGACATCAATTCCGAAGGATTACGACGTCAAACGGTTTAATCGACAACACGATTCTGAGTCTGGCTTTGGACCGCGCGGGCGATTTGTGGGTCGGAACGCGGAAGGGCTTGAACCGGCTAACTCGGGGAGCAATTTCAGGTACGTACACCACGCGAAATAGGCTGTCCGGAAAGGAAGTCCGCACCATCTTCTCGGATGTTCAGGGGAAGCTGTGGGTGGGTACGGACCGCGGCCTCTGCTACTGGAGCGGCTCGAAATTTGTACCAAGCGGCATCCTGCCGCGCTCGGACGAGAACGGAATCCTGGCGCTTGCGGGAGGCCGGACGGCGAACCTGTTCATCAGTACGGAAGAGCCCGGGTTTTACACACTGCGAGATGGCGTCGTCAAGAGCTATCCGACAGATGTAAACCGCTCGGTCGACAGCTATTATCTCGACTCCGTTAAGCACGAAGCATGGATGGGAACACTGGGCTCGGGCCTGCTCCGCTGGAAAGGCGGAGAGTTCACGCACGTACGAACAAAGGATGGTCTGTACGACAACCGTATCTACGGGATTGTTCGAGATGATCACGCCAACTTCTGGCTGGCTTCGAGCAAAGGCATCTTTCGAATAAGCCAGGGCGAGCTAGACGATTTCGTGGACGGGAAAACCGGGTTCGTGACCAGCATTCCGTTCAGCACAGGCCAACTTCGGTTTGAGTGTCAATCCGGAGTCCAGCCTGCAGTAGCTCGCACGAGAGACGGTCGCCTTTGGTTCTCGACCACAAACGGTCTCGTGATGGTGGATCCTAACCACCTGATCCCGAACAACGTTCCACCTCCCGCCAGAATCACTGCCACGTTGATTAACGGACGGCGAGTTCGATCCGGTTCGGGGGAGCTTCAGCTAGGCGCCTCGGAGCGAAATCTGGAAATCCGCTATGCGGGCCTGAGTTTTATATCGCCAGAGAAGGTTACGTTTCAATACATACTCGACGGGTATGACAAATCCTGGACCGATGCGGGAACCCGCCGTGAAGCATTCTTCACTAATCTTCCGCCAGGGCATTTTCAATTCCAGGTAAGGACACGAAACGCAGACGGAGTCTGGGGTACACAACCGGCCGTACTCCGGTTCGAGGTCGAGCCGCGATTCTACCAGCGGCTTTGGTTCTTTCCGTCTCTGCTCGTGTTCGGCGCTGCGCTTGTGGTTTTAGCGTATCGAGCGCGCATACGCCGGTTGCATGCGACCTTCGAAGTCGTGCTCGCCGAGCGCAACCGGATTGCGAGGGAGCTTCACGACACGCTCCTGCAAGGTCTCTCTGGCATCACAATGCAGCTACAGGCGCTCTGGACGAAGCTTCCCTATTCGCAAGAAAAAGACACGCTCGAGGCGATTATTGCGGACGCGGGTGCATGCTCTAAAGAGGCCCGGCGCTCTCTTTGGGGCCTGCGAACGGTTGGCTCAGTGGCTCTCCGATTCGAAGAAAAACTGAGTGCTGTCGCGAAGCAATCGATCGGTGCAAAGCCCGTGACCTTGCTCCTGCAAGTGCAACCCGTTTCGTTAAATGCTTTCCCCGAGATCGAATACCAGCTGCTCCGGATAACGCAGGAGGTTATCTCCAACACACTCGCTCACGCAAAAGCTTCGACTCTAAGGATTGAGGTCAAAGTTGAGGGCACCGAACTGCAGGTCGCATTCGAGGATGACGGAATCGGTTTCACGCCGCAGGAGCAGCGGGCGCCCTTCGGACACTTCGGGCTGATCGGTATTCGCGAGCGAGCAGACGAGATCGACGCACGTCTGCGGGTTACCAGCGCCGAAGGCTCGGGCACAAGGATCACAATCTCCGTACCGCTGCCGAAGGCGGGAGGAGCAGCCAATACGGGAGCTGAACCAGAACTAGCGCATCATAGAAGGTAGCGAGACCATGCATCCAGGCGCCCCAAACCTGCCCAGCCGCATTCGAATCCTCTCAGTTGACGACCACGATTTGGTGCGGAAAGGGGTGGCTGCCATCCTTGGAACAGAGCCGGATCTGGCGCTTGTTGCGGAAGCCAGGGATGGTGCAAGTGCCATTCGTCTGTACCGCGAGCATCATCCTGATGTCACCTTGATGGATCTGCGGCTCCCCGATAAGAGCGGGATCGAGACGACACGCGAGATCCGTGAAGAGTTTCCGAGCGCTCGCATCATCGCCCTCACGTCCTACGACGGGGATCAGGATATTTATCGGGCGCTCGAGGCGGGTGTTCGCGGTTACCTCTTGAAAGAGATGGTGCACACGGAGGTTATCAGGGCTATCCGGATTGTGCATGCGGGAAAGCGATACATCCCGCAGGAAGTTTCTGAGCAACTGAACGGCTTCTTCCCTGAGGTGGCGCTCACGCCACGAGAGGTAGAGGTCCTCACCCTCGTGGCACGTGGGTTGGGGAATCGTGAAGTCGGCGACATCCTGGGAACGGCAGCCGGTACGGTCAAAGCCCATGTCCAGAGCATCTTGAGCAAGCTGGGCGCCAAGGATCGAACTCATGCCGTGACGCTGGGGCTTCAGCGAGGCATCATTCATCTCCATTCGCCGGATCTTGCGTCCTCGCTAACGAATGACTAGGACCAAAACTCGATTTGTACAGAGACTTTTCTGGGTGCTGGCGGGCTTCGTTGCCCTCATTTGTCTCGCGTATCTGACCGATTTCGCGGTCCTGCGCTGGAGATTCACGAACAAGCGTGATCCTTTTGCAACCGTTCAGATCAAACAATACTTCGCGGTACCGCGAAAGGATCACAAGGTCGAGTACATGTTCCAGGACCCAGTCGATGAGACGTGTGTTAATTCTCTATTTCCACACGGCGGTAACAGCCCGTGCTGGTACCTGACCAGGCATCGTGAGAAACGCGTCGACCTTTAGCCCTTTTGGTTTCGCATCCCTACTCGATGACGGCAAAGTTCTTCAGGTTGTCTTCGCTGATCGTTAATCCCAAACCGGGCACGTCTTCTCTCAAATCGATCGAGCCGTTTTCCTGGTCTGGTTCGCCCTTGAAGATGTACCAGAAAAGTTCATTCCCAATCTCGACATCGACCACCGGGAAGTACTCCGCCATGGGAGAGTTCAGACTGGCCATGACCACATGGAAGTTATGCATCTGGCCTGCGTGAGGAATGACCGGAACGGAGAACGCTTCGGCCATCGCCGCTATCTTTCTCGCCTGCGTAATGCCGCCCACTCGATTCGTGTCGAACTGGATGTAGTCGAGGGCTTTCGTCTCGAGGAGTGTCCTGAATCCGTAGATCGTGTGTTCGTGCTCGCCGCCGGCGATCGGAACGAGCTTGTAACTCTTTAGTTCGGCATATCCCGCCAGGTCATCGGCAATGACCGCCTCTTCCAGCCAGCGCAGTTGAAAGGGAGCAAGCAACGGGAGCATGCGCCGTGCGTAATCAAGCGTCCAGCCCATGTATGCGTCCGCCATCAGATCGATCTCGTATCCGATAACATCGCGGATCGTACGAAGGAGTTCGAGGTTACGCTGCATCCCGGCCGCGCCGTCCATGGGCCCCCATCCGAAGCGCATCTTCATCGCCTTATATCCCGCGTCCTTATACGATTGGGCCTCCTTGGCCAATTCGTCGAGCGGTTGACTGTACAGCTTGCTCGCATAAACCGGGATCCTCTTCTTGGTCCGGCCTCCAAGCAGTCGATACACGGGCTGCCCGGTGGCTTTGCCCAGGATGTCCCATATGGCGATGTCGACGGCGCTGATGGCAACCATCGCTATGCCTTTCCGGCCAAATGCGAGGGTCTGACGATACATCAACTGCCACACGAACTCAGTGTCGAAAGGATCACGCCCGATCAGCAGCGGTTTGAGATAAAGATCAATCGTCTGTTTTGTGACGAGCGGTGAAAGCGCTGCATTCCCGATTCCCACATGTCCCGAATCGGTGAAGATCTCTACGATCAGCCATCCGTGAAACCGGAAGCTGGCCATGGAATCCTGGTCGAGTTCAAGAAGATCGGCAGCGTTCGTACAGAAGTGAGGTTGCGGAGGAACGGTTTTCCCTCTCCACTCGACGACGCGGGTGCGAATCTCAGTTATTTTCATTGAGCAAATTGCTCCTCGAGTAAAGGTGTAGGGTTCATTTGTCTGATCGTTAGAAGAATGACGAGAAAAGCAAGAATATGGAAGGTGCCGACCATGCCGAAGACAACGCCGTAGCCGAACCCATGGTCAAGAAGATAGCCGACCACGAAGCCGAAAACTACTCCGCCCATGGCACCTCCGAATCCGACTAGTCCGGCAACAGAGCCGACGAGCTTACCCGGGAACAGATCGGTGGGCAGAACCATCACGAGAGTTGACCAGGACTGCTGCCCGAAGAAAGCAATGCTGAACAGAACGAGCGCAAATTGAACCGGCGCATGGCTCACAAACAGAATTGACGGCATAACGGAAGCGCTCAGCCCCAGAGCAAGTTTCCGCGCAAAGTTTACGGATTTGCCTCGCCGAATGAGCCAGCCTGAAAACCATCCACCAACAACCGATCCAACACCGGAAGCGGCATACGGCACCCATGCCGAATAGCCCACTTGCTTCATGTCGAAGTGTCGAACATCGAAGAGATACTTCGGCAGCCAGAACAAATAGAAGTACCATGCTGCATCGCTCAGGAACTTGGCGATCATCAGCCCCCATACTTCGACTCTCGAAAAGAGCTGGATCCACGGCAGGGACGCTGGTGAGGACGAGTCTGCGTCCGATTCGACCACTGCAGTGAGCTCATCTTTTTCCGCACGAGGGAGGCGTGGGTGGGCGGCGGGAGTAAAGTATTCATACCACCACCAGATCGCCCAGCCCAATCCGGCCGCCCCGGAAAGAAAGAAAACCCACCGCCAGGAAGCAAAGGACAATATGAGGGCGATGAGAGGCGGCGCAGCCACGGCCCCGACGGCGGTTCCGGCATTCATGATTCCCATGGCCAGCGAACGCTCACGGACGGAGAACCATTCGAAAACCGCTTTCGTGGCCGCCGGGAATCCGCCGCCCTCACCCATTCCAAGGAGGAAGCGGCTCACCGCAAGCATGCCGAAGCTGGTGGCGAATCCGTGACTGGCGCAAGCTAACGACCACCAGAGCATGATGAGGAGGAAACCCCTTCGAGTTCCAAGGGCATCCAGCAGCTTTCCGCCCATCGCGTACATGACTGCGTACGCCACTAGGAATGCGGCTTGCAACTGTGAAAACGCGGTATTGGAGATCGGAATTTCGCGCTGGATAGCAAGCACGGCAACCGGCAGAGTTTGTCGATCGAAGTAACTGACCGTGATGGCGCAAGCAATCAGAAATGCAATGCGCCATTGATACCGGAATCTCAATGTTTGATTACCGAATGCCGGAGTTGACCTTACCAGCTGAGTTGCACGAGCGACACACCCTGAACGGGAAGCATAAAGTTCAATTCCGCCGCTCCGGATTTAGCATCGACGTAGCGAGGAGACTCCAGAAGCTGCAACTGACCAGCCGCCTCCAGCTTTGCGATTTGCTCGGCCGAAGGACTCTGCGGTGATCCCATCGCCTTCCACACGCTGTAAGAATTGCTGTGATCTCCATCGATCCGGAAATGGCGTAATAGAACGCGCTTTGCAGTCTTAGGTAGCCCGGTCACGTTCAGAGCAACCTGCGCCGAAGAGTCTGTTCGGTCCCGGTCCTCGTAGTTCCAGAGCATTACGGAAACGTCATGATCGGTGCGCGTCGCTATGGCATCGGTTTCAGGAGCAGCGACTTCCTTGTTCAGCAAAGCATCCACCGGAGCCGCTTTGTCGCTCTTCGCCTCGACGTAATCGCCACGCATCATTCCGATCATTCGAAACACATTCATCACGGGTTGGTCTACGCCGTTGGTCGCCAGCGAACGCAAGCCGGCGAAGTAGGGCTGATCTTCGAACTCAAATGCCCAAGTCAGGAAGCCCTCGAGATTGGCCCCTGTTTTGCGTGAGAGCTGCTTTGCTCCATTGAGCGAGGCCGCCATATACACAGCGTAGAGAGTACCGTTGCGATAAGCGTTTTGCGGCAGCGAGCAGGCTGCACAGCCTTCCGGATCGGATTCGCTCAGCACGATGGGCAGGTCCTTGTACTTCGAGAACGACCGCACGATCTCGAAGCCGTTCGAGATGTCTTTCATGTGCTTCGCCATTCCCATGCGCACCTCGCCCTCATTGATCTTTGGGCTTCCCTTTGCATGAAAGCTGATGAAATCGAGCGGTGCGCCTGCCTTCCCGGTCGCGTCATTCTTGCCGGACAGGCAATGCTCCAGAAACTGGCGTAGAAATGCTGCCGCTTTCGCATCGCCAGGGCCAGTTGTTGCCGGACCGCCCACCTTCGCACTTGGAAGCGCGCGTCGGATCGCGGCTACCGTGTGGTCGTAAAGCTTGTTATATTCCTCAGGCGTACCGTGCCAGTAGCCGATGTTCGGTTCGTTCCAAACTTCCCACTCCCAACTCTCGGCCTTCTCTTTGCCGTACTTCTCGCCGCAATGCTGCGCCCACTTGTAAATCAGTTCGTCCCATTTAGCGTAATCGTTCGGCGGATATGCCCAGCCCGTGAATACATTCTTCTCTTGAGGAAAGTTGTGACGGTAAGGGTCGGGATGCATCGATAACGCTTTGGGCATGAAGCCGACTTCTACGAACGGCTTTGCCCCCGAGTTGACGAAAGTATCAAGAATCCCGTCAACGATGGTCCAATCGTAAACCGGCTTCCCGGTCGCATCTTCGGTGTAAGCATTGGTCGAGCCCCATTTCAAAGACGCCTTGCCGTCGCCCGTCGTAAGCAGATTGTGAACACGGATTGACACCGGCACTGGGCTGAGATCCGAGAGTTCACGAATCAGTTTCCGTCCATTCCTGGCAGTCGTGTAGTTCGGCTCGTCGTACCCGAAATACGCCCAGAAGGGCTTATTCGGACCGGCGCTTTTAGCAGCATCCACCGTTACGGTAACGGTATCCTGCGCAACCAGACTGGAAGATAACGCACTCAGCGCTAATAAAAAGAAGCCTCGCATGATTTGCTTATTGTCTCGAGCAGAAATTAAGTTTTAGGCCCAATTGAATTTGGCAAGGATTGTTCCACAAAAGATCAGACAAGTAGCTATTTAGCTATTCGGTTCTGTGTTGGAAACTATATCGCACTTCAGGTACAGTCGGAGGGATGCCCCAGTTAAAAGCAGTCGCTCGAGTTACCCTGGGCGAACAAGTTGCCGCGCAACTGGCCGGCATGATTGCGGACAATCACTGGAAGGCAGGCGAACGGCTGCCACCAGAAACCGAGCTTTGCGAGGTTCTGAACGTTGGCAGGTCCACATTGCGGGAGGCGCTGAAGTCGCTGGCTTTCATCGGCATGGTACGTATGCGGGCTGGCGACGGAACGTATGTGGCTGAAGAATCCAGGGGTTTGCTTCATCGGCTGCTGGCGAAGGGTTCGCTGAAATCTCAAAAGGATCTGGAGGACGTCTGTGAGACTCGCTTACTCCTCGAGACCGAGCTGGCAGCTTTGGCCGCTGAACGCAGAACACCCGAAGACGAAGCAACGCTCCGGGAACTTATAGCAAGGGGACAAGAAGAATTGAAACGCGGAGGCGGGCAATACAGCGAATCGGACCTGGATTTCCATATCGCGGTCGCAAATTGCTCACACAACAATCTGCTCCCCCGGCTGTTGCTCGATATCCGTGGGCTTCTTGTGGAATGGATCAGGAAGTCTCAGGAACTGCCCGGTGTTCGTGAGAATGCTCAACAGCAGCACGAATCCATCCTTCGGGCAATCGTGAATGGCGATGCTGAGGGAGCAAGGCAGGGTATGCGGGCACACCTCACCACCTTCGAAAAAGCGTACACTTTGCTGGGGAGGATATCGGAGGCGAAGGGCGGCGAATCCGCTGAGGCCAACCGAAACTCCGCCCAGGCCCAAGCCTGATTCAAACCGACTCCCGGGCAACGTTTTCAACTGATGAGACTGGTACAGATTACACGCGACGCAGGCCGCAGGATCGGCCTTGTTGACGGCTCCGAACTTCGTTTACTCGACGCTCGGTATCCAAGCACTTATGCACTGGCTCAGAAAGCCGTGGAGGACAAGAACTCCTTGGATCGGCTCGTCGAGACCCTGACGACGAATGAGGTCGTGAACTATGACGAGGTGTACCAGGGTAGATCGGAGTGGCGTTTTCTGCCGGCCTTTGATCACCCTTCCGACCCGGCACATTGCCTTGTCAGC
Organism: Bryobacteraceae bacterium; assembly: GCA_045807925.1. Taxonomy (GTDB): domain Bacteria; phylum Acidobacteriota; class Terriglobia; order Bryobacterales; family Bryobacteraceae; genus Bog-105. The sequence continues at coordinate 50,300 of JBJMGK010000055.1, read as the reverse complement.
GGGACCGGCCTGACACACAAGGCAAGCGCAAAGAACCGGGCCGCGATGCATAAGACGGTAGATGCTGAAGCAACGGACAGCTTTCGAATGTTCAAACTCGGCCTCGAAGGCGGCAATCCCGCAGCGGGCGAGATCGGCGTCCAGCCTGAGTGGTTCTACAAGGGTGATGGAGCCATCCTGAAAGCTCACCTCAGCGCATTAACCATACCGGCGTATGGTGATGATGGTGGCGAGGAACCGGAGGTTGCGGGCGTCTACTTCGTGGGCCCGGATGGTGCACCCTACCGTGTCGGTTACGCCGTCGGGAACGAATTCTCGGACCACATAATGGAGAAGAAGAACTATTTGTACCTGGCGCCGTCGAAATTGCGCGAATGTGCCATCGGCCCGGAACTGACGGTCGGTGATACGCCATTCGAGAATTTAGCCGGGGAAGTCTCCATTCAGCGCGCTGATGCAATCTTGTGGTCGAGCAAGATCTGGACCGGGCAAGCGAATATGTCCCACTCGGTGAAAAATCTTGAACACCATCACTTCAAGTACGCCGCACACCGGCGTCCGGGCGATGTTCACGTCCACTTCTTCGGCGCAGACGCATTCAGCTTTGGTGAAGGAGTGGCACTCGAGGCCGGCGATTGGATGCAAGTCTCGTTCCCCGATCTCGGAAGACCCTTGCGGAATATTCTTGCGGTCGAGGATAAACCAGCAAAGATAGCTACCGTAAGGACAATTTGAAATGGCAGATAAATCAACAAAAACCAGCGCGCTCCCGAGCGTAGCGATTCTGGGCGTAGGCACTATGGGCTCCGGAATGGCTCACCGCCTATTGACTCAGAACGGTAAAGTCACGGTGTATGCGAGGAAGCCGGAAAAGCGGCGGGAATTTGAGTCGGCCGGTGCAAATACCGCGGACTCGCCTTTGAAGGCCGTGGAAAACGCCGAGATCGTCATCAGCATCGTCTCGGACGATGTAGCTTCACGTGAAGTGTGGCTGGGCACAAATGGGGCGCTCGCCGGATTAAACCCGGATACCGTGAGTCTCGAATGCAGCACGATCTCGCCTGATGTGGTGACTGAACTCGGCAAGAAGTTCGCTGGTAAAAGCCGGCAGTTTCTAGATGCTCCGGTGACGGGCAGCAAACCCCAAGCGGCGGCAGGCGAACTCGCGTTTCTTGTGGGAGGCGACGAACAGGCACTAAGAAAAGCGGAGCCGGTGCTGAGCGTGTTGGGACGGAAAATCGCCCATCTGGGACCGCTCGGAAGTGGTGCACGGATGAAGCTGATCAACAACATGCTTTGTGCAGTTCAAGCAGCAGGTCTGGCGGAAGCCCTTGCCCTCGCAGAGAAATCGGGTCTGGCAATCGACTCAGTTCTCGACATCCTCACTAACGGCGCTCCGGGCAGCCCAATGGTGAAGACGCTCTCGAAGCGGATGATGGAGCGGAACTACGATGTAAACTTCTACTTGCGTCTGATGGCCAAAGACGTCGGGTACGCGATCAAATTGTCGGAAGCGTTGGGCGCTTCGCACAGAGCAGCGGATTCGGCTCTTGATTTGCTAAACAACGCGCAACAGCAAGGCTGGAGCGATAAAGACTTTTCGTCGCTGGTTGAGCCGCTCAGATTCTAGTAGCTGGCATCGGCGTCCGCGATTTTCAGACATGCCCGACGTTCCCGGATGCGGATGAACAGCATGTAGAGCACGATGATGACGTTGAGTCCCAGGATTACAATGCGTTCCGCAGTGGCGCGCTGAGCGACTTTGAGGATCTCCCAAGGAAGGTACATGGCCCCGGAAAGAAGTGCGAACCACTCGGCCCAAATCCGCCGGTGCCATAGGCCCCAAGCTTCCACAAAACGAACTGTCGCGTAAGTGATCGCCGCCCCCGCGATGGTCCATAGGCGTGCGTCTGTCACCTGCGAAGCGGCATGCATCAGCATCTGCCCGATCCTACGGTCCTCATCTATATGCAGGTGGTCCAGGAGCGACTCGGCTAAGTCCTCTGCGTGGGAATGGTACATCAGCAGGACAATACCCAACAACACGACGGCGATTCCCTTGAACGCCTCGAAGCTGGCCACCGCTCGCAAACCTGCGCTGCTCGTCCGTAGATCCTGCAAGTCGTTTTTCACTGGAGAGAGCGTGGCAGCCACTCTCTGATGCTGCCATATCAATTGCCAGAACTAAAGTTGCACTAAACTGGCATGGGAGTGCCGAAGGGATCACGGATGGCAAAACCGCATCGCGACCCACGTCCTAAGCGCGTCACGGTTGTTATAAAGAGGCGGCCTGCTTCGAACCCACCCTCAGCCAGAACAATACCGGTCGCTTCCGCGCGCTCTGGAGCGTTCACGGGAGGCTTGGCATTGCTTTTAGGGGCCGTATTGGTCTTCTCGCTTGTCCGATTCCATGCCGGATACACCGTCAGCGTCCAATCTCCGTTTCGCCTCCAGTTCCAATCACCGGTCCTCATTGCGCGGCGTACCAACACACAGGATGCGTTCAGGGCGCAGACGGATCAAAGACACTCGCTCAGCGCGTACCAGCAGTACGCCTGCACCAAGTTTGGATCGGAGTGTCGAGTCGCCTTAGCTATCCAGCGTGCCGAGAACCCGCAAGGCAAATGTGAGATCTATCACTACAACTCTGACGGCACCCTCGACTGGGGCTACTTCCAGATCAACACGGTTCATTTAAAAAGACCGGGACTGAACCTGCGCGACTTGCTGGATTGTAAGGCGAACATCGATTTCGCGTACCAACTCTACCTCGAGAAACGCGGGTTCACACCTTGGTCTACGTTCAACAGCGGGGCATACCGGCGTTACCTGCGAGAGTGAGCTATATTTTCATGGCAAGCAGCGCGCTCAGCGTTTCGATGCCGTCCCACAGGTTCTGTAGCCGTATATTTTCATCGTTGCTGTGCTGATTGTTGTCATGATTTGCGATTGGGATGCCGATCGCGGGCGTTCGCAAAACATCGGTGAACAGATAGAGCGGGATGCTACCGCCAAGAGTAGGCATCACGACCAGAGGTCCTCGAGCTTTTTGAAGAGTGGCAATCACTTGCTTCGAGACGGGCAGGTCCATTGAGGTGCGAGCGGCGTTATAGCCGGACCCGCGTTTTACCTGGGCGATTTTCGGATACGTCAGCCGGGTATCCATGTCCGGCTCCTTTTCGGTAACGTAGTAACCCTGTTTCTTGATATGCGCTATGAGCCGATCCTGCTGAATCTTGAAATCGATCCCTTTTACGACCCGCAAGTCGATGCTTGCCTCCGCGGTAGCGGGAATCACATTACGAGCTGTCGCACCCACAGAGGCGCTGCTGAACCCGCGGATGCTCAATGAAGGTTGAGCGATCAGCTCGATCAGTTTTTCTCCTTTGCCTTCGGTTCGAGCCAGGCCGAACTCGCGTTTTAAAGTTTCCTCGTTCAGCGGGGCAGCGGCCATTGCAGCCTTCTCGGTCGCGCTAAGAGGCTCAATACCGCCATAGAATCCGTCCACCAAAACTCGTCCGTCATCGTCCTTCATGGAAGCAAGAAGCATCGCAAGCATCATGGCTGGATTCGGAGCCCAGTTTCCGTAGTGTCCGCTATGCAGCTCATGGCTTGGGCCGAATATTTTGACATCCAGGTTTGTGTCGCCGCGCGCTCCGAAGTAAATCTGTTGCTTACGGCTTTGGTCGACGGGTCCATCGCAGAACAGCCAGAGATCGGTTTTGAGAAGATCGCGATATTTCTCGACGATCTGCGGCAAGTGAGCGGACCCGGCCTCTTCTTCGCCTTCAAAAAAGAATCGTACGTTCGCGGATGGCTGAACTCCGGACGCCTTCATCGCATCGAGTGAAACAAGTATCGCCTCGATCGGCGCCTTGTCGTCCGAAGTCGATCGGCCGTAGAGGCGATCTCCCCGAAACGTAGGCTGGAAGGGCGGCGTCGCCCATTTGGCCGGTTCAACAGGTTGCCCATCGTAGTGCGCGTAGAACGTCACGGTTCCTTTTCCGCCGGGCGGGTTCATTTCGGCAAACACGACCGGCGGGGCATCCGGCACTTCGAGCAACCGGCACGGTACGCCACGCTGCGTTAATGCTTTTACGATGAAATCTGCATTCTTGCGGATATTGGCCTTGTCACTGGCGACATTGGGTATGGAAAGAAACTCTACAAACGAATCCAGAATTTCTTTCTGGTTTGCAGTTCGGTACGCTCGTACGTCTTGGGCCGTTCCAACAACACTTGTCAGCAAGGCGACGAGAGCACAATATTTCATTTGGGACCAGTATGCACCGGAAGCGAGAGTGGACTTCCAGATGTCATGAGTTGCAGGTAGAGCCGCCGCGCGTCGCCTGCGACATACGGTCTCCTCCCTTTAGTGCAGGCGCTAGAATCTAGAATTCCCTCCCCGTTCGAGGCACAAGAAGAGATCTCAGGCTGGAGCGTTGCATCGCATGAAAAAAACGTCCAATCATTCCGCGCGTTTAGCTCTTGCCACTCTGATTCTGGTGTTACCAGGCGCAGCACAGCGCAGCGAGACGCCGGCAAGACCGGGCCCGCAAGAGCGGCACAACGGCTATCTGCCGTTCGTCTGGGATGCCGGCCGTGGCAAGATTCTTTTCGAGATTTCCAAACTCAATGAGGACGTTTTGTACTTCGCCGGAGCGGGTAAAGGAATCGGCTCGGTGGAGTTGGGCGTGGACCGAGGCGCAAGTTACGCGTCCACAGTCATCTATTTCGACCGTGTGGGCCCTAAAGTAAACGTCGTACAACGGAATCTGAAGTTTCGCGCACTGCAGGGAAATGCAGCGTTGAGTCAGGGAATGGAAGAATCTTTCGCCAGCAGCATCCTCGCGGCACTTCCCATCGAATCGGAAGAAAACGGCAAGATTACGGTGGATGCTTCACCCCTTCTTTTCCGCGATGCCGTCAACATCGAGGCCGTCTTGCGGCGCCAGAATCAGGGCAACTACAAGTTGGACCCGGTACGTAGTTCTATCTACCTTCCCAAAACGAAGGCATTCCCGAAGAATACGGAAGTTGAAGTTACTCTCACTTACGCGTGCGATAACCCGGGGCGCATCGTCAATTCAGTCGCTCCGGACGGGCGGGCGCTGACCATTCGGCTGCATCACTCATTTCTACAGCCGCCGGACGATGGATATAAATCGAGGATGGGCGATCCGCGAATCGGGGGACTGGGCTTGAACTTCAAGGATTACTCGGCACCGTTCGACAAGGAAACTGATACGCACTGGGTGCATCGGTTTCGTTTAGAAAAGAAGGACCCCGCCGCAAAGATTAGCGAACCGAAACAGCCCCTTGTTTATTATCTGGACGCGGGCATACCCGAACCAATACGCAGTTCCATGCGCGACGGCATCCTTTGGTGGAACGCCGCATTCGAAGCGGCGGGATTCCGAAACGCCATCGTCGTCAAAGACCCCACACCTGACATGGACCCCATGGACATCCGTTACAGCTTTGTCTTTTGGGTGAACCGGGACAATCGTGGATTTTCGGTAGGTGGTAGTTTCTCTGATCCGCGTACGGGTGAAATTCTCGCCGCAAGAGCCCGGATGGACTCTGCGCGCATCCGAACGATCAGCAACTACTGGCAGAGCTATAGCCCCGAAATGCCGACTGATGGTGGAGGCGATGAAGGTCCTTATCTCGCGCGTCTGAACTATCTGCTCTTCGCCGCAAAAAACCAGGGCGTATCGGAAGAATCGTTGGTCCGGCTCCGCCAGGCGCTTGTCACCGCACACGAAGTAGGACACACGCTCGGCTTCCCTCATGCATGGAATTCCAGCATGAACGATCGGGCATCCGTTATGGAATATCCCAGCCCGCGGCTCCAGCTCACCAAAGACAATAAAGTCGATCTCAGTGACGCGTTCCAGAAGCAGATTGGGGACTTCGATAAGTTCATGGTTCGCTACTCTTACTCAGAGTTGCCCGCCTCTCAAGAAAAGCAAGGCCTTCAGGCCATCGTGCATGAGATGCGCAACAAGGGATTCATTTTCACTCCACCAACTGACCCGCGCTGGAACCGTTACGACGATCTGAGTGACGCAGCAACATACCTTCGGGAGACCATGAAGCAGCGAAAAGTGCTTCTCGCCGGGTATGGACTCAAAGCCCTTCAACCGGGAGAAGATGTCAGCCATTTACGCGGCGAAGGCCTGTGGATGACATATCTTCATCATCGCTGGGCGATTGATTCCGGCGTTCGCTACATCGGAGGTCAGTATCACAACTACGTTGTGAAGGGCGACTCACTTCCTCCCACCGAAATCGTTCCGGCGGCTTTTCAACGAGACATCCTCGGGCTCTTAACCGAAGCTCTCCAACCGGGAGAACTCGCAATCCCCGAACGCTTGCTGAGTGAGCTGACGACCGATCCATATGGCGGAGGTGGAGGAGAGTTCGGCGGCACGCAATCGACGACATCGCTTGAGGAGTTTCACATGGACACGGGATACGCGTTCAGCCATTTGGCCGCGGCGCGAACCCTGTCCGACATGATCGTTGGCCAAATACTTCAGCCCGAAACGGCAAACCGCCTGGTCGCATTTGCTGACCGCCAGGAGAACGCTCTCACGTTGCCCGAAGTGATCACCAAGCTTCTTGATACAACCTGGAACGCGCCTACAGACAACACCCCGATGCTGCGCTCGCTGCGACGTGTTTCGCGACAGGTCACGCTCGACGAATTGATGATTCTAGGTGCAAATCCGAAATCATCGCCGGAAGTGCGCGCTGTCGTACTGGAGCAGATCACCCAGTTGAAGTCGAAGATCGCGGGCATGCATGACTCCGATCAGGTAAATGAGGCCAGCCTGCGCCAATCAGAACGGGACATTACTCGGTATTTGATCAATCCCGTCGCCAATGCGCCGAAGAGTGCGGCCTTACCGCAACCCGCGGGTCCGCCGCTGTAAAGTATGTTCAGGTTGTGCGACGCAGAACGTTCATTTCGTCATCCCTGTCGGCCGGGCTTGTTTCTGCTGTGCGTGGTGGAGCATCTCCACTCAAAGCTGGGGACATCCCGCAACGCGTGCTGGGCAAAACCGGACAGAGCCTTACGGTTATCGGGCAAGCCGGTGGACGCTTCCCGAACATCTCGTTCGAAGAAGCGAAAGCGGTCACATTACGCGCTTATGACCTTGGCATCAATTACTTCGATAACGCCCGCATTTACTGGAACGGGAAATCCGAAGAAGTGTATGGTGCGGTGCTTCCGCCTTTTCGCAAAAACATTTTCCTGACCACCAAGTCACCGGAGCGGACAAGAGCCGGGGCCGAACGTGATCTCGAACTATCGCTGCGCGCCTTGAAGACAGATCACGTGGATCTGTGGCAAATTCACCAGGTAAGCGAAATGAGCGAGGTTGAGCAGATTTTTGCGCCTGGCGGGGCCATCGAGGCATTTGAAGCAGCGAAAAAGGCAGGCAAATGCCGTTTCATTGGCTTTACGGGACATCACGATCCCAAAGTTCATCTTGCAATGCTGCAGCATTATGACAAGTACGACACCATCCTGATGCCGCTACATGCCGCCGATCCCGCTTACCTCAGTTTTGAACGGGATGTTCTGCCAATAGCGGTAAAGCGCGGCATGGGAATCCAGGGGATGAAGAGCACCGCAAATGCAAAGCTCCTGAACGCGATCACAGTGAAAGATTGTTTGTCCTACACGCTGAGTCTGCCGATCCATTGCGTCGCGCTCGGTTGCACAAAAGTCGCCGAAGTGGAAGAGGACGTCCGAGTGGCACAGCAGTTTCGCCCAATGGGGCAAGGCGAGATGGCAGAACTGCGAGCCAAGGTCGCTCATCTTGGCGGCCCGAATCTCGAGGATTGGAAGCGTTCCCGCGAGAACGCAAGCTCACGCCTCTACCGCGATGGTGTGCCGGCGTAGCCGCCGAGGTGCTGCGCAGTGGTGACGAGACCTCCCATCATCGATACCCATATCCACCTCTTCGACATATCGCGTCCTCAAGGCGTACCGTGGCCGCCTCAAGACAGCAAAATCTACGAGAGCGCCCTTCCTTCCCGGTACCGTACTGTTGCCTCTCAGTTCGGCATTGCTCGAGCAATTGCAATTGAATGTAGCCCGTGGCTGGCCGACAATCAATGGCTGCTCGATACAGCCAGAAGCGATGGCATCATCGCTGGTGTCGTCGGGGATCTTGAACCCGGGACTCCTGAGTTTCGCAACCATCTGGACCGATACGCGAAAGATCCTCTGTTTCGTGGCATTCGTTACGGAAATCTGTGGGGCCGCAATCTAGGCGAAAAAGTATCGGAGCCGTCCTTCATTGCCGATCTGAAGGTACTTGCGCAAGCGAACCTGGTCCTGGATACCGCAAACCCCAATCCGGCTCTGATCAACGCCGTCGTGCGGTTGTCCGATCAGGTTCCAAATCTGACAATTGTTCTCGATCACCTGCCGGGAATGCAAATGCCGGCGGATGCGTCGGCGCGGAAGGTGTGCCAAGCTGATCTCGCATTGCTCAGCTCACGTCCGCGGGTGGTCGCCAAGATCTCAGGTTTCATCAAACCAGTAAACGGCCGAATCCCCGAGGACGTGGCTCCTTACAAGGACCGCCTCGACTCGGTCTGGAATACCTTCGGCCCTGATCGCTGCTTCTATGGAAGCGACTGGCCAAACAGCGAGCAGTGGGCCAGCTACGCGCAAGTCTTTCACTTGACGGACAGCTTCATCTCCTCCCGAGATCCAGGCACAATAGACAAGTTCTACCGGAGCAACGCAGAGACGGTGTATCGCTTGAATAAGCGTTGACCGATAACAGACCGCCGCGTTTTTATTATTTAGTGAGTTGCAGTAGCCTACGAGATAGCAGTCATGGCGCGCTTATCCGCTGGATCCACATCGACGATTAATTTGGCCTTGCTTGTTCTAAGAGTCTGGGTTGGCTTGTTGCTGTTTGTAAAGCACGGTTTGGACAAGGCCCTGAATTTCAGCCGCGTGTCCGCCCATTTTGCGGACCCGTTTCATATCGGCCCCACGGCAAGCCTGCTTTTGGTGCTCTTCGCAGAGGTCGTCTGCGCCCTGCTTGTCGCTCTTGGCCTTTGGACTCGGTGCGCTGCCGCAGTGGTAGTCATCAACCTTGCTGTCGCTTTCGGGTTTGCACATCGTTTCCAACTCTTCGGCCCGCGAAGCGGTGAGTTGGCCTTTGTTTTCCTCGGTGCCTTCCTGACACTCAGCATTTCTGGCGGGGGACGCTGGAGTCTCGACGGGCTCAGAGGACGCTAGCACCTCTCTAAACGAGGGCCGTGGTCGCGCCTTCGTCGGCGCCCAGTTCCCCTCAATGTTTGTCAACAGTGGAGGCCTTTCTGCCCAACTTAAGCTCTCGCGTCTTACGACATGGTTCGGATACGGAAAATTATTGACACCATTGGTCTGACCAGTATACGATCACTCTCAGTCCAACCCACGTTCGAAAGACTCTTTGATGAGCTTCTGGCACCAACCACAATCTCGGCTGAATCTCCGCAAACCGTCGAGCATGACAACGCAATGGCCCAAAACGCTGTTTCTGGTAACGCTTGCGTCGCTACAGATCTGCTCTGCCGCGAGTGATCCCGTCTTTCCATACGGAGCCGTTTATTTCCGAAAATCGAATCCGCCCGAAGCCGATTGGGCGAAGGATCACAAGACTGCTGCAGAAGCGGGAATGAACATGTTCCGTCATTGGGTCATGTGGTCTGCAGTCGAGGTTGCGCCCGGCAAGTACGATTGGCGCGACTACGATCGAATGCTGGACCTGGAAGGGCAGAACGGCATAAAAGCCGTCCTCGCCGAACAGATTACAGCCGCGCCAGAATGGGCCTCCCGCATGTTCCCCGATTCACGCTTCGAGGCCCAGGACGGGTTTCGAGGTGCGCCTGAGTATTCGGGTTCCAGTGCCACGGGCGGCTTCCCCGGCCTGTGCCTGGATAATGCGGACGTGCGCGCCAGAGCCGAAGCCTTTCTGAAAGCCATGGCAGCCCGGTATCGAAACCATCCGGCACTTTACGGATATGACCTGTGGAACGAAGGAAACACGGGCGGAGGCGCCAGCGTGTACTTCCAGACTGCTTCGAGCGCGTATATCCCGAACGAACATCGTGGGACGGGTGTGGGTCGCATGTACTGCTATTGCCCCGCCTCCATTGCAGAGTTTCACAAATGGCTGGCGAAGAAATACGGGAGCGTAGAGGCCGTCGCAAACGCTTGGCGTCGGTATAGCTTTGCCGACTGGAAAGACGTCCAACCTTCTCGAACAGGGGGCCCATATCCGGATTGGCTCGATTGGGTGGAATTCAAAGAAGATCGCGCGCACGAACTTCTGCGCTGGCGCAAGGAAGTGATCCGGTCCGTGGACATCAAGGGCAAGATCACGATGCACGGTATCGCCTACACCCTGGAATCTCTACCCAGCGTTTCGCAAAACGACTGGCGCGCCGCGGCGGAAGTCGAAAGTTATGGATTCACTTGGGTGAATGCCCGCAAAGGGAACGAGCCCTGGAAGCAATACCATGCAGTCGATCTCGTGAGAGCCGCGTCACGTGGCAAGCCATTCTGGCACGCGGAAATGCAAGGCGGACCACTCTGGATGCAGTCCGAGGTGACTGGCCGGCCGTTGGAAGACGCCCGGAAGCCGGATGCCGAAGACCTTCGGGTGTGGAACCTGGTCTCGATGAGCGGAGGCGTTACCGGTGTCCTTTACTTGCGTTATCGTCCACTTCTGGATGGTCCCTTGTTCGGTGCCTTCGGACCGTTTGCGATGGATGGCTCCGCTACGCCCCGGTCCGACATGGCGAGCAGGTTCGCCAAGTGGACCAACGCGAATCCTGATCTCTGGACGTCACGTCCCGTCAAGGGCGACATCGGCATCGTCTTTGCACCTGAATCAGAGCGTTTCAACTTCGCACAGCAAGGGAATACCGCTAACTACGCAGCATCAGCTCGCGGCGCCTACGAAGCCTTTTTTGATTCCAACGTACAGCCGGATTGGGTTCACATCGACAACATCGATGAGTATCCGCTGGTTTACCTGCCCTACCCTGTAATGCTCACAGCAAAAGACGCCGCGAAAATCCGCGCTTACGTCCAGAACGGCGGAACCCTCATCAGCGAAGGGCTCCCCGCTTATTTCGGGGACGGAGCACATGCCGGGGCAACACAGCCGAACCTTGGCCTGGCGGAGGTCTTCGGTGCGGCCGAAGCAGACGTAGACTTTACACCGGACCTGCTGGAGAACTTGAAATTACGCTTCCTTGGTCACGAAATCGGTGGTCGTTACTTCAAGCAGGTGTATCGGCCAACCACGGGCAAGGCGATCGGGAACTACGGGGATGGATCCGTAGCTGCGGTTGAGAATCACTTCGGTAAGGGCCGGACCATATTGATCGGCACATTCCCGGGGGCTGCCTACTTCAAGAAGCCCAACGCCGAGGCTCGCGCGGTGTTTCAGTCCTTTCTCGACGGCAAACAGCGCCTGACCGTCAGCGAACATTCCGTTCAGGCCCGGCTGCACGAGGGGCCGGGGGGCAGCGTGCTTTGGGTCGTCAATCCCACTCGCGAATCGAAGTCGGTGACAGTGAAGTTCTCGACCGACACCTGGCATTCGGGAAAGGATCTTTGGGCGAGCACAACACCACAAGTGAGCGGACGGGAGATCCGAATCACCATTCCCGAACGAGATGGAGCCGTGATCCGGCTCGAGAAATAGGAGTTCGTATTGCTATGTCTGCACCTGTCACGACCGTATTCAAATACTTTGCGCTTTACGCATTTGCCTCCTCGCTTGCATTCGGACAGATCTCGACCGGAACGATATCCGGATCTGTGGAGGATCCCACGGGGGCTTTGATCCCGAATGCTCAGGTTGCGGTCAAGCAACTGAGTACTGGCGAAAGCCGGAGCACCACCACGAATGCAAACGGCGAATTCAATGTTCCGTTCCTGCAACCCGGTCAGTACAGCCTGACAGCAACCGCGGGAGGATTCAAATCGAAAACGCTCAGCGATATGACCGTCCAGGTGGACCAGAAGATGAATCTGAGAATCACCCTCGATGTCGGTTCTTCGACAGAGACGGTAGAGGTGACCGGCGCCGCTCCTCTTGTGGATTCGGCCACTTCCTCGCTCGGCCAGGTGATTGCCAACAAGCAGATCCTGGACCTGCCATTAAACGGCCGGAACGCCTTCGCACTTGGCTTGCTATCCGGCAACACGACGCCCATGTTCGGGATGGGTTCGAACTTACCGTTCATCGCAGGAGGCGGTCGGTTCTCGGCAAACGAAGTCACTCTGGATGGCGTCGATAACAACACCGTGTCCAACGGCGGATCGATCGGAAGGAATGGCATCGCGTTTGTCCCGTCGGTGGACGCAGTTCAGGAATTCAAGGTTAAGACGAGCACATTTTCCGCAGAGTTTGGACACGCTGCCGGGGCCGTCGTCAACGCCACCATCAAAAGCGGAAGCAACGATTTCCATGGCACTCTCTTCGAATTTCTGCGAAATAACGCATTCGATGCCAACAACTTCTTCACGAATGCGGCGGGACTACCTCGCGCGCCCTTTCACCAGAACCAATTTGGTTTTGCTTTAGGCGGACCAGTGTGGATTCCGAAGGTTTACAACGGACGGAACCGGACCTTCTTTTTTGCTGACTATCAAGGGACACGCCAGAGTACATCAGCGGGAAGCAATATCTTCGATGTCCCTCCCGCGGCGCTACGGTCCGGCAATTTCTCCAGTGTCAACACCACTATCTACGACCCGGGAACCAGACGGTTGGGGCCGAACGGAAGCGTGATTGCCACTCCCTTCGCCGGCAACATCATTCCGCAAGCTCGCCTGAACCCGAGCTCGGTTGCCATCACCTCTTTGGTTCCGCTTCCCAATTTCGGCGGCGCAAATTCGCTTTCCCGGAACTTCTTCTACCAGCCGAGCCAGTTCTCGAACACCGATCAGGGTGATATCCGGGTGGATCAAACACTCTCGTCCAAGAATAATTTCTACGCGCGCTTCTCAATCGGCGCGAATTCGAAGCCGGCGGTTGGCATCTTTCCCGGGTTCATCGGCGGTGGAGCTTCGTCCATAGACAACAGCGCGCAGGGCGTCATTTCAGACGTCCACATATTTACGCCCACTCTGATCAATGAATTCAGATTCGGGTACGTCCGCCATAACGGAAGCGCATTTGGAACCGGCCAGGAAGGAGTTGATTTCGCCCAGAAAAACGGTGTGGCGCTATTTCCGAGCCCGTTGCTTGGCTTCCCAAGCATTTCGTTCAACTACTCCGGCCAGTTGTCCGGCACGGCAGAGTTTTCGGGTTGGGGCGGCGGTGATCCCAATCTGAACGTTGAGAACCGGTTTCAATGGGCCGACAACGTTAGCTGGACACTCGGCCAGCATGCGGTGAAATTCGGTGTGGATTTGAGACGCAGCCGCTTTGACACTCTGAAGGGCACGCCGTTTTTCGGCAACGAGATCTATGGCGCTACCTTCACATCGAGCTCCAATGCACCAGGTTCAGGGTTACCGTTCGCGGACTTTCTACTTGGTGATCCGAGCTTCATTCAAGGCACACCCATGCTCGACTGGGGCCGCCAGCGAAGTTTATATAGCGGCCTGTTCGTGCAGGATGACTTCAAGGTCAACAAGAAGCTGACGCTCAATCTCGGACTTCGGTACGAGTTATTCACGCAACCTGTTGACGCCCGTGATTTGGGAAGCCTGTTCAATGTAGCAACGGGCCAGTATGCGCTTCCCGGTATGGGCGGGTACTCACGCGCCATTGTTGACGGCGATCACAACAATTTCGGGCCGCGAGCCGGCTTCGCCTTCCAGGCTACTTCGAAACTGGTGTTGCGCGGCGGGTATGGCCTGTTCTTCGGAGAACGTGATCAGAATCAACAGGTAACGCAGTTCTCCGGCAATTTGCCGAACGTTCCGACAGTATCCCTGCCGACCGTCTCTGCAACCCAGACCGTGACGCCGCCCTTCACCATCAACACTCCGATCAAAGTTGTGCCCACAGATCCCTCGCTCGCTTCGTTTACCGCTACGAATCCTTTCGTCGGCACCATTCGCACGGCCGGGTTCCACCAGTCACGTGATCCAATGCTTCATCAATTTAACTTCGACATGCAGTTTCAATTGACGAACTCGATTCTGCTGGAAGCCTCTTACAGCGGGGCACTCGGCCGGGATCTTTCTTCACTATTCATCAACCAGAATCAGATCCCCTTTTCACAGGCGCTGGTGGGCAACAATAAGCAAGCATTCCGGCCCTTTCCCTATATCAACGGAACGGTACTCAACACTAGCTCTTTCGCTTCAAATAACTACAACTCGGCAAACTTCCGGTTAGAGAAGCGCACAACGAGGGGGCTCGCGCTTCTTGTGAACTATACGATCCAAAAGAATCTTGAGTCGGGAGGAGCCGGACCCGATGCGTATACGCAAAACGGCGGAACAAGCGTCGCAATGGATAGCTATAATCTCTCGCTCGAACGCTCCTATGCGCCGATCGATGTGCCGCAGATCTTTTCGGGCAGCGCGGCTTATGAACTGCCCTTCGGACCGGGAAAGAAGTGGCTTTCGCACGGGGCAGCAGGCAAGATCATTGGCGGGTGGCAAGTGAACGGCATTGTGACACTCCGTGGTGGCTTCCCGACCGATATCCGCACAAACGTACTGCCGAATGGCATCTTCAACACGTTCAACGTGGCGGACCGGTTATTGGGACAAAACATGGTGCTCGACAACGCGGGAGTCGACGCTTACTTCAATCCGGCAGCATTTGCGGTCCCGGGTACGGTGTTGAGCACGACAGGAGCCGCTATCAGCAAGTTCGGCAACGCAGCGCGCCGGGTGGCCCGCGGCCCTGGTTCCAAGAACGCAGATATTTCCATTTTCAAGAACACCTATTTCGGTGAACGGAGTATGCTTCAGTTCCGCGCGGAGTTCTTCAACTTCACCAATACGCCGACATTCTTCTTGCCCTCGGCCAATAGTCCTACTCTGACTTGCATTGGCGCCGCCGGTAGCGTCTGCAATGCGAACAATCCACAGTTCGGCAAACTTTCGAGCGGCACCGCGACCGGACGGCAGATTCAGTTCGGATTGAAGCTTTATTTCTGAGGATTGTACTTGCGAACACAATATCGCGTTGCCGCGATCCTGGCTGTTGCCTGCCAGATCGCTTTAGGGCAGGCTACGCCACCCGTTTTCCCGTACGGCGCCGTTTATTTCAGGAAATCCAATCCGCCTGAACAGGACTGGGCCCGAGATCATCAAACTGCAGCCCGCATCGGCATGAACACGTTCCGGCACTGGTTCATGTGGTCCGCCATTGAAGTGGCACCGGGCAAATACGATTGGCGGGACTATGACCGAATGATGGACTTAGCCGCCCAAAACGGCATCAAGGTCGTCGTCGCCGAGCTCATCACAGCGGCGCCGGAATGGATGTTTCACAAGTACCCGCAGGCACGTTACCTTGCGAGCGACGGAACGGTACAGAACAGCATGATAGGCGGCAGCAGTGCCACGGGAGGTTTCCCGGGATTATGCCTGGACAACCCCGAAGTAAAAGCTGCAGCAGAGAAGTTTCTGGTGGCCCTCGTCGATCACTACCGCGGACATCCCGCCCTGCTCGGTTATGACTTGTGGAACGAGAATACGTACGGCGGAGGCAGTCCGCGAAAGATGTACTGCTACTGTGACGCGACAAAGCGAAAGCTGAGAGAGTGGGCTCGAACTCACTACGGTTCGCTGGAGAGCGTCGCCAAGGCATGGCACCGGTACAGTTATGCGACTTGGGACGATGTCGAACCGCCGGACAGCTTCAGTGGATGTCCGGACAGTCTGGACTGGCTGCAGTTCCGACTGGACGATGCGTTCGACCTTCTGCACTGGCGAGTGGAGTTGTTTCGCAAGCATGACTCAAATCACCTCATCACTGCCCATGGAGTCGCGGGCACGCTCGATTCGATGCCGTCGAGCGCACATGATGAATGGCGCTCGGCGAAAGAAGTAGAAGTCTGGGGTTTCACTTTCGTAGCGTCGCGTCAGGGCGATGCACCATGGCGACAATATCAGGCCGTTGACCTTGTGCGCGGGGGCGCTCGGGGGAAGCCGTTCTGGCATGCGGAAGCGGAAGCGGGACCGTTATGGATGCAGCCGCAAGTGATCAACAGGCCGCGTGACGACGGGCGCATTCCGGACGAAACGGATGTAAGGCTTTGGAATCTGGTGTCCTGTGCCGGAGGGGCCACGGGGATTTTGTACCCGCGATGGAGGCCTCTGCTCGACGGCCCCCTGTTCGGCGCCTTCGGCCCGTTTGGCATGGATGGTTCCGTAACACCTCGTGCTGAGATGGCGGGAACGATCGCTCGCTGGGCCAATACGCATCCGGAATTATGGAAATCTCACCCGGTCAAGGGAGATGTTGGCCTTGTCTATGTGCCCGAATCGGAGATGTTCAACTACGTCCAGCAAGGCGACACGAACTTCTACGCGCAATCCATCCGAGGCGCGTACCAGGCGTTCTTCGATTCCAACATTCAGGCGGACTTCGTTGCTCTCGACGACCTCGCCCAGTACAAGATCGTTTACCTGCCCTACCCGGTCATGCTGAAAAAAGACACCGTCGCGAAGTTGAAGGCGTACGTCGACGGAGGCGGAACGCTCATCAGCGAAGGGCTTCCCGCTTATTTTGGCGATGGCGGAACAGCCGGAGCAACCCAGCCGAACTACGGACTCGACCAACTGTTCGGTGCTCGCGAAAGCTACGTGGAGTTCACCCCGGACCTGCTCGAGAAGCTCACGCTCGAAGTAAACAGCCACAAGATCAACGGTCGTTACTTCCTTCAGGAATTTGAACCCGCTGGCGGTCACCCGGCCGGGCATTACGAAAACGGTCATGTTGCCGCGGTGGAGAATCAACACGGCAAAGGCCGCACGCTTCTGATCGGCACCTTTCCGGGCGCCGGGTACTACCTTCACCATTCGCCCGAGGCGAAAGCCTTCTTCGCGGGGCTCTTGAAGCTAGCAAACGTCCGACCGCAACTCGAGACCGACAACTCGAAGACCCAAGCGAGATTGCATACCGGTGCAGGCGGAAGTTATCTATGGCTCACGAACCCCACCCGGTCGCCCCAGACGACCACGATCACGATCGGCGAGGCTGGGCCAACGGTTCAGAGCGCCTCGAACGTTTGGGGAAAAGAGGAAGCCAGTGTGGATGGCCGCCGGCTGAAAATCACAGTGGGGCCGCGCGACGGCGCCGTCCTGGCGCTTCGCTAGCGGGCGGAGTCCAGTTGCCTTGTGAAGCTTGATACAGGAGCAGCAGCAGCTCAGCGGTCGCTTCCTTCATTCCGGTCTTCATCGTCTTCACCAGATCGGGTCGACCGATTGAAACGAGCGCCTCTCTGCTCTCGGCCAGCAAACTTGCCCCCGCGCCCGGAAGCTCACTGAGACTAGCCAAGGCCAAGAGGTAGTGCAGCAGTGGGGAGCTGGCGTCTACATGATCGCGTGCATAGGAAAGCGGGGGCACAATCTCGCTAATCTTTCCGTGACGCGCATTCGTGAACGCTGTGTTCGCGGCCTGGCTCAGCCTCCAGTTCCGCATCGCCCCATTTAGCGCCCAAATTGCCCTTACATTCTCGATCGTCTTCAGCGACTCCAAAGGAACCAGCATCGCCTCGTCGCACCGCGGGCAACGATTCAGGATGAAGCCAGTCGCGCCGCGGGCCTCGGCGTGAGTGGCAATCTCGGGAAATTTTGAGACATCGATCTGGCGTAAACCAGCGTCGATCTGCATCACTTTGCTGTACTCCACAGCAAGAATAGGTGCGGAGAAGAATAGAAGCGCGCTCCCTCCCCCGGCGCTTGTGCGTGCGCAGACCCATCCGGTGTCTCCAACCCATAAGGCGTACGCATGTGTCGGTGAGTACCCGGCCGCGATTAAAGCCTTTGCTGCTGCAGCAATTTGGGCAGAGGGATCGGCCTGCCCCGCGGAGGGGAAAGAATTCGCGCCTCCGTTCCGTTCTTCCATCCTTCTATGCTCTCGCAAGCCTGACCGAAAGAAGCAGGGGAATCTGTCAGCAGTCTCTCCGGAAGGCTTCCACTTCCACCCGGCTGCCCAGTATCAGTGAAGTTCGCTGATGAATATCAGTCGGCTGGATGTCAAGAATTCGGTCTCTACCATTCGTCGCCATTCCGCCTGCCTGCTCCGCAATAAATGCCAGCGGATTCGCTTCGTAGAGAAGCCGAAGTTTACCTTGCGGGTAAATTTTCGTCGGTGGATACAGGAATACGCCGCCCTTCAACATCGTGCGATGAAAGTCAGCGACAAGAGAGCCTACGTAACGAGAGCTGTAGCTTCCTCCTAAGTCCCCAGACCGAAGACGCGTCAAATAGTCCCGATACTCCTCAGGGAACGTGTGAGCTTGTCCCTCGTTGACGGAATAATACGAACCTTGTTTCGGCATCTGGAGGTTATCGTGGCTTAAGACGTAAGCGCCTATCGCAGGATCGAGCGTAAACCCAAATACTCCATTTCCAGCGGTATAAACCAGGATGGTTGACGATCCATAAACGACATAGCCCGCCGCCACCTGTTTGGCCCCTGGTTGAAGACAGGAACGATGGGCGTCAAGGATATGGTGCTCCGGGCGGCGGTAGATAGAGAAGATAGTCCCCACACTGACGTTGACATCAATGTTTGAAGACCCATCTAAAGGATCGAAAACGACAATATACTTTCCAGTTTCCGGGTCGCGATCGAACGTAACCGGCTCTTCGTTCTCTTCCGATACAAGCATTGCCACGGAGTCACGCGAACTAAGACAGTGAAGCAATGCCTGATTGGCATATACGTCCAGCTTCTGTTGTGTTTCGCCCTGGACATTGGTTTCGCCTGCGCTCCCGAGTACATCCAGCAGGCCCGCCTGCCGTATCTTCGCCTGGACCATTTTCGTGGCGAGAGTAATGGCGGAGAGTAGCCAGGAAAAGACGCCCTGTGCTTCGGGATGGTGTCGGATCTGTTCTTTCTGAATGTGTTGCTGGGCGGTAACGATCATGGCTTTTCTTCCTGGAATGCTTTCGCGCTCCGCAGCGACCGATCTAAGAACGTGGGCCAGTATAGCAAGCTTGTTCCCTTGCAATCAGATAGCCTAAAACTTGTCCGCTACTTCGAAAAGTCCCACCCTCTCCAGAAGCGCGGGCGCCGTAGCACCTTACGCGGCTACCATCTTCCTTTCGGCGTTTCTACTTTTTACCATCGAACCGCTGGTCGCAAAACGAATTCTTCCCTGGTTCGGAGGCTCTTCCGCTGTTTGGGCTACATGCCTGGTGTTCTATCAAGCAACTTTACTATTCGGCTATTGGTACGCGCGGCTCTCGGCACGCCATCTGCGCAGCTTTACGCAATGTGCCGTCCATACGTCGTTACTGATTGGATCCTGTCTTTTACTCCCCGTCGGGCCCGGCGAACGATGGATTGCCAGCGTGTCCCACCACCCAGCGTGGTTCATTCTTGCCATGCTGACCTCGACAGTGGGACTGATCCTTCTGGCGCTAACGGCCACAAGCCCCCTGCTTCAGCACTGGTTGGCACAAGAAGGCGCGAAGACGCCGCATCAACTTTTTGCACTTTCGAACCTGGCTTCCTTGTGCGGACTGCTGGCGTATCCGATCGTGATTGAACCGCACCTTGACATCGCAGTGCAAACGGCTGTTTGGAGCTGCGGATATCTGCTCTTCGCCTCATTGTGTATCTGGGTTACGTGGCGGGACCGGCGCTTGCGAAACGAAGCCAAGTCAGAGATCGCCGATCGGGAATGGATTCTACCCACTCGCAGGCTAGCCTGGTTTGCTCTTGCTTGCTGCAGTTCGATGCTTCTGCTATCGGTCACGAATCATCTTGACCAGAACGTCGCAGCCGTGCCGCTGCTCTGGGTGTTACCGCTCGCTGTTTATCTGTTGACCTTCATTGTCGCGTTCAGCCGCCCTGCGGTCCATCGCCGGGATCTTCTGCTTGGGCTGCTACTTTTTGCGCTCGGAATCCTTGCGTACGCGACCTACGACGTCAATACCATTGAAGCAATTCAAGTCAGCCTTCCTGTCTCTCTTGGCGCACTATTTGTTTGCTGCTTCTACTGTCACTCTGAATTGGCTCGCTTGCGGCCCGACGCCCATGAGCTCTCCGGGTTTTACCTGATGATCGCGGCGGGTGGTGCAGCTGGATCGATAATTGTCGGCGTCGTCGCCCCACAAGTGTTCCAGGGTGTTTATGAACTACCAATCACGCTCATTCTCACGGCGCTAGTGGCCGTTATTTTGGGGTGGCAAGAGAACGCCTGGGCGTGGCGGCTGGGCACA
Organism: Bryobacteraceae bacterium; assembly: GCA_045807925.1. Lineage (GTDB taxonomy): Bacteria > Acidobacteriota > Terriglobia > Bryobacterales > Bryobacteraceae > Bog-105. Next base: position 29,893 of record JBJMGK010000055.1, on the reverse strand, counting down.
GTCGGTATGGTGGCATGTACGGTAGCAGTGCTCGTCAACAATGTTCGCGCGTACCACGAGAACACGCTAGCCCTACGAAGGAGTTTCTACGGCTCCCTTCGCGTCGTGCAATCCCCACGCGTGGGCCCCATGCAAACGAGGACGCTGTTCCATGGAATCATCGAGCATGGATCCCAATACGTTCAACTTCCGATGCGGCGTCACGCCACAACTTATTACGGTCCGGAATCGGGGATCGGTATCGTACTTCGCGAGTGCTTCGACCGGCCCAAACGAGTAGGAGTCGTAGGATTGGGCGCGGGAACGGTTGCGGTTTATGGCAAGGCGGGTGACCAGTTCCGCTTTTATGAGCTGAATGATCAAATCATCGACTTGGCCAAATCGCTCTTCTCCTATCTCCTAGAAAGCCCCGCCTCGATCGACGTAATGCCCGGAGATGCTCGCTTATCCCTTGCTCGGGATGCCTCTCCTCCTTTCGATGTTCTTGCGCTTGACGCTTTTTCGGGCGACGCGATACCTATTCACCTCCTGACTCGAGAGGCCATCGAGCTCTACAGAAAACATTTGAACCCGGGTGGCGTTCTGGCTTTTCATGTGTCCAATGACTTTCTGGACCTAGGGCCTGTCGTGAAACAACTTGCCGACTCAGTGCGCATGCGCGCGATCCTCGCCAGAAATCACGCGAACCCGGAGGCCGGAACGCTCGCTTCCGACTGGGTACTTGTAACGAATAACCAGACGATTCTCGAAAACGCGAGCCTAAAAGTCCACGAGACGTCATTGCAGTCCCGGGCAGACCTCCGCACCTGGACAGACGGATACAATAATCTGCTGCAAATCCTGAAGACTCCGTCCATTCGGGATTCGTCAACAAGGGAGGGATACTGAGTGACCACGGACAGCAATATCGTTGGGATCGACATTGGCACCTCAAGCGTGCGAGCGCTGCTTTTTGACGACAAGTTCTCGCCCTTGGAAAACGTTGGACTGCAAAAGAAGTACGAGCTAGCCACAAAGGTTGACGGCAGCGTCGAAGTCAATCCCTATCTGCTGCTTCAGTTGACGGCCGAATGCCTGGACGCGCTTCACGCCCATATGGCAGACCGCGGTCTCAAGGCCGCGGGTGTTGCAATGAGCACGTTTTGGCACTGCTTCCTGGGTGTTGATCGCGACGGCAGATCGACAACTCCGATCGTGCATCTCTTCGATACAAGATCGCTCGACCAGATGGATGAGCTCATTCGGATCTTCGATCCGGGCTGGATTCATGCCATCACGGGCTGCATGCCCCACACAAGCTATTGGCCGGCAAAACTACTTTGGTTGAAAGAGAACCACGCGCACGCGTTCTCGAGAACAGCCCGGCTGTATTCTCCCGGCGAGTTTGTCATGAAAACGTTTTGCGGACAAGAGTTGGAATCCACTTCCATGATCTCGGCAACGGGCATCTGGGATCACCGCAAAAACGATTACTGCGAGGAACTGCTCGAGGCACTAGGGATCAGTCGAGATCATCTCGCGGCGGTCGAATCGCTCGATTCGCCGTGTCGATCACTATTGCCGCACTTCGCGGAACGCTGGCCTTTATTGAACGGCATACCCTGGTATCCGGCGCTCGGTGACGGCGCTTGCAACAGCATCGGCAGCGGCTGCACCACTCCCAAAAGATTCGCCTTAATGGTCGGCACCACCGGCGCGATGCGAGTTGTCGTCAAACAGCGTAACGTCACAATTCCAGCGGGCATCTGGTGTTACCGCGTAAACCGTGAGCGTTTCATCCTGGGCGGTGCCACTTCGAACGGCGGCGAGATCTTCCGTTGGGCGAGCCGCCTGCTCCATCTTCCGAGTAACGCGGAAGAGCAGATTGCCAGCCGCGAGCCGGGCTCACATGGACTTACAGTGCTGCCTTATCTTGCAGGCGAACGATCTCCGTATTGGCGGCCCGACCTGCGGGGCTCGATCGCCGGCCTTAGCCTCTCCACTTCGCCCGTCGACATTCTTCAGGCTTGCCTCGAGAGTGTCTCACTTCGATTCAGACAGATCTACATGCTTTTGAGCAGGCCGTTCTCCATGCCCGACGAGGTAATTGCGTCGGGAGGCGCTTTACTCCGTTCGAAAGTGTGGCTGCAAATGATGGCAGACGCGCTCGGTCACACCGCAATCGAATGCCTCGAACCCGAAGCATCCAGCAGGGGTGCGGCGATCATCATCGCTGAACAAATGGGACTATTGGCAACGATGGACGAGCTTCCGGTCAACCTTGGCGAAACTATGGCGCCCAAACCGGGCCACGCCGACATCTACGCCCGATTGCTAAATGCAGACGGAGCTTTGTTTGACTCTCTCTACGGAACAAATTCTGCATATAGGTCCGTCTCATCTGAACAGCACAGATGAGTCCGGCTCGAACTTGTTACAACGGAATTGATGAATTGGACCCTTGTTGGAAGTGTGTTGATGTCCGCCGCCGTAGCCGCCGGAGCATTCGGCGCTCATGGATTGCGGTCCAGGCTCGATGCGTATTCCATGTCCGTTTATGAGAAAGCGGTGTTCTATCACTTCGTCCATGCGCTCGGAATCCTGTGCATTGCCATTCTCGCCCGCACGAATACAATCACAAGTTCGGGTGCAAACCGCACGGCCGGTCTGCTGCTGCTTGGGATTTTGATCTTCTCGGGAAGCCTCTACGCCCTCTCCGTGACCGGAGTTCGAATCCTGGGCGCTATCACTCCCATAGGAGGCCTTGCTTTCGTCGCCGGATGGCTGCTTCTTGCCTATGAAGCTGTCCGTGTTCAGCGCTTTTGAGAGCGCAATTCCACGAGCGTGCGCGAACCGAAGCCGTCGGGCAGATCGTACCGGCAAAGCACGGTTCCGGCAATGCGGTCCATCTTCGCTTCAGCGATCTCGCCCTCGACATCCGGACCTTTGAAAAGCAGCAGCCGGATGCCAGCTTTTAGCGGCGCGCCGAAGAGCTTGATCAGGCGCTCAATAGGAGCGACCGCCCTTGCCGTGATCACGTCCGCCCGTTGAGCGGCCGCGGCGGCTTCTGCACGTTCAGGAATAACCGTTGCGTTTGGCAGCTCGAGAGCGTCTATCACCGACTCAACAAACCGCGCTTTTTTGCCGATCGACTCTGCCAGGGTGAAGCGCACCTCCGGCAAGATAATCGCCAGAGGTATGCCGGGAAAACCAGCCCCTGTTCCCACGTCCAGAACGCGCGTTGCGGTTTGAAAGTGCCGCCAAGGTACAACGCAATCGTAAATGTGCTTGATTGCCGCTTGCTGGGGACTAACAATTCGCGTCAGATTCATGTATTCGTTCGCGGCCGAAATCATCTCGAGGTGCTTCTGCCCGAGTGATAAGAGGCGTTCACGATTGGGAAGATCTTGCGGTAGAACGCGGGCAAGCTCGTCTGCGAACTGCACTCTTCATGATTGCATTCAGCCGCTAGTGCCTCCTCAGTACGCGAAGATGAGAAAGAATGTTAACTGCCGGAATTGTGGGTCTTCCCAACGTGGGCAAGAGCACCCTGTTTAACGCGGTGACCCAGTCGCGCAAAGCGATGGCCGCGAATTACCGTTTTTGTACCATCGAGCCGAACACGGGTGTCGTCACCGTCCCGGACGATCGACTCGAGGTCTTATCGAAGCTCAGCAAATCGCAAAAGATTATCCCGGCAGTGTTCGAATTCGTCGATATCGCAGGTCTTGTGAAAGGAGCGAGCCAAGGGGAGGGCTTGGGTAATCAATTTCTCGGGCATATCCGCGAAGTGGACGCGATCATTCAAGTGGTTCGCTGTTTCGAAAACTCGAACATAGAGCACGTGATGGATACTGTGGATCCGGTTCGCGACATCGAAATCATCAACACCGAACTCGTGCTGGCCGACTTGGAATCCGTGGAGAAGAGGAAAGTAAAGGCACAAAAGGCGGCCAAGAGCGGGGATAAAAAATCGATCGCGGAGCTAGAGCTGCTCGACAAGCTTGAGTCACATTTGAACACTGGCAAGACGATCGTCACGCTTGATCTCAGCGCCGAAGAGAAGGCGGTGGTGAAAAGTTTTTTTCTTTTAACTGCAAAACCAACCCTGTTCGCCTGCAATGTCGCCGAAGAAGACCTCGCGAAAGCCGACGAAAACAAGTTTGTGCAGCAGGTCCGTACCTACGTTCGTGAGCATCACGACACCAGCGCTGTTATCGTCTCCGCCGAGATCGAATCAGAGCTCGTCACGTTGTCGCCCGAAGAACGAGCCGAATATCTCGAAGGGCTCGGCGTCACCGATACGGGCGCAAACAAGCTAATCCAGGAGGCCTACCATCTGCTCGGGCTGAGAACGTACCTGACGACAGGCGAGAAAGAGACCCGAGCGTGGACCATTCATGCCGGCGATAAGGCTCCACAAGCGGCAGGAGTGATCCACTCTGATTTCGAAAAGAGTTTCATCTCGGCGGAGTGTGTCTCGTTCGACGATCTGGTTTCCGCGGGTTCGTTCGCCCGCGCTCGCGAGCTCGGGAAGCTGAGGACCGAGGGTAAAGACTACGTCGTTCAAGACGGCGACGTCGTTGAGTTCAAGACTTTCGTGTAATGCCTCCGGCGCGCCGCAGCGCCGTCACTTCTGACGAGGTTAGGTTTCGCCATTTTCCTATCTGGAGCCCTTCCAGCGTGAGGGGTCCCAGGCTAACGCGAACCAGTTTTAGCACCTTGCTGTCCACCGCCTCCAGCATTCGCCGCACCTGGCGATTGCGTCCTTCCGTGAGCGTGATTTCGAGAAACGTGTACTTCTCGGAGTCGCGCTGCCTTCGCACAACAGCGGGCCGAGTCACGCCGTCGCTCAATGTAACCCCGTCAGCAAGATGCTTTAGTTGCCCGTCCGTAAGCAACCCGGCTGCCTTCACCAGGTACGTCTTTGGCACATGCCGCTCCGGGTTTGTCAGGCCTTCGGCAAGCGCGTTGTCGTTCGTCAGCAGCAGCAATCCGGAACTGTCCAGATCAAGACGGCCAACCGTGCCCACGAATTGATCGATGTCTCCGATGAGGTCGTATACAGTTGGCCTGCCCTCTGGATCCTTGTACGTCGTCAGGTAGCCTTTCGGCTTGTACAGCAGGATGTAGCGCTTTTCCGCTTTCGCCAGCGGCTTACCATCAACTGAAATCCTGTCGCGCTCGATGTCTATCCAGTGATCGGGAGTCTGGATTACCTTCCCGTTCACGGCAACGCGACCGCGACCAATCCAGCTCCTCGCTTCCGAACGCGACCCAAGACCTGCCTTCGAGATAACGCGATCAAGCGTCTTCAGAACTCGTTTATTCTCTTTCAAGGCTTTTCTGTCTCGAGGTGACGGGATCACCCCGGAGCACGCTTCATCACTCCTGCAATCAGAATGACACCCTAGTAAGCGTCTTTCGGCTTATCACTATTTCGTTATCCTGTCTTGCAGCGATGGAGCCGAGGTTTTTCGCAAGGCCTGCGGACTGGCGCAAGTGGCTCGAGCAGAACCACGCGCGTGAAAAAGAGGTCCTGGTGGGTTTCTACAAGAGAGAGACCGGTAAGCCGAGCATCACCTGGCCCGAATCCGTCGATGCAGCATTGTGCTTTGGTTGGATTGACGGCGTGCGACGCGGCATTGATGCCGAAAGCTACAGCATTCGCTTTACCCCTCGCCGGCCGCGCAGCTTCTGGAGCAGGGTGAACGTCCAGCGGGCAGGAGAGCTTATTGCATCAGGCTTGATGCATCCTGCTGGCCTACGCGCGTTTGAGAGCCGAGAAGGAGAACGATCGGGTGTTTACTCTTTCGAACAGAAAGAGATCGCTTTCGATAAGGACCAGGAGCGCGAATTCAAGAAGGACAAGGCCGCCTGGCAGTTCTTTCAGTCTCAAGCTCCGTGGTACCGGCGAGCGGCAACGTGGTGGGTGATCAGCGCCAAACGGGACGAGACCAAAGCGAAACGCCTCAAGGCTCTCATCGCAGATTCCGCCGCTGGCCGTACGATCGGACCGCTGACTCGCCGGGACTCGGTTAGTAAAAAGAAATTACCTTAACTGTGCAGAGGATGCTTTGAGTAACTTCGCGTGAGCTCTATCGTGCAGCGTGGTCTGTACGGCTCCTGCGAGTATCACACCGAAACCCACGACGAGGGTGATTACGGTTTTTTTCATTGTTGTTATGCCCCTGATCTCTAACGCGCAAAACCGCGGCCGAGGAGATCACCGGACGCTTCTTTTGAGAGATCGCGACCGGCTTCTTTCTAGGTGTTTGATGCGCAGGCAACCTGACACGGTGCCGTGCCCTCGATTAATTCGCCTTATAGCTGCGCGACCCGGATTAATTTCTCGCCGCCCGGGACTGAGCGCCGGGCTCCCCGGCCTTATGTGCCTTAGGGACGTCTAGTAGTTCTCCGGTAGAGACGTTGTAGATGTAGCCGTAAATCGGAATGCGATTCGGCACAAGCGGGTGAGTGCGAATTCTGGTCACATCCGACACCACGCTCTCTTCCAGGTCTCGTATCGTGAGCCAGTCGATGTATTCCGCCGCATTCGATCCGTCGTTGCCACCCAAATCCAGCCAGTTGCCATCCTCAATCCTGGCCGTCTCCAAACTTTTCGCAAGCAAGTCGCGCATGATGTCGTTGGTGAATGTCAGCATTCCGCAATCGGTATGGTGAATCACGAACCATTCTTTTGTGCCAAACAGCTTGTACGAAATGACCAGAGATCGAATCGCATCATCGCTGGCGCGACCTCCGGCATTCCGGATCACATGCGCGTCCCCTTCGCACAGTCCCGCAAATTTGGCCGGATCGAGGCGAGCATCCATGCAGGTTAAAATCGCGAACTGCCGCTTAGGCGGGATCGACAGCTTACTTTTCTTTTCAAACGTAGCCGCGTAGTCCTTGTTCGCGCTCAGGACTTCATCAACGATACGTGACACTTTACCCTCTCTTCTTTTGTTTTACCCGGTGGACAGAAAAAAGGCTACCGAACAGACATCTGCCGGTAGCCGAGTAGATGTGAACCGATTCGTAGGAACTGAGAAGTGTGCTGGAAGACTGCTAGCGCGATAGGGGCTTGGCGGCGGGATTCGCCTGGCCTGCTCCCAGAAGATCGTCAACCGAGCTGTTGCTGGTTCCATATTTCGGATTGATGTACTTCTCGAGGAACGCTAGTTCCTTGGTCCAGGCGTCGAGCCTGTGCTCCCGTTGCGAAAAGCCGTGCAACTCGTTGGGATACGTGAAGTAGTAGAAGATTTTGTTGTTCTGCTTCAGCGCCTTTACGAACTGCGCTGACTCATACGGGGGGACCTGCGGGTCATTTTCGCCGTGCAGCACCAGAAGCGGTGTCTGAATGCTCTTTACCTTCAGCAGGCTGTTCGCACGCAGATAGACGTCAGGCTTTTCGGCGGGAGAACCGCCCATTTTCATAGCCCACCGGACAGCGGAATTGCGATTTGTGCGTTCGAGGAAAGTAGCGCGATCGACTACCCCATACATTTCTATCGCAGCCTGGAAGAGCGTCGGATATTTCGTAACCGCGTAGGCGACCATCGTGCCTCCGTGGCTCCCGCCTCCGATGGCGAGCCGCGTTGGATCGGCTAATCCTGCATCAAGGAGGTATTTTGCGCCTGCGGCCACATCGTCGACTTCTCCTCCGCCGCTGTCCTCCACGTTGGCATTCCGGAACTTTTCACCGTATCCTGTGCTGCCGCGATAGTTTGGCTCGAGTACGACATATCCCTCCTGAGCGAGGTATTGCGCCCACAGATCAAGCCGCAATTGGTCCTGTGCCTCCGGCCCTCCGTGTATCCAAAGCACAGCAGGGTAACGTTTACCGGCGTTGAGGTTTTGAGGCTGGTACAGGATAGCCGAGATCTCGGTACCGTCCTGGCTCTTGTACGAGACCGTTTTCGGCGATTGCAAGCCGTTCAAATAAGCGGGCAGCGTATGGGTCAGGTATGCGGGCGTACCGCGGCCATCTGCCTGAACGGCAACCAGGTCGGCCGATTCGCGCGGTGATGACCGATGGAAATAGATTTTCTTGCCATCGGGACTCCATTCCGGTACGGCCGCAATTCCCGGCTCCAAGTCTCCTGCGACCGGGTGGGCAGCGGAACCGTTCATGGGGAGGACCCAGACGGAACTCGCTTCACGCAACTTGCGATTCGAAGCCACCGCGATCGCCTTACCGTCGGGTGAGAATGAAGGCGCCTCCTCGTCAAACTCTCCCGCCGAAAGAGCCTTCGGTTTCCCGCCGTTCGCCGGAATCAGGTAAACGTGATCCCAACCTGTTTCCTGTAGAACAACCGCAAGAGTCGTGTCGTCGGGCGACCATGCGGCGGGCCGAAGAGCCCATCCGCCGCCACGGTCCTGCGGCGCCGTGTAGAGCGTAGCGGGATCACCGGATTTACCGATATCACTGCCGACCTTGATGACCTTGAGTTTCCCGCTAAAGTACTCAGGACTCCGTTCTACGTAAGCGATGCGCGTTCCGTCGTGAGACCAGCGCGGATCGATCTCGTCCGCCGGCGAGTCGATGAGCAAGCGTTCCACCGTACCCGCTTCGTTTACGAGATTGATGCTGCTGTGACCGCGTCTGCCAGTCTCAAACGCAATCCACTCACTTTTGGGTGACCACTGGGGAGCGCGATCGCCCGCCTGTCGGGGATCCCCGGCGCCGGGAGCCGCGTGAGTAAGGCGGTGTGGCTGTCCGCCCGAAACCGGGACCGTCCAGATACTTCCCCCGCTGGCATACGCGATTTTGTTTCCGTCCGGAGCCCACGACAGGCCATTCTTATTCCCTGGTACGGACGTAAGTGGCACGGGCCAGCCTCCGGCCGCCGGCATCACCTTAATCTGGCCGCCTCGTACCACAGCGATTTTACTCCCGTCGGGAGACAACGCGGTCTCCCCAATTGGCTCAACGCTCAGGATGTCGTTCAGTGTGAAGTGGGCGCGACCCTCTGCCGCGGGGCTCACGCCGGCGAAGCCAAACGAAAGAGCCAAGGCGCCCGCAATATGATTCCGAATCCAATAATGGCGAATGTTTCCTCCTCAGAAAGTGATCCGGCCGGTGATCTGGATCACCCGCGGCCCGCCTGTAGCTCCACCGTTGAAGGTGGATGTGGAACTGAGCTGTCCGAACTGTCCACTGCTCACGTTGCGATTGGCATTCGTCAGTGCAAAATTCGTATGGTTAAGAGCGTTGAAGAACTCGCCTCGCAGTTCGAGACCGATTCGCTCCTTGAGCGTAAAGCGCTTGGCGAGCGTGGCATCGAAGTTGACAAGACCAGGACCGTAGTATGCGTTTCGTGGCGAAGTGCCCACTTGACCGGGACCGTTCGGCGCAAATGCAAGCGGCGAAAAGAAGGCGTCCGGATTGCTGCGGTCGAAAGCGAGAGAGTTGACAAGCAGATTCGGCCGATCGTTCAGTTGATTGAACCCGCTGTAGTCCACATTTGAATTCGTGATGATCGTGAACGGCTGACCGGTTGCGAGGTTCGTGATTCCGGAAAGCGACCAAGCGCCGATGATCTGATTGAGCCAGCCGGTTGCGTTTGGCAGGATTGACCCTCCGCGGCCGAACGGCAATTGGTACACGAACACGTTCACGCACCGATGACGCTGATCATAAGCGCTGCTACCGCGCTGGGCGTCGAGGGGAAGATTGCTGGACGCCGGGGTCGCGCTATCGAAAGTCGTGCCTAGAAAGGAGGAGGTGTTATCAATGGCGTGGCTCCAGGTATAGGACGTGTTCATCGTCAGGCCGGCAGCAATCTGGAGTTTGGCGGAGACGACCAGCCCATGATAAACAGAGTTTCCAACCAGGTTGCGCACCACCGAGGATCCCCAAGTCGGATACGGAAACACCTGAACGTTTGGCGCTTGCGATCCGCGCACATTGGCATTATTGACGACGACATTCGGTTGATTGACATCTAGAGGCACACCCAGACGGTGCCCGGACGTCCCGATATAGCTGAGTTCGACACTGCTGCCGCGCCCGACGGAGCGCTGCAATGTGAAATTCCAGTTTTCTGCGTACGCTTGTTTCAGATTGCGGGCGATTCCGGTGAACGTCACGAGGCCAACCGGAGTGCCCCCTGCTGTTGTCGAGAAGAGCGGCACATTCTGATTGAATGCGACCGGCCAGCTGTAAGTACCAGGCTGGGTAACGCCCGCTCTCTGCGTCGTGGCCAGCGACCATGGGGCATTCGACGCCTGATCGATAGCGATGTTGTTGAACAGGTCGTCATACCCAATCCGGAATCCCCCTCGAATGACGGTCTTTCCGTCGGCAAGCAGCTTCATTCCGCCATTTGGCGTGTACGCAAAACCAACCGTCGGTCCAAGATCCGTGTAATCCGATTGAACACCACCCGCGGAGGATAGGCTAACCGGACCCGGCGTCAACGTTAGAGATGCGGGACCGAGTTTCGTCCGATCGATTCCCAAGACCAGGTTTGTCCCAAGCAGAACCGGACCGATTCCCGGTATGAAGTTGGTTCCCTTGTCCCGCTTCTCCGTCAATACCGAGGGCAACTCGTACCGTAGGCCGATATTCAGTGTTAGATTCGGACGCACCTTGATGTCGTCCTGCACGTAGAAGGCGTGAGGATAGCGATACCAGTGCCCTAGCGTGTCGCCGGTGCGAATGGTAGACGTTGTGATCTGAGAAGCCCCTCCGCAACCCGCGCAGGTACCCGCAAATTGCGCGAAGCTGGCGAACGAAAGAGATCCACGGGAAGTGCCGTTCAACATTCGCCAGGTTTCTTCCCGCCGCCCATAGTAGCCGAAGTGAATAGTCTGGCTCAGACCGAGAGCATTGGTGATTTTCGTATTGTTCCAGAAGACTTCATACGTGTTCGAAGTTCGCCCCTGTGGCTGATTGGTCGCCGACCCAATGCCTGCGAGACCCGTGATGGATACCGTGGGTATGCCTGCGTTAACGGGGTCCTTCGTCGCGTCGACCACCCCCGGCACGTTGGTCAGGATCGTAGCTGCATTGATGTTCACGTCCTGGACGCGGAAGTTAGTGCGATTACGCGAGAACGCGACCCGGCCCTCAGACAAGAACGTTGGCGAGAAGGTGTGAACATCACTGAACACCGCGTTCTGGCTCGAAGGTGAATTGGTGGTCCCACCAGTGGTGGGCAGGGTTCCGCCGCTCACCGTGTTCCCTGAGTAGTTGATGTAGTGGCCTGATAAGCGATCCGAGCTGCCAATCGCATGGTCGATACGCACGAAATGGGTATTGTCCTTCGTTTGGGACGCTGTGTTTCCAACGAAGTTGGTGCTTCCCGCCGCAGAATTCGGAGCGGTCGGCAAGGGGTAGAACTGCAGCAGGTTTCTTGCGACCGGATCCAGCACGGATGCCCGTTGAGCGAGAGTCGGGACTACCGCGGTACTGGCGCTCGGAGCATTTTGATCGGCTCTTTCAAAGCTGTAAAAGAAAAACGTTTTGTCGCGCCAGATTGGCCCCCCGATGGAGCCTCCGTACTGGTTATAGCGAAGAATGTTTTTACGTCCGCCAAGTTTGTTCGTGAAGAAATCGGTCGCCTGAAAAGCGTCGTTGCGGGCGAACTCGAAAAGCGACCCGTGGAACTGGTTCGTTCCGCTCTTCGTAACCACATTCACCGCTGCACCTGATCCGCGCCCGAATTCCGAGGAGTATGCCGTTGTCTCTACACTGAACTCCTGCACGGCTTCGGCAATCCGGTAACTGCTTGTCGGGCCGTTCACATTTGGATCGATAGCATTTGCACCATCGATTTGCCAGTTCGTGGACTGTGATCGAGTGCCGGCCGACGCAAACGCCCCAGCCTGGGAACCGGGCGCTGCGAACGATGTTCCCGGCGTCAGAATCGCAAGGTCGTTAAAACGCCGGTTGACAAGCGGCAGATTGCCGACCAACTTGTCCGTAATGTTTGTGCCGGTGGAGGCCTTTTCAGTTTGGAGGACTTCGCCTCCCGCGGAAACTTCGATGCTCTGCGAAACGGATGCAACCGAGAGATCGACGTCAAGGGAAACAATCTGTCCCACCAACACAGTAATGTCCTTCGCCTCACGACCGCTGAATCCGCCTGCCGAGATGGAGAGCGAATAGACACTCGGGTTTAAGTTCAGGAATTGGTATAGGCCATTGCCGTCCGACTGCGTTTCGGTTTGCACGCCTGTTTTTTGATCTCGCAGCGTGAGGCTCGCATCCCGGATGGATGCACCCGAGGCATCCTTGACATAGCCCTTGATGGCTCCGACGGGAGCAGCTTGAAGGGCAAGAAACGATAACGAAAGCACGACAAATAGTCGAAATAGTCTTCGACTGGAGACGTTGACGCTCACAAATTTTCCTTTTCTGAATTGGATCCGCTGTTCTCGGAACAACGGGGGCATTTGAGGAGTGCTGTAGGGGCCGAAGTGAGACGGACGGAGGCTTACGCCGGCCCTATTTACAACCGGGACATCGGCGACAGGACGCGGACGCGAAGGGGCGCATGGACGTGACGAGGAGACTCATTGCAGAGAACATATACCCTGATGTCCATCAACAATACCATGATTGGCGCAATGAGAGCGGTAGCAGAAACAAGGTCTAAAGGTCTGACCTTCTGAAAAGCAAGTTTTATATGATTACCGAGGCCCTGAAAGGACCACCTTGCCACGATGAAAATTTGTTCCTCTCTGTTATCGGTTCTCTGCTGCTTCTCCGGCGCGCTGTCTGCGGCTGGTTCTCCTAAGCACTCCACTCAGCATCTGCTTTACGTTGCGAGTCCAGGCACACGCAACTATACAGAGTACGGGGGCGTCGGCATCCTTGTCTTCGATATCGATAATGGCTACAAGTTCGTGCGGCGAATTCCGACCTGGGACGTGCCGGAAGGCAAGAAGGTCGAAAACGTGAAGGGCATCGCAGCGAGCGCAAACACCGGCAAAGTATATGTGAGTTCGCTGGACCACATCGTCGCGATTGATGCGATTTCCGGAGCGAAGTTGTGGGACAAAGCGTATGAAGGCGGATGTGACCGGCTCGCGATCTCGCCCGACGGCCGAACCCTTTACGTTCCCGAGCTGGAAGGCCCGGCTTGGCACGTTGTGGATGCTGCGACCGGAGATGTCACAGCAACAATCAGGACAAACTCGGGGTCACACAATACGATCTATGCCGACGATGGTGCGCATGTGTATCTGGCCGGACTGAAATCTAATCTGTTGTCAGTGGCTGATCCGAAGACGAATGAGGTCGTGAGTACTGTCGGGCCATTCGAAAACGTGATTCGCCCGTTCACGGTAAACGGAAGTAACACGCTGGCGTTTGTCAATGTGAACGGCCTGCTCGGCTTCGAAGTCGGTGACGTTCGAACCGGCAAGAAGCTTTACCACGTTGAAGTTCAGGGTTATCAGAAGGGTCCCGTCAAGCGGCACGGATGCCCTAGCCATGGCATCGCTTTAACTCCTGACGAGAAAGAACTGTGGTTGGCTGATTGCGCGAACGGCGCCATTCACGTCTTCGATTCCAGCGTAATGCCGCCGAAACAGATGACCAGTATCAAGGCTCGTGATTGCGTCGGTTGGTTGAGCTTTAGCATGGACGGCCGGTTCGCTTACAGTTCCACGGGCGAGATTATCGACGCGCAAACCAAAAAGGTGGTGGCCGCTTTAACGGACGAGGCCGGAAGACAGGTGCAGAGCGAAAAGCTGCTTGACTTGGACATCGCAAACGGGAAGGTGGTCCGCGCCGGCAATCAATTCGGAGTAGGGATGAAACATTAGGATGGGAAGATGATGACTCGTCGCCGACTTGGGCAAGCCGCCGCTTTGGCAGGCGCGGGGATGGCTTCACGCGCGGACGTTCCCGTGAGCGGCACCAAGAACGAGCCCGAAGCCACTGGACTCGATCCGGTCCAGTGGACACTCGAGCAATATAAATCGGCTCCCCTCCAACTCACCTTTCGAGCAACGAACAAAACCGAAGCCGAGGCGTGGCAGAAGCAGCTTCGGGCGAAGCTCACGGAACTGACGGGGGGCTTCCCCGCCCGAATTCCTCTAAACTCTCGAACGATTGGAGTGAGTGACTTTCCTGGATATCGAAGGGAAAGGGTCCTGTTTGAAAGCAGGCCAGGATTGAGCGTCATCGGATATCTTCTGACGCCGAAATCCGGGAAGGCCCCTCACCCTTGCGTCGTGTGTGTACCGGGCCACGGCCGGGGCGTAGATGACATTGTCGGCATCGACGAGAATGGGCGGGATCGCACAGAGAAGCCGTTTTATGAACGGGATTTCGCCATTCAGGTCGTTGAGCACGGTATGGCGGCCGTAGCATTTGAACCGATGGCCTTCGGTTATCGACGTGACGAAATTACTAAGAAGAAAGGCCCGACTGCGTCCGCCTGCCAGCCCGCTGCCGGTTCCGCTCTGTTGCTGGGGCAAACGATGATCGGCTGGCGCGTGTGGGACGTCATGAGGACGATCGACTGGATCGAAACCAGGCCCGAGTTGGATCGAAACCGGGTAGGCTGTATGGGTATTTCCGGCGGCGGAACCTGCACCCAGTTCTCTGCGGCGCTCGACGGACGAATCAAGGCTGCGTTTATCAGCGGTTACTTGAATACGTTCCGGGACAGTATCATGAGCGTCTCGCATTGTATTGATAATTACGTGCCGGGCATCCTGAACTGGGCCGAAAATTACGACGTGGCGGGCTTAATTGCGCCGCGGCCTATGTTCTCGGAAGGCGGCGATCGCGATCCCATCTTCCCCGTCAGCGCGACGCGTGAAAGTTTTGCGCGTGTGAAAAAGGTCTACGAAGTGTTCGGCGTGCCCGATCTTGCCCAGCAAGAGATTTTTTCGGGTATTCACGAATTTCACGGCGCTAAAGGTTTACCGTTCCTGGCGAAGGCCCTCGCGTAATCGATCTCTTCAACGTTTCTTAAGCCTCGCATCCCACAATAGAGAGGATGCGAGTTAACGCGATGTTGGGCCTGAGCACATTGCTGCTCCACGTAAGCTTCGCTGGTAAACTTTCCGGTCAGACGCGCCTGACATTACAGAACGCCATTTCACAGGCTTTGCAGAACAATCCGCAGCTGCAAGTAGCGCAGAGCAGAACCCAGGCGGCGATAGGCCAAAAAACACAAGCGGGCTTGAGACCCAATCCGAGGCTTTTCCTGCAATCCGAGGACGTACGAGCCTGGGGAACTCCGGCCATCTCGTACTGGCACGGCACGGAAGAGTATGCGTATCTAGGGCAGGTTATTGAGTCTGGAGGCAAACGGGGCCGTCGTATTGATGTGGCCTCTTCGGACGTTCGCAGCAGCGAGTCAGGCGAAACGCTACAGTACCGTCAGGTGGTTGCTCGAATCAGCGCCAGTTACTGGGCTGCGGCGGGCACGGCCGCTCTGCGCGACCTCTACAGCCAGACGCTGCGCACCTACGACGAGGACTTTACCTACAGTCAGAATCGCGTGCGGGAAGGCGTCATGGCGGAAGCGGATCTTCTCCGCCTGCAGCTCGAGCGGGATCTGGTACGCGCGCAAGCAAGCGGAGCCGCGCGCGACGCAGACCTGGCGAACGTGGAACTCTTTCGGGCTATGGGCCGAACCGATTACCCTTCAACGCTGGAAGTTGACCGGCTGGAGGAACCACCGGTATTGGCTGCGCCCTCAGCAAAAGAGGCCCTTGCAGCCAGGCCGGAGGAGAACATCGCTCGCCAGCAGATTGCCCGGGCGGAACAAAACGTAAGGCTTCAAAAAGCGAACGGCAAACCGGACCCGGAATTTTACCTGGGATACAAGCGGAACACGGGCCAGGACACGCTTTTCGCGGCAGTTCAACTCGATCTGCCGATTCGGAACCGAAATCAGGGAAACATAGGCACTGCACAAGCAGATCTGCGCACCGCAGAAGCGAATCTAAAGTTGGTGGAATCCAATCTGAATGCCGACTTCGAAGGGGCTAAGCGAGCGTATGAACGCGATCGGGATCTGCTCCGGCAATACTCTTCCACTCGTCAGCAGGCCACGCAAACGGAAACACTCGCCCGAGGCGCTTACCGCGAAGGAGGAATCGATCTGATTCGTTTGCTCGACGCCGAGCGAAGCCGCATTTCAGTGGAGATGCAATACATACGGACCCTGGTCGAACTACGCCAAAGTGTCGTAAACCTTCAACTCGCCAGCGGAATGGAGATCCGCCCGTGACCAAAGGGGTCAGCATCGCTCTTCTCCTGTTCTTGTGCCTATCTTGCAAGGATGGTGGTGAAGCGGCAAGAGAGGGAACCGACAAATCAGCGGAGAGTTCCGGGCCATCGAAAGAACGGACCGCCCCAGGGGTTATAAAGATTGACCCGTCTGCTTTGGCGAATACCGGCGTTCAAACCGTCCAGATCCACATGTCAACCGTCCCGGATGACTTCAAGGTGACAGGCCAAATTGTGTTGAATGAGGAACGGACCGCCCACCTCGGCACATATGTGGACGGCCGCGTCACCGAAGTGAACGCGAAGGTTGGCGACTACGTGCACAAAGGCCAGGTGCTTGCCCGCATGCACAGCCACACGGTACACGAGACAAGAGGCGCCCTGGATTCCGCGCGCGAAGAGGTTGCGCGGCAGCAACAAGCGGTCGAGTATCGGAAGCGCATGCTCGAACGCATGACCCGTTTGCTCGCGTTGAAGTCCGCCTCACAACAGGAAGTGGAGCGGGCACAAACCGAGCTAATCAGCGCTGAAACAGATCTGCGCAACGCGCAAATCAACGTCCAAAAGGAAACGGCTCATCTCGGTGACATTCTGCGAATGCCCGATGCCGAGCTTTCGAACATCACGGAGGAAACAGAGCGGCCTCCTCTTCTCGCGCCCATTGATGGACAAGTAGTGGACCGCAAAATCACCGTAGGGACCGTACTCGAACCCGGACAGGAGGCATTTACACTGAGCGATCTTGCCAGTGTCTGGATGACGGCGGCCGTCAATGAAGCCGATATCGCAAAGGTACGTGTCGGGTTACCGGTGATCGTCCGGACTCAGGCATACCCCGGCAACGCTTTTCGCGGACGAATCACTTACATCTCAGCCGAACTGGACACGCAGACGCGGACGCTGCCCACGCGAGTTTCAGTTCCCAACACGGACCGGAGGCTTCATCCAGGAATGTTCGCCCAGGCTGAGATTGAGCAAAGCTCGGTTCGAAAGATTTTGTTCATCCCGGAAGAAGCGATCCAGGACCTGAACGGCGGATCTGTGGTCTTCCGGAGCAAAGAGGCTGGCACGTTCGAGCCTCAGCCGGTCAAGATAGCCAGCAGGAGCGGTGGGCGGGCGGAGATTTCAGCCGGTTTGCAAGAGGGTGATGTGATTGTCTCCCGAGGTAGTTTCGTGGTGAAGTCGGAACTGCTGAAGAGCCGGACAGGCGAGTAGCAGGATGCTCAATTTTGCACTCCGCAATCGCTGGCTGGTTCTATGTGTTCTCTTCGGTGTCGCAGCCGCAGGCATCTATACGATGCTCCATCTGAACATCGAAGCCTATCCCGATCTGACCAACAAACAGGTAGTGGTCACAACGGAAGCGCCCGGACTCTCTCCGGTGGAAGTGGAACAGCTGATTACGTTCCCTCTCGAGACCAGCATGCTGGGAATGCCGAGAACACAGACTGTTCGATCAATCTCGAAGCTGGGGCTGTCCATGATCACGGTGGTGTTCGAGGACTCCATGGACATCTATCTCGCAAGGCAACTCGTCAACGAGCGCCTTAGCCAGGCCCAGTCTCGCATCCCACAAGGATTCCAACCGATGCTGGGACCCCTGGCAACAGCGTTCGGCGAAGTATATCAGTACACACTTCAGGGCGGCAAAGTGAGCCTTATGGACCGAAAGACGCTCCAGGATTGGGATGTTCGCTACGCCCTGCGCACTGTGCCTGGCGTGAGCGAGGTGAACTCATGGGGCGGATACACCAAGCAGTACGCAATTGAGGTAGATCCCGACTCTCTACGCCGATACGACCTGAGCATCTCGCAAGTTGTCTCGCGAGTTGCAGAAAACAACGCGAACTTCGGCGGCGGTTTCATTGCTTACAGCGACGAGCAATATACGGTTCGCGGTCTAGGCCGCGCCGGGAGCATTGCGGATCTGGGCAGCATCATCGTGCGCTCTAAAAACGGAGTGGCCGTGACGATGCGGGACATCGCGAAGATCGAGGAGAGACCGCTCCCAAGGCAGGGGGCCGTCATGCATGACGGACAGGGCGAGACCGTAGCCGGCATGGTGATCATCATCCGCGACTCTAACAGCCGCAGTCTCATACAAGACATCAAACGGCGTATTGCCGATCTCAAGCTTCCCTCGGGCGTTCACGTGGTTCCGTTCTATGACCAGAGCCAGATCATCGACGCAACGATTGCAACGGTGAAGCGCAACCTGATCGAGGCGGGCATCCTGGTCGTGTGTGTGCTGCTGCTCTTTCTCGGCGACTGGCGAGCGGCGCTGATCGTCGCCTGCGTTATTCCGTTTTCACTTCTTTTCGGGTTCATGGGGATGGCAGCATTCGGGATTTCCGCAAATCTCATGAGTCTCGGCGCGGTCGATTTCGGAATGATCGTGGACGGATCGGTGGTGATGGTCGAAAACTTCGTCCGGCGGCTGGATGAAAGCGAGTCGCATAATCGCGAGGCAGCGATGAAAAAAGCCGTCCATGAAGTGTCGCGGCCTATTGTCTTCGGAGTCGCCATCATTATTGCCGTGTATCTGCCCATCTTCACTTTGCAAGGCCTGGAAGGCCACATGTTTCGGCCCATGGCGATCACCGTGTGCTCGGCCCTCGCGGGATCATTGCTTCTGGCCCTGTTTGCGATTCCGACGGTCGGATCCCTCGTCGTCAAGTATCGTGAACACGTTACAGCAAAGAGTGGGTCCGAAGGCTGGTTCGGACGGGTGCGGAGTGGTTATCGCAGAAGCCTTGCGTGGAGCTTCCGCCACCGGAGTCCGATTCTCGCGGGTGCGTTGATCCTTGTCCTTGCTGCCGTGGTCTCCTTGAAGTTTATCGGCACGGAGTTCATGCCGCGGCTGGACGAGGGTTCCATTGTTATTACGTCGAAGAAACTGCCCGGTATCTCACTCGACGAATCGATCTTCCTGGGACAAAAGATCGAGAAAGTGATTCGCAGCTTTCCGGAAGTAACGGCGGTGGTCACAAAGCTGGGACGGCCCGACCTCGCAACAGAGGCCATGAGCATCTATGAGTCGGATTCTTATCTGACCATCGCACCGAAGTCTCAGTGGCGCTGTTGCGCGAGTAAAGAAGAACTGATCGAGAAGTTATCGGCTGCTCTCGAGAGAATCCCGGGTGTCGCGTACGAGTTTACTCAGCCGATGCAGATGCGCATGGACGAGGTGGTCACCGGTATCCGCGGAGATGTGGCTTTGAAGATCTTCGGAGAAGACGTCTCGGTACTCGAAAACCTTTCCAACCGGGCGCTCCAGATCTTGTCCGGCGTGCGCGGTGCTGCGGACCTTACCAAGGATGTTGCGTCTGGCGTGCCGGAAATCCGGATCGCGCTCAATCACGCCGGATTGAACCGGTATGGGTTGAATGTTTCTGATGTCCAGACGGCGATCGAGTCCATGATGGGCGGGAAGCAGGTTTCCGAGATGATCGAGGGCGAACGGCGGTTCGGCATCGTCGTTCGTCTTCCGGACGCCTACCGGAACGATGTTGACACCGTTGGCACTCTGCCTTTGCTCACAGCGGACGGCGCACACGTGCAGCTTCGTCAGATCGCGGACTTGAACGTAGTCCGCGGGCCGGAGGTTATCAACCGCGAAAGTGCGAAGCGACGTGTTGCGGTTCAGGTGAGTGTGCGCGGGCGCGACCTCGGCGGCTTTGTCAAAGAGGCGCAGCAAAAGATTGCGCGCGAGCTGCGGCTGCCGGCAGGCTACACCCTCGATTGGGGCGGCCAGTTCGAAAACCAGCGACGTGCAAATCAGAGACTAGCCATCGTGCTGCCTTTGTCCATCCTGATCATTTTTGCGCTGCTCTATGCCACATTCCACAGCGTCAAAGAAGCATTGCTCATCCTGATGATCGTTCCGTTCAGTCTCGTTGGGGGTGTTGGTGCACTTTGGGTGCGGGGCATGAACCTTAGCTTGTCTGCATCCATTGGTTTCATCGCACTATTCGGCGTTGCGGTTTTGAACGGAGTCGTCATGGTGAGTCATATCAACGCTCTTCGTGATCACGGGCTCCGTGTCCTGGATGCCGTCAGGGAAGGAGCGGAAGACCGGCTTCGACCGGTACTGATGACGGCTCTTGTGGCAAGCCTCGGCTTCATTCCCATGGCGACTTCTACATCCCGGGGAGCAGAGGTTCAGAAGCCGCTGGCCACGGTTGTTATTGGTGGGCTGATCACTGCGACAGCACTCACGCTCTACTTCCTCCCCATGCTGTATCCGTGGTTTGGAGCCAGGAAGGCGGATCGGCAAGCTGAATCCTCCGCCAATGCCGAGCACGGCTTCGAAGTCCTACAAAGTCGCTAGCTCATCGTTGACCGGGCAGCTAACTGGTGAGTACCGTTTGTCACAGTACTGCCATCGTGCCGTCATACGGATCAGTTACCCTCTAACAGGATGCTGAAAAAGGGTTCTGAGAGGCTTCCATAAAGTCAGATCAGGGGATCTCCAATGTATACCCAAGCTCAAACGATCGCGTATACAACGTTTCTGCAAGAAGTTGTTTTTGGTGTAACCGACTAACCTGGGTCGAAAACCCCTTTCAGCATCCTGCTAAGTAACCGCAAGCCGTTAGTTCTCCGCAAAATCATGTATATTTCTCGTGTGTCAAAGAAGATTCTTGTGTGTCTGTGCCTCGTTGCCCAGGCAACTCTATTTGGTCAATTCGAGTCCGGCACTGTTCTTGGAACCATCCGCGACGCGAGCGGCGCTTCCGTCCCGAACGCGAGCGTCACGCTCGAAGGCGTTCAAACCGGCTCAGTCTTTAAGGCCACTACGGACAGCGGTGGCAATTACCAGTTTGTCAACGAGCGTCTGGGAAGCTACCGCGTTCGAGCAGAGGCTCCCGGTTTTCAGACTGCCACTGCTGAACCCTTCGACCTGACCATCAACGCGCGCCAACGCGTTGACTTGACACTCCAGGTGGGCGCGCAAGCTCAGAATGTAACAGTTACCGCAGCCGCTGCGTTACTCGAGACAGATAACAGTTCCCGAGGACAGCTTATCAACCCCAAGCAGATTGTCGAACTGCCGCTAAACGGACGCGCTTACGCCGATCTGACATTGCTCGTCCCCGGCGTTGCAAGATCGCCGTTGGAGAACCAGAGTGACAGCAGCCGCGACGCTTCGTTTAATGTGAACGGTCTTCGAAGCGAGCTAAACAACTTCATGTTGGACGGCATCGATAACAACGCGTACGGAACCAGTAATCAAGGTTTTTCGAACCAGGTGATTCAGCCGAACCCGGACGCTCTCGCCGAGTTCCGTACGGAAACGAACAACTACAGCGCCGAATATGGCCGTTCCGCAGGAGCCGTCATCAACGCCAGCATCAAAAGCGGCACGAACCAGTTTCACGGAGAGCTTTGGGAGTTCAACCGCAACACCGTTTTCAACGCCGTGGGTTTCTTCAAGCCGATCGGCGGGCAAAAGCCTGCTTTCAATCAGAACCAGTTCGGCGCTGCCTTCGGCGGCCCGATCAAGAAAGACAAAGCTTTCTTTTTCCTCGATTACGAAGGATTCCGGCGAGTGGCGCATCCTGTGGTTCAGGCAACGCTTCCGACAGCCGCTCAAAAGGCCGGCAACTTTGGCGTGCCCATCCGAAACCCGCTGACCGGGTTGGTCTACTCGAACGGAATTGTTCCGAGTTCCGCAATTACGCCTTTTGCCCAATCGGTTCTCGCAGCATTACCTGATCCGAATCAATCTACGGCGCTGGGCGCCGCCGCCCAGAATAACTATATTTCTGCGCCGGCCGACACGATCTACAACGATAAAGGGGATGTTCGATACGACGAGTCTTTTGGCCAGAAGGTGAGCTTGTTTGGCCGGTATAGCCAAGCCAATACGCGAATCTTTAGCCCGGCTTCGATTCCTGGTCCCGCGGGCGGCAACGCCAATGGCGATGTTTATGCGCGCAACTACGAGGCCGTAGCTGGTGCTACCTGGGCAATGAGCCCCGCGTCCGTACTCGAAGGAAGAGTCGGATTCACGTACACCGAAGGCGGCAAGAACCCGATCGGACTCGGAAACATCGTTCCAGGGTTCCAGGTCTCCAACATCCCAACCGACCCATCCTTCGCCGGAGGTCTTTATACACAGAATCTCGGCGGTGGATTCTCTCAGTTGGGAAGGCAGAACAGCAATCCGCAGTATCAATATCCAATCGTTCTCGACCCCAAAGTGAATTACACGCGAATCCTTGGCCGGCAAAGCCTCAAGTTCGGATTTGAGTACCAGATGATTGACACTGCCGTCAGCGATTTCCATCCCAAGTACGGCACCGATAATTACACCGGGTACTACAGTAATCCAAATTATCCAACGATCAGCGGCTCTTTCGCGCAGCAGGTGTACAGCCTGGCTGACTTCATGTTCGGCGCCCGTAACCACTATGAGCAGAACAACAATCCGATCGCGCACTTACGGCAGCGGTTCTATTTCGGGTATGTCCAAGACGACTTCAAGGTGAACGAAAAGTTGACTCTCAACCTGGGTGTTCGATATGAGTTTGGAACACCGCAGTGGGAACGGGACAATCATCTCGCGAATTTCAATCCGCAGACCGGCAGTTTAATCTTTGCCTCGAACGGCAGCTTGTACGACCGCGCGCTGGTGAATCCGGACAAGAACAACTGGGCTCCGCGAGTAGGCTTGGCTTACAACATTACGCCTAAAACGGTGATTCGGAGCGCTTACGGAATCAGCTACGTTCATTTCAACCGGCTCGGCGGTGAAAATCTTCTAGCCTACAACGGACCATTTGTGGTCGACGCCGTCGTCGATGGCCAGTCGCCTTATGGTTCGCAGGCGCCGTATAATCCCCAAAACATCTGCACCTCGGTTGCGAGCGCTCCGGGAACGTGTTTCCGCCCGACCACTTTGGGCTTCCCGAATAACTTCGCCACACCGGCTTCCTTCAACACCGCCTCGACACAGGTGCGGTACATCCCAGCGGACAATCAGACAGGGTATGTGCAGAGCTGGCACTTCACGATTCAGCAGGAACTCGCGAAAAACCTCCTGCTTGATCTCGCCTACGTCGGGAATCATAGCGTCGGGTTGATGATCTTGGGTGACGCGAATCAAGCAGTGCCAAATGCTCCCGGACAAAATCTGTCGGTAAATGCCCGGCGACCTTACCGAAATTTCACAACGATTGAAGAAGCGGTCGACGCCGGCTTCGGAAATTACAACGCACTGCAAGCCAAGATTGAAAAACGCATGAGCGGCGGGCTTTATTTCCTAAACAGCTTTACCTGGTCAAAAGCCATCGACAATGCTCCGGGCCACCTGGAGAGCTATAGCGGCGACAATTCGCGCATCAATCTCCAGAACCCAAGCTCGGAACGCGGCATTTCGAGCTACGATCAGCCGTTCAGCAATACGCTATCTATCCTGTACGACATCCCGGTCGGCAAGGGACGGCGCTTCAATATCAGCAACAGAGCACTCGATCTGGTCGCGGGCGGTTGGGGCATCAATGTCATCAATACCGACACGTCTGGCCTGCCTGTCAACATCATCTACAGCGCCACATCGCAATTTCAGGTAAGCCCGCTCCTGACACCACGGCCCAATCTGGTCAGCGGCCAAATCCTGACGCCTGAAGGACAGCGCTCACCCACGAATTACTTCAACTCCGCCGCATTTAGCGTCCCTACTGATGCTGCGCAACCGTTCGGCAATGCGGGCCGCAATATCGCGCGCGGGTATGGCTTCCACGAGCTTGACTTGGGCTTGCACAAGAATTTCACGCTTTGGTCGGAATCAAAATATATTCAGTTCCGAGCCGAGGCGTTCAATCTGTTGAACCATTCGAACTTCAATGTCCCAGGCTCGACACTTGGGTCGAGTTCTTTTGGAGTGATCTCAAGCACCGCTCCGCCGAGACAGCTGCAATTGGCTCTCAAGCTTTATTTCTGATGATCCTGAAACGCTCACGAGGCGGCTGGCGGACCCTCTGTCTGTTAGCCGCGAGCGGGCTCAGTCTGGCCCAATCTGCCGATGACGCCCGAATGAATCAGATCCGCGTATTAGGCAGTCACAACAGCTACAAGCAACGGATTGATGCGCCACTCGTAGATCTCTTACGGGAGCGCATCGGGAAAAAAGTTAACGGCCTTGAGTATTCCCACATACCAATCGAGGCGCAACTCGACCGAGGCTTACGCGGTCTCGAGATCGATGTGGTTTACGATCCGCAGGGTGGCTTATACGCGCACCCAAAAGGTCTCGCGCTAGAGAAAGAGAAGGGCCTCGAGACGCCGGCGTACGATCCACAAGGACTCATGGGCAAGCCAGGGTTCAAAGTGATCCACGTGCCGGACCTCGATTTCCGGGCGAACGTTTACACCTTCCAGCAAGAGTTGGTGATCCTGAAGAAATGGTCCGATGCGCACCCTCATCACTTACCTATCTCGATCACGATGAATGCTAAGGATGACGGCATCAAGCAGCCCGGCTACGTTCAGCCTCTCCCTTTTGATCGTGCGGCCTTCGATACGTGGGACGCGGAGATTCTAAAAGGGCTCGGTCGCGGCAAGCTGATTACTCCGGATGACGTTCGTGGTTCTCACCCGACACTCGAAGCGGCAGTTCTCGCACAGGATTGGCCGAAGCTCGAATGGTCCCGCGGCAAGTTTCTCTTCGTGCTCGACGAGAAAGGCAAGAAGATGAAAACCTATATCGAGGGCCATCCGTCCCTGAAAGGCCGCGTGATGTTCGTGAACGAGGAAGAGGGCAAGCCTGAGGCAGCCGTCCGAATCGTGAACGAGCCTCGGCAAGACTGGGCCTATATTCAATATCTGGTGCGCAGTGGTTATCTGGTCAGGACCAGAGCGGACGCGGATACCGTCGAGGCCCGCAAAGGCGACTACAGCCGGTGGAAGGCCGCCCTGATCAGCGGCGCGCAAATCATCAGCACCGATTACTACGATCCGGATCCAGCCTTAAATACCGGCTATCACGTGCAGTTACCGGGCGGACAGCCCGGCTTGTGGGACGATCTGCTGCTGCCTTCCACACGGCCACTTCCCGACGCTGAATAAATTTACTGCTCGAGTTTATTGAACAGATTGTTGAGTGACTCGGAGTAGGCGGGGTGGGCGAAGATAGCCTCGACCAGGTCTGTGTATTTCAGCTTGCCCATCATGGCGATCTGGACCATAGACATGATCTCGCCGCCTTCGGCTCCGAGGACGACGACGCCGAGAATCTGCTCTGAATCGGGATCGACCAGAGCTTTCATGAATCCGCGCGTTTCTCCAATTTCGTTCGCTCGCGCGATGAAACCCATCGGCATCTTGGCCAGCTTATACGGTCGACCTTGCGCGCGGGCTTCGCGCTCGCTGAGGCCTACCTGTCCGAGCTGAGGATCGGTGTACACAACGTTTGGAATCAGGCGGCCTTTGATCGTTCGGTTAGCGTTGTGAAGCAGATTGTCTCGCAAAATACGGTAATCGTCGTAAGAAATGTGAGTGAACGCTGGGCCGCCTTTTACGTCTCCAGTCGCGTAGACCCCGGGAACATTGGTCTCGAGCTTATCGTTCACCTGTACAAACCCGTGCGGATCCGCGTTAATGCCCGCGGCTTTCAGGTTCAGCCCTTCCGTGTTAGGCTTCCTTCCGACGGCGACCAGTAAATGCGACCCGTCGACGGATTCACCGCCTTTGATATGAACCGAAATTGCCCCGTTCGCGGCCGCGACGGCATCGACCTCCGAACCCAATCGGACTTCAACCCCGTCCTGGCGCAGAATTTCCAGAAGGTCATCGGATACGTCATCATCTTCATGCTCGAGAATGTGTGCACCCCTTTGCAGGATGGTGACTCTGCTTCCAAAACGGCGAAACATCTGACCGAATTCGACTGCGACATAACCGCCGCCGAGAATCAGCAGGTGTTCCGGAACCTTTGCGAGTTCCATGAGGCTGACGTTGTCGAGATAGGGCACCTGATCTAAGCCGCCTATTGCGGGAATCAACGGGCTCAAGCCCGTATCGATGACGATGGCGGAAGCACTTAGCGTCCGCTCTCCACCATCCTTCAGGCACACACGGACCTCGTGTGGTCCGATGAAGGAAGCGTCACCGCGAATCAGCTCGGGAGAGCCGCTCTCGAAGCGCTTTTCGCTGCCACTTCGGAATTGGGCAACGATATCACGCTTTCGCTGGCGAATACGTTCCAGGTTCACGTTGAACTCAGGAACCTCGATTCCTAGTTCACTCGCCATGCGTACTTCGTGCGCGCGTCTGGCGCTCGCCACCATGGTCTTGGTCGGGGTACATCCATAATTGATGCACGTTCCTGCCACGAGAGCGCGCTCAACAACTGCAGCTCGCTTCCCGGCACGCGAGAATTGCCCGGCCAGTGGGTTCCCGGATTGACCCGAGCCCAAAACAAGTAAATCGAACTGATCGTTGTTCGCCATTCGGTTCCCGCCTAAGTACTCAGTATGCGGGAAGCCGGCCGCTATGAACGGGTCAAGTGCCGACGACAACACCACCGTCAACACTCAGCACAGCACCTGTAATAAAGGAAGCTGCGTCAGAGGCAAGCCATACGTATGCGTTTGCAATCTCTTCGGGCGTGCCCAACCGGCCCAGCGGGGTGTGCTGCCGCATGCTCTCCAGGATCTTGTCGGGCATGCTCTTCACCATGTCTGTCCCAATGAAGCCGGGCGCTACGGCGTTGACGCGGATATTGAATCTTCCGAACTCACGCGACCACACCCGAGTCATTCCGATAACGCCTGCTTTGCTGGCAACGTAGTTTGTCTGGCCGAAATTACCGTACAAGCCAACCACGCTCGAAGCGTTCAGTATGCTTCCGCCGCCGGCATTCTTGATATGAGGAACCACCGCCCGAGCGCAAACAAATACGCCGCGCAGATTGACGGATATGAGCGAATCGAACTGCTGATCCGTCATTTCGGTTGCAGGAATTCCGTCTTTAAACTTCACGAGCTGGCCGTCGCGAAGAATCCCGGCGTTGTTGACCAGGATGTGTATTGCGCCCCAGCGCTCCGCAACCTGCTTCACGGCCTCGGTTACGGCGCTAGAGTCGGTGACATCGACCTTCTGCGGCATCCCGTTTAGTTCGGCAGTCCCCTCTTGCACATCCCAGGAAGCGACCTTGCATCCTTCCTGCGCGAAACGCTGTGCGGTGGCTTTACCGATGCCGGACGACGCGCCGGTCACAATGACAACTTTGTCCTTCAACCCTGTTTCGATCAAGAGGTCACCGTATCTATAGAGCGGTCATTCCGAGTTCTTACTTCGACGTTAAGCGATTTTCAACCGGCATTCCTGCGTTGACCCATGCATTCCAACCCCCTTCGATGATGCGTGTGTACACCCAGCCGGCTTTCCTGAGCTCCCCCGCGACCCGAACGCTGGTTTCATCGTTTGGGCACGCACAGAAGACCGCAAGTACCGCGTCTTTTCGCAAACCAAGCTCGGTAGCGCTTCGAACGGCCTGCTGTGGGTTCAGACGAACCGCCCCGGGAACCACCTCTCCACTTCCCTCATAGGTCTTTTCGGAACGCGCATCCACGATGATGACCCGGTCCGGCGCCGAGGGCAAAGCCTTCAGTTCTTCGAGGGAAATGAACTCGGGCCGGCTGGAACCACCTGTAACGGGCTGTGTTGGCCCGGAGAGCTCAAGGGCTGCCGAGTGTCCGTTTGCGTTGATCGGTGCCCCATCGCTCGAGGCTGCTGGCAGCGACACATGCTCGCTGACATTCGCGGAACTTCCCTCCGGAGCCACAGCGACCTGGGCCGATGCTTTGGGCAGAAGGTTCGGCGTCAATCCATGCAGCACGACTGAGAACAGGACTACAAGGCAGGACGTGGTCAGAAGGTATTCGCTCTGGGGCAGTCCTTCGAACACAGGCAGCAGCACAAGCAACAGAGAACTTAAACCGCGCGGCCCGAACCACGCGATTAAGACACGGTTTTTGCAAGAGAGCCCCGATGGCCAGAGCGCCAGCAGAAACGCCACCGGTCGCGCACCCAACACAGCGGCCACAAATAGAACTGTGCTCGTTCCGAGAATAGCCAGCCCCTTCCAAATGACAGAGACTCCGAATAGCACAAAGGCAAACATCAGCGCCATCTCGCCCGTGGTCTCGCCATATTCGAGGAAACAATCACAAAGTTCAAGGTCCAGAGCCGAGATGACCAGTCCTGCGGCGAACGCGGCCAGGAACCCACTTCCGTGCACAGCTTCGCCGGCAGCGTAGGCAGCAAAGGCGACGCCCAAGGAGTAGATCGATTCGTAGTCCCGGCGGACGCCGATCTGTTTCCGAACCAGCTCAAGCATTCCGATTGCAGCCAACGCCACCACGATCCCGGCAGCCGGACTAAGGATCAGGATGCTCATCCCGAGATGAGCCCACTGACCGGGCTCAAGGGAATGACCACCGCGGAGTATGGTCATTCCGACGATCACGATGGGCAGGAGAACCGCGTCGTTCATCCCGCCTTCCAATCGCAAGGCCTGCTTTACGGCCGGATTCAGTCCAGGTTTACCGAACAATCCGCGCAACATAACGGGATCCGTGGAAGCGAGTGCTGCACCTAAGACAAGCGACCCGGCGAGCGGTAACCCCAGCAGCCAGCACGAAAAGAACGCAATGATAAACGCCGAAAACAGAGTTCCCGGACCGAGTACCAGAATGGACAGCTTCTGATGTTTACGTACTTCTCTCAAATTGAGAGAAACCGCATCCGTGAACAGGACAAGCACCAGGCTGAGTGTTCCCACGACCCTCAGAATCGGCGAATGCAGGTCGACGTTGATCAGCCCGAGCCCGTAAGGGCCGATCGCAGCACCCAGCCCAAGGAATACAGCGACTTGCGGCAGCCCGCTTCTTTCGACGAACCCGGACAGCAAGGCCGATAGCACGATGACAACGCCGATCAGCGCCAATGTCGATAAAAACAGTTCCGGGTTAAAGTCTGTCATCGTTCGGAAAATGGAAAGGGAAGCTCTATTGTCGCAACCCGGCTCCCGATCGGTCCGGGGCCGCAAGCGCACACGCTTGCGAGCGGCGGCAATAAGGGGCATCAGTTCCGAAGTCGAAACGATCGCTCCCAAATGGTCCACCCATCGCCGGCAATCTCGCTGGATTAGTACCTATCCATGAAGGTTGTGACGTTTTCTGTCAGGAAAAGGAACTAATGAGTAAACTCGAGGGCAAGTTGGGGGATGATCACAAGGTCACGGAGTTTGAGAGCGGTAGCAACGACCTGTTTGCCTAATGCTGTCACATAATACTTGTAGGTGTGGCCGACCTTTTTGACAAGCCCATGAGTCCGTAGTCGTTTGAGTAGCCTTGAGACCTGGTTGCTGGTGAGTTCGGACAGATGGCGGCGAAGGGTTTGTCGAGTTTATTCCTCCCGGCGCGCGGATCTTCGATGGCCGACAGGAACTCCAGGTAGCGGCGGTTGGCGGCTTCCAGCAGTTCACGCAAAGCCGGCAGACTGTAGATGGTTTTCTGCATGCAGGCCCATTTGGTTTGGCGTGAGCCGTCGCGATGTTCTACTTCGCGGTAGTGCTTGAAAAAGGTCAGATCGTTGACAGTGGTCTCGATCCGGAGAATGAGGCCGAACTTGTCGTAGAGCTTGATCGAAACCGGCCCCATGGTGTGTTTGATCCGCGTCCCTTCAATGCGGATGTTG
>JBJMGK010000054.1:0-70297 GCA_045807925.1 Bryobacteraceae bacterium | reverse complement strand
CACTCCGATCCCTCTCGCCGGCTCGCTCATACTCCTTCCGAACCTCCGCTAAGTACTGCTTACTCGCGTGCATGTCCACCTTTCATCGGTGCCATGCCCGCTCCCTTCCGGGTTACTTTTTTACCTGACGCAACCGACCCGCTCTGGGTGACATTTTAGGTGACCCAATTCGGGGCCATAGACACCGATTCACCTACTGCGTTACAATGCCTGGACCGACTGGAGCATTTTATGT
Organism: Bryobacteraceae bacterium; assembly: GCA_045807925.1. Lineage (GTDB taxonomy): Bacteria > Acidobacteriota > Terriglobia > Bryobacterales > Bryobacteraceae > Bog-105. The sequence goes on along the minus strand of JBJMGK010000054.1, from coordinate 70,062 downwards.
CAAACAACATCCATACCAACCAGTCCTTTCACGCCGAGTAGCAAGCGACGGAAAGGATTTCCTTCCGAGACATGCGTCAAACGAGGATGGCGCGTGGTTCATGGCGACAAAGAGTTGCTGGAAAAACTTGGTCGCAACGATCTTTGTCCCTGCGGATCGGGCCGTAAATTCAAAAAGTGTTGTCTTCGGCGCGTCTCGATACGATGGATCACGCAGAGACCACTTCTTTCAGGGACTAACAACAGGGGAGGGAGAACTCTCCTTCCCCGATTACTCCCCTGAAGTCGTTCAGGCGCTGAGCTGCAAGCCCTCCACGCTACATTCCTGATCTAGTTTTCATGGCTCGCACCCTGGAGTTGCGGAAAGTATGGGTGCGTGTACAAGCGTGCGGGCTGCGGTCCATCGCAGGCGGCTTGGAGCCGACGGAAGAAGAAGTACGACACACCCCAGAGGACGCCGGTGCCCACGGGCCAGCTCCAGGCCTCGGCACCATCGCCGATAGCGAGGTGGGCGATCAGCGCCGACCCGAGCGTGATGGCGAATCCGGCGTACGCCCACTCCTTGAGCCGCGCAGGGATCATGGGGACGAGCAGTGCGACCACCCCCGCCAGCTTGGCCCACGAGAGCTCGATCCGAAAGTAGTCGGGGAAGCCGAGGTGGGCGAAAGCCCCGGCCACCTGGGGAAGCCGCAACTGGGCGTAGGCGGTGAAGGTTATCTGCAGCGCAAACAACGCCGTGGAGATCCAGAATCCGCTGAGCAGTGTCTTCGAGGCCTTCATGTTTACACCAAATCCCGGAGCACCCGCTCCAGACCGCCGAAGAAGTTCTGCCACCCGTAAGTTGCACCCTGATACGCTGCCTTTTGATCGGGACGGAAGCCGGAGTGCTCCATCCGAACGTGCGTACCGCCCTCGGCCGGAGTTAACGTCCAGAGCACGACGGAGTCAAGCCCCAAGCTACCCCAGCTATAAGAGAGCCGCTTCAAGGGCTCGACGACCAGCACCTCACAGTCGATCACGCCGTCCCACTTCGGCATGGGTTCGGACCGGAATTGAAACTTCCGCCCGACCACCAGTTCAAAGTCGTTTTTCAGCAGCCATTGCGCGACGAGAGGGCTCTCGGTGAGGGCGCGCCACACCTTTTCTGGCGGGTGTGGCAATACCTTTTCGATGACAACTGCACGAGTACTCTCTGCTGGATTGCTCATCATTCCATCCTTTCCAAAAGTGCTTCCAGACGGTCAAACCGATCGCGCCAGAACGCACCGTAGTGACGCAGCCAGTCCACCATCGGGGCCAGCGCGTCCGGCTGCGCGCGATAGTGAGTTTCGCGTCCAGCGCGGCGGTTCCGCACCAGCTTTGCCCTCTTCAGCACGGTCAGGTGCTTGGACACTGCAGGCTGGGACACCCCGGCAGACCGGGTCAATGCGTGGACAGTCTGTTCGCCGTGCCGGGTCAACTCCTCGAAGATGCCCCTGCGAGTGGGATCGGCAAGAGCACGGAAGACGTGATTGGCGCTGGCCGGCTTCACATCTCAAACCATAACCGTTCGGTTATAGGTTGTCAAGACGGAATTCGCGACGAGCTTCGCTTATGGGGCCTGCATAACTGAGGAAAGTCGCACTATCCATGAGGGCGAGCGTGCTGCTAGGTTTGTGGCAGTGCCCGAACAGCAACAATCAAATGGTTTTCCCGAGATATCGGAGAAACAGAAGCAGGAAGCTGAAGAGCGTACGTCCGTTAGTGCGGTTGTCGTACACGAGACGGTTCGGCTGGACGGCGACGAGGAACTGAATCGTCCTTCATCGGCGCTGGCGTGGTCGGGATTAGCCGCCGGTATGTCGATGGGGTTCTCTTTCGTTGGTGAAGCCCTGCTCCATTCCTTCTTACCGGATGTTTCATGGCGGCCGCTCGTCACCGCACTAGGGTACCCACTGGGATTCCTACTCGTGATCATTGGCAGGCAACAGTTGTTCACTGAGAACACCCTGACGGCGATCATTCCGCTTCTGGCCAGACGTAACATGGAGACGCTCATGAAGGTGGTCCGAATCTGGGCGATCGTTCTGGCAGCTAATCTTGTGGGCGCGCACCTGTTTGCCTGGGTTATCGGGAACACTCCCATGTTTAGCCGCGAGGTGCAGAAGTCCATGATGGAGTTGGCTACGAAGGCCATGTCCGTCGGCTTTGGGACCGCAGTTCTTCGCGGCATCTTCGCGGGATGGCTCATCGCGATGGTTGTCTGGATGCTTGCTGCGCTTGACACCGGGCGAATCGCGGTGATCATCATCGTCACCTATGTCGTCGGCCTGGCGAACCTGACTCACATCGTGGCAGGCGCGATTGAGGTTTTGTTTCTGGCCATGGTAGGCGCCAAGCCTTGGGGCGATGTCGCGCTTGGCTATCTCGTGCCCACTTTGCTGGGCAACATCATTGGCGGCGTCTCCCTGACGGCTGTCATCAACCATGCACAGGTCGTTGCCGGAAACGCTCCAGGCCGCCTTGAAGAGGCTTAGCAGATTTCGAGGTTGGACCCACGACGGCGTACCGGTACATGGTCGCTAGCGGCAGGCCTGCTCGATCCCGCCCTGAGCTGAAAGCCCGAGAGCTTACGCGTTAGAGAGTGGCACCAAGCCCAACGTTACGAGGAGCTACCTGATCGGTGGAAACCTCGGAAGTTGCACTACATCATCTCGGGGATATTACATGAAATTGTTTGTAGGAATTGCGGTCGGTGCGGTGTGTGCACTGACGCATGTTTCTGCGGCACCTGTTACTTGGGTGGATTGGACGAGCGGAACGGCGGGGGCCAACTCCACGGCAGGCGGTAGTTTGACCGTGAATGGTACGACCGTAAACGTCAGTTACTCGGGTCAGATCGCATTTGTTCAGACGAACGGCGGAGTCAACTATTGGAATCCGTCAGTTCCTTATATGAGCTCGCTGGTCAACAATGCGCCGCCCACGAGCGATATCATCGCTAACTCAACTGCGTCCGTTAAAACACTTACCTTTTCTCAACCCGTCGACAATCTCTTCTTCGCGGTTGTCAGTCTGAATGGCAATGGTTACCGGTTCAGCCAGGACTTCGATATCGTGAGCACCGGCTGCGGATACTTTGGCTGCGGCGGCCTGACGAAGGTGGCTTCGGGCGGAACTTATGATCTCAATTCCACCGGCGGCGAGCCGCACGGGGTTATCCGTTTCACTGGCGCCGTGTCCACCATTACGTGGACGAGTCTGACAAACGAATACTGGAACGGGTTCACACTGGGCACCTACGGACTTGCTCAGCAAGAGCCAGTGCCCGGCCAGGATCCGGGTCCGACGCCAGTACCGGAACCCTCGAGCGTGGCACTCGCAGAAACCGCATTGCTTGGAATGACTGGAGCGTACCGACTGAAACGCCGTTCCCGTTCGTAAGGATCTGCGTCACTGTTGTGTAAACGCCGTTTGGGCACCCGGATTGGAAATCAAACTTCCGATCCGGGCTCCGTTGTTTCTTGCGCGACCGTTACCTCTCGTTCAGGCGAGCGCTTTTCCGTAGAGCGCAAGCAGACGGCTCCAGGCTTTCTCGGCCTGTGCCTCGTTGTAAACCCGTGAATCCGGCGGGCACCAGCCGTGGGCCGCACCGGCGTACACTTCGATCTCGGCAGGCAGGTTTGCTTTCGCGAAGGTTTCCTTCATCGCGTCTTTGTCTTTCGGTGAGCGCGCGTCATCGTTGGCCGCGATCGCGATCAGAAACTGCGCCTTCGTCTTCGCCGCTTCAAGGTGAGGGCTGTTGGGCTGATCCGTCACGAGTCCCCCACCATGGAACGTTGCGACTGCACCGACCCGATCGGGCACGGCGGCCGCGGTCCGAAATGCAAACGGACCGCCCATGCAATAGCCTTGCGTACCGATCTTGCGATTCTTTGCCACCGAGGGTTGCGTGTCCAGCCAGGCGACAAAAGCTCTCGCGTCCGTCATCTGGGTACCCTCATTCAAGCTTTGTGCAAGGGGCCTGACCTGGTCGATGGGCGTGGCGGCACCGGCGTCCGCAGTCGGCGCTTTTTTGGTCCGATAGAATGGATTAACCACAAGCACCGAATAGCCCGATTCGGCGAGCCGCTTTCCCATTTGGCGGAAGGCAGGACGCAGCCCGAAGATGTCGGGCCACACGAGCACGCCCGGCGCTGTACCGGTGGCCGGATGCACGAAGTAACAATCGGCTGTGCCATCCGGCGTGGTCACGTTCACATCCGATTCGGTGACGGCGGCCGCATTCGCCACAGGGGGTAACATCATCGCGACGCCTGCTCCTAACAGGATTCCAAACTGTTTTCTCGTTACCAGACCGAGACGTTCAAATTCTTCCCGATCCTGTTCGAAATGATCCTGGTCACACATCTGCGCTCCTCCCGTAAACCTGTTCTATCTGCGCGATCCCGCGGCCGCACGTACCGGCTTATCTTACTATTGACCCTTTTTGTGCTATTGCCGGTTTGTGGCCGGGACGCGCGCAACGTCAACCCCGCTTCAGCGCTGGCTCTGAATCTTCAAGCCCACGGCAAACATCCGAGTTCTTTTGACCTTGCATAACAAGACATCCCACAGAATACCCGACGCGGTGATCATTCTGGTTCTCGGCACACTCAGCCTGGTGTCCCCATTCGCGGTGGATATGTATCTTCCCGCCTTCTCGCTCGTCGCGGCGCAATTCCACACGAATACCGCGGCCATCTCGCTCTCGCTGTCCAGCTATTTCATCGGCTTTGCGCTCGGGCAGATCTTCTACGGTCCGCTGCTCGACCGCTTTGGACGCAAGCCGCCTCTTACGGCCGGACTGCTGCTCTATATCGCGGCGTCGCTCGGCTGCATTCATCCGGATGACCTGAATACCCTTGTGGCACTGCGTTTTGTGCAGGCGCTAGGCGGATGCGTGGCACAGGTGAGCGCGGTGGCGATGGTGCGCGATTTCTTTCGGTCGGAAGAGAGTGCTCGCGTATTCTCGCTGGTGTTTCTTGTTATAGGCGTTTCGCCTCTGCTTGCGCCCTCGATCGGAAGCTTGGTTATGCTTTCGCTCGGTTGGTACTGGATCTTTGTTCTTCTTGCGGTATTTGCCGCTGCAATCCTCAGCGTAGTCCTGCTATTTTTACCGGAACCGCACGTACCAGACCACGGCATCTCACTGCATCCCGCACGGCTTTTCCGGACTTACATGCATGTGTGGCAGCAGCCGCAGTTCGTCACGTACGCTCTGGCGGGAGCTTTCTCGTTCTCCGGTCTCTTCTCCTACGTTGCCGGGTCGCCGATCATCTTCATGGATGGATACCACGTGAGTGCGCAGACGTTCGGCGCGATGTTTGCGGTTCTGACGGGCGGATTCATTGCCGGCAGCCAGCTTAACGTGTTTCTGCTGCGCCGGTTTTCGAGCAGCCGGATCTTTTCGACCGCATTGGCGGTCCAGGTTGTGACGGGAATCTTCTTCGTGGCAGGTACTGAGTTACATCGGCTGACGATGGTCCCGGTGCTCGTTCTCTTCTTTGTGTTTCTATCTTGTATCGGACTGACTTACCCGAATGCCGCGGCGATCGCACTGGCTCCTTTTTCGCGCAATGTCGGGAGCGCGTCCGCCCTTCTCGGCTTCGTGCAGATGGGCACGGGAGCGATTATGTCCACCGGCATCGGAGTGTTCGGTGCAAGAGCCGTGACCCTCTCGCTCGCAATCACGGCGCTGGTGTCCTTCCTTGTCCTCCACATCGGGAAGCGCTTCGTTCCGGAATCGGAGATCGCGGCGGCCGACGAAGAAAAGGTACTGGCCGTCGCGCATTGAGCAAAGGTTCGATTCGAACCGACCGAAGGCACACAATAGGATATGGCCCTCGATGGCGGTCGCGGCTCCGACTCACCACTTGCAGACCTGCGCCTGCGCGGGCAATTTCTGTTCGGAGCACTGCTCTGGGCGAGTGCTGCCGGCTTTCTCGTTGTGCTTTGCAGTGGTGCCCTGGTCACGTACCATTACGGCATCTCTCTGGCGGAGCGTGCGCGGTTGGGGCTCGGGTTTGCTCCGCCCGCCCACGGACCTGACTGGTTCCTACTTCTCGCACTGAGTTCGGGCCCGCTGCTCGGAGTGCTCGCCGTTTTGGCCTTGGGCGCGTGGTATCGGCGCCTATGGCTGCGACGAGTTGCTCTGGTGTGGCGAAACAAGGGTGAGCGGCGGCGGCTCTCGCGCTGGCAGCGTGTTCCGCTCGACCCTGCGGACTCGCAACGACGGGAGCGCTCGGAGTACATCAATGCGCTGGTCGAATCGCCCGCCTGGTCCCAGCGAAATTGCCCCAGATCTCAGGACGACGACAAAGGGCGAGCGGAGTGGATGCTGCAAGAGTTGGAAAAGGACATTGCGGAGCGCGCACTCGCGACCGGTCTCACGATCGGCATCAGCCAAAACCGATATTTCGATCTTTTGACGATCTTTGCGGCAGCTCTGGAATTGCAGTTTCACGTTCTCTCGCGGTTAGGCAAACGCCCGTCTGCGTACGCCTGGCGCTTGTTGATTCAGCGCTGTGGCGCCAGTCTGTTCATCAACACCTATCTCAATCGTCAGGATTCAATTGCGTTGAATCTCATGATCAAGAAGGCCGGCATGGGACTGAAAGCCTCGGGCGACCTGATGGAGAGCGCATCGCACCATCTCTCCGAAGGTGATTTTGATTTAGACGAAGCCTTGAACCTGCAACACAGCGGAATCCTGGGAATGGCAACGAAGAGTCTCGAACTGGGCGCGACGATGGCTCTGACCGTTGGACAAGTTGGACTGCATGTGTTGGGAACGTTGATTGAATCGGTCGGAGATGAATTGACGCAGGGGGCGTTGGCGGCGGGCATTCTCTACTATCACGGGATGGCTCTCGCCTCCGATACGCTGGCGCTCGATGCAGGGCACCGAGCCAGTCCGGGCATGAATCGTAATTTTCGAGAGGGCGTATGGAAGATGGGCGAGATCGCAGGATCTATTCTGCGGGACTTAGTTCGTCAGCGACGCAGTGCGTTTCGGGACCGTCGCACGCAGATTATCCGCTCCCTGCCGAAGAGTGCCTATTCCCGCATTCAATCCTTGTTCGGTCGCGGAACTCCGGCGTCGCCCGAAGCCAATTAGGTTAGAAAGCTAGCGCTCAGACCAGGGTCTTCTCGCGGCCGGGATGCCGGGCGGCGCTTGAATCAGGTAATCCGCGAGTGCACCCGCTACAAAGGCATACACGCCTTTGTGGATCAGCTCGATCACCTGTTCATCAACGGGCCATGTCCAGGGAGGCGCACCCGCGCCGGTTGTGTTTTCAAGGCTTTGATCGTTGAGCAGGCGAAGGTTCATAAACAGAAACGACCCCATGGGCCCCCGGAAACCATGCTCGGCCATGATCCCGCGCACAGCGCCTAGTAAAATACCCTGGCCCCAGTGCATCGCCCAGTTCATCGCCAACTCCTCATGCTGCGAATCGGGAGACTTGCGGAGCAGCCGTGCCAAAGTTTCAGCCGGAACGTAAGAGTTGGGCCGGTCCGTGAAGCTCTGCTCGACTTTCTCGCCCAGAGTCATCGCGGCTACGCCTGCCACCCCCGCCAGTAACCCGCATGCCGCCGATCGCCACTTCATCGTCTATCCCCTCGCGAGTTCGACGCGCGACCGGTTCGCCTACTTTCGCGAAAACTGAGGCTCCTCGTCGAGCCAACGGTAGAGTTCCGCGGCGGGGCCGAGGGACTGCAGTTTCTGTTCGAGGGAGGTGTGATTGCCCCAGACCACATCCTGGCACTGTTCTGCCTTCAACTCGATGCGATTACAACCGAGTACGTTTTCGCGCTCCGCATAGAAGCCGTAAGCGCGGCAGGCGACGGGCCGTGCGTCGTAGACGAGGCAGGTTCCGGCATGCGTGTCGAGCAGCGGGCAAGCCACGGGACGCGACTGCTGGGCAGAATCTCGAATGCGCTCTCGAAGGGACGCGGCCATCTCGGGTCCGAGCTGCTGCAGGTGCGTCGCGATCAGCCGCCATTCTTCACGCGTGACAATCGGTACAGACGCGAGTCGTCGGCAACAGTCGTCGCAGCCCTTGCGGCAGGGCCAAGTTTCTTCTGCCAACGTGGTTTGTTCAACGCGGAACCGAACTTCTTGCTGAATCACATGTAAGCGGCCCGTGTTCATGCGATGCGCCTTCGCTGGATGCTAGTCGAAACGCCGGAGCCAGATATCGCGGACAGAGATCTTGCACGGCTGGCTTTCGATTTCAAAGCCGATCAGCCCCGGCTGGTTGTTGACGGAGTCTTTGTTGTCGTCGATGAAGATCGACATGAGCTGACCGTTCATGATGTGCATCATGACGCCGCCGCGCGCGATGACCTCGTAATCGTTCCATTCGTTGACCCGTACATATCCGCCCAGCGCCTGCTTGTCGCCGATATTCGCGACGAGCCGGTTGGTCTGGCCGGGGAGCGCCTGCGTGACCTGGCCGCGATAGGCGAGGATGCCTTGCATTGTGTTCTCCGAGTACCACTGGCCTGTGTAAGCAGCGGCCTGCGCACGGACCGGAAACCAGAAGTCTGCCTGAGGCCCAGTCATCATAAATCTGAGGTCATAGGGCGGTTGCCCGGCGGGCTGCGGCCGTGTCCAGGGTACACCGGTGACGCTGCGGTATTGAATGCCGCCACCTCCGCCGTGCTCAATCTTCATCTGCAGCTTGAGGTCGAAGTCGCGCGTTTTCTCACCGAGATACACGATATAGTTGTTGCCTTTCGGGTGACCCTCCAGTGTTTCGCCCACCATCACACCGTCTTCGACGCGCCAAATGCCGGGGTCGGCATCCCAGCCCGTGAAGCTTTTACCGTCGAAGATCTGTTTGAAACCTGTGTGCTCGTCGATGTCATAAGGCGCGGGGTCATGAAACTTCGGCATGCCGGGGAGCTTCTCGCCATGCGGGCCAATCTGAGGCGGCCGCGCCGGAGGAGATTCGAGCGCCGGCGGCACAGATTGAGGGAGCAGGATAGCCGGGAGCGCCAGAAACAAGGAGCCCGCAGGCAGAAGTGCTCGAGACATGAAACGCAGACCGCGACGATGCGACAGAGACATAGAGTTTCGCCCCTTCCTATCTACGCGGAGTGCCGGCGAATACCCGCGCCAGGCGCGCAGATAATTGCGCTGTCGTCGCATGCTCCGAAACCGTGCGAACCAGAGAGCCGGAGCGGCGATAGTAGCGACGCGGCCGGAAGCAGGCGCGTGCGCACGACAGGCCGAAGACAAAGAAAATGACGACAGCGATGAGGCATCCAATGCCGATCTTCTGTCCCATCGAGCTTTGTGATCCTCTTGGTATTCCGGACTGCGAGTTGTAGGGCGTCTGAGGTGGTGGTGACGGGGGCGGCGGATACGAAGCTCGGGGCGTGAGCGTTGTGCCGCAGTTTCCACAGAATCTGGCGTTGTCGGGATTTGCGAGGCCGCAATTGGGACAGGTCATTTCGGTCTATAGACTCTTCAATCAGTCTAGAAGCAGCATGTCATTCTCAAGCCGGTTACCGATCAAACGGATTGCCGGGCGGCCGCCATGATCCGTCGGCAGAACCGTAAGGGCTGGCGATGACAACCATATAGCCGTCCGGATCTCGCATCCAGCATTCCCAGTGATTAGGGCCGCCGTCGCCGTCCGGTGGATTTCGATGGCGCGGTAAGACGATCTCGGCGCCCAGCTCAGAAGCACGTTGTAATGCCGCTTCGAAATCGTCGATCTCGAACCAAAGCAGCACGCCGTTTCCATAGGGCTTGTCGTTCGGATTGCCGATGGCTCCGTGGTGGTGTTCCACCTCAAAGCTGTGCAATTGAAGCACAAGTTCACCGTTCGAGACCAGCTGTTCATAGGACGAGCCTCCGTGGTTGCTGCGGCAACCGAGCAGGCGTTGATACCACCGGCTGCTCCCTTCGACATCGGTGACTGCGATCATGGGTTGAGGACGCATTTCAGAAGCGTATCAACTTACCAGAGGTACGGGGAAAGAGCAGATTATTGCCCGTATAGTGAGGGAGAGCAGCCATGGTGATCGGAAAAGGATTCACGGATCGTTACTTGTCGGCGGAGGAACTGCGCGAGATTGTCTCGGAATCGGTCGAATCAGTTGCGCTTGCGGAAAAACGCGTTCTCGTTATAATTCCGGACGGGACGCGGACCATGCCGATGCCGCTGATGTTCAGAACCCTGCTGGACGTCCTGCGGCCCAGAGTGACAGCGCTTGATTACCTCGTGGCTCTTGGCACGCATCCGATCATGACTGATGCGCAGCTAGGCAAGCTGATCGGGCAGAACGTGGTGAACGGCCGAGTCGGTGACTCCCACATCTTCAATCATCATTGGGAAGACCCGGCGACGTTCGTTGACCTCGGGGTCATTCCGGCGGCAGAGATATCGGACCTGAGTAAGGGACTTATGGCGCGGGACGTTCCGGTGGCACTCAACAATCTGATTCTCCGTTACGACCACATCATTATCTGCGGTCCGGTTTTTCCTCACGAGGTGGTGGGCTTTTCCGGAGGAAACAAATACTTCTTTCCCGGCATCGGCGGCGCCGATATCATCAACTTCACCCACTGGCTGGGAGCCACCATCACGAATTACGACGTGATCGGTACAGGGTACACCCCCGTACGCGCCGTGATCGACCGGGCGGCGAAATTCATCCCACGTCCGGTTTCATGCCTCGCGCTCGTAGTGACGAAGGAGGGCACGGCAGGCATGTATTTTGGCAGCGCGACGGATGCCTGGCAGGCCGCTTCGGCACTTTCAGCACAGAAGCACATCATCTGGCTCGACAAGCCGTTTCAAAGAGTGCTCTCGGTGCTGCCTGATCTGTATGACGACCTCTGGACGGGAGCAAAGGGCATGTACAAGCTGGAACCCGCTCTTGCCGACGGCGGCGAGGTGATTGTCTACAGTCCACAGATTACGGAGGTGAGCTACACGCACGGAAAAGTGATCGACGAAATCGGGTATCACTGCCGCGACTACTTTCTGAAACAGTGGGACCGGTTTCAGCACTATCCCGGAGGATTGTTAGCGCATTCCACACATGTGAAGGGCCTGGGCACTTATGACGAGAACACAGGAGTCGAATCTCCACGGATCGAAGTCACGCTCGCGACCGGCATACCGGAAGAACGCTGCCGAAAAATCAATCTGGGCTACGTTGATCCAGCAACGATTCACTTCGACGAGTGGAAAGGACGCGAGAGCGAAGGCGTTGTCATGATTCCGCGAGCGGGAGAAATTCTGTATCGGCGGAAGCAACCTGAACCGGTAGCCGCCTGATTCTTACCGCACCGGGATAGGTGCCGGACGCCACTTGCTGCCCCAATCGGATGGCTTCGGCCCCATGTTGAAATGGATAGTCGTTCCGGACTGAATCTGTTCCCACGTGATCACTGGAATGGTGAGCGGTTTGCCATTCAGAGTGGCCGATTGGATATAAACATTCTTTTCTGAATTGTTTTCGGCCTCGACCCGGAACGTCTTCCCATTTGCCAAGCGCAGCGCAATCGCTTTATACATGGGACTCCCGATCATATAGTCGCCGCTGGCGGGATTGACGGGGTAGAAGCCCATGGCTGTGAACAACAGCCACGCTGACATCTGCCCGCAATCGTCGTCACCATCCAGGCCGCCGGGATCGTAACCATACTCGGCCGCAGCAATTTCGCGCACCTTAGCCTGGGTCTTCCACGGCTTGCCGCCGAAGTCATAAAGGTAAGGATAGTGATGGCTGGGTTCGTTCTTGTGGACGTTGTGCCCACCGCTGAAGTGCAGATCGAGTTTCGCGCTATACGCCTCGGCTCCTCCCATCAAGTCAAGAAGACCGGCCTGGTCGTGGAAGGGCGACCATGTGTAGACCCATGCATCTCCTTCTGTCCAACCGGACTCCGATCGATTTCGCGGAGTGTCTTCCCTGCCCCCGAGCGGAGCCCATTTGCGATCAGACGTTTTGCCATTCATGAGTCCGAGCGATCCGTTGTAGAGATTGCGGTCGTTCAAGGAGCGCCGGAGAAAAAATCGGTACTCGTTGTTGCGGCCGAGAGCCTTGGCAATTTGCGCCACACACCAATCGTCGTAGCTGTCTTCCAACGTGCGCGAGGATGCCTCGTCGGTTTTGTCTGTCGGGATGAAGCCGAGTTGCTTGTAATAGGTAAGCCCGGCTCGTGCCTCATACGGCGTTCGCTCTTCGCGATCGAGCCAGCGACGGGCGGTGTCGCCGTCCGGAGGCACCATTGCGTCCTTATATACGGCTTGCCAGGCAAGATCCCGATCGAAGCCGCGAAAGCCTTTGCGGATGGCTTCCGCTACCAAGGAATCCGCATGAGTGGCGATCATGATGTTCGTGTAGCTCGGGTTGGGCCATTTCGGCATCCAGCCGCCTTCCTTGAAGTTTTGCAGCAGAGCGGTGATCATGCCGTCGATACGCTCGGGCGCAAACAGAGTGAGTAAGCTGTTCTCAGCGCGGAATGTATCCCAGATGGAGAAGGCCGTGTAGCTTTCGCCGTTGTGCACCCGATCGTCGAAAGCACTGTAGTAGCGTCCGTACTCTGAGAACACGCGCGGATAGAGAAACGCGTGATACAGCGCAGTGTAGAGCCTCGTCATTTCCCTGTTCGTAGCACCGTCTACCTGCATGCGACCGAGTCTTTCTCCCCACACGGCGTGAAGCTTACGTCTGACGGCTTCGAAGTTCCACTGCGTGATTTCGTGTTCCAGGTTTGCGCGGGCCTGATCGATGCTCAAGAAGGACGTCCCAACCCGCACCTCAACCAGTTCACCCGGGCGGAACTCGGCATAGGCGCCGCGACTCGTCGCTGCCGTTTTACTTTCCAAGCCATAGGTCCGGGCCGTCTGCCAACCCTGGCGGAACTGAACGACGAAGTATCCTCTGAAATTCGGGAGTTTGTGCGGCCCGAGATGCGCATCCATCCTATGTGGATTGAAGCCGGTGATTTCATGCCTGCTCGGATCTACCGTTGCACCACCCGCAATTCCCGGACGCGACGTCTCTACTAAAACACGCGCGAAACCACCCTTCGGAAACTGAAAGCGAAAGGTAGCGCAACGTTCCGTCGCCGTCATCTCGGCACGAATGGAGGCGTTGTCTCCCGTCCGAAGCGAAACCGCATAGTAGTCGGGATTCGCGGTCTCGCCCGTGTGGGAGTACCGGAGCTTGCGATCGTCAGGAGTTGTACGAAGTGGGCCAACCTCCGGCATCACTGTGAGGTATCCGTAGTCTCCCATCCAGATGGCAGGTTGATGGGTACCGATGAACCCAGATACCGTTTTGTCGTCGTAGTTGTATGACGTGATGCTGATTTTGTTTTGCCGTGTTTGTGGCGTCCAGTTGGTCATGGCAAACGGAGGCGAAACAAACGGCATGGTCCCGCCGTAGCCAATCTGACTTTGTTCGGTTCCAATCAGGGGATTGACATAGGTGACAGGGTCGCTGTCAGCAGCGTGTCCGATGTCGAGAAGAATCGGCCAAAGAACAACGCAGACAGCAATCGGGCGCATGGAAGCCAGTATAAGGACCGGTCAGCGCGGGAGTACATACCGCTACGCGGCGTAGCGATTTACCGTTTCCCCGTTCCATTCGACGCCGCTGCCAATGACACCGTCGAGGCACACAGTTCCGTTGTCGATTCGTAACGGCTCCTTCACGACGGCATTCCACCAGTCGGCGTACTCGAGCCAGTGCGCTGTGGGAGTCGCACACAGAAGCTGGGCGCTGATCTCCGGCCAGAGGTGATTCGAGAGGCGGATGTTGTGGGTCTCGCCCAAAGCGGCAGCCCGCATCCACCCGGTTACGCCGCCGATCTTCATGACGTCGGGCATCATGTAGTCGCTCGCACGGGCTTCGATAGCGTGCTGCATGTCCCGCACACCCCACCAGTTTTCTCCGCACTGGATGGGCGTGTGAATCTGCTCCGCGATGCGGGCGTGGCCAGCGTAGTCATGTGCCAGCGTTGGCTCTTCGATCCAGGTGAGGCCTTCGTCTTCAAGGGGGCGTAAGCGCTGAACGGCGTCCGCCGGCGTGAGCGACTGATTGTAATCCACCATGATCGCGACGTCGGGACCAGCCGCGCTGCGAATGGCGCGAATGACGGCGAGATCCTCCGCGACGGTCGCGTAACCGATCTTCGCCTTTACACCTTTGAACCCACGCCGCGCCCAGTCCTCCGCGACGACACCCGATTGCCTCGCGCCGTCGTAGCCGACAGCTCCGTACGCCGGTAATGGCCGCGGCACGCCGCCGAGCAAGCTCAGCAAGGGAACGTTGTGAAGCCGTGCCATTGCGTCCCACAGTGCCATGTCAATACCCGACAGAGCCATGCCCAGGAGTCCTTGGGTGCCGAGCAAACGAAAACGTCGTGCGAGTTTTCCTTCGAGAGCGGCCGGCGCCAGTTCTTCGCCTTCCAGCAACGGCGCAACGTTCGCAACCAGATCGGTGGTCGGCTTGAGCGCCACGGCATTGTACGTAAACACGATGCCGTGCCCCGTGACGCCTTCGTCTGTGGCTATGTCGACCAAGACGAGCGGCGATTCCGCCACCGTCCCGCTTGCTGTGGCGTGCGGAGTAGCCATCGGAACACGAACGGCTCTCGCTGTTAGTGATCGAATTCGAGTCGTCAGTGAATGTTAAGCTCCAGGCACCGGGTACCTGCAAGCGACCTTTCACATATATCGTAGAGGACGCCGCTCCACTTATACGTTTCCGGACACCACCACTGTGCCTCGGGTTGACAAATGACTTCAGATCGGTTACTTTGCATTGTAAAGTGAATGTTGATGAACGACCTCTATCGAGCGCTGGGCGACATCAACAGTATCCGCCGGCAGGTAGCTAACACAACAGAGTTCCGTGGATATGGCCCGGCGACACTGGCCACCACTGCTGCGTTTGCGATTGTTGCCGGGACCGTTCAGCAACTCTGTTTGCCTGACGCCGGAAAGCATATTTTCGTTTATCTGACGATCTGGATTTCGACCGCTCTGTTGTCGGCCGTTTTGACGAGCGTTCAGATGCACACTCGGGCCCGCCGCATGCATTCCGGCCTTTCCGACGAGATGATTCGGATGGCAGTGGAACAGTTTTTGCCATCGATCGTGGCCGGTCTGCTGGTCACGGCCGTGCTGCTTGGGTCCGCGCCGCAGACCGCATGGGTATTGCCGGGTGTCTGGCAGATCATCTACAGCCTGGGCATCTTCTCGTCGTGCCGCTTCCTTCCGAGGGCGATATTTACAGCCGGCGGCTGGTACCTGATTACCGGGCTGGCCTGTATCGCAATCGGTGACTTCCGCGCGTTTTCTCCGGCCGCGATGGCGGTTCCGTTCGCAGTCGGGCAACTGTTCATTGCGGGCGTGTTGCTGTTCTCCGAGAACGAGGCGCGCAATGAAAGGTAAGTCCTCCAGCGAAGGCCGATTCGCTTATGACGGATTGGAGCGCGTCATTCACGAGCGTGCTCGTCTGAGCATCCTGACGTCCCTTGTCACAAACCCGAAAGGGCTGACCTTCAACGACCTCAAACAGCTGTGTTCTTTGACCGATGGCAACCTAAGCAGGCATCTAAGCGTACTCGAACGAGCCAAAATGGTCGAGAGCTTGAAGCAGCAGGAGGATCATCGGCCGCAGACCCTGTGCCGAATTACAGCGTCCGGTCGGAACCGGTACCTGGCCTATCTTTCCACGCTTGAGCGTGTGATTCAGGATGCAACGAAAGAAACGAAAAACGAACCTGTCGGCGTACGACGTCCCCTGAGGCCGTCACAAACTTAAAATTTTTTACCCTTTCACTTTGCGCTGCAAAGTGACTCAGAAGAGGAGGATGAAAGGCGTGAGCGGGTTGCATGTGGCCGTCATTATGGACGGCAATGGCCGCTGGGCGACAAGTCGTGGATTGCCCCGCATCTGTGGGCATCGTGCCGGTGTTCTGGCTGTCAGGCGGGTCGTAGAGAGGGCAGTCGCGAGGGGAATTGGACAATTGACTCTTTACGCATTCTCTTCCGACAACTGGCGAAGGCCCGCCTCGGAGGTCCAGGGAATCTTCGGACTGTTCCGCGTGTATTTGCGCAAAGAAGTCGAGCGGCTACGGCAGAATGAAATCCAATTACAAGTCATCGGAAGACGCGACCGAATGCCGCAAGACGTGCTGAGCGACGTTGAGCGGGCGGAATGGTCGACACGGTCGGGCGGACGGCTTCGTCTGCGCATTGCAATCGACTACTCATCCCGCCATGCGATTTCGCGCGCAGCCGCAAGCGTACTTGCCGCGGTACCGAGTCGTAGCGTTCCATTGGCGGATGACTTGGGCGCCCGTTTCGCGGAAGCGATGACACAGGACGCTAATGATGTGGATCTGTTGATCCGCACCGGTGGAGAGAAGCGCCTTTCGGACTTCCTCCTGTGGGAGTCGGCTTACGCCGAGCTTTTCTTTACCGACCGCATGTGGCCGGATTTTGACGAGCGCGACTTCGATGCCGCCTTGGAGGAGTTCAGCAAGAGAGAGCGGAGATTCGGCGGCGTGCCGGGAGTGGGCCCGCAACGGTTGGCCCGGGTCTGAGATCAGTCAGTTTGCGGACGAGGGGGATTCGCCCAGTGACCCGATTCATCGGTTCCGCTCACGATCACACCTTTTTCATTCCATCCCAGCCCCGCTCTGACGACCGACGGGCAATACCGCAACGTCAGACCACAGCGTCGCCGGTTCGATTCGTTGGCCTCGGAACCATGTAAGAGCAAGTCACTGTGGATCGAGATCTCTCCGGCCTTCAATTCGACGTTCACCGGTTCGCCAAACGCCTCGGCGCCTTCGACAGTTTGGTTCAGAACATTCGCTTCGTCGTTTTCACTGAGAGTGTAGGTCAGATGGCCGAACTGGTGTGTTCCAGGGATATAGCGCATGCACGCGTTTTCGACGGTCGCATCGTCGATAGCAAGCCATGCGGTGACGGCCATGGACGGGGTCAGTGGCCAATAGCTGGAGTCCTGATGCCAGGAGACCCGTTTACCATCTCCAGGCATCTTGCAGAAAAAGTGCGAGCCCCAGGCGATGACGTTGTCACCGAGCAGGTCCTTGATCCGCATCACAATGCGCGGATGCGTCAGGATATCGTAAACGCGTCCGTACCGGAGGTGGGCGGTGCTGATGGAGTAGCTATCGCCGCCTGCTGCCAGCGTCCTCGCGAGGAGTTCGTCGAAGTAGTGGCGGATGTTAGCGATCTCTCGTTCGTCAAAGATGCGAATCCCGGCCAGGTACCCGTTCCGGTTGAAAGCAGAGATCTGTTCAGGGGAGAGAGCCGCGGGATTCTCTGTGGTCGAGGGATGGAACCGCAGATCGCGTTGGAGATGGCTCAGCTGTTCCGTGCTCGGGATGAAGTTTGGTGTTGCGGACTTGCTCATGGTCTGAACCGGTCGACCCTCTCACTCTATCGCGCCGCAAGGTCTGGTTGGGCCTGTCCACCGAAGCGACTTTCGATTGCAACGGGTCGAACGTGATTGCAGTCCCTCCTTAAGACAGTCGACTAGAGGAAACCTTATCAGTGAACTATGTAGCGGATCCCCATCGGTATGAGCACGCCACGTTCCGGCGTTGTGGAAAATCGGGCATCGTTTTGCCGCCCATCTCGCTCGGCTTATGGCAGAACTTTGGCGGAGTCGATGCGTTCGAGACGGGGCGGGCCATCATCCGGCATGCCTTCGATCGTGGCGTGACTCACTTTGACCTGGCCAATAACTATGGGCCACCGTATGGATCAGCCGAAGAGAACTTCGGCGAGATCTTACGCAAGGATTTCGCAAGCTATCGAAACGAACTTTTGATCTCTTCGAAGGCGGGATGGGACATGTGGCCGGGACCCTATGGCCTGGGCGGATCGCGCAAGTACCTCGTGGCGTCGCTGAACGACAGTTTACGACGGATGGGGCTGGAATACGTGGACATCTTCTACTCTCACCGGCCAACGGTGGATGTTCCGCTCGAAGAGACGATGGGCGCGCTCGTCCAGGCGGTGCGGCAAGGAAAGGCCCTGTATGTGGGCATCTCATCCTACAGTCCGGAACGGACCCGGCAGGCGGCGGCCATTCTGCGCAGTGAAGGCGTGCCGCTCTTAATCCATCAGCCCTCGTATTCCATGCTGAACCGCTGGATCGAAAACGGTTTGCTCAACACCCTGGAAGAGTTGGGCGTAGGCTGCATTGCCTTTTCTCCTCTCGCACAAGGCCTGCTCACAGATAAATATCTGAATGGGGTGCCGGAGCATTCAAGAGCCAAGATTTCAGACTCATTCCCCAAAGAGTTCCTGAGCGAGGAAAACCTGAAGCGTGTACGCGCGCTCAACGACATTGCGCTGCGGCGAGGACAGACCCTGGCGCAAATGGCAATCGCATGGGTGCTGCGCGATCCTCGTGTTACTTCCGCACTGATCGGAGCTCGAAGCGTGCAGCAGCTCCATGACTCACTCGACGCAGTGAAAAACCTTCAATTTACAAAAGAGGAGTTAGAAGCCATCGATCGCCACGCCGAGGACGCCGGCATAGATCTTTGGAAAGAAGCCCGCGAGGGTACGGGCTGACCGCCGCTAATTGTCGTAAGCTGGCGCGTTGAGTTCGACGAGAGCCTGACGGGCATCGCTTAGGATCTGGTGTAGCTTCTCAGCGTAGTCCCCGACGATGGTATTGTCCTGCCGAAGACTACTTTCCACTTCGATCAAGGCTTGAATAGCGGCCTGAACTTTCTGGTGCTGTTCGACGGTCATAGTTCAGTCTAGCGGAGCGGAGTTGCAGGGGACTACCGTACGCCGGTACGCTACTGGGGTTGTAATACCCTCTTCCCGCCAGTACTATTCGGCCATGCCCCGGGGAGGGGCTTCCCGCATGCTCACTCAACAGAAACTGTTGATGGCCTCCCTCACGCTCCTCTTACTTTCGGTTCCGGCAAGGTCCGATTCGGTTTATGTCATTACTCTTAACCTCGACAACAATGACCAGCAATTTGGCAGCGTCGATCTGGGCGCCGGGGCGGGCCAAGTTCGGCAGGCGTACTCGCGGCATTCGATACGAATACACTTGATCCCGTAACCGGGAATGCCAGCCCTGGTCTTCCCAATAACTTGTACCGCATCGACCCGAACACGGCCGTCGCAACGCTTATCGCGCCTACCAGGCAGTTCATGACGGCGGTTACGCAAGTGAACGGGATTTTCTACGCCTTCAATGTAGGGACTCAGCAGTTGCTGAATCTCAAGTTGGCAAACGGCGGCACCAGTTTGGTTGCCGGAGTCGGCCCGGGTTCATGTATGTCGAAGGAGCAACACCAGTCACTGAGCCGTTTTCAATGGCAATGGCTGGAATAGGGATCGCAGCGGTGATTGTTTGCAGGCTGCGGAAACAGGCTCACGATCTCAAGCGAAGTTGACGGAGCCGGATTTATCGCCCGCCCTCGTTTGGTCGGGGTTTGGGTTCATCCGCTCGAGGCCATCCTGCGCCTTTGGGAGGAGTGGGGCTCGGCTGAGTTGCCGGAGCGGTCGTTGCATTTGGACTGCCGGGAGTCCGTCCGGACTGATCATCGTCCACTGCGTTCACCAGAGGGCCTGATCTCTCGTTGACCGCAACTCTATGTCTGGCCGGGCTCGGGGGTGGTGCAGTGTCGCTCGTTGTGTTGCCGTCCGAGCGTCGTTCAGCCGAGAGGGCGGGCTGAGTCGGCCGCGCTCCTTCTCCATCTGTGGGATCTGCTTCCCGTGAGACCTCCATCAATCCGCCGGTACGGCGCTCCAGGCCATTGGCCACATAGGCGCGCCGGTAACGGACTTCGGATCCGACGTAGCGGGCACCGGTGGAATGAGCGAGGCTGACGACAACCGTTCGTCGCTCCGGATCCGATGATCCTGCCGGCCAGTAGAAGTGGAGTGCGTAGCGCTGACGAAGCCGCTCCAACGTATCTTGAAATGACGACGCATCACTGATGGGCATCACGTCGCCTCCGGAGTTTTTCGTAATTTCTGCGGTGCCGGCCGAATGCGAGGGATCGATTCCGATGGTTCCACCCGGGTAGGGTGAGCCACCCATCGGACCCCGTCGCCCGCCGGGCCAAGTGGTTCCACCACCGCCCCAAGGGCCTCCGGCGCCGCCCCCCCAAGGACCCTGACCGCCGCCGCCCCATGGTCCGCTAGACCCCGGAACCCGACGCCCGGTACCGCGTACGTACCCGTCGTCGTACGGCGCGCTTAGAAAACTTAATACGGCATTTGCTTCATCGAGAGCCGATTGCACCTGATAGACGGACTCACCGTCTTGCGTTTCATCGTCCGTCAGGATCACGATGGCGCGCCGCGCTTCCGGGCGTCCGGCGCGGCCGATGTACCTTGCAGCGTCCAGCAGAGCATGGGTGATTCGCGTTCCGCCATTGAATCGCTCGGAACGCAAGACATTGTGCAAGGCGTTGACCACTTCGCCGTGATCCCGATTGAAGGGCAGCCGAAGTTTGGTGCGGGTATCGAAGACCATGATTGCCATACGATCGTCGGGGGCCAACACCCTCAGCGCCTGTTCGGAGGCGTCCGCAATGCGTTGAACGTGAGGCTCCATGCTGCCGCTCACATCGAGGAGGAGCAGTATGTCGACGGGCATATTCTCACTGGCGAAGTTGCGAATGGGTTGGATCTTTCCGTCCACTCGTAAGACGAAATCATTGACGTCTAAACCGGTGATAGGGCGGCCGGTGCGGTCAACCACCTGGGTGTCGACACGCGTCATCGCAACATCACTCTTGAAAACCGCCGGGTCGTCCGCAGCGAATACCGGGATCGTGCAAGCGATAGCGCTTAACAGACAAAGTGGGCGAAGCACAGCGAAGCCTCCTGGTGCGGGACGTACCGGAACCACGGGCCGTTTCAACGGGTCCAGCATGGCTCTCCCTTCTCGGTCTATTCCATGGTCGCACCCTTTCAGTCAACAAAGGAGAAGCTGCCTTCGCGATAGCCTCGGCTGGACGGGACTCGACGCCCGGTAAACTCGGACCTATGAAGCCAATTGAGCGCTCGCTTGGTACGCGAGTGTCGTTCCTGCTGCCGTCCCTGAAGTTGAAGGGGATTGCCGAGGGTGGGTCGACACTAGAACAATCCGTGCACCAATTCCTCGTAACGCAATTCGATGGCTATACGGCCACTTCGAGCAATCTCTTTGGCTATTGGAAAGATGAGGCGGGCAACGATTCCTATGGCGAGCACCGGCAATTCAGCGTTGCTCTCAAACAAGACGAGAAGCTTCCCGAGTTGAAGAAGTATCTTTCCAGCCTGGCCAGTCAAATGGACGAGGAATGTATCTATCTGGATACGGGAGGATCGGCAACCCTTATTTATCGGCAATCATCGAACAGCGCGGCATAGGGCGAAGATCCGTCGCCCTGCGGTCCGCGCTTCATTGGGACACATGCCAAAACAAACTTACTCATCCCCGTTAGATCGCGTAGAGAGCTTCACTCAGCGGCTCGGCATGCGGTTGCCCATTTTGCTCGCGCCTATGGCCGGCGCGTGTCCGCCGTCCCTGTCCATTGCGGTGGCTGACGCCGGCGGACTTGGTGCTTGTGGCGCTTTATTGATGACGCCGGACGAAATCGCCGGGTGGGCAAATGAGGTTCGTGCCAAGAGCAACGGCGGGTTTCAGATGAATCTATGGATTCCGGATCCGCCGCCAGATCGAGATGCCGAAGGGGAGGCCCGACAGCGTGAGTTCCTCCGTGCGTGGGGCCCTCCAGTGCCGCCCGAAGCCGGGGATCCGAAACTCCCCGTTTTCGACGATCAGTGCCAAGCTCTGTTGGCGGCGAAGCCCAAAGCAGTCTCATCCATTATGGGGCTGTATGCGACCGGGTTTGTCTCCGAACTGAAGGCGAACGAAATTCTATGGTTTGCTACTGTCACAACCGCAGCCGAAGCACGGGCGGCCGAAGAAGCAGGCGCAGACGTTATCGTTGCCCAAGGCGCTGAGGCGGGCGGACATCGCGGAGCTTTCGATGCCAAAGTCGCTGAACGGGAGGCTGTCGGCCTCATGGCTCTTCTGCCGCAGGTTGTCGATAGCGTGACGATCCCGGTCATTGCTACTGGCGGATTGGCAGAGAGCCGAGCCGTCGCGGCTGCGCTCACGTTAGGAGCAAGCGCGGTGCAGATTGGGACGGGACTGCTCCGAACTCCTGAGGCGAAGCTACATCCGGCCTATGCGGATCAGATTGCAAAGGCGGAAGCTCACGAAACGATGATCACGCGCGCGTTCACTGGACGCCCGGGCCGGAGTATTTCCAATGCGTACGGTCGCGCGTCGGCCGATGGTCCGCCACCCGCGCCGTACCCGGTACAGCGAGGCCTAACAGCCCGGATGCGCCAAGAGGCACAGCAGGAAGGCGATGTGGAACGGATGCAGATGTGGGCCGGCCAAGCGGCTCGATTCGCTCGCGCTGAACCGGCCGGCACGGTCGTCCAACAGCTTTGGGACGGCGCGTTGACGGTGCTCAAAAGCCCGCGATAGCGATGACAATCCGGAAGGGCGTCGATCGTCCCGCACGTCTCTAAGACCCAGGAGAATGTGTTTGCAAGAGAGTCGGATTACTTTTCTGTTTCACCCTTCTCTGGGCAGGTTGCGTCGCAGGGGCCGACAACTTCACACTCGATATTGAAACCGCACAGCCGTGGAGTGCACGGCGAGCCGCAGCTTACTTGGACGAGCGCGCTTACTGGCGGATGGGATGGCAAAAATCGCAACGAGATCACGGAACCACCTGCATTCCTTATGACGGATGCAGCCACGGGCTATGCGGTCCTGGCGCTGCAGAGCCAGCGAAAGTAGAGCTTTGCGACCCCGGGCGGTTACTCCAGTTATTCGCGGGCGTTACGGAATCGCAGGCGACGAGAGTGAAGCTTGGTTGGAGGTGTGAAGGGTTGGGACTTAGTTAGCTTGCCTGAGGCTGCGTCCGATTAAGTCGAGGGGCATCCTGCTGCGACTGGACGCCCCTCGTATTTGAGCGTGAGTTACCGAAGAGACACTACTACTCCTCTTCTTCCTCCATCTCCTGATTAGCTTCCTCGATCAGAGGTGCGCTTGCTTGCGTGAGAAGCTTGTCGGTCTTCTCTTCCTCCGCAAGCGTCTGAGCAAGCAGCTTGGCGACTTTCTGATTCCCGAGAGCCTCGGCGAGTGTGCGGACGCTGCCGTATCCGGCGATCTCGTAGTGCTCGATCTTCTGAGCCGAAACCGCAAGAGCCAGGTCGGCGGCGACGTCTTCCATCTCCTTTCCCTCAGCAATCGTTTCCTGGCCTTCTTCGATCAGGCCCTGCATGGCTTTGCATGGCTTTGCTTTTGCTTTTTCGCCGAGCAGCTCGAAAACCTGCTTCAGGCGCTCCACCTGATTTTGCGTTTCAGCCGTGTGATTCTGGAAACCGGTCTTCAATTGCGGGCTGTGGGCCGCGCGTGCCATCTTCGGCAGAGCCTTGACCAACTGACCTTCGGCGTGCAACAAGTCTCGTAGTTGGTCAACGAGCACTTCCTGTAGTAATGCGGACATTCCTTTGTCTCCTCCGATTGTGGATGGCGATTTCGCCTTTCCTGTTTCCCTGCGAAGCCATACGGGTATTTACGGGTATTCGAGCCACTGGATGGAGCGAAGCAGGCATGGCATAGAATTGTCAGCAATCGATCCGGCTCCAGTCCGGTAAGGCACACAACATCGCATGAAGATTTCACCACTCACACGACGTCAATTCTCGGGCCTGCTCGTCGCATCGCCGGCGTTATTGAAGGGCCAGAGAACCAGTTCACAAGCGGCAAGGATTAAGGTCGATACGGAACGGGTTGTCGGGGAGATCGACCCCAAAGTCTACGGCAATTTCATTGAGCATCTGGGCCGGTGCATCCAGGGCGGCATCTTCGAGGAAGGCTCGAAGATGTCGGACGCAGAGGGCTTCCGGAAGGACGTTCTGAAGGCGAGCAAAGACCTGAAGGTCCCGCTCTTGCGCTGGCCAGGCGGGAATTTCTCGTCCAACTACAACTGGAAGGACGGGATCGGGCCGCGTGACGAGCGCCCGCGACGCCTCGAAATGGCTTGGGGCACGATCGAGGATAATCGCTTCGGCACGCACGAGTTCCTGGATTACGTGGATCGGTTGGGAACGGAGCCGTACATCTGCACGAATCTCGGCACCGGGACCTGGGACGAAGCCCAGCAGTGGGTGGAGTATGTGAACTACGGCGGTGATACCGCAATGACCCGGCTTCGCAAAAAGAACGGCCGGGACAAGCCGTGGAATGTGAAGTATTGGGGACTGGGGAATGAGATGGATGGTCCCTGGCAGATGGGCCACCGCACGGCAGAAGACTACGGCAAGTTTGCTCTGGAGGCTGCCAAGCTGATGCACTGGACCGACCCGAATATCCAGATGATTGCGGCCGGCTCATCGAACTTCAACGCGGATTGGATCGGATGGAACCGCACGGTTCTGGAATACCTGAAGAACCATATCGCCTATCTCTCTCTGCACATGTATGTGGGCAATCCGGAGAACGACTATTACAAGTTCCAGGCCACTCCGGTTGATCTGGGTGAGCGGATCGAGATCAGCGAAGGCGTGATCAAGGCTGCGCTCGCGGACATGCCTGCGGGCAAGAAGATCCATATTGCGTGGGACGAATGGAACGTCTGGTATCGCGCGCGAGGAGACAAGGAACGCGGACGCCGCATTCTGGAAGAACACTACAATCTGGAGGATGCGTTGGTTGTCTCGAGTTTTCTGAACACGTTCATCAATCACGCGCATATCATTAAGATCGCGAACCTGGCTCAACTCGTAAACGTCATTGCGCCTATCTTCACGAACGAGAACGGGCTTTTCCTTCAAACGATTTACTATCCGTTGCAACTGTTCGCCACCCATTGCCACGGTTCGGCGTTGAACTTGTTTGTTGAGAGTCCGACTTACTCGACAAAAGCACACGCCGCCGTCCCCTACCTGGACACATCCGCGACCTACACGGACGGAACCCTGGTTGTGAACGTGACGAACCGCCACCGTGACCAGCCGATCGACGCCGTCATCGAGCTAGAGGACAAACATTTCGGCGGAAACTGGCAGGTTTCCGAGGTGAATGGTCCGGACATCAAGGCGGAGAACAATTTCGACGCCACGCCGGTAAAGACGGTGACGAAATCAGCCAACGCAAGCGGGACGACGCTGAAATATACGTTCCCGGCACACTCCTTCACTATGTTGAAGGGCAGCGTCAGTTAAAAACTCAGGCCGCTGATCCCAACCTTGGCGAAAGGATCTATAGTCAAAGTTCTATCGTCAGAATGCCAACCAATCACGTATACGACGTTGTCGTCATCGGCTCGGGTGCGGGCGGCGGTACGCTGTCAGCGCGCCTGGCCGATCTCGGAGCAGATGTCCTTGTGCTCGAGGGCGGTCCGAAGATCAATACCCGCACCGACTTCAACACACACGGGCTCCCTTGGGAGTTTCCATTCCGCCATATACCGACCATGAAGCCCGGCAAGCCCGGAATGGACGGCGAGCGCAGCCGCGGGCTGGGCGGAAAGACACAGCTCTGGAACGCCGTTTCCCTCCGCTTCAGCGAGCGGGATTTTAAAGGCAAGGGGCACGACGGCGCCGGGGAAGACTGGCCGTTCGGTTACGCCGAGATGAAGCCCTACTACGACCGTATCGAAAAACAAGTCGGCGTTTGCGGCAACTATGACGGTCTGAAAGACCTGCCGGATGGGATTTTCCTACCGCCCGTTCCGATGAAATGCACCGACCTGGCAGTAAAGAAGGGCGCAGAGAAACTGGGCGTCAAAGTGATCCACGTTCGGAAGGCGACTCTAAGCAGACCGACAAAGACACGCCCCGCGTGCCATTTCTGCGGCAACTGCATGTCGGGTTGCGATGTGGTGGCGAAGTACAACTCGTATGACGTGCACATGCTCCCGGCGGCCGCTAGCGGTAAATTGACGATGCAGCACAACAGCATCGTTTACGATCTTCCCGTTTCTGATGAGGCCAAAGTCAAAGAAATCCGGTACTTCGATCGCGAGGCCCGGGCCGAAGGGGTGGCACGCGGCAAGGTGGTCGTCGTCGCCTGCGCCTGCGCTCAAAGCGTTGGGTTATTGCTGATGTCGAAATCCAGCCGCTTCGCGACGGGCCTGGGCAACTCGAGCGGTGAGTTGGGAAAGAACTTCATTCCGCATATCACGGCAGGTTTCGAAGCATTCCTCACCGACTTCATCGGCAAGCCAACTGTGAACGACGAAGGCTTTCTTGACCACGCCTACGTGCCGTCGTTCATGCATGAGAAGAAGCGGGACTACCCTCGGAGTTTCGGCGTTCAGTTTAATTATCAGAACCACCGCGCGGCGGGATGGGCACGCAGCATGAAGGGCATGGGACAGGCATACAAGCAATCGGTCAAGGAACGCTACCCGGCATATTTCGTGTTCACCGGGTACCACGAAATGCTGCCGAACAAAGAAAGCTATATCGAGCTCGACCCCACACAGGTTGACGAATATGGATTACCCCGCGTCAAGCGGAACTGGAAACTCTCCGACAACGATTGGAAGCTCCACAACGACATGAAGAAGTGGTGCCGCGAGATTCTCGTTTCGAGCAAAGCCGAGATCCATTCAGTCAGCGCCGCGCCGGTCTCGAATCATGAGGTAGGAGGCTGCCGGATCGGCACGGACCCCCGAACGTCGGTTGTCAACGAATACTGCCGATCGCACGACGTATCGAATTTGTATGTTGTCGATGCGAGTGTCTTTCCGAGCTCTTCGGAAAAGAATCCGACGCTAACGATCATGGCTCTGGCAACTCGTACCGCCGACCACATCGCGGATCGCTTAAAGAAAGGGGAAGTCTAATGGCGAGCTATTCGAGCGATCGACGATCGCTTTTAAAGATCTTCGGGGCCGTGGGCGCCACCTGTGCGTATCCGTTCGCGAGCGACGAACTATTTGGTCAGACGGCGGAGCAACATCATCACGAGAGTTCTCCGCAACAGCCGGACTCCCAACCGCAGTTCTTCAACAAGGCCGATTTTGCGACCATCTCGCGTGTTGTCGACCTGATTATTCCCGCGACAGACACGCCCGGTGCGCTTGCGGCCGGTGTTCCGGCGTATGTGGACCTCGTGATTGCCCGCAACACAGACCAGCAGCTTGTCATGGCAGATGGGCTCCGCTGGCTGGATGGCGAGGCGGCGCGAATCGGCGCGAAGAAGTTTGTCGAGCTTACGGAAAAGCAGCAGCTTTCCATGCTCGAGCCATTGTGCGAACTGGCGGATTCGACGACCGGACTGGCGCGCGGCCGCAACGTTCAGTTCTTTGCACTTGTGAAGAACTTGACCGCCGACGGTTTTTATACATCGCCCCAAGGCCTGCGGCAGGAGCTGGGCTATAAGGGCAACTCAGCTATGGCAGAGTATCCAAGCTGCGTTCCCGAGCACTAAAACCGAAACAGAGAAATTCCCAAAAAGGATTTTGATATAGTTCATCCCCAGAAGAACTGTCTCAGTTCTAAAGGGGGTCGCTTATGACTTTTGAAACGCTTCAAAAAGCGTTAGCACGAAGTGCGTGCTTCTTAGCATTTTGCGCAAGCTTGTTCGGCCAAGGACTGACCGGACGGCTTTCGGGCTCCGTGACCGATCCGAGTGGAGGCGCGGTAGCAAACTCGGCCGTACAGTTAACCAATACGCAAACGAGCCAGACTCGATCAACGAATACTGACAATGACGGGCGATTCGTCTTTAACGAATTGCTGCCCGGTACCTATTCCGTTAGTATTCAGAATCCCGGGTTCAAAAAGTTTGAACAATCGGGGATCAGTGTGACGGCTACTGAGCGCGTCACCCTGCCCGCTATCGCTCTTCAGCTTGGGGCGGTCAGCGAAACGATCTCAGTCACCGGTCAAACGGCCGCCGTGCAAACCGAAAGCTCGGAGAGAGCCGGCCTGATCACCAGCCGCGAAATGCAGGAGATCCCGCTGAAGGGCCGCTCGTATTTGGGTACAACTCGACTGCTTCCTGGCGTGATTGACACGGCCCCCCGTGAATCCCCCGGGTGGAACGATCTGGTCGGCATCAATATCAATGGCACTCGTGCGGGATCTATCGACCTGAACCTTGATGGCATCACGAGCCTGGATACAGGCTCGATGACAGGACCATATCTGGCGCCTAGTATCGACGCGATCGGCGAAGTAAAGGTTTTGCTTAGCAACTACCAGGCAGAGTATGGCCGCAGTTCCGGCGGAACCATCAACACAGTGATCAAGAGCGGTACAAGGGACCTACACGGAGGAGCTTACTACTTCCTTCGCAACGAGGCGATGAACGCCAATGAATGGCTCAATAACAGGAATGGCCAGCCGCGACCTAGATACCGCTTCAACAATCCCGGTTATTTCGTTGGCGGGCCAGTGCTCCTGCCCTTCACTAAGTTCAACCGCAACCGGGACAAGCTGTTCTTTTTCTGGTCTCAGGACTTTCTGCCACTCACGATTCCCTCCACTGCGAGCACAAAGACGTTTCCAACCGCGCTCGAGCGAGCCGGAAACTTCTCGCAATCCGGGGTGACGATTCTCGATCCTACGACCCGCGCGGCTGTGCCCGGGAATATCATCCCGGCAAGTCGAATCGATCCTAACGGACAGAAGCTGCTCAGTCTTTTCCCGCAGCCGAATACCATCGGCCCAGGCGGCCAATACAACTGGACCGGAGTGAGCATCAATAATCAGCCTCGGCGCGATTCCGTATTGCGAGTCGATTACAACATCTCTCCAAACACCACGTTTTATGTCAGGCTGATTCAGGATTATCAGGCATCCGAAGGCGGCTGGGGGCTCCTCGCGGGCTTAGGGCAAACGGATACCTGGCCGCAATTACCGATCAGCTATCAAATCCACAGCGCAGGGGCTGTCGCTACGCTGTTACATACATTCAGTTCGGCCAAAGTAAATGAGCTAACCTTTGGGGTCAACCGAGCAAAACAGACTGTGGATCCATTAACGCAGGCTGCTCTGGACCAGAACAATCGAACAAAAGTCGGGCTAACCATTCCCCAGTTTTATCCACAGGCTAATCCCAGCAATCTGATTCCAAACGCGAGCTTCAACAACAGCGGCATACCCAACGTCGGGAATCTATCCATTGAACAACGATATCCTTTCTTTGGCACAAACAATATCTGGAACCTTTCGGATAACTTCTCCTGGCTCCGAGGACAGCATAGTTTCAAATTTGGCGGATTCTGGGAGCATGGGACACGAAATGCAGCACGCCAAACGTTCTTCAACGGTACACTTGCCTTTGACCGTGATGCGACCAACCCGCTAGACACCGGCTATGCTTACTCGAACGCCTTGTTTGGCGTAGTGGATACCTACACGGAATCGAATGGTCATCCCGCTGCGCACGGACGCTACAACAACATCGAGTGGTATGCGCAGGACACCTGGAAAGTAACAAAAACACTTACTCTCGATTTAGGCGTTCGATTCTATTCCATTCAACCTAGCTTTAGCCAGGGGGATACGTTGGCCGCCTTCGATCCGACCGTCTACAACGCAGCACTCCAGCCACCTCTGATTCAACCAGCGCTGGTGAACGGTACGCGTGTCGGGCGAGATCCCGTCAACGGACAAATTCTTCCCGCCGTTAAGATCGGCACTTTCTCCAGCGCCGCCGGCACACCGTTCCAAGGCATGGTGAAATACAACGAAAAGGTCATGAACAACCCGGGAATTCAAACGGCACCGCGCATTGGTCTCGCATGGGACGTGTTCGGGAACGGGAAAACTGCCCTTCGTACTGGCTTCGGCATCTTTTATGACCGATTCAACGACGATCAGATCCTGCAGCTTGTCCAATCGCCGCCCATCATAGTCACCGCATCCGCCAACTACACAAGCATTAACAATCTGCTTGCGACACCGCTCAGCCTTAGCCCGACTAGCGTCTTCGCAGTGCAGCGTGACTTCCAACCACCAGCCGTTTACAACTACAGTTTTGGCATCCAGCAAAATATTGGAGGCGGTATGATTCTTGACGTTGCGTACGCCGGGAACCAACAGAAACACTTGCTGCAGAGCAGGAACATCAACGCTATCCCGTACGGCACAAACTTCCTGCCGTCCAGCAAGGATCCGACAACTCCGAACAGCCCCCTGAATTCGAATCTTCTACGGCCCATTCGAGGGTACACGGATATCAACTATTTAGAATTCGCCGGATTCGGCAACTACAACGCGCTTCAGGTGCAGTTGACCAAACGATTCTCAAGCACGCTGACTTTCCACGCAAGCTATTCATGGTCGAAGGCTCTGGGGCTAATCGACCAGGCTCCGAACACGACGACCTATACGGTTAATCCTGTCCTGAATTATCGAAGCCGCGACTACGGCCCGCTCACATTCGACCGTGCGCATGTATTCACGGTCGACTACGCCTATAATCTCCCGAATGTGAGTAAACATTGGGATAACGCGTTCACAAGAATCGGCCTTGATGGGTGGGAACTATCCGGTGTGAGCAACTTTCAAACCGGCGCACCGCAGGGACTCCCGTATGCATTGACTTACACAGCTGATCTAACCGGAGCTAATACCCTGGCCAGCAACACCACAGTCGCTGCGAATAACGTCAGCATGCCCATTACTGGATACGATAGCCGCGTGGTTTTGCTCGGAAATCCGGCGCAGCCCGGGCCGAACGGACAGTGGTTCAATGTGAATGCCGTCGCGCCTCCAGTGCCCGGTCTGTCGGTGAACGGGATTGGGAACGCATCGAAGGCTCCGATCTATGGCCCGGGGCTGCAGAACTTCGACATTTCCCTGTTCAAAAACTTTAGACTTGGATCGAATGAAACCCGACGTCTCCAGTTCCGGCTCGAGACGTACAACACGTTCAATCACACGCAGTACAACGCTGTCGACGTGGCGGCCAGGTTCGACCAAAGTGGACGACAGACTAACGCCAATTACGGGTACTTTACGAGTGCCGCCCAGGCTCGGCGACTTGTTCTGGGCCTGAAGCTTTACTTCTAGGCTCAGTTCGCAGTCCCCTACTTCCTACGAGCGGGGGCGGTCAGGTTTTCCGAAAAGAAAACGCCTGACTTGCCCCCGCTTACTACGTCCAGGTCCCCGTCTCCGTCCAGATCAACCACCGAGATCTGCATTCCTCCGCCCATGCGTCCCCCATACGAAACGATGTGTCGGATCCACTCGACTGATCCGTTCTGCGCCTTCCGGTATTCGTACCAGTAAACGCCTAGCGGCTCGCGTTCGCCGGGGTCGTTACCGTTGTGCGCCATGTAGCGCTTTCCCGTGACGAAATCCAGATCGCCGTCGCCGTTCATATCCACGAGTAGCGAGGCATGCGCCTGGGACCAGGAATTATCGATGACGTGCTGGGTCCACTTACCACCGCCGGCGTTCTCGAACCAGCAGATACCGTAATCGTGCGCCATGCTGGTGAGGATGTCGGGACGGCCGTCGCCGTTGATATCGACGACATACATGCGGCCGAAATGAGCGCGGCGCGAAATAGGGGGAACCGGCGTTCCGGGTGCTGATCCGCTTGCCGCGATCGCATGCTGGTCCCAGTCTGTGGCGTGGAACGTCCATTCACCCGGCACGCGAGGGTCGGCCGGAGCTTCGAGCCAGCCCTGGGGCGTGAGGATATCGTTCCTGCCGTCCCCGTTCAGATCGCCAACACCGATACCGTGACCATAGCTTTTGGAGCTAACCACGTGCTTGATCCACTTGCCTCCGGACAATTCAAACCAGGCCAGCGGAACCTCAGGGCGGTCGAATTCGGGAAGAAGCTCGAGAGCTTTGCCGTCGTTGTTGAGATCGACAAGGAAGGCAAATTCAGTTGGACCGCTCGCGTCGATTTCGGTGGTCTTCCATTCACCGCCGCTTTTACCGGGATTCCTCAACCAGACGATGTTCCGGGAGAAGTAACCAAATTGCACGATATCGACGAACCCGTCCCCATCCACGTCGACGGGTAAGTCACTGAAGTTGTCGACATAATTTGAGCTGAAGTTGATGTCGCGGAGGTGGTGCTTCTTCCACCCCGGCGCTTCATACCAGTTGTCGCTCGAAATGATGTCGAGACGCCCGTCCTTGTTGAGATCGGCCACGGCGACGGTCTCGCTCGCACCGGGATCAATCATGTGATCTAAGAAGGGGATGTCCGGGTTGCGGCTTGCTGCGGAAAGCAGCACGGCGGCCGAGAAAAAGATAGCTCGTTTGCGCATGAAAAAGGTTGGCCGCAGAGCAGCCGGGACGATTTTATCTTAAGAGCGGCAATCGGCAGAGATCCCAGGCCGCGACACTGTAGAACTTTCTTTTGGATTTGATATTCTCAGCAGCAGTTTGAATTGAACAACTGTCTGGGAGGCTCCGTTTGAAACTCTTCGATAGTGCGGATATCCGCAATGTTGCCCTGGTCGGGCATGGGCACTCTGGCAAAACGTCGTTGTGCTCTGCCCTTCTCTTCACGGCGGGAGCTACCGACCGACAGCTTTCCGTGACGGAAGGCAACACGATCACCGATTTCGACGAAGAGGAGGTCTCGCGGCAGCTCAGCATTACATCGGCCGTTGCTTCTTTTCCGTGGGAGAAGACGAAATTCAATCTTCTGGATACGCCGGGCTTCAGCCTTTTTCTTCACGACACGCGGTCGGTGATGACGGCGGCCGATGCCGTCGTTCTGGTGGTAGACGGCGTAGCGGGATTTGAAGCCTCGGCGGAGAAGGTCTTTGAATACGCGGAGCAGCTGAAACTGCCCTGCGCATTTGTCATCAATAAACTCGATCGCGAGCGCGCTTCGTTTGAGCAAGCCATGGAATCGCTCACAAAGGCGTGCGGGCGAGCCGTTATTCCCATCCACCAACCTGTGCAAAATGGCAAAGCCCTGAGTGGGATCATCGACCTCATCAGCATGCGGTGCTTCTCCTACGAGGGAGTCAAAAACGGGCGAGGAACAGAGGGCGACATACCGAGTGCTTTGTCGGAGGCGGCCAGCACGGGGCACGAAGCACTGGTTGAAATGATCGCCGAGGGCGAAGACGCCCTGATGGACGAGTTTTTTGCGACGGGCACGCTTCCCGTGGAGCACATCGTAAGCGGACTGCAAGAGGAGATTCGGGACCGGCGAGTTTTCCCGGTGCTGTGTGCGGCTGCGCTTCAGAATGTCGGGTCTGATCTGCTGCTGCGGTTTATTGCCGATATCTTGCCATCCCCGCTGGACGCGCCACCGCGCCGGGTCATGCAGAATAACCAGGAGGCGATGAAGGGGATCGAACCGAGCAGCCCTCCGTCCATCTTTGTCTTCAAGACGGCTGCCGATCCGTTTGCCGGCCGCGTGAGCTACTTCAAGGTCATGGCCGGCGCCGTGAAGGACGATAGTCGGCTTACAAACATGCGCACGAACGCGGCCGAACGGCTGGCCCACATAGCCGCGCCATTCGGCAAGGGGATGAACCCGGTACCGGAAATGCGCGCGGGCGATATCGGCGTGGTCGCAAAGCTCAAAGACACACTCACCGGGGACACGCTTTGCGAAAAAACCAATTGTGTTGTGTTCCAGCCTGTTGAACCGCCCGAGCCCGCAATTGCTTACGCGATCACGGCCAAAACACGGAGCGACGAAGATCGCTTGAGCGCAGCGCTCGCGAAAATCCTCGAAGAGGACCAATGCCTGCGTTTCTACCGGGATCCGCAGACGAAAGAATTCCTCCTGGCGGGCAACGGACAGCAACATCTGGAAGTGGTGGTCCGCCATCTTCAGCGGCGCTACGGCGTCGACGTGGAACTGAAAGCGCCGAAAATTCCCTATCGGGAAACCGTTCGGGCCGTAGCGAGCGCGCAAGGAAGGCACAAGAAACAAACCGGGGGACACGGCCAGTTCGGGGACTGCTGGATTAAGATCGAGCCGCTTCCGCGCGGCGAGAAGTTCCAGTTCGCAAATGAGGTATTCGGTGGAGCGATCCCGAAGCAGTACATTCCGGCCGTGGAAAAAGGAATCGTCGAAGCTGCACAGCAAGGCTTCCTGGCCGGTTACCCCGTGACGGACTTCAAGGTGACTTTGTACGACGGGTCGTATCACGACGTGGACTCGTCAGAGATGGCGTTCAAACTGGCAGGTCGCAAGGCGTTTCGAGCTGCTATGCAGCAATGCAGGCCTGCCATTCTCGAACCGATCATGAAGGTAGAAGTGGAAACCCCCGCCGAGTTCGCCGGCGATCTGATGAGCGACTTCAACGGGCGCCGCGGCCGTATCAGCGGGATGGATTTGAAAAACAACCACCAGAGCATACGCGCACAGGTTCCGATGTCCGAAATGCTGAGTTATCAGGACGACCTGATCTCAAAGACGCAAGGGCGCGCGTCGTTCCACATGGAGTTCGATCACTACGACTACGTGCCCGCCCCGCAAGCCGAAAAGATCATCAGTGCCGCCAAAGCGCACATGCATGCGGAGGATGAAGAGTAGGCGGGCGCAGTATTTCAGTCGCCGGACGACTGTCCATAGGCACTGTCGATCAGGCCTTGCAGATAGGACCGCGATGCCCGGATATCCGTCTCCTGCCTTGGCCCAGAGATTTCCCGTTCGATCGTAATAGGTCCGGTGTAGCTCAAGCCCCGAAGCTTTGCCATCACCTCCGGGAACCGGACTCTGCCCTTTCCGATCGGCACCTCCTCTCCTAAGCCGTAAGGATCGGTCGGGTACAAACCATCCTTCGCGTGCAGACCTCGCACGTGCTTTCTGAGTACATCGAGAGCGCCCACAGGTTCGCCGTTTCCATACAGAATCAGATTGGCCACGTCGAGGTTTACGGCGATATTGTCGAGTCCGACATCCTGGATGGCGCGAAGCAGCGTGATCGGTGTCTCCTGGCCGGTCTCGCAAAGAAACGTCTGGCCATTGTTCCGGCAATACTGGACGACGTCACGGATCACCGTCACGGTTTCCGAGTAAAGCGGCTCGTTCGGGTTTTCCGGGATAAAACCGCAATGCGTATGGACGGCTGCGACACCACAGGCCTTTGCAAGATCAGACGCACGTTTGAGCGCAGCAACGCGAGCCTGCCTGGTCTCGCGCGGGATGATGCCGATCGTCTTTGGCCCGTCCCGCAGATTCCAAACCATCTTGCCTTCGCCCAAGGTCATCAAGGCAGTAATCTCAATTCCGTTCGAGCGAGCGGCGTCACGAATAGGACCGGCAAGTTCCGGAGGGGCCATGCCCACGCCCAGCTGACACGTCGTGAAGCCAAGCTGACGAACATGGCCCAGTGCTTGCGCAGGCGTGCTACCTTTCGCGACACTCGTCACAACGCCCAGCCGAGGCCGGGAACGATTTGCCTGCTCTCCTCGCATGTCGAACGCCATGCATCCGAATGCACCGAGCGTCCCTAAGAAATGGCGTCTTCCCTCGAGCTTGGTCACGGCGGGTCCTTAAGAAAATTGATTGATGTCGAAATCGAGCTTGAATGTCTCTTTATCCGAAAGCAGGTCGCTCCAGGTAATGACATGGCCCCTATGGGCAGACATTCGCGCCATAATCGCCGTCCGCGCGGTCTCCACACCCAATTCAATCTGGTTGTGAAATTTGCCCGATGTGATGCTTTCGATGAACGACCGGTCCTTCTCACGATCGGCGTGGGCAAGGTTATCGGAAAACGCACCATTCTGAGCAAAGTCTGACGAGGCGTCCATTGGCGGAGGCTCCGGGTCCTTCCATTCCCAAGCGTTCTCGCCAACAATGCGCAGGGGCCCTGAATACGGCGACTCGGAGTAACCTGTTGAGCCAAATACTTTCTCCGAGACGTCGAAATCGCGTGTCTTCCCGTACTGCTTCGCCGTGATGCTCACGTGGACATCGTTCGGATACGTATAGTTCACCTGGTAGTTGTCAAAATTATCACCGGGATGAGAAACGACACTGCGAGCGCCCGTCGCATAGACCGAGTTTGGATGGCCATTTAGGATCCAGTTGCAAATATCCACAACATGGATGTCCTGCTCAACAAAGATGTCGCCGGACAATTTCATGTCCCATTGCCAGTTCCGGAGCTTCAACTCGTCTTTAGACATCGTCGGCGGACGATCCGGATATCCGTTCTCAGGCGAATTGTAATGAGCGACGATGCTGACCAGTTTGCCCAGGCCATGGTCGTGAATGCGCCGGACAAGTTCGGCGAACGGAGGAGCGCTGCGGATCTGAAACCCAACATCGACGCTCACCGTATCGCCGACTTGCTTTGCGATCTCGAGCGCGCGCTTCGTTTGCGGCACATCGACGCCGACCGGCTTCTCGCAATACGCATGCTTCCGGCCAGCAACTGCCGCCGCCAGATGCTCGACATGGAAGAAGGGCGGAGTAGAGATCTGAATGGCATCGACGCCCTTCGCGTTGGCGAGTTCCTGATAAGCATGCGCGCCCCGGAACGTCAGATTTCTTTCCGGACCGGCATAACCCAAGGAAGCGGCAATTCCGTCGAAGTTGCTCTTTGCCTTGTCGAGCTGATCCTGGAAGATGTCAGCCAATGCCACAATCCGGGCACTCGTGTTCTTTGCAAACGACGTAGCGACCGTAGTACCTCTGTTGCCGCAACCGAGCAGCGCGAGGCGGACTGCGGAGTTGGCCTGGTAACTCCAAACCGTTCGCGGCTTAAGGATGAGAAACAGCCCGGCAGCCGAGTTGCAGACGAAATTTCGCCGCGAGTTCGTCCCTACGCTCGGCTCAACTGGCGGTTCAGATACGGCTAATGAGTGCGACACCAAGCCTCTCTTCTGCGATAAACAATCGTCAAACTATCTTATGAAATGCGGGTGGGTGAAGTTCGTCAGGGCGTTATAATCAGGCCCACCGACTCTTAGATGCGGTTCAACAGCATGATCACGGCCGTCGACGCGCATGCGTGCGGCGAACCAGGACGTGTCATCACGGGCGGCGTTTTAGACGTTCCCGGCAGATCGATGTTCGAAAAGATGAAGTACCTGGCGAGCGAGGCGGATGATCTCCGACTTCGCATGCTCCGCGAGCCGCGCGGATATCCGGCCGCGAACTGCAACCTGATTTTGCCTCCGACTCATCCCGAAGCAGACGCCGGGTTCGTGATTATGGAGCAGGTGGAGTATCCGCCGATGTCGGGCACAAACGCCATCTGTGTGGTTACGGTACTCATCGAAACCGGCATGGTGCAGGTTCGAGAGCCGGTCACGCAACTGAAACTGGAGACGCCGGCCGGGCTGATTGCTGTCGATGCGGAAGTGCAGAACGGCAAAGTAAAAAAGGTGACCTTTCGTAACGTTCCGGCATTTGCGACCCATCTCGATGCCCCGGTGGAGGTACGCGGACTCGGAACGATCACAGTGGATGTGGCGTATGGCGGGATGTTTTACGTCATCGCGGATGTAGAGCAGTTCGGAGTTCAATTGATTCCGGACGAGGCGCGCGAATTAGTGCGGATCGGTGAAATGGTCAAAGCAGCGGCGCGCGAACAACTACCGGTCTCGCATCCCGAGAATCCTGAGATTCAGGGCATCACCATCGCGCAGCTTTCGGGTCCGCCGCTCCATGCTTCGTCCAGCCGCCGCAATACGGTGATCGTTTCTACCGGAACGCTCGACTGGTCGCGTCCGCATTCCTGGACGGGCGTGCTGGACCGGTCACCTTGTGGAACAGGTACCTGCGCCAAGATGGCAACACTATACGCCAAAGGCAAACTGCGTTTGGGCCAGGACTTCGTTCACGAAGGTATCCTCGGAACAACGTTCACGGGGAGGCTCGTCGAAGAGACCCGAGTAGGAAACTACCGAGCAGTCGTACCCACGCTGTCCGGGCAGGCATGGATCACCGGGTTCGCACAATACGTGGTCGACCCCGAAGATCCGTTTCCGAATGGCTTTACGGTTGGAGATCTTTGGGGAGCTTCGACGTAGATCGGTAACGTGAGGTCCCCTCCTTCAAGAGTGCGTCTATCGCGAAGGGGCCAGGGCCGGCCAGAATCAGAGAGCCAAGACAGGCAAGATACAGTAGGTTCGTTTCATATCCTACTGGCCCGAATCGTGCCCCGGTGGCCGTTACCGCCACGAGTTTGACCGAACTAAAGCCGTACGGCAAGTGGACGGTTAAGATTGCAACGCGAGAACCGCTGCCAATGGCAAGCTCACCACGGTGACGAAGGCTCCGACAATGACGGCGACACCACCGAATATCTCTGTCGCGATCGTGAGCCATGCCATGAAGTGAGGTCCCGGTACGCCGATCGTTTTGAGAATGGCTGCGAATGCGTCGGGTCCCCTCAAAATCTTTGCCACACCATGCTGCACGAAGCCGTAACCAACAATCAATCGCAAAACCAGAGGAGCCCATCGCGCACTCGACAGCTGCTTAAATCCTTGACCATCATTTG
The DNA here is from genome assembly GCA_045807925.1 of Bryobacteraceae bacterium. Lineage (GTDB taxonomy): Bacteria > Acidobacteriota > Terriglobia > Bryobacterales > Bryobacteraceae > Bog-105. Next base: position 31,566 of record JBJMGK010000054.1, on the reverse strand, counting down.
CTGGCATTATTCATTCGTCTCCAATCGTAGCCGCCACACGGTTATTCGAAAACGCGGGAGAGAAAGTCACGCGTCCGATTCTGGGCCGAAGAGTCCTCTGGAATGATGTAGCTGTGGAACAGATCTTTACGCTCTTGGAGCGATTGCAAGGGCAGACGTCTCGCCGATGAGCGTTCTGGAGAGGACAGAAAAGCCGCCTTTTCGCGAAGCGCTCCTGTACTGGTGCACGCTCGGATGGATCAGTTTTGGAGGGACGGCCGCTCATATTGCCCTCATGCATGATGCCCTCGTTGAGAGGAAGAAGTGGATCAGCAATAGCTCGTTTCTACACGCTCTAAGCCATTGCATGATTCTGCCCGGCCCTGAGGCGCAACAACTGGCAATCTACATCGGCTGGAAGCTACACGGAAAGAAAGGAGGGCTGGTGGCGGGAACGCTGTTTGTCCTGCCCTCGATGTTCGTCATCCTGGCTCTCAGCTTGATCTACGTACAGTTTGGCAATCTGCCGTGGATTTCCGCAATGTTCAACGGCCTGAAGCCTGCCGTGATAGCGCTGATCATCCTGGCTTTCTACAGGGTTGCGCAAAGGGCGCTCCATGGTGCCTTGCCCTGGACCATTGCCGTCGCTGCATTTACCGGCATGTTTTTCTTACATGTTTCATTACCGTTGATCATGCTGGCTGTCGTGATACTTGGCGTTGCGCTTGGAGCGATGCGGCCCTCACTGCTTCATAGCCCGAGCGAACCAGGTATCGAATCGGAAGCAGCCGACGACTTGACGGACGGGGAGTTGCCGAACGCGCAGTCGCGTCTTGTGAGACCGCTTGTGAAACTCACGGGAATCGCCCTGCTGTTGTGGCTTGCGCCTCTGCCATTCTTCGTGTTCAGTGGTGACTTCTCCTTCTGGAAGACACTGGTCCTCCTGTTCACGAAAACGGCGTTCGTGACGGTTGGAGGGTCTTACACAGTCATTCCCTATGTGGCCCAGGTCGCCGTGTCTAAGCTTCACTGGCTTTCCGAGGTCCAGATGATGGATGGCTTCGCCCTGGCCGAAACCACTCCCGGGCCGCTGATCATCGTAGTCGCCTTCGTAGGGTTCATGGCCGCTTATAACCATTTCCACGGTTCGTTGTGGATGGGCACGCTGGGCCTTTTAGCAACGAGCTTCTATACGTTTCTGCCTTGTTTCCTGTTTGTCTTCGCGGGTGCTCCGCTGGTGGAGCGAACAAGCGGGAAACCCATTGTCAAAGGTGTCTTAGGTTTGATTACTGCTGTGGTCGTCGGCGCCATGCTGGAGCTGACGCTATTTCTTGGAAAGGGAGTTCTCTTTCCTGCCGGCCTTGCACTGCCAAACCTGAACGTGATCTCTCTTCTCTGGGTGATCGGTTCGATAGTGCTGATAAAGCGTTTCGGACTCAACATCGCCTACCTGATCCTGCTCAGCATTGCCTTTGGTGCGCTTCGATACCAGGTACGGCTGCACCTGCGCTAACATCGCAGACCCGTGATGTTCTAAGGAGCCTGACAAACGAAATTAGCAGCGTCGTTCGGATCCCCGGCGCCCTTGTACCGCGCAACCTGAGGATAGGGCAAAGAGGTCTGCTCCGTTCCACCCGTCCGTTCTCAACTCGTGTTGCCGGAATCTGGGCAGGAGCTTTGCCGTGCTCGACCCAAGCTTCCAGCGCGTTCAGGGCGTCAAAGGTGGAAACGCCATCGCCGCCTCCGCAGTGGGCCATGCCAGGCACCATGAAAAGCCGATACGATTCCGAAACGGCCGAAGCGTTTTGCGAGGCCGAAAGGATGGATTTGTAGTACTCGACGCTGATGCCAGGCGCAATCTGGGGATCACTCCACCCGTGGTACTGAATCAGCTTGCCGCCTCGCCGAAAGAACGGCCGCAAGTCGGGATCCGATGCGTTGAGAATGCCGCGTTCAGCTTTGGCGGTCAGATCAAGATCCGTACCGAAGTTGAAGGCACGATAATTCCAATCGGGATTTTTGAACACGACATACTTGAACAGGTCAAGACCGATCTCGAATGGTTGCGGACCTGCCAGCCGTGACCAACCCAGTTCGCTGCCCCTTTCGAACCCGGGGAAAATAAGTGCGCGAGTTCGACGATCTCGGACCGGCTCATAGATGACGTGAGCTGTCTCCACTTGAGCCGACGTAAGACATGTCGGAGCGTCAGGCCCTCGGCACTCGAGTTGCTTCGGATCGAAATTGCAGCGGGTAGGATCTTCGAGAACGCCGTCTTTCAGACCATCGAGCGTGTCACACGCCCGCAGCACCGCATCGTGAATCATCGAATACTTCGGAGGCGGGATGTAGGCCGCCTCATTCTGATGCGACGCTTGCGCGATCTGAATCGATTGCAGAGCGCGGCCTGTCCAGTTCCACCCTGGGGCGCCAGCAATGATGCCGTCGTAATCGTCCGGGTAGCGCTGTGCCTCCATGAGCGCGGATCGCCCACCGGCAGAACAACCCGTCCAGTAAGACTCAGCCGGGGCTCGTTTGTAATAAGCGAAGGTAATAGCCTTGGCTGCTACCGTCATTTCGTGAGCCGCCCGATATCCGAAGTCGACAAGCTTCTCCGGATGTCCTAACGCGAAAGTCGCGCGTGAGCCTTCGTGCCCAAGATCGCTCATGGCGGAGGCATACCCGCGCTTTACGCCTGCGGTGAGGGCGGTCGGGTTGATCGATCCTGTCCAACCTCCGTTGCCATTCGCTTCCAGCTTGCCGTTCCAGTTTTCGGCGGGAAGCCAGATCTCCATCCTGATGTCGGAATCGGAACTTGGCCTGAGAGTGGCCGCAATCCGGCAATACGCAGGGGCTGAGCCGGTTCGCACCAATTCAGCTTTCGTAATGGCACCGCCAGACAACCGATACGAAAGCATGTCCGTGCAAGCGTTCGGGTCCGCCGCTCTGAGGTTGAGAGCAGCGACGAAGAGAATCAGGACGCTCTGATTCCCGATGCTCACCGTCGCTGCTCCACAGAGTTAGTTCGTGGTGCTCTTGCCTGTTTCAGGCAATGCAAATGCGATGTAATACTTGCCGGTAGCCGGAGGGGTGACGCCGCCAGGAGCCATTATGGCCCCCTCAGGATAGGGATTGCCACCGGAGACGGCAAGCAGGATGAATTCGCGTCCGTTCACCTCGTACACAGCCGGCTGCCCGAGTGATCCGTTGGGCAGATCCTTCGTCGTAATCAGTTTGCCCGTGTCCTTGTCAATGGCGTACAGCTTCGAATCGTTCCCCGCATAGACAATCAGTCCGCCCGCCGTGATGGCGAATCCACTCTTGGGATAAACATTCCCGCGCAACTCTTTGCCGGGTCCGGCTTGCGGCAGGTCGCCGTAGGGCTCCTTCCACTTGATGGTTCCTGTATTCAGATCGTAGGCCGTCAGTGTGGTCCATGGTGGCTTGATCACGTACGCCTCGTTCCCATAACCGGTCTTGTAGCGCGACGGCGGCGGCTTCACGTTTGACGGATAGTCAGGCTCGGACGGGAACATGGCTCGCATAGCGGCCATCGGGGCAGCCGATCCAGGCGGCGCGGCGTCCGGATCACTCAAGAACGCAAGCAGCGTGCTCATGGCTTGCGCCGGAAGCTTGGGAAACGGCGGCATTCCGGCGCGCCCGTTTGTGATCACGGCGCGCGTGCCGTCCGCTCCGAGCCTTTGCACAGCTGTATCAATGGCCGGCCCGCGGTCTCCCTTTAGTTCAGGTCCATGACACACCTGACAATTCTGCTCGAAGACAGCTCGACCCTGCTTCTCGGGAGTGAAAGCCGCAAAGGGCCCTGACCCGCGGGCACGCTCTTTCTTGGGCCGTGCTGGAATCGTGCCGCCTGCGTTGGCGGCAGTTGAGTCTCCCTCGGGAACCAGTTTCATGATGGACGGCATGTCTTTGGATTCCACGTAAACAGTGCCGGTCGTCGGATCCGCCCCTGAGGAAAAGAACAGCGCACCCCCGTTCACCGAAGGCAACGAGATGGTGTCCGTCAGACCGAGCGGCGTATAAAACCCTTTGCGTGCGTTCTTCAGGCGCTCCTTCCAGTGCACCTTCTCTTCGGGCGTCATGAATCCGTCGTACATGTCGTCCTCCGTCATACCCTGGCGCGCAAACGCAGGCGGTGCGGTGGGATAGGGCTGGGTGGGAGAAGTCACCTCCCCGGGAACCTCCGATTTCGGAACAGGTTTCTCAACAATGGGCCAGATCGGTTTTCCCGTCACGCGATCGAAGACATACAGAAATCCGTTCTTGCTGGCCAATGCGACAACATCGACGTCCTTACCATCGTGCTTTACAGTGACCAGTTGCGGAGCGGCGGTCGGATCGTAGTCCCAGATGTCGTGATGAATGGTCTGGTAATGCCAGAGATACTTCCCCGTGCGCGCATCCAGAGCAAGCAGGCAATCAGCAAACAGGTTGTTGCCGGGACGATCGCCGCCATACAGCTCATACTTCGGTGAAGCAACCGGGAAATAAGCGATTCCACGCTTCTCATCCACGGTAATCTCACCCCAGACATCAACGCCGCCCATATAGGTGTAAGCGTCTTTCGGCCAAGTGTCGTAACCGAGTTCGCCCGGGTGCGGGATGGTATGGAAGACCCATAACAGCTTTCCGCTCACGACATCAAACGCCCGCAGATCGCCCGGGGGAGCCAGGTAACCTTCTCCCGTGGCGCTGCCGAGGATCAGAATGTTGTCAAACACACGACCAGCGCTCCGGGCCGATAACCCGCGGGGCGCTCGATCGATACCTGTCTTCAGATCCACTCTGCCGTGATCGCCGAAGGATTCAACCGACTGTCCGGTCTTGGCATCAATGGCATAGAGAAACCCAGACGCCGATATGAACAGGCGACGATCGGAACGATCTTTGCTTTCCCAGTAGTTGCCGCCGCGCTGGCCAGTGATTCCGGCAAACCTCGCGAATGTCGCCGGCGCGCCTGGGGGCGTGGCGAACGGATGCGCCCACAACTCCTTGCCGGTGGTGGCATCGACGGCCACGAGCGAGCCGTTTTTGGCCGCGAAATAGGCCATGTTGTCGACAACGAGGGGACTGAACGTGTAGCTGAGATCGTCGCCGGTGTCGTACTTCCAGGCGATCTCGAGTTTGTCAACGTTTGTACGATTGATCTGCCTTAAAGCTGAATAATGAGAACTGTCGGGACCGCCTAGGTAATCCTTCCACGTGGTTCGGCTTTGCTGGGCTACCAAAGTTGCCGATAAGAATATAAGCACCGGAGTGCCGAGCGACAAGACGCGGGGGCGCAATGACATTCAGATCCTTTAAAGTGGAGAAAGCCACGTGACGGTTGCAACAGGGCCGTCCGTTATTGCGTATGATACAGCAGATCATGCACAGTGCGCAGAAAAGAAGTTTGAAGCGGGAAGAATCTGAAGCAGGCAGCAGTAACCCACCTTATACGCGGGGGCCCTCATCGCCGGGCCGGCAGCACCGTCGTTGGCTGAATCAAGTCGTAAACGCGAACAGGAGGCAAACACGGTAGCCTCCTGTTCCGGATAGAGTCTCAGGGGTATATCACTTCTTGTTCTCTCGGACGACGAGGTGGTCCTGGGGACCTTCCTTGACGGTGTAATCATCCGGAGGCTGGAACAGGTTCGCCGCCGGTTCGACGCGCTGGATTTCCGTTAACTTGTAAATCGTCTCGCCCAGTCGCGGATCAACACTCTTGCTCGTTACCAGCACCTTCAGCTCCGGTGAATACCAGGTTTCTGTCGTGATCGTGATTGGCTGCTCGTTGCCGATTTGCCTGGCAGGGATCGTCCGAGTGTATTTAGTTCCCTGCGCCGAGACCCCTTCGACCATCTGAGTACCGAGATCCGTCTTTGTGACATTCGGATCCGGAGTACCGGGGGCGTTCTTCATAATGATCTGCTTATTCATCGTGAGGCCCGAAGCCCCACCTCCGATAGCAGAGTAGAAGACTGTCCTGTTCGGGCCTGCCGGCGGTGGCGGCACCGAGGCGAAGAATGTGTTGCCCGGAGGCGGGCTCATCTTCATAGCTGTCTTGCTCAGTGTGTCCAGAGTCCAATGGACTTGCGCCACGGGGTCGTCGATCATGACGACATGTGCGCTCTCGCCCCGGTCACCTTCCAGACTTGGAAGCGCTTCGTCGCGCCTGATTCGCCCTTGACTGTCCCGAGCGACACTCCCCGTTGAAGTCTGGTCGATCCGGTTCCCATCCGTGAGCACCTGAATCCGCTCCGTCACCACTTGGGCAGAGTACGGTGCGCCGCTCACGGTTCCGATGGGCCCGGCGAGCATCGTCGTGATGCCCAATGGCCCAAACTCGGCGGCATCGCCCATTCGTACGACCACGTTCCGTTCAGCAGTTTTATTTGTTTGTGCGACTGCGCAGCCCGCACACATCAGCAAAGCAAGACCTACTTTACGCATCATTTCCCCTTTCAGAAACTTTCAACGTCAAAAGCGCCGATTCACACGAACCGCCCGCGCGATGCCGTCCTGACCCACCAGGAAGTCAGCTTCGACTTTGGCCTCGTTCGGAATCGCCGGGACGGAAACCCCCAGGCGACTGAGTTCGGCTTCGGGCACCTGGACCCGAACAATCACCGGATGTTCAAGCGGAACGTCACTCTGTCCGTACGGCAGAACCACAAACTGCGACTCGCGGTAGCGGTCAGTGCTACGAGCCCGTTCCCGATGAGCGTTTCCGCCGCCCGCCAGGAGGAAGTACAACCCCGCAGCCACCGCAATGGACGCAGCGAACTCCAACGTGTATTCACGAATCCGGTTCGTCCGATGTCTCGCCCGGAACGCAACACGCAGGCGACGCTCGGTCGCCTCGTCCACATCGCCCACACTGCTGCGGCTCAAATCCCTAAGTAGCTCGTTTAGCTCGTTATCCGTCATGCCGGACATCCTTCTCTGTCCCGCAACTTCGCGCGGAGGATCGTTCGCGCCCGGTTCAGTCTCGATTTAACAGTTCCCAAAGCGCAACCCAATTGCTCGGCAGCATGCGCAAGATCAAGCCCTTCAAGTTCGCAAAGCACGATCGCTTCGCGATATCGCGGAGGTAGTCGCAGAATTGCAAGCTTTAGGGCCGCGAGTTCCTGCTCCCTGCTGATCGTCTCAAATAGTTCCGGCCTCACGACGGCATTGGGAATCCTCTCGCAATTTGAAGCTGCGCGCAATCGGCGAAACTGCTTCCGCAATTGGTTCCGAGCCATCCCCAGAATGAACGCCTGCAAATCGCCCAAGGCTTCGGAATAGTTCGTTTTCTTCGAGAGCAGGGCCAGGAACACGTCCTGCGCCACTTCCTCCGCGATCTCCCTGCTGCCGGACATATACATAAGGAAGCGAAACACCGAGGAGTGATGACGATGGAACAGCGCCGCAAACGCGTCTTCATCTCCGCCCCTGGCACGCTGCAGGAGATGATTGTCGCCGCGATCATCGCTTGTGTCTCTCGTTTTCATCGAGAAGGCTTCCGCCAAGTATTACCTCTAAGAAGCGCAGAAGTTCCAAAAACTTAGGAGCGAATTTGACGGGAAAACCCTCGACGTGCCTTGGCTAACACCGATGCTAAGATGGCCGTTTGGTAAGTAGTTACGGGTATTAAATCAAAGCTCGACTCCGCCGACGCGGCTGAGATTGTACATGGCTGGCTCGAAAGGCTTTCGGAGGAACAAACAGTCGCGGTGGCTCCGCTGCTTCAAGCACTCAGCGGCTTGATGTCAGCATATGAAATATCGAGTGAGCGCACTGAAGCACCGCCCCTTACCGATCCGATCAGTATAGGGCTCCTGGAGACGTTGGAGCAGTCCTTATCACAAGCTCTTGAGCTGGACGATCCTCAAGCATTGAAGCAGTCTATCTCGCAATGCCTTGAAGCCGTTCGCTCCGAGAAGGACAAGCAGACTCCTCAGCGGAGCGTAACGCTTCCACCCGCCACGCGCGCGTCTCTGGATGCCGTCACTGGTCTGCCGGGCCGACTGCACTTCGAAAGGCGTGTAGCGGATTTGGTCGCGGAAGGACGAACCTTTATCGCTGCCCTGTTCGTGGTAGAACGGCTGCCGCTCATGAATAAACGATTCGGGAGAGCTGCCGGCGACCGAGTGCTGTCATACGTTGCTCACTATCTCGCTCATGAGCTGCCGGAGTCAAACGGTTTATCGCGCTGGAGTGGCTCGGCCTTCGCGGCGATTATCAAAGCTGAGAATTCCGAAAAGATGGAGAATCAGATTCGGGCTATCTCGAATAAGCCCTTGTCGGCCAGCATCGATGTAGGTAACAGATCGGTGATGCTGACCATCAGTTGTGGTTGCATGATGGAACAAGTATCCGGGGATGCCTCCCCCGAGAGCCTGTTCGCGAAAATGGACGAGTTTCTGACTTCGCGCAAGGGCAGTTGAGGCTGCTCTTCGATCGGCGGGAGCGCAAATGGCTGGCTTACGCAACCGGATGCGGCTGAGCAAAAGAATCGTTAGCTGACAGGCCCCGTAATCTCAAACGCGAGTTTGCCGCTTTCTTCCAGGATGCTCCCCAGCCATTGCGGCCTTCCATTCAAGAGTCCCCGAAACGGTGCATTGCAGCTTTCACCCAGAATCAGAACATCGCCGATACACAAGTCGAGAAGCGTTTCGGCTTTGACGGTTCCGCCGGCCACTTGCACGTTGAAGTCAACTTCGGCATGCTGCAGCAGAGTCCCCATGTGAAGCTGGTCGTTTGGCGTTGCCTCGGCTCGACGAATTTGTTCAAGCTGATCGAACTTGTTTCGCAGTCGTTTGATAAAGAGCGCGGGAAGAGCCAGATTCATGAGACCAGAGGCTCCCCCTACGCGCATTTCGATTGCGATTACGATCATCGCTTCGGCCGAGCCTTGGGCGTAATTCAGTTGGGTCTCGCTGGCGAGAGTCGAGACTTCGAAGTTGACGTCGGCCACACTCTTCCAGGCGTCCTGCAACTCTCGCAGTATCACGCCCAAAATGGTTCTAACGAGCCGCTTCTCGATCTCGGTGATCTTGCGCTGCACGGAGATGAAGGACTGCTCTTTACTGCCAAGAAGGATCTCGACCAGGCGAAACGCGAGGCTGGGATTGATATCTAGAATCGCGGTTCCGTCGTACGGATGGAGACTGATGTAGGCAAGACAAGCAGGGGACGCCAGGCCTTCCACGAACTCGCCGTAAGAAATCTGTTCAAGGCTGACCAGATTGAGCATCACGTATGAGCGCAGGTAAGCCGACAGGTTCGAAGTCAGATTGCGAGTGAAAGTCTCGTGGACCAGGTGAAGAGAGCGAAGCTGAGACTTGGGGATTTTATCCAGCTTGCGAATATCGAAGGCTTGCACGTCATGGGCGACGGCCTGGGCATCCGATGATGCTCCGAAAGCGCCATCCACTTCCCCGTGGCTTACTGTTTGGTTCATTTCTGAGATTCGCTGCAGCTTTCGTTTTAGTGATTGTAGAGAGAAACGCGTTGGCTCTGCGTGACGATCTGCTTCACCCGAAATCCGTAGTTACCTTTCACGACAACGAGTTCTCCACGGGCGACAATCACCCCATCCACAAGCAACTCCACCGGTTCAGAGACGTCCTTCGCGAGTGAAATCACGGAACCTGCTCGCGCGTTCAATACTTTCGCGATCTCCAACCTGGCGCCGCCAACTGAAATCGATACGGGCAACGAGAGGTCGGCCATGCGCCGAAACGCGGAGGTCTCGATTTTCTTCACAGCCGAGCCGGGCGTTTCTTTGTTTGCGTTGGACTTGGCTGCAGTACCCAGAACCTCCAGAGCCGTCTGTTCCAGCGCGATGACGATGGGCGGATGCTCGGTTCCGATCAGTTCGACCTCGCAAACAAAGAACGATGCTGGATCGAAGCTGGGCGTTGGTGAGTTCTCGAGAGTGCCGCACTGGATTGGAACGGGAAGCCCCAAACTCGCCACTCTGGCAGCCCCTTTCAGAGCCTGATCGACTATCTCAATGAATGTAGAACGGACGTCGTCGGGTGCATCCTCGGGTAAGGTTTTGCCGAATTGCATCCAGGTGGCCTCCTGAGTGCCGACCCAGATTTGGAATTCGCTCTCGGCGGAAAAGACCTGTTTCAACCACAAGGCCGAAGCAGTCTTCGGAATCGAAACATTGTCGGCTTCAGAGAAGCTCAACGAAGGCTGCTGGCCGGTGGACATCTGGATAGCCCGTCCAAACTCGGCAGTCCACGTTTTGAGAAATTGCTGAAATGCAGGGTGATTAGAGTTCATTCGAACCCAGCCTTCGGATTTTGGCAGCCGAGCCGTTATGTGAGTTTGCCAGGAAGTTTTTCTTGGATTGGGACGAAGCTACCTTCCTGTTCACGTCTGCGACCCGTACGGCCAGCCGTTCATTGACAGCAAGAATTTCCGCGTTTCCGATGAGAACATCGGCCGCAAACAGATCGATGTTTTCTCCGACTGGGCGGGCAAAAGGAAGGATGTCGCCGACCTCCAGACGCAGTAACTCGCCCATGGAAATCGTGCCTCTGTCCAACTCCGCTAGCACAGTCAGTTTTACGTTCTCGATGTCGCGATACTCTGCCACAACGGTTTCGGCAGGCATCTCGGCGGGTAACTGGACCTGGTCGGAGCCGGCTTCGTTCGTTGTTGGTTCGATCATTGGGCCTCTTTTCTCGGGCTCTCGTTTGGAGCGCGGCGATTCGGGAAATTTGATCGCGACACAGAGGAGTGGGTTTAACCCGGGTTTAATCGCCAGTTTTTTCCGGGAAAATCCTGGCGCGAATGGTCAACGACTCTCGAGAACCCCAACATGGCCCGCAACAGCTTTGGATAGGCCCGCCACGTTGTATCCGCCCTCCAGGACCGACACCAGCCGGCCGCCACAGTGCTGCGCCGCGAGGTCGAGCATCATCCCGGTAAGATCCTCGAAGTCTTCATCCGTTAGCAGGAACTGCCCCAGCGGATCGCCGATTCGCGAGTCGAACCCGGCCGAGATGAACAGGATGTCGGGCTTAAACTCGTTGGCGGCGGGAGCGAAGCGCTGTTCAAAAGCGCCTGCAATCTCACGACGGCCCGAGCCGGCTGGGAAAGGGCAGTTGATCGTGAGGCCTTGGCCATTGCCTTCCCCGCGTTCGCTTTCGGCGCCTGTTCCCGGGTAGAGAGGCCATTGGTGGGTGCTGAAAAACAGGACTGAACCATCGGCGTAGAAAGTGTCCTGCGTGCCGTTGCCGTGATGAACATCCCAGTCGACGATTGCCACCCGCTCCAGCCCGAAACTTGCCTGAGCGTACCGAGCTGCGACCGCAACGGTGTTAAACAGGCAGAATCCCATGCCGCGTGCTGCGGACGCATGGTGGCCGGGCGGGCGAGTCAAACAAAACGCATTATCGGCGGCATTCCGGCAGACCGCGTCCACTGCATTCAATGCGCATCCCACGGCCGCTCTCGCCGCCTCGCAAGAGTAACGGTTGATGGCAGTATCGCCGGTGCTCAACTGTCCCCGGTTCTGCGAAACTTCGCGCTGGACAAGCTCGATGTAACCGCGATCGTGCGCTAACGCTAATTCGTCCTCCGTGGCCGTTCGCGGCTCCAGAAGGAGAGCGCTGCTCAGTGACCCTGATGCGGACAGGGCGTTGTAGGCGGCTGTGTAGCGTGCGATTTGCTCCGGGTGACCCGGACCAGGGTCATGTGCTCGAACGCGCGGGTCGGCGGCAATCGCTGTGCGAGCCACGTCCGTCTATTTACCGGCTGACGCTCGAATTGAAACCAGCTGTTCCTGCGGCACGGGCTCGACGACTCGAGTCTGCTTTCCGCGGAAGAAGTCGAAGTACGAAATCTGATGCACGCAGGAGATCGTACAGAGAGGAGCGCACGACTTTTCGGTAACGTACTCGCGGCGAATATCCTCGACCGTGTAGTCCTGGAGCGGCTTGGCGGGAAACCCACGCTGCTGGGAACAGTAGTGGACCAGACCGTCTTCGCAGATGTAGAGGTAACGCGAACCGGCCCGGCAGCGCCAATTGGACGGCTTACCGTTCGCAATATTCTCCTGGAAGTAGTTGAGACGGGAGAAATGCTTTTTCTCGAACTTCTTCATCTCGAGAAATACTTCGCGCTCGCGCGGTCCGAGAGGCTCGAGTTGGCCATCACCGTCGTGAATAATGCCGACAGTTGAGGTGAAGCCTAGCTCCATGGCTCGCTTGCCCACCGTCAAAGCATCTTCCGGCGTGCTGATGCCGCCACCTAACACTGAGTTGATGTTTACGTGGAACGTTGCGTGCTCCGCCAGGAGCTGCAATTTCTTATCGAGTACCTTCAGGCTCTTCTTCGAGACATCGTCAGGCATGACGTTGTCGATGCTGATCTGCAGGTAGTCGAGCCCGGCCTTGTTCAGCCGCTCGATACGTTCGGCGGTCAGCAGATACCCGTTGGTGATCATACCTGCGAGCGTCGCGTTCCGGCGGATACCACGGATGATGTCGTCCAGATCCGGATGAAGCAGCGGCTCTCCGCCACTGAGCGTGATGACTCCGGTTTTTAGGTTTCCGAGCAGTTCCAAGCGCCCGAGCATAGTGTCAAGCGGGACAGGCTTGGAGAAATTGTCGTATTCGTTGCAATAAGCGCACGAAAGGTTGCAGCGGCGGATAGGAATGATGTGCGCCATGATCGGATGATCCGTATCGAGGGCACCTTTGGCTACAAGTTTTGCTTCCCGAAAATGCCTGTCGACTGTGCGACGTCGGCGTTCGCGGTTTATATTCCGTTCCGGCATGCTGGCTGGCGAGTCTCTTTATTAGATCACAGAGAGCGTGTTTTTTGGTTCAATTCCGGGGCAAAAGGTTGCGTTAAGTCATTGAATGCGCAAGGAAAGGCCTCGAACGTCCAAGCGGTTCAAACGTCTGCCGGGCATTCAGACCGAAACGGGCTGGTTCCGGGCAGCTTCGGACGCCTCCGAACGTCGCTTTTTCTGGATACGACCGGCGAAGCGACGGATAGCGAGCGACCCGCCCGTCCAAACTAGGAACGCCGCCCCAGTGGATGCCAACGCGGCGATCACCTGTCCCGGGAGCCCGAGTATCTCCCCCGTATGAAGGAACCGGGCAATCGTGCGAAGCTTTCTTCCTGTGTTGTAGGTAGAGAAACCTTCGGTCCGTATGATCCTACCCGTCACGCGATCGAGGGTCAGATGCCATCGTTTCTGTGGCTGCCCACCAGTACCGGCATCCACGTTGAATCCGACGGCTTGCTCGCTTTCAGAAGGAACCCGAAAAGAAATACTGCGCCATGACGGGTTCTGCGTCCGGGCAATCGCCAGGAGCGAATCCAAAAGTTGAAAGGCTTGCCCAGTCGGACGACCACCCGAACGTCGCGAAGCGCTTTGCCCACCTCCTTCGCGCTGCTGAGCGGCAGGAATCGGCGTTCCGGTTAACCGGTAAAGCAGGTTGTTAGCCCATTGGTACGACATGACGACACCGCTCAAAACGATAAAAAAGAGCGGTATCGCACACCAAAAGCCAATCGTGTTGTGCCAGTTCCAGTCTCGTGCTCGTCCGCCAACGTCGCCCCGGAACCAGATTGCTGGCCGAAGATACTGCCGAAGCCACTTCTTCGGGAACCAAAGGTACAGTCCGCTGACGACCAAAAACAGGAAGAGTAAGTTGCTCGCTGCCGTGATCGGCCGTCCAGGGCCGCTTCTCAGTTCAGTTCCCAGGGTCCGATGAATACGTTCGACGCTCGCAAATAAGCTTCGAGTCGAGCGGGAAGCTTCTCCCGAAACCTTTCCCGTAACCGGATCCACATACAAGGTCCGGTCCCGCCCGTAAGCGAACTCGAGCGGTGCAGTGTTCGCAGCACGAATGGTAATTGTCGGTGGTTGTCTTGAGTTCGGGTCAACGCTTCGGGCGACTGCTTCGAGAGGAAGACGCGGCGCGCGGGGCGCTTGACCGGTGAGTTGAAAGCCGCGGTGTATCCGGGCGTTGATTTGCCGCTCGAAAGCCAGCAGAACTCCTGTCACGGACATGGCAAAAATAACCGCGCCCGCCACACACCCGGCCGTGATGTGACACCAGAAAAGGACCTTGCGAATTGTCAAACTAAAGCTCCGCCCACTGACGCATCAGGTTGTGATAAACACCCGTCAGTTGAACTGCCGACGGATGGTCCGGATGGTCTCCATTCAAACGCTGAATCGCCGCATCCAGATCGAACAACAGCGTGCGCTGCCCGTCGTCGCGGACCATACTTTGGATCCAGAAGAACGATGAAGTGCGAGCCCCTCGGGTGACGGGTGTGACATGGTGAAGGCTGGTGGCCGGGTACAGGATCAAGTGACCCGCCGGCAGTTTCACGGCATGCGAGCCGTAGGTATCCTCCACGACCAGTTCTCCGCCGTCGTACTCGTCCGGGTGGGTGAAGAATAACGTAGCGGAAAGATCAGTTCGAATGCGATGCCCTCCCGGAACTTGCCGAATGGAGTTGTCGACATGCGTTCCAAACGAATGACCTCCCTGATAGCGATTGAACAGAGGCGGGAATACGCTTGCCGGGAGCGCGGCCGAAATGAACAGAGCATTCCTGCCGAGCGCGCCCAGAATCAATTCGCCTAATTCCTTCGCGGCGGGATGTCCTTCGGGTATCTGCAGATTGTCTTTTGTCCGAGCGGATTGATGCCCCGCCGTCACTCGGCCGTCGACCCACTCCGCGGAATTTAATATTTCTCGTGCATGCGACAATTCGTCGCGCGTCAGCACATCGGGTATCGCCAATAACATGGAAGTACGTGCCTCAGAATTTGAACCGGAAGCCTACGAGCAGCGACCTGCCCGGACCGGGAATAATGTGCGCAGGATGAAGCTGGTCGTAGTAGAAGCGATTCGCAAGGTTATATCCGTTCAGTTGCAAGTCGACGTGCTCGTTTAGCGGGTGGGTCAGCATTGCATTGAACACCCAATAGGAAGGCGCCGCTTTGACGAGTCCGGTTGTCGCGTCGAGCGGAACCGTAGAACTCGCATTCCGACTCGAAACGTAGTTGGCTCCGATGCCGCCTTCGAAACGCATCGGCAAACGGTGAGTGCTCCAGAGGTTAAAGGTGTTGCGCGGAACATTGGCCAATGGGTAGCCAACCGAACCGGGATAGTATCTGGACGCGACAACGCGGCTGTCAAGATACGCGTAGCTCGAAAGGATTTCCCACCGGCTTGTAATGCGTCCCTTGACGCTCGCCTGCACGCCGCTTACCTTCTGAGTTCCTGCGAGCACAACCAGCAGTGAGTTGGTGGGATCGCTTTCCCGCGCGTTCTCTTTTACCGTTCTGAACCAGGAACTGTTTACCTGAAGCCGTCCGCTGTTGAACTCCCATTTTGTGCCGACTTCGTATGTCTTATTCGTTTCTGGCGGAATGTTCGCCGAACCTGCCGTGAGGGACAGGCTCTCGGCAGAAGGGTTAAACGACGTGCCTGCATCGAAATAGATGCTTCCGTTTCCTACGGGTTTGTAAACCAAAGCTGCTCGCCAGGTAGGCCTTTGATCTAATCGGGCAAAGTTCGAAATCCCGCCGACCATCTGACGATACGTGTTATCGAAGCGGTCGTAGCGAACACCGCCGCTCGCCTCGATGTGACGTCCGATGTTTGCCGTATCGAGCACGTATGCCCCGAACCCAACCGCCGTATCAGCTACTACGCTCGTGATCGTAGGGGCGCCGAGCGCTCCCGAGTACACAGGATTCAACAAACTCGTGGAAGGCGCCGGATACGTTGCGCGCGTCGGGTCTGAGGTTTCGCGCAGCCCTTCCACGCCTGTGACAAGAGTGTGCCTGATTCCCAGTTTTTTGAAGTGCGCAACCCCATCGAGTTGCTCATCGAGGAATGTTTCGTTGCTTCTGGCGCTGATCTGTCCCCGTGTTGCCTGGACAGAATCGAGCGGCGTTGTCGGCCTGATTCCACTGAGCCGCGGCTCCGTCACCAGCACGGCGCGCGAGTAGTTCGCGTAGCGCACCTGATTACGCAAGGTCAGATGCTCATTCACGTCGTGTTCCACCTTCGCGGTGCCGATGTCCGCGTACGTCCGAAGAAAATTCCCGGGGAATCCGTAGTAGTTGTTCCTGTTCACCGGTGCGGGCTGGTTGAACAACCAAGGCAATCCATAATCCGGCGTGTTGTCTTCGTTCTGATGCAGGTAGCTAAGCGTGGTACGCGTGGCGCTGCCCAGTCCGAAAGCTAACGACGGCGCGACTCCGGTCCGGCGATTCTTCGCCATGTTCCGGCCCGCAACGTCCCCGATGTTGCCCATCGCATTCAGGCGAAACGCAGTTCCCTTCCCCAATCGAGGCAGGGGTGCGCTCCAATCAAGTGCTGCGCGGCGCGTGGCATCCGTGCCGAACTGCAAATCGGCCGAAATGAATTGGTCCAACCCGGGTGTTTTCGTGGCCTGATTGACAACCCCACCGGTGGATCCCCTGCCGAACGTGACGGAAGAAGGACCCTGGAGAACTTCGACCTCCTGCGTATTGAACGGATCGCGATAATAACTTCCGAAATCGCGCATGCCGTCGATGAACAGATCGTTGCGGGCGGTAAATCCACGAATCGTCAGGTTGTCGCCCTGCGCTCCACCTTCACCTGCGGCTAAGCTGATTCCTGCGACGTTTCGGAGTGCGTCGCGGAGGGTTGTGGTCCCTTGCTGTTGCATGGTCTCGCGAGGCACGACGCTGATCGTCTGGGCCGTGTTCAGGGTCTCGCCCTGGTACTTCGGCATTGATGCGCTCAGCGTCGGGGCGACTCCGCTCACATCGACGGACGTAACAACCGAGGAGAGTTTCACGGCCACCGTGCCGTCTTTGTTGAATTCGTAGGTCAGGCCGGTATTCGCCAAGATTCGTCTCAAGGCTTCTTCGACCGTATACACGCCTGACACGCCGGGCGAACTGATGGCGAGCAGCTCAGTTGTCGGGACGACAACCTTGATCTGCGTCGCTCGTTCGAAATCTTTGAGCACCGCGGACAGCGGCCCTGAAGCCAGTTCGTACCTTCGTACCGGAAGGGCCTCGACCCGTGTACCTGACCGCCTCGTGGGGTCGGACGTGTTTCCGCTTTGCGCAAGCGCAACTTTGCCGCTACCCGCAGCGGAATAGGCCGCCAGCGTTCCTACCGTAATCCAATACCGGGGGCGTGACAGTGCCCCGTCCTGTTTCCCGCTCTCTCGTTTCCTCGCCACAGCGCGGCTTCCCCTTGAGCTTCAGAAGCTCATGCGTTGAAAGTCCGGACCGGCAGGCCTACAATTGGGAGGATCGCCAGTCGACAGACCGGTTGATAGACCCAGATCGTTCGCATCTCCGGCAAGAGCTAAGCGAACGATCTGGGATGAAACATCAATCTAGCTCGGCATCTAGGACCGATATGGTCCAGGATAGGATCGCGTCGTGACGCCTGTCAATTCCTTTCCTGCTTGAATGGGCAGAACTGCGGCTACACCAGCTAATTTACCGGGCTTAACGGCGACCTAGTGAGGACGAACCGGGAGTAGCTGCGGGGTGACTCTTGGAGTGAAGTGTAAGATGTATTGCTGCATTGCTCGTTCGAAGCTGCTCATGCCGTAGCTCTTTGCTTCGCGAAGGGCACGCTCATTCTCCCAACCATCATGTTGGATTCGGTAGCACGCAATGGCAGTTCCCGTCCTGTCTTTGCCACGCCGGCAATGGATGAAAGTAGGAGTTTCGGCGCTCGCCAGCAGTTTCAGAACCGCCTCGATCTGATCGTCTGACGGGGCGGAGAAGTGCCGGAACGGGATGTTGATGTAGCTGATGCCGAGTTTCTTCAGCTGCTTTTGCTCAAACGCGGTAGACGAGCCAGGCTCCCGAAGATCGATGACTCGCTTGATCCCCAGGGCTCCCACCTGTTCTAATCCGAGCGGGGAAGGTTGAGCGCCACGAAACACGTGGTCATTGACTTGGTGGAAATTATTGATGTCAGGCGCTGTGCCGGGGTTTGAGGCGGCACAGAGCTGGCCGATGCAAAGACAAATCAGAAAGGCCAGGCGTAGCACAGTGGAACGCTCCAGCTTACTGCGGTGGTTTCTTCGCCGGCGGAGGAGCGTTCTTCTTGTCATCGGGAGCTTTATTGTCTCCACTTCCAACTTCGCCATACGTGATAGAAGATTCAGACTTGAACTCGTATTTCTTGTAATTGTCGTACTTGATAACGACTTTAATGCGCTGAGACGGCCCGTCTTTAAAGTTCAAAGTGTCATCCGCGTAGGTATAGGTCGGGAACCAGTACTTGCCGTCAATCTGCTCCCGGTAGGTTTCGAATTTTGGAAACTGCTGGTCTTCGCCCCGCCGTAGGTAGCCGGTTGCGCGCCCAAATGTTTTGACGATTTGCAGATCCTGATCGTCCACCCAGATCTGGCCGTCAAAGTACCGTTTGCGATCTTTGGTGAGATTTTTTGGCTGTACGGAGAAGACATAGCACGGGAGCTCGTCCACCTTTTCCCGCCGCAGATACTTCACGTTGTAATCGCTCGCAGTGTCGTTGGTCATCACGAACGGCATCACGTTCCTCATGTCCTGCTCGTCTTCGGCCGTCATTTGGATGTTCTGCAGGGAAGTGACGGGAGCGTGAGTGACATGAGAGGTCCGGCGATTCCGATTGTCGAAACTCACTTCCTCGACAATCTGGTAATTCCCGCCCGGGGGATCGGTCTCGGAGATTTTACTGGTCTGCCGATACGTATAGCTCTCTCGCGCAGCGGCGAACTCCGTTTCTTTCTGCGTAAAGCTCTTGATGATGGTCTGGATCTGATCCGAAGTCGGATCAGCCTTGGTATCAACGGCTTTGAGAGCCAGTACGCAGCTAAAAAGCCCTATTGTGAGTGCGACGCTTCGTCCGATCATTCCCTGCCTAACTTTCTCTATTGTGACGGATGTCCATTCCCGGACGGTTCATCTACTTCTCTTATTCAATAGAGCCTTGGCGATGGTCATTCGCTGCATATTGCTTGTGCCTTCGTAGATCCGGCCGATTTTGGCGTCTCGAAACAGCTTTTCCGCTGGATAGTCTTTCGAAAAGCCGGCTCCCCCGAAAATCTCAACTGCTTTGGACGCGACATCTTCGGCAATGGTGGAGCAGAAATACTTCGCCATAGCGGCTTCCGTTTGAAACGGTTCGCCCGAATCCCGAAGGCGGGCGGCGTTGTAGACCATCAGCCTTCCAGCCTCCACGAGAGTCGCCATCTCGGCCAGTTCAAATTGAACGCCCTGGAAATCGCTGATCGCCTTGCCGAATTGTTTCCTCTGCTTTGCGTACTGAAGCGCATGGTCGAGCGCACCCGCCGCCAAACCGATCATTTGAGCGGCGATCCCGATCCGGCCTTCGTTGAGAGTTTCAATCGCGACCTTATAACCATTTCCGATCTCACCCAGGATCTCGTGTCTTTCGGCGCGCACGTGATCGAGTATCAGTTCGCAGGTGGACGAAGCGCGAATCCCGAGTTTCTCTTCTTTACGGGCTACCTCGAGTCCCTTCGCGTCCCGGCGGAGGACGAAGCAGGTAATGCCTTTATAACCAGCGGACTCGTCTACTGTGGCGAAGACCAGGAACACTTTTGCTTCGGCAGCATTCGTGATCCACAACTTCCGGCCGGTGAGCAGAAACCCGTCGCCGTCCAATTGCGCTTTCGTCCGTAGCGCGAAAGCGTCTGATCCGGAACCTGCCTCCGAAAGGGCATACGACCCTACCGCCCCCGTTGCCAGATCCCTTAAATAGGTCTTCTTCTGCTCCTCGGTGCCCCAGCGTGCGATCGCGTTATTCACGAGCGTGTTCTGAACATCCACAATCACCGATGCCGAGGGATCGACCTTCCCTAACTCTTCTATCGCAAGAATCGATTGAAAGAACGTGCCACCCTGGCCTCCGTACTGGTCAGAGACATCGATGCCCATCAAACCAAGCTCGAACATTTCTTCGAGCAGTTCCGGTCGAAATTTACCAGCGTCGTCCATCGAACGCACATGCGGCGCGAGACGCTCCCGGGCGAAACGCCTGACCGTCGCCTGAAAAAGGTGCTCCTCTTCACGTAGAAACGTCAACGGCAGCGGCTGCTCTGAGGTCTCGACCATAACGGCCCATCATAGCTCCGGCCCTCGCGGCCAGTTTCGTAAAGTACTGTGAACCAACAGCCGTGTCGGAACGTATTAGCTGGCAGACATGGCTCAACGACTCAAACGCCGAAGCTGGATCTGGGTGCTCGCGACAGTCGCCCTGGGTACAGTCTCTTTCTATTCCGTCAAGGCAATCGGCAGAAAACCCATCAAGATCGATCCGGACAAGATAGGGACCGTACAGCGGATGGACCTCACGCGGTCAGTGGTTGCGACCGGCAAGATACAGCCTGTGCGTCAAGTTGAGATCAAATCCAAGGCGAGCGGGATCATTCAGTCCTTACCCGTCAATTTCGGCGATTTCGTCCGCAAAGGGCAGATCATCTGTGAGCTCGACCGCAATGACTTATTGCCGCGGCTGAACGAAGCTCGCGCGGCCTTGAGCGTCAACCAGGCACAGATCGAAACTGCGCGTGCCGACTACGAGAAGTACAAGGTGGACGCAGCGGGACCGGATGTTCAGTTTCTTCGCCGCGATCGCGACCGGGCACGTCAGCTTTTCCAGCAGGGCTTGATCGCAAGTGAGAAAAGGGACGAAGCAGAGAAGAATTACGAACTGGCGGTAAACAAACAAGCTTCCGCGGCAGCGAATCTCCAAAGCGCACAGGCAGCTATCAAAAAAGCGCAGGCGCAATACGATCAGCAAGCGGCAGTTGTAGCGCGGTCGGAAGAGGATTTGCGAAACGCAACGATCGTTTCGCCGATCGACGGAGTCGTCCTGTCTCGCGATAGCGAGATCGGGGGCGCAGTAAGCTCCATTCTCACCATGGGTTCCGGGGCGACTCTCATCATGACTCTCGGTGACCTCAGCGAGGTTTACGTCAAGGGGAAGGTCGATGAGAGCGATATCGGGAAGGTGTACCTCGGCCAGCCCGCCCGGATTACTGTTGAGTCCTTTAAAGATCAGAAGTTTGCGGGCAAGGTCACCAAGATCTCTCCCATGGGCACGGAGAAAGACAACGTGACGACGTTTGAAGTGCGAGTATCGATCTCGAACGAGTCGCGCAAGCTGCGCGCCCTGATGACGGCCAACGCGGAAATCCTTCTTGAAGAGCGGAAGGGCGTGCTTGCGATTCCGGAAGGCGCTGTCCTCTATGCCAAGGACAAGTCGACGGAAGCCGAGATTCCGGATGCAGGGAACGAGAAAGGACGCCGTCGCATTCCCATTAAAACGGGAATCAGCAACGGTGCTCGCACGCAAGTCATCGCCGGGCTGACCGAAGGTCAAAAAGTTCTGTTGCCGTGATCCCGTATATCCAAGAACTCTTCCGTCAGGTGTTCGCGAGCCTTCTCCGGAATAAGCTGCGAACACTCCTCACCATGGCCGGCATTGCGTGGGGCATCGCCTCTATCGTCATCATCGTTGCGATGGGCGACGGCTTCAAAGAAGGCCAGCGCAAGAACATGAAGGGTCTCGGAGAGAACATTGTTATTCTCTTCGGCGGCAAAACCGAAGCCCAAGCCGGGGGCCAACGCGCTGGACGACGCATCCGGTTAACGCATCACGACGTGGAAACTATCCGCGAACGGTGCTATCTGGTCGAGTACGCGGTGGGCGAGATGTCCAGTTCGAACCGCGGTACCAGCCCTTATAACAGCGGCTCGTTCGATATCGATGGAGTTGAGCCGGACTTTAGCAGAATGCGCACCGTCCCAGTAAGCGTAGGCCGCTTCATTGGCGAGGAGGACAACACGGAAGCTCGCCGCGTTGCCGTGCTCGGAACCAAAGTGAAAGAGCAGCTCTTCGGAAAACGGCAAAACGTTGTAGGGACTCATATCGCCATCAATTCACTTCCTTTCGAAGTGATTGGATTGCTCGCAGACAAAAATCAGAACTCGAGCTACAGCAGTCCGGACGAGAAGAAGATATTCATCCCGTATGAAACCGCCGTTCGCGATATCCCGCCGAAGGAGGAATCCTACACAATCGGCAATCTAGACGACATCATCTATAAGCCACGATCTTTGGAAGGCTTTGAAGAAGCGCGGAAACAGGTGATCCGGGTACTCGCCCGCAACCATCGGTTTGACCCCGCCGATAAAGGCGCTATCGGCATTTGGGACACCGTCGAGAACGCCCAGCAGGTCGACGCCATCTTTGAATCCATGACGGTGTTTCTCGCGGTTGTTGCCTTTGTCACGCTCAGCCTTGGGGGCGTCGGCGTTATGAATATCATGCTGGTGACCGTGAGCGAACGAACACAGGAGATCGGTCTCCGAAAGGCGCTCGGGGCCACGCGTAAACGAGTCCTGCTCGACTTCTTTGCTGAGGGCTGTCTTCTGGCGCTGATGAGCGGATCGATTGGATGGGGCATTGCATTCGGGCTCTCCTCGTTACTGAAGCTTGTCCCTATGCCGGACATGTTTCCGGGCCTTCCCGTCACAATCGCAACCACGCTTGTGTCCTTTTCTGCTTTAACTTTGATTGCGATCGTGGCCTCCCTTGTGCCCGCCTGGAGAGCGGCGACCCTCACACCCGTTGAGGCGCTTCGATACGAGCGATAACCGTGCGCTTTCGTTCCATTCTGCGAGAGACCTTGAACGCTCTGGCTTTCAACCGACAGCGCAGCCTTCTCACGATCGTCAGTCTTGCCTGGGGAGTCACCTGCTTCGTCATTCTTTACTCGTATGGGGAAGGTTTTGGGACGGCGCTTTCGACGTCTTTCAAGGCCGTAGGACAGGATCTGATTCTGATGTTCGGCGGGCAGACCTCCTCACAAGCGGGAGGCGAACGGTCGGGCCGTAAGATCCGCCTCGAAGAGAGCGACGTGCAAGCTATACGAGATGCCGTTCCCAACGTTGCTGCGATCTCCCCGGAAGTGCTCATACGGCGCACCCCGGTAGTCAGAGGCTATCGTTCGCAGACGATGACGATCCGGGGCGTGCTGCCGGTCGATTACCAGAAGGTCCGTAATATGACAATGGCCACGGGAAACTGGCTGACGGACGAAGACAACCTGCAGAAGGCTCGAGTGGCGGTGCTCGGCGCGAAAGCAGCCGAAAAGCTCTTCGGGGAAATGCCGCCTGAGAACGAATCCATCACGGTCGCCGGTATGCAGTTCCGGGTGGCTGGAGTGCTAAAGACAAAAATCCAGATTTCGAACTACAACACTCCGGATAACGAGTGCGTGTTCATGCCTTACGGGACGGCTTCGCTTCTTCGCGATATCAAATACCCCGAGGACATCGTCTGGACCCCGACCAATCCTCTCTTCCGGGCGAACGCCCTAAAGCAGGTGCGCGAGACTCTGGCGAGAATCCATCATTTCGCTCCCGAAGACGATCGCGCGGTCGAAATCCTGGTGTTTAACGAATTCATGAAGCAGATCGACGCCATGTCAACTGCTCTCCGTATTCTGCTCGGTTTGATAGGTACGCTCACGCTTGCCATCGGTGGCGTCGGACTGGCAAACATCATGCTGGTTGCGGTTACCCAGCGTACTCGTGAAATCGGAATCATCAAATCGCTGGGCGCAACTCGCCGGTCCATTCTCTTACAGTTCCTCTTCGAGGCTATGACAATTGTGACGGTCGGAGGCGTGGTGGGCGTCGGTCTTGGGTACTGCATCACGCGACTCATCGGCTCCCTCCCTCTTCTCGGTCCGTTATTCAAAGACACGAGCGGCGCGGGGGACATTCACCTTTCTATATCGGCTTTCGCGGTCATCACGTCGACGGTCATGCTCGAGATCGTTGGTTTGATCTCAGGGTTTTTGCCTGCTCTGCGCGCGTCACGGCTCGACCCCATTCAGGCGTTGCGGTACGAATGAGGCAATTCGAATCGAGGACAGGCTAGGATAGAGGGAAGGTAAAGGCCTCTGACGCGCGCATCCACATGGCTGAAGGTGCTTTCGATTTTAGTCGGACTCTTTCTCGTGCTCGCCTCAGTGGACAATGTTCCGGACTGCCCTGAACTGCTGACGAAGCGCACGTGCTCCTCGACTTCGATTCAGGTGATTGCCGTGCGCCCGGAATCCCATCATTTTGTCCACGGAGGACCGGCGGCTACGCGGGTTTTCAACGTTCGCCCATCGGACCTGTGTAAGGGGATCGAGCCCTGCTCCTTGCCTCCGTCTTTGCGCCAAGCCTCTGACCCGTCGCCTCCATCCGCTTGATCGCTGTCTCCAAACAGACATTTTGTTCCAGGTGTTTGCGTGTTCTCGAGTGAGCACATCCATTGCCTTGTTGAATGCGGATATTTATTCGCTAACAATGCAATGCCGCTTAGCATCCTCTAAATACTGAACACCAGCCGTAAACAAGGACTAATTTGAAAACGTCAGAAATCCTGCAAGCCTGGGGAAAGATTCTCAAAGGTGAGCGCCCATCGCTCTCCATCGAAATTACGCGTGAGTGCCCGCTGCGCTGTCCCGGATGTTATGCCTATGAGGACGCACATCTGGGCGGCGGCATCACGCTACGTGAACTGAACGATCGCAAGGGTCAAGAACTGGTCGACGGAGTACTAGACGTTGTAGATCGGCTGAAGCCACTGCACCTGTCCATCGTTGGCGGCGATCCGCTCGTGCGCTACCGCGAACTGGAGACCATGGTGCCTCTTCTGCTCCAGCGCGGTGTCCACGTACAAATTGTGACGAGCGCATTCCGGCAGCTTCCTCCCGCCTGGGCCTCTATGCCGCATGTGAACGTTGTCGTATCGATTGACGGCCTTCAGCCGGAGCACGACGTTCGACGCAAACCGGCTACTTACGACCGCATTCTGAAGAGCATTGCCGGACAAAAGGCAACGATTCACTGCACCATTACGGCACAAATGATGAAACGGCCGGGCTATCTCCAGGAGTTCCTGGAGTTCTGGACTCCTCGTCCCGAAATTGCAAAGGTCTGGTTTAGCATCTTCACGCCGCAGGTTGGCGATGAGTTGCCGGAAATCCTGACACCGGCCGAGCGAAAGCTGGCGATTTCAGAAATGCTGCGCCTGCGCAAAGTCTTTCCAAAGCTCGACATGCCGGAAGGACTTGTTCGCCAGTTTGCCTCTCCTCCCCACAGCCCGAAAGACTGCGTATTCGCGCTGACGACGCAAACTCTTTCGGCCGATCTGAAAACCAAGATCACGCCCTGCCAGTTCGGAGGGAACCCCGATTGCGAATCCTGCGGTTGCGTTGCTTCCATGGGACTGGCCGCTGTCGCAGCCCACAAACTCGGCGGCTTTATACCAGTCGGAGCAATCTTCAGAGCCTCAGTCCGTATAGGACAGGCGAGGTCAAAGCAAAGTTCTCCACCTCCCCCGTCCGAACCGTTGCGGGTTCTGCCTTAGTGGGGCTTTTGGACACCAAGGAATGAAGGATCATCTAGCTTCCAGAGAATGTGCTGAACTTGCTCGATTGCGCGAGCTGTCCGCCTGCTTAGGGCGGAATCCGCTACTTGTGCAGGCCAGTACAGGAAATACTTCAATCAAGGTTGAAGGCACGCTCTGGATGAAAGCCTCCGGGAAGTGGTTTGCACATGCGGACCAGGATGACTTCTTCGTCGACCTGGACGTTTCTGAAATCCAGGAGGGTTTGCGGCAGACAAGTACGTTTCAGTCGCTCTACAACCGGCCATCATCGAAACTGGCGCGTGGCTCGATCGAAACGACTATGCATGCCACGTTGCCGTTCGCGGTAGTGGTGCATGTTCACTCCCTGAATACGCTGGCCTGGGCGGTTCGTGCGGACGGGGAGGCACAGCTCGCCATCCGTTTGAAAGGCTTGTCGTGGCAGTGGCTTCCATACGTTCCTTCCGGGCTGCCACTCGCGCTCGAAATTGAGCGGGTCTCCTCACGCCATCCCGGTACGAACGTGTTCGTCCTGAGTAATCACGGTCTGGTTGTCTGCGGGGACAGTTGTGAGTCGGTTCAGATTCTTCTTGCCGAAGTAGAACGCAGGCTCGACATTGAGCCTCGCCCGGCGCCGCCGCCCGATGTCTCGCTTCTTGAGGAGTTGAGACGATCAGGTCCATGGTATTTGCCTGAGTTTTCTCGCATTCACGCGCTGGCGACCGACCCGGCCTCCCAGAAGATTCTCTCCGGCGGGTTCCTGTATCCATGCCAGGCAATGTTTCTTCCCACCACGTGCCCCGCTCCGTATGCGGCCGGTTCTTTCGCCCAGAGTAGCGGTGATCATTTCTGGATCGTCGACGGCGCGGGCGTTCTGATACGCGAGGGCATCAGCCGGGCCCAGCTCGAGATGTTGACAGGGCTGGCCGAGGTCGTTCAGCGGATCGACCCGCAGGCCTCGCTCAGCTATCTTTCCGATTCGCAGGTCGAGCACGTGCTCAGCAAGGAAGCCTCGCAGTACCTTCAGCTCGCTCATTCAAATAGTCGAAATTACCCAGCCAATTCGTAACAGCGTCGGTCAATGACAGGTAGCCGCGACCTAGCGTGATTCGGAGTACCGTAACCTGTTGATAGTTCATCATGAGGTTTTCGATCGTACCCCTTCTCCGATTGACTTTTTTGGGTGGAGTAACAGCAAGCCTGCTCCTGCCGCAAGCGAGCGAGGACCCTAACGTCACGCGCGCAACTCTCGATAACGGCTTGCGGGTAGTGATCGTCCGCAACCCACTGGCCCCGGTTGTTACCGTCGAAAATAATTACCTGGCCGGCGCCGACGAGACCCCCCTTGGATTTTCCGGTATGGCCCATGCACAGGAACACATGTCGTTCCGCGGCTGTCAAGGACTTACGGGCGATCAGATCGCTGCAATTTATGCGCAGCTCGGCGGGTTTTCGAATGCAGATACCCAGCAGCACGTCACGCAGTATTTTGTGACTGTGCCCGCTCAGGACATTGATCTCGCGTTGCGTGTCGATGCAGCTTGTATGGAGAACGCCGAGGACTCGGAAGCGGAGTGGGCCAAAGAGCGCGGCGCGATCAACCAGGAAGTGTCGCGTGATCTCTCCAATCCGATCTATAAATTCATTACGCGCCTAAACAAGGATCTCTTCGCAGGTACACCGTACGCCAACGACGCCCTCGGCTCCCGGGAGTCCTTCGACAAGACTACGGCGGCGATGTTGAAGAAGTTTTACACGGATTGGTACGCGCCGAACAACGCGATCCTGGTCATCACCGGAGATGTCGATCCGGCCTCCACATTGGCAAAGATCAAGACCTATTACGGAAACATCCCGAGACGGACGCTTCCTGCGCGTCCCGAGGTCAAACTCAGTCCTGTGAAGGCTGAGTCGTTCACGCTCGACAGCAACCTGCCCTACTTACTGTCCATCATTTCCTTCCGCTTCCCTGGAACGGACAGTCCAGATTACGCTGCATCGAGAATTCTGGCGGACGTGCTCTCGAGCCAGCGGGGAGAACTGTATAACCTTGTCGCCCAAGGGAAGGCGCTTGGTACCGACTTCTCAATGCTCGAAACTTACCGCAAGGCCAGTGCCGGGTTTGCGCTCGCGGCGATTCCTGCCGGTGCTGATCCAAGGGCCATCACGGCCGAGATGAAAAAGATCCTTGCTGACTACGTGGCAAAGGGTCTACCCGCCGATCTGGTTGAGAGTTCGAAAAAGAGCGCAATTGCAAGTGCCGAATTCTCCCGGAACTCGATCTCGAACCTCGCATCTTTGTGGTCTCAATCCCTTGCGGCAGAGGGACGCCAGTCGCCTGCCGAGAACGTTGCCGCCATCCAGAAGGTGACGGTAGCGGATGTCAACCGCGTCGCAAAGACATATTTGCAATTTTCGGAAGCCATCACGGCCGTGCTGAAACCCACGAACTCGGGAGAACCGGCTGCCGCCAAAGGCTTCGGCGGAAGCGAGAAAGCAACCAGCACTCCGACCAAGCCGGTCCCTCTGCCTGAGTGGGCAGAAAGCGCAGTAAAGTCCCTCAAGATTCCTCAGTTGGGACTCCATCCCAACGACACGACACTTCCGAACGGAATCCGCCTGATCGTGCAAACCGAGAAAACCAGTCCGACGGTGACGCTGCTTGGTTCTATCCGGACACAAGCGCAAATGCAAACACCTCCGGGCAAAGACGGTGTTTCCGATGTCCTGGAAGGTTTATTCTCGTACGGAACACAAAGCTTGGACCGTATCGCTTTCCAAAAGGCCCTGGACGACATTGCCGCGTCGGCTTCGGCGGGGGCGAACTTCAATTTGAAGGTCCTGAAATCCGAATTCGCCCGTGGCGTTGAATTACTCGCAGACAATGAACTGCATCCGGCTTTGCCCGAGGACGCGTTCAAAATCGTCCAGCAGCAGACGGCTGAGTTGAGCGCGGGACAACTCCAGAGCCCGTCTCACAAGATGGACAGGGCGCTTACGAAAGCATTACTCCCGGCCAATGATCCCCTGCAAAGGGAAACCACGCCGGCCACGGTTTCTTCCGTCAAGTATGAGGACGTGAAGAACTATTACGCGAAGACCTTCCGTCCTGACCTAACCACCATCGTTGTTATCGGGGACATTACGCCTCAGGAAGCGCGCGCCGTCGTCGAGAAGCACTTCGGAAGCTGGAAGGCGACTGGTCCGATACCGAATGTCGTCCTGCCTTCTGTGCCGGGCAATAAGCCGTCGGCCATCAACGTGCCCGATCCAAGCCAGGTACAAGATAGTGTCGAGCTCGCGCTTCAGCTGGAGATGAATCGGTTCAGCCCGGATTATTATCCGCTTCAAGTCGGAAATCATGTCTTAGGGGGCGGCTTCTATGCCACACGACTCTATCGCGACCTTCGCCAGAACGCGGGACTCGTGTACAACATCAACGATTCGCTATCGGCCAGCCGTACTCGCGCTGATTATTCCATTACGTACGGCTGCGATCCCGAAAATGTCTCGAAGGCACGGGGCATGGTGGAACAGGAACTTGTTGCTATGCGCACGACCGAAGTCACGCCTGCCGAACTGCAACAAGCGAAGGCACTATTGCTGCGTCAGATGCCCCTAGCGGAATCGAGCGAAGACGCTGTGGCGGGTGGTTTCATTGCCCGATCGCGAATCGGTCTACCACTCGAAGAGCCTCGTCAGGCAGCGGAACGTTACTTCAATATGACGGCTGCCGAGGTTAAGAACGCTTTCGCCAAATACGTCGATCCGTCGCGCTTTGTTCAGGCTGTTCGGGGACCGGATCCGAAATAAAAAGCGGAGAGATCACAGCACATTTAGCTGTGATCTCTCCGTTTCACTGCTTCCGAAGGGCGATGGCGCTGAATCCGCTGCCGCCGGTCAGATGTGGTTAGCGTTCCCCGACGGTCGTGACGCTCAACGCACTTTGATTATCTGAAGTTCCCCAGAGACCACTAGTTCCCCAGAGACCGCTCGCCGAGTTCGGATCGCTGGTTCCCCAAAGTCCGCTCGTTCCCCATAGACCACTGGTTCCCCACAGGCCGCTCGTACCCCAAATACCGCTCGTGCCCCAGAGGCCACTCGTCCCCCAAAGTCCGCTCGTTCCCCAGAGTCCGCTGGTGCCCCACAGGCCGCTCGTACCCCAGAGGCCACTGGTGCCCATCGTCACGGCCGGTCCCCAAAAATCCGCAATCGCAGATGGTGCCAAGCTCAACCAGGCAACTGAAGGAGGAAGTTTCAAGTAGATCTTTTTAGCTGAAGCATCAAACACCGCAGTGGGCGAGAGCGAAGTTCCATACCACACGAATTTGCTCGAAATGGCCGCGCCAAGATCCAGATATCCGGCGCCCACTGTGAACAGATCGTAGTAACTCACGTAAGTAGCGCCGCTGACCGGATCGACTGCAACACTCGACTGCGGGAACGTCTTATAGGCCGTCATCATCAAAAGCTGCTTCACCTGGTCAGGCGTGAGGAACGGTTTGGCTTGCAGCAGCTCTGCTACCGCACCGCTGACCGCCGCTGCCGCCATGCTGGTGCCGTTGAGGCGAAAGTAGTCACTGGAATTACCGGTGTTTGCCGTTGACTTGTAGTATTGAAGCTTGACAGCATTACCCGGGAACTGCTTTAGCAGCTTCGGCGAGTTCGAGGCCAGAACGGAAACGATGCCGTTACCGGGCGCTACGATATCGGGTTTCACCACGTTGTCGAACAGAGTAGGACCTTTTGAGCTGTAGCTGGCAATCAGATCATCCGTACGGGTGTAAGTGTCCATCGCCTTCATGGCGCCAACCGTCAACGCGTAGGGATCGTTCGCCGGCGCATTGATGGTTCCGTAACCATTTTCGCCAGCAGAGTTGTCGCGGCCGTCGTTACCCGCGGCAACGACGACGACAATGCCGGCCTTCCAGGCAGATTCGACAGCCAGGCACAGCGGGTCTTCTCTATAGCTTTCGAACACGCCGCGGCCCATAGACAAGTTGATAACCCGGATGTTGTAGGTGTCCTTCAGCTGAATGGCCCGGTTGATTGCGGCGATGACATCGCTGTCGGATCCTTCACCATTCGCGTCCAGCACGCGCAGGTTGATCAGGTTGGCATTTGGAGCCATGCCCTTCATCGCCCGAGTGCAATTGAGGCACTTTGAATTGCTCCCGTTACCCGCGACGATGCCTGCGACGTGAGTCCCGTGTCCATACTGATCTGATCCGTCTCCTCCGGTGAAGTCTTCGCTATAAACAACGCGCGAAGCCGTGGAACCTTTCTGCTTGCCATCAGCTTTGAGACTGATACCGCTGTCGATAACGGCTACGCCGATTCCAGAACCGTCGTAACCGGCGATCCAGGCGACATTTGCGTTGGTCGCAGCGGTCGTGTAATCGAGCTTTGCCCCGACCTTGTGATCGATCGAGATATGGGTAACAGCGGAGTCGTTCGCCAGGTCCAGGAGAGCAGCTCCGGACATGCGGTACGCGCCAGCCTTACCCAGATTTGTCCTGTTCCTTTGCCTGCCGCCCCAGCTCTGGATGCGCTGGCGATGTGCCTCGGTTGGCCCCTGCTCAAACTGGACAATGACGTCTTTATTGGCGCCGAGGTCGAGGTTCTGGAGCTCTGAAGACAGTTTGTTTGCCGGGCTTTGCGCGGCGGAAAATCCTCCGGTTGTTAATAGGGCTACTATGAGCCACTTTTGATTCATTTTGTTCCTTTCGCAGTAACCTCGGGACAATTCACCGGGTACTTCGTTATCCGCTCAATAACGCTCAAAGTGTTTATCGGCAGTTGGGGGAGTAACATTAGTAAAAGTTTTCCCCGACAGTACGCGTAACACCTACCGAGGTTGGGCCTCAGGCGATCGCTTAATCGGGGACTAGCCGCCATTTCTCACGAAGACGTTGAATCCGAATAGCCGTCGGCTAAAACTGGGAGCACGTGATAAATCGAGCTTCAGAAGGCCGCCGAAAGAGACACCAGTCGTAAGTGGGTGAAATTTGTTTTGGAGTTGTCAAAGAACGAGTGGCCACAGGCCGCCATGAGTTCAGCAGCGCAATTGCTGAAGAGCCTGGCTGAAGAGAGTTTGTAGCGGAAAGCTGCTGCTCATCTGGACCCAAACCTTGCGCACTGT
>JBJMGK010000053.1:0-11507 GCA_045807925.1 Bryobacteraceae bacterium | reverse complement strand
GCGATACTGATCCGCGAACAATCACCACCTCACGGGCATGGCAAATCTGCCGAATCAGATCGCGGGCACGCTCCGCCACTTCTCCGCGCAGTATCCTGTATCGATATTTCGTGATCCACACCAAGTGATACTTGATATCGCACACCGCGTGCCCGCTATGTCGGTACTCGGCCATCCCCTCATTCTCGTAGAGAATCGCTCAAAGCTGACCGCCTGAAAGGCGGTGGGTTTAGACCTGGCGTTGGATACTAAATTCAAAATCTCGTTTAACGACTACAACAGACAGAGCGAGGCTTGGGGAAAATCAGGATGAAAACAGATGCCCGACGGATCGCTGGTTGCAGTTGTATCTTGGGCGAACACTGCCGTGCCGCTTAGAAGAGAGAGTCCCAGCAGAGTGTGATAGCTTCTCTCCGTGGAACCGCTCGACCCGAGCGGCTGGTCCTTCTATTGCAACCACTGCGAAGCCCAACGCGATTCGAGGCTTCTCAAGGAGCGCAAGGTCTCGACTGGCGAGGAGTACTTCGAGCTGGTCTGCAATGTTTGCGGTTCCATCCTGCTTTCGATGGAGCGGAGAGATCTAGCCAAACGGCGCAAGCCGACAGACACAGAGGACACAAACGAACCGGATCATCGTCAAGCACGCGAAAAAGACGTCGAAATAATTCTCGCTCGTTCGTTTACGACAGCGTTGTTTTACCGGCCAGTGTTTTCGGCGTGCCCTGGAGCTGCCCCCGTCGAAATCGAGAGTACAAGCCTGAACCCGATATTGGAGGCGCCGATGGCGGCTTCTCCTTTACCCCGTCCGCCAGGACGGTACCGGCCGCAATATTGATCGGTGCACAGGAAGGAACCGCCCTTCTGGACGCGTTTCGCCACCCCCGGGTCAGAAGGATCGTAACTATTGCCTGGACCCTGGGGATTTCGGACAACAGTACCCTGCGCGGCAAGCACCTGATAGTAGTCTGGGCGGTACCAATCCGATGTCCATTGCCAGACGTTTCCACTCATGTCACAGAGTCCATATCCATTCACCTGGTAGGAGCAGACTGGAGCCGTTCCTTTGAAGCCGTCTTCTCCAGAATTTTTGTCCGGAAAATGGCCGTGGAAGATATTAGCCATTTCTTTGCC
This sequence comes from Bryobacteraceae bacterium, assembly GCA_045807925.1. Classification (GTDB taxonomy): domain Bacteria; phylum Acidobacteriota; class Terriglobia; order Bryobacterales; family Bryobacteraceae; genus Bog-105. Next base: position 10,376 of record JBJMGK010000053.1, on the reverse strand, counting down.
ATTCGGTGCATCCTGGTCGCCCCACGCGAAGGTCTTCCGATCCAAACCGCCCCGGGCAGCGAACTCCCATTCGGCTTCGGTGGGTAAGCGCTTGCCCACCCACTTCGCGTAAGCTACTGCATCTTCGTAAACCGTCTGCACGACCGGATAGTTTTCCCGTCCGTCGATGTTGCTCGCGGGCCCTTCGGGATGCCGCCACGAAGCGCCCTGCTGGCAGCGCCACCAGTTCAGCAGGCTGTTAAGAGGTACCGGCCCGGAAGGTGCAGTATAGACGGGGGCTCCCGGACGTAACATCTCGGGGGGCGCGTTCGGATAACGAGCCGAATCTGCAGGCTTTTCTGCAGCCGTAACATATCCGGTCGCCTTCACAAAGGAAGCGAACTGTGCATTCGTGACGGTGGCTCGGTCCATCCAGAACCCGTCAACGTACACCCGGTGAATGGGACGAGCGTCAGGAAACATTGGCTCGTCGCTACCCATGGAGAATTCGCCGCCGGGGATCCAGACCATGCCTTCATGACTGGCCGTTTGCCCGGTTGGAAGCCGGGCCTCCCGCCCAAGCTCACTCGCACATGCGACTGCCAGACAAGAAGCCAAACACGCGATATAAGCACTAAAACGCAGCGAGTTCCGCAAGCGATCACCGTGGCTGGCAGGTCCTGCCCAGATTCTGCTGAATGACACTTTGGTCTCGCTGGTCCGTGAGGCCGTCGTAGAGTCCGGTGGTGGAGAATGGGTAGAAGTCGTACCAACTCGATCCTCTGTTCTCGAACTGGGCCCAATTTACGACGTCCTGCCCGTCGACTTTGCCGTCCGCGTTGCCGTCCCCAATGCATTGCGTGTTGGAGTTGAGAATGGTGTTCAACTCATTCATTAGAGACTGGAAGTTTGACACTTGTTCCGGTGTCATACCCGAGGTGGGATTGTTCTGATCCTTGATTATGTTGTTATTGTCCGGGTCTTCGATGAGAGGCGTAACAGGCTTTTCATCGATTGTGTATAACTGGAGCGGCACCTGATCTGGCTGCAGCTGATCGGCAGTACAGCTATCATTGACCTCCTGAATCAATTTGTACTTGTCGTTCCTTACTGCATGCTGCGCCAGAGGCAACACCTTCAGGTCTGCTATCTTGTTGGCGGCATACAAGGCGCAGCACGATGGATAGCCCCCGTCTGGCGGGTTTGGTCCGCCTGGTCCATACCAAGTTCCTCCTTCCTGAGCGCAAAGGCCGGGCTGAGGGAAGATCTGCACAAAGGTAGGACTTCCGCCGGGAATCGGTAGTACGCAGGGCCCCGGCCGTGCGCCTCCGGCTGAAATGTTTATACCCGTCTGCGTAAAGTTGGTTGTCCGGATGCTGGGCTGCAACGGATTGGTGAGATACGGCAGCATCGAGACCGAATCGAGAATGCGGGAAGACGGCACCAGTTTCCGCACATCGACACCTCCGATTTCGCCGAAAAGTTGGAAGAGATCCGCGACATTGACCATGCTGTCCACATCCCGGTCCGGGGTGTTCACGAGCGGCCCCGACACGATCAGCGGTACCCAAACGCCCGTCTGGTTCACGAACCCTTTCGCGTGCTGCAGGTCGAACGGTACTTTCATACTGGGCCCGTAGGTCCCGTTATCACCGATGACGACGACCATCGTGTTGGAAGCGTCGGGATCATACTCCAGGGTTCCATCTTGATTTTGACTGGCTATGCCAGTTTTTACTAAGAGGCGGCCGATTTCGCTATCGAGAGCCTCGACCATTTGATTGCTGAGGATTCGAGTGTCGACGATGTTGTTTGTGCAGCTCAGACGGCCTAAATCCGGCTCGCCGGGAGTAAGAGACTGCGGAGCCTGTTGGTAAGGTGCGTGGATCAGTGCGTAGCTGGCTGTTGCCATCCAGGACTGGCCGGCCCGCTGCGACTTGATCCAACTCGAGGCTGCATTGGTGGTCTCAATCGGCGAGTACTGACGGGCGCGCGGATCGGTCAGCGGGTGTTTGTCAACGACGCCGTTCCTCAGATCGTTGGTCACCAGATTGAAGACGTAGTAGCCGTTAGCACGCGTGAAGTCCACATTGGACGGAGGAATGGCGCTGCAAGATGTCGCATGCGGCACTAAAATACCGCCCTGCTCCAGACACGCGCGGCCCGGCGTGGGTGCATCCGCCGTTGAGATTACTTTGCAACTATTGTCTGCGAAGTAGCATGCCCCGACATCAGCGCCGATTGCGGAGTTGGGGAGTTTTGTATTCGGTACAAAACCACAGCTGTACGGACCTTGCAAGAAATCCGGATTGGAACTGTCAGTCACTGTGACGCCGCCTCCGGTCGTGTCGATCGGATGCGGAGCGCCCTCGAGGAACCATCGAAATAGTCGAAGCCGTTCGAATTGGGAGTTCCATTGCCGTAAGGATTGTTGTCCGGGCCAGCCAGGTGATATTTACCGAACAAGCCGCTCTTGTATTTCACCGTTCGAAGAACCTTCCGCGTGGTCATCTCGTAGGGAGAGACTTGAGAGTTCGCCAGATCGGTCGTGAGAATGGCGGTCAGGATGTTGGTGCGCAGAGGGTAACGGCCTTCAAAGAACATGGCGCGGCTCGGGGAGCATTCGGGCATCGACCATACATTTCGGAAACGAACACCTTTTTTCGCGATCAGATCGAGCACGGGAGTCTTCGGTGCAGTGAGGCCACCGTAACCGAAGCTGCGCAGCTGATCGACGCCCAGGTCGTCCATGATGATGAACAGGATATTCGGCCGTTTTTGTATCGGGTCCGCCTGAGTCACCGGAACTAAGTTCAAAGCCAAGCAAGCGCTAAGCAGGAGTGACGTTGCTTTACTTTTCATTGAAGTGCCCCCGTTTCATTCTTTCCTCGCTGGCACTACGCCGAGCAGCACCACATCAAGCCACAAAAGAAAGGCGCGGGCGTAATGGTGATGTCATCTAATAAGTATTGATCCGGGTCGTTTCGGAACCCGAATCTTACATTCGCGAAGTCGCAGACCGCGCGAAACGTAAGCGAATACGTATAATCCTGGATCGCAATGTTTGTCTCATTCAACAAGACCGTTTCATCAACCTTGGCCAGGAATTCGTTCCCGAGTGCTGCCGTCGATTGCCAGATGGTGCTTCATCAGGTCGTACAAGACTCAGTTGGCAGATCCTCCGGGCGCGACTAAGTTCGACAAAGCCTTCACGTTGAAACGCGCGCCTTACGACAGCTTCTACTCAGTTAAAGCAACAAATGTAATGGGAACCGGCCAAACTCCAGCTAATCTATTCCGAAGGATTGTACTAGTACCTCGCATCATTAGTCTAGGATTGCCGAAGAAACCTGCTGCCGACCGGCGCACGGATGAGCCGGGAGTTGTGTTCCTTACTGCCGGGAGATGATCTCCGCAGGGTAACGGCTTTGCCGTTTCGAGAGGCGAGGAAGCTCGCAACCCTGTAATCCGCAAGAATCATGTGAGATTGTGAATCGGTCGAATAACTTGAGAGGATTGCCAAGTGCAATTCTTTCTCACGCGATGGTGAAGCTGTTCATCGTTGTATAGATCTACGCTTCGTATAGATCTACGCTTCGTATAGATCTACGCTTCGACTGATCGGGCGGAATCGGCCACACAATCGCAACCCGAGTGCGAAACGAGCCGTATTCTAGCACGCCTGGAACCGGGCTCTGGAACGGTCGGAGTCCACGACAAGCGATTCGGCAACGACCACCACACGCGGTTGACGAGGCCACGCTCTCTTCCGGAGAGGGGCGAAGATATCGAAACGGAAACCGAGGCGAGGTGAGCGAATCCTTCCAGGAGGCACGCGCTCTCGTCATCAAGGAACTCGGCCAGGAGGCTCGCACTTATGTCGCTCAAACGGAAAGCGGAGTCTACTGCGGGAAGATTATCGGGGAAACGGATCATCACGTTGTGCAACGTGTCTCCGGCCAAACGGCGATCGCCCACCTGAAGAAGCTGGTAGGCGACACGCCGGAGATCAACAGCAACGTAGCAATTTCCTATCAAGCCGACAAAGCGCACCTTCGTGACGTTCCAGAACGCAGCAGAACCGCCGAGTTGGCACGGTGAACGTTTACAGAACGCCGGCCGATCCCGGCGGATTTCCATTCGGATATAACTGGCGAGCCACCGGTACGATAGTCTGCTGCGCTTTATTAAGTTAAGCAGGGCGTCTATGTAAGACGGCACCTGTGCTGCGGCTGTCCATTCCTCGACAACAATCTCGGCCAAGCCCACTTTGTTCTTCAGTTTGCGTCTCGCCGTCTTCGCTTCTTCATCTTCCAGGCCGAGATGCTCGACGATTTCCTCAAAATAAAAGGGCATTCATTTCCTTGGCGAGTGCGCGGGCGACACAACGACCAATACCATTACGAAAGTCGGCAATGACATTGCGGACAGCGTCATCACGCCGAAACTGCGCGACCGCCCGCAAATGATGCAGGCAATACTGGAGACGCGATTCTTTGGTGGGTGGATGATGGGCCTGACGGCGTTCCTCCGGGTACCAAGTACGGCTATCTGGAATTGAGCAACCAAGGTGTCGTTCAGGGCGATCCGGCGTACAGTTTTTGGGTCAATCCAGCGAATATTGGGAGTTCGGATGTGAGCCTCCTCTATTCGCAAGGTGCGGCTTTGGACTCACCCAGTTTCAACTCCGGCTTGGGCGAATCGGGAAACTACAGCGTGTTCGGCATTGCCGGCGCATCCGGCAGTCTGATACTTGGTGCGGCAGGCCATGGCGACCGTGTAATCGCCGTCACAGACCAGATACCTTCCGGGGGAGGCGATCGGACAGCCATGCACGTTCGTGATTTGCTTGCTCCACCTTCACTCTCCGACAGTCGCCAGTACGATTTCGATCGAAACGGGGTATTGGATGCAGTCGAGTATGACTTGCTCTTTACGCGAGCGCCCGGCCACCAGCAAGCCCGTAACTAGCGGACCGATCTCCAGAAAGAACGCCAGTGCCTAGAGCCGTGGCGCGATCGCGCAGGCCGATGAGCGTCTCCGTCTCGATGCTGTCCAGCAAGGCCCGCGCTTCGTCCGGGTTCAGCACCGGCGTCTTGCCCTTCCTTTGTGAGTGCTTCCGCCCGCGCACATTCTGGGCCGGGTTGGACGGGATCACCTGGTCGACGGCGCTCAGAGCTGCTTCCACTCCAGTTTGATGCTGGGTGTACCGAGCATCAAACTCCGCACCATTTGGACGGACGTACCTCTGGCGAACTGGTTCCGCAGCTTAATCGTCTTCGGAACCTCCCGGGTAGTGATAGAGGAAATCAACAAGTGGGCGCGCTCGTTATGGATCGGGTAGGTCTTCTCGCCGACGCGCTTTGTCACCGGGACTGCAAAGTAGAGCGGCAGGCGTAGCTTCACTTCGTCGCTACCGAACTGGTCCCGCAACTTCAGAGGCTTTTCGGGCACCTCTTCTACATCCAACAACCGGTACACCTTGTAATGATCGAGCTCGTTCGGAAATACGCTGCCCTGTTCCACCTTCTGGGTTGGCACCAGGATTCCGTAGCCCGTCCCGGTGCGGATATCGAATTTGCCGAATTGGTTTTCCAACACTACTCGCCGCGGAGGCTCGGACGGCTGGACGCCTCGATACCACGCTAGGTGAGCGGTTTTATCGTACAGGGTTTCGCCGTTTTTCGACACCGGATTGGCGAAGTAATCTAGCAACCGCAGGCGCATCTTTTGTGGGCGCCGGTCGAATTGTCCGCGGAGAAGAATGTCGCCGTCTGCCGCACGGTTCTCGACGTCGTAGAATTTGAAGTAATCGAGCTTCAATTCTTTGGCGGTCATACTTCTCCCTCCAACAATCGACACTACCACGCAGCCTTCACAAAGGCTATACAGCGGCTAGCGACATCGCTGGGTGAGCGGCGCTGTGGGTAAGACCGGCAACGTGACTACAAAGGTGAAATTGCGCTGGTCCTGACCCGTTGATTGATTTCGTCTGCGACGCTCTGTCCGAAGCCGAGTAAGAAAACCGTTTGATCGTCGAGGGTCAGTGGCTGGTCGAATAATCCTGCCTTGATGCTACAGACACGCTGGCCATCCAATTGGTAGGGGGTCCAACGTCCTTGAATCTTTCCTTCAGCAGGAAAAGAGCCTCCCGGTAGCAATCCTCATACTCCTCACAGGTAATGTACTTACTCTCACCCATGTCCTGCCTCGCTTCGTCTAGAGTTGATCAGCAGTGGGATCACTCCCAGAGTTTCTGGTTGCATCCGCAATGATGCTAGGCCACTCGCTGCATAGCCTGCTCCAGTGTGCTCGAACGCGTCTTAGCAAGTTCTGGAGATGAGGACACGTGTGCTGCGCCAGTTCGACACTCTCGGTGACAGCAAATCGCGCATTTTCGGCTCCTCTCTACATTTAAGGAGATGGTGCAGAAGGAATGGACCCTCGGGCCCCTCCGCTACGTGCGTAATCCAATGTATGTGGGCGCTGCGGCCGTGATCATGGGAGCCGGCCTGGTAGTGTCCTCGCCTTCAATCGTCATGCTCGGGGTTGCCTTCCTCCTGACAATGCACCTCTTCGTTGTGATCTTTGAAGAGCCGGCCCTAGCCGAAAAGTTTGGTCCCAGCTACGGGCAATACCGAACCTCGGTCCACCGTTGGCTGATTCCTCAAGCCATCTGCTCGGCGTCTCGTTCGGCATTGCTCAGCGGCTGCTGCGTCGGTCAGCCTGCCTACCGTCTTTTGAGCGATTCGAATGTCGACTGGAACCAGGCCCTCTATGATGTGGAGCGGTTCGTCAGGCGCAATAATTTGAGCCAAGTCCCATTGGATACTTATGCGCTCTCCGACGACACACCGATTGTTTCTCAATCCTACATTTGGGATTGCCAAACTCCAACGGCCAAAGACCTTGGTAAATGGGTTGTCGTTTCCGCAAATGAACTTCTGGATACGCATAACTGTTCGTGGCTGTTAAGTTATCCCAATGAATCCATTGGCGGCGGCAGCATGTTGGCTTTTCATCTGCCGAGTTCACTACCGGCAGAGGGATCACCGGGCGGCCCTCCGCGAGAGAGTGAGAAGCGACCCTTTTTGGGGATGCCGTTTGATGGAAAGGCAGCGTTCCGCGAAGCCATTCGGCAACCCGATCACATACCAGCGATTATCAAGCGATTCCAGCGCTCAGCGCAGCCACAGGTCAACCCCGCGGCAGCCGGGACAACAGCCGGGCCTAGGCCTGAACCGCTTCATGCGCCGCATTGACTACGGCTGGCAATCGGTCGGCGATTCTGCCCTTTGCCTTCCCGAGGAGGTCCTGCAACGATGCGCGGAGCCAACTCAGCCTTTGATCTGGTCGGCCCTGCAATCGTTGAAGCTCGTCAGTCAATTGATGAAGGTACTCCCCAAAATGGATTTCCGCAAGATTCTGGGATGTTTTTCGGGTAAGTGGTGGGAACCAGGGGAGAAGTTCGCTGTAATTGCCCGACGGGCGAGGCGCACAAGGGTGAAATCATCAAATCCAATGCCACGGTCCACGGCTGCGGAAGGGTCTTCATCCAGCTATCCAGTTCCGCGCGGGCATCGTAATGATCAAACGGACTCGATCTGCTCGCTCCGTTGCGGTAGCTATTCAACATCGCTCGGACCTTTGCAGGCGCGAAGCTGCCGAAGCAGTAACGCAATAGCTGCGCCTGCGCCAGTAAGCCACACCGGGGCTGGTTCGGCACCAACATTCCGATGCCAACCAGTTTGCAAGTGCATTTCGCGGCCAGCCGAGGAAACGGCGCTCCGGTGCCGTTCGCAAAAGTCATTTCCTTGAGCAGTCTCATCCTCGACTTGTATCCGAAGCGGCTTGCGGGCACTGTCTTCGGTCGCGTTCTTCTTCAAACAATGGGGCGGCGTTCGCAAGAAAGCAGCCGGGAGGATGCTCCGAGGCCGTACTCACGACGCAATCCCGAAGCGGGTTGCGAACCCGTTGCTGCCAGCGGGGATAAGACTAGAAAAAGCCCTCGAATTCGAGAATCAAGCCCTGGTTCAATTGGCGATCTGATCGACAGAGTCTATAAAAGCGATTAGCACGAAGCGGTACGCACGAACCACGGGGACAGGAGAACTAGTCCTGCTACTCGTCGTGCGACGTAAACTCCGCGCTTCTGTGATATAGTCGACGGCTACGAGAACACACCATGAGGAAGCCACAGCTGTCACGTGCCTGTGTAGCTCTTTTCTTTCTTATTTTTCTCGCCAATCTCGCCAGTGCGGCCCTTATCACCTTTGAGGGCTTCGCTCCTGCGAATTCTCTGATTAACATAAGTCCTAGTTCTCCCTATAGGGAAGCTGGATTTACACTCACACCGTCAAATGCTAACTCTGCTGTTTTTGGTCCGTCAGCTGCATCCACTTTCTCTGGCGATCCGACTTCCTGGTTTGGATTCGCAGGGGGCAACCTCATAACCCTTACCGGCCCCGCACAATTTGATGTTGCCAGTTTCCTTGCTGGCCGTAGCACTATCTCCACGGTACCCACGATCAGCCTGACAGTGGTTGGCCATCAGTTTGGCGGAGGCACGCTGAGCACAACGTTTTCAGGTCTTGGAGCCGCGACACTGGAAACGCTGAACTGGACGAACCTTTCGAGCATGACATTTTTGTCAACCAGCGATGCGGGTCTGGATAACCTTTCAGTTGCTCCCTCCGTTCCGGAACCGGCAACACTGCCCCTGCTCGGCATGGGTCTCGTCAGCATCCTCGTTCGCCGGGCGTTTACGCATCCATAACTCAATGGCGTCCCGCAGTATGTCAATTACCGTTTGCATTGTGCGCCAACTCAGGGACTCTTTGTATTGAGGCATGTAAACGACGTGACTCCCGTGCTCTCACACGCCCGGCTTTGTTTCGCCCAGTTCATTGATTGATTGCCATGCTTGCCGAACGCTATTTCGGCGGCATTTGTTCCGGCGCTAAACCTGTTAAAAGTTGCGCTTGACAGTAGCGGGCTCTATATCCTAGATCGAGATGACGAAGCCACAATTGATCGAATCGGTCGCAACAGCCACTGGTCAAACGAAGAGCGAAGTTGAACGCACACTCGACGCGATATTGGACAGAGCATCGAATGCGCTGGCCGGTGGTGACCGGGTCGAGCTACGAGGGTTTGGCATTCTTGAGGCGAAAGAGAGGAAGGCGCAAACCGGACGCAATCCGGCCACGGGCGAGACAATACAAATCGCCGCCAGCCGGAGAGCAACCTTCCGTCCCAGCAAAGAACTGAAGGAGCGCCTCAACGGAAAGCGCGAAGCGTAGGCGTTCAGGGCGGCGGATGCTCGGGCATGAGCTATCTTTTCCGGCTCGATCCAAAGCCGAGAGCGACCGATCACGTACTGGAATTCGGTGATGTTCACATTTACGTGGACCCTATGAGCTACCCATTCCTCGATTTGACACTCGATTTCACCGCGTCGCTAATGGAAAGTTCGTTTGTTTGGCACAATCCGACGTGAAACGAAGCTGCAGTTGCGGCAAGAGCTTTGCGGTGTAGGGCGCGGCCCGACGAAGGCTAAGCGACCGTAATGGAGAGTTCCCGCTTCGTCTCTATGATCTGTGGATTTCCTTTGCTCCGGTCTGCCTGTAGAACCAAATGCCGCATCGGCCGATTGCATACCTGCGGAAAGAGCTGCATTATGTAACCAAACGCAACCACATGATTACCAATCGCGCCGCCATCTACGCCAGAGTAAGCACCTTCGAACAGAACACCGATCTTCAGCTTCGCGATTTGCGCGAATACTGCAAGCCTCGCGGATGGACAGCCGTGGAGTATGTGGATACGGGAGTCTCGGGCGCGAAGTCATCACGTGAACAGCTGGACCGAATTGCTCGACCGCTTGTACAGCAAAAAAGGAGCCAGAGGGAAGGGCCGGTGACCGGGCGCCGACCAGAGGATGCGTTATCAAGAAAGCTAAACTAAGGTGCCTTGTTTCCTCGCAGCTTCAAAGTCGTTTCCGCGACGCGTTTGCCCAGCACTCGTGCGATTGCCAGATCATCAGCAGTGGGCTGCAGCTCACCTTGCGGGCCGGCGATCGTCGTTGCTCCGTAGGGCGTACCGCCGCGCGCCTCCGTGTGGATCATTCCAGGTGTCGAGTACGGGACGCCCACAATCAACATGCCGAGATGCAGTAACGGAACCATCATCGTCAGAAGCGTGGTATCCTGTCCGCCGTGTGTCGAAGCCGTCGATGTAAACACTCCCGCCGGTTTCCCCTCCATAGCCCCTGTCAGCCAAAGCTGGGCAGTGCTGTCGATGAGGGCCTTCATCTGTGCCGTCATGTTGCCATACCGGGTGGGGCTCCCGTTGACCAATACGTCTTGTTCGGTTTTTTGTTGTTTAGTGAATTATTG
>JBJMGK010000052.1:0-30600 GCA_045807925.1 Bryobacteraceae bacterium | reverse complement strand
CAGTCGCCCTTCGGGCTCCTTCCGCAGCCCCGGAATCGGCTCTCTTTGTGTTGGACATGCTTTCCCTCCTTAACATTTTCTCTACAAATATTCCCAACGAGCTGTCCAACGAAATTCCGGGCCGGGAGACTGTTTGGCGCAGGTACATCTGGCCAAAGCTGAACCCGCTTGGCTTCGCCTGGGCGACGTTTCAGGTTAGGCGGCGGACCTATGCAACCTGGTCGAAGGACAACGGCATCGACGCTCATACGCGCTCTGCGCAAATGGGCAACACCGTTGATGTGAACGAGAATGAATATGCGGTGGCAAGCCTGAAACAGAAACTTGCTGCTGTTCGCAAAGTAGAAGCGGCCGTTGCGAAGCGGCAGCGCGGGGCAGGTTCGGAAACGAGCGGCTCCGAGGTAAAGACAGCGAAGAAGATCGAGGGTTGGTAAGAGGGGTGCGCCAACACCCACTCCTACCGGTCTCCGCGAGGTGATCGGGAGCTTAATGAACTAATTGAACTAACCTGAGAACGAGGAAAAGCTCCCAAGTTACTGATTCTATGGAGCGGGAGACGGGGATCGAACCCGCGACGTCCAGCTTGGGAACTTGGGCAGAAATTGCAAATACACAACTTACTTGTCCAAGGGCTTGCTTTCTGACAACCTGCATCCACTGAGTTTCGCGCCCATCTCTGTGATTCGGCCTTAATGGAGTAAACGGAGTAACACCGTTTTCTGCTTTCGAGGCCGTCCAAAACGCCTGAACGGTTCTCTTCCGAAACGCACAATATTGCCGCTACGAGCGGCTTACGAAAGGCGTTTCCTTTGTCCATCAACAGAAGTTTAGTAAACAAGAATTCAGCCTCGAACGGTGGCTTCGAGAAGTCCTCTGCCATTCTCGGGCGGACTCACCGCGAGCTCATTGTCTCGAAACAGCAGCTTGGCAAAGCGAGTCGAATGCATCTTGTCAAGTTGAACCGGGAACAGGGGACCCAGGAACTCTGCTTTGCTTCCCGGCCATTTGTCTTGTGTGGCCTGCCGGTGCGAGCTCTGCCGGCTGGTCAATTGATGTATGAAAAGCGCAATGGCCAGTTCGTCTTGCAAATCACTGGGCATCCCAAGTTCGGAGTGCCATTCGGGCAGGATCGTATCGTGCCGATCTTCCTGGCAACGCTGGCAGTCCAACAGAAGAGCCCAGTCATTCGGTTCCGGAGCGCGGGGGAGATGCTGGAGGTCTTTGGCATGCACAAGGGCGGTACAGAATACCGTCGCCTGGTCGCGGCCTTCGAACGCATCTTCGGCGCAACCATCTTTTTCGGTACCGATCAGCTCCGAGGAACAGTCAGGATGGTGCAGCAGTCCCGGTTCAACTTCTTGCGGGAAGCTCAGCTCTGGTACAACAAGCGGCCAGAGCAACCGGTGCTCTCTGACCAGTTCGAAAATGTGATTGTCCTCAGTAACGAGTTCTATCAGGAGATCACGGCCCACCCAATTCCGACCGATCTGGTCGCGGTCCGCACTCTTGCAAGCTCGCCCGCTGTCCTGGATCTGTTTATGTGGCCCTCCTACCGATGTTTCTCGGCCAAGTCGGAAGAATCGGTTCCGATCTTCGGGACCCTCGGCCTAGCGGCGCAATTGGGCAATTCCAATATGCCCGTCCTCGAAAGTTTCGCGAAAAGCTGGAGAGTTGGCTTGAGGTGATCCGGGCGATGTGGCCTGAGTGTCCTGCCCGCATTGACGATGGCGGCAATTATCTTCTGATTCGCCCAGCTGCGGCACTCGTAGCGAAGGGAGCCTAGGATGGCATCGCCCTCGTTTGCGCCGAAATCACTCTCACAGAAACGCCTCAGCTTAGCTGAAATTGATGCAGTTGTATCCGCTAAGCTCGGTGCTACGCGAACGCCCGGCAACGCGCAGCCAGCCTGCTTTAATCGGCAGGTCGCCATGTATTTGGCAGCACGAATCGGTCGGTGGAGCACGACTGAGATCGGACGCTTCTACAATGGTCGCGATCATTCAACGGTTTGCCATGGCATCCAGCGCATTGACGAGTTGCGCAATTCTGATCCCGACGTCGACGCTCTGCTGAGTGAGCTGAAAGCTCAACTCGTGAAGCACAGCGAACTCCCGCAGAGCATCGAGCAAATCCAATTTCCGGGCTGTGGCTATCGATTGAACGATTAAGACCTGAAGCGGCTGGCTAGTGAAGTCGCCGACCTTCTGGCTGACCGAATGAAAAGATTGTTCACGGAACATCGTGAGCGTTAGTGAACGGAATGCGCGGATGCATACGACTTTTCCGGGAGTTTGGGGGCGCTTGACCGTAGCGGGAGCATTCTTTGGCCGATGCGAATGGCCAGGACTTCGCCTCGCTGCTGAGCCGAGAAAACGTCCAACGAAAGGAATACGCTCGAACCTTTCGTTGCCTCATGACTAACCAAAGGGTGGCCATATCTGACACCTCGATGGAGCCGGCGTAGACTTGATGCTGTCCGCGCCGTCCTGGATTTGCTAGTCGAACGCGAGCGCGATCTTCTGGGATGGAGTGGACCTCGGGCACCGAGATATCGAACTTAGCGAGGTATCGCTGGACCTAGATAGGAGTCTTGACCCAGAAGGGTTCGCCGAGGGTGAGGATGCCCCGGGGGGCCGAGGAGTTCGCCGGCATTGATTTGCGAGCGGATATACTTGGTGTTCGACAGAACCGAAGCCGCATTGGGTGAACATGGCTTCGAGTTTTGAGTTGAGGACGTCTGGACATTGATGGTCGGCCTGGAGGAGTGGCGCCGGGATAAAGTGCTCTCAGTCTTCCGGTATTCAGCGAACCACCGAAAGGCACAGCGATTTGGGCGCGAAGTTAGTGTAGTTGGCGTACCAGAACCTTCGCTATGGCTATGGCCGGCTATCCGTTCTACTGAAACGACACGGTCATATCGTGAACAACAAAAGGATGTTTCGGGTCGACCGTGCGTCAGGCCTCGGTGTACGGCGAAAGACTCGTAATCGGCTCATGCGCGCGGGGCGACCTACTTTCATAGCCAGCAGGCCGAACCAACAGTTGTCCCAGCACGCTCCAAGACGTGTTATCAGCTCTGCATGATAGACGTCAAGTTTCTCGTATCGAAGTTGAATCCGCCGTGCCGGAATGCGGTAGAGCGTGCGGCAAACCTCGCGGTGATCGAAGGACACGCGGAAGTCGACGTTGAACATCTACTTATCATGCTGTTTGAGAACCCGACAGGTGATGTCCGCTGTGTGATTGAGTGCCTGAACGTCGAGGCCCGTGGGATCGTCCAAGACCTGAAAGCCGCTGTTTCTGCGAAATACTCGTCGGTCAGCCATAAAACGCCCATGCTTTCCGATCGCCTCATCGAACTTACCCAGGCCGCTTGGGCGCGATCATCGGAATTTCAACTGCCGGAGATTCGCTCTGCCACCCTGCTGCTGGCGCTTGGAGAGACAGGCGCGGCGGCCGAATTGGTGCAGCAGGTTTCGAAAGAGTTCGCAAAATTCGAACCGAAGGTACTCCGCGAGCATCTGGCTGAACTGTTCAGTCCAGAAGAAGGCCCTGCCAATACGGTAGTCGGCGGAGGAGAATCGAATCCCACTACTGCACTCTCGCAATTTACAATCGATCTGACCGCAGCCGCACGCGCCGGGGCCTTAGATCCCGTACTCGGGCGCGATGCCGAGATTCGGCAGATGATCTATGTTCTGTTACGGCGCCGGCAAAATAACCCCATTCTGACCGGCGAGCCCGGGGTTGGGAAGACCGCGATTGTCGAGGGGTTTGCTATCCGCATCGCAGCCGGAGACGTGCCGCCCTCATTGCGCAAGGTTGACATACACACGCTCGACATGGGCCTGTTACTAGCCGGGGCGTCCATGAGAGGCGAGTTCGAAGATAGATTGAAACGGCTCATGCGGGAAGTGCAGAGTTCTCCTAAGCCGATTGTTCTGTTTGTGGATGAAGCACACACACTGGTTGGCGACCGAAGTGAAGCCGCCGATCTTCTGAAACCGGCTTTGGCGCGCGGCGAACTTCGCATGATCGCCGCGACAACATACGTCGAGTACCGAAAATACTTTGAAAAGGATCCGGCACTCGCCCGGCGTTTCCAGATGATCGCAGTTGACGAGCCAACCGAAGAAGCCGCTGTTCAGATGTTACGCGGACTCGCGCCACACTTGGAGCGTCATCATCAGGTTCGAATCCTTGGTGAGGCGGTTCGAGCCGCGGTCAAGTTGTCCCATCGCTACGTGACTGGGCGGCAATTACCGGATAAAGCGATCGGCATTCTCGATGTTGCGTGCGCGCGCGTCGCATCGGCCCAGAACACAACGCCAGCGGCGATCGACGACTGCCAGCATGAGATCACCGCGCTGGAAGGAGAGATGGACGAACTGGAGCGAGAGCGAGCATCGGGAATCGATGTGAGCGGGAAGCTGCAAGCTCTGTTCGAAGATCTTGGAGTCGCCGAGATGAAGCTTGCGAACCTGGAGGATCGCTGCAAAGAAGAACGAGAACTCGTCCTACGCATCATCGCGTTAACGCAGAAGCTCGAGTCTACAGGTGAGAGCGACGGGGCCAAGGGATTGCGTGCCGAACTAAGCTCGCTTTCAGACGCTCTCACTTCAATACAAGGGGACGAGCCCTTGATCCCGGCGTTCGTTGATGCCCGGGTTGTTGGCGAAGTGATATCCGAATCGACCGGTATCCCGCTGCGGCGCATGCTGAACAGTGAACTCCACACAATTTTGAGCCTGCGGGCGCAGCTGGAAGAGCGTGTCTTCGGACAGACGCACGCCATCGAGATCATTACCCAACGCATTTTGAGTGTTCGTGCAGGACTGGAGAATCCGCGCCGCCCGGCAGGTGTATTTTTGCTTGTTGGGCCGAGTGGAGTAGGAAAGACCGAGACGGCGATGGCTCTGGCCGATATCTTGTACGGAGGCGAGCGGAACGCGGTTGTACTCAACATGTCCGAATTTCAGGAGCGGCATGCAATTTCAGGTTTGAAAGGCTCTCCACCCGGGTACGTCGGATACGGAGAAGGCGGTGTTCTGACTGAGGCGGTCCGGCGCCGACCCTACTGCCTGATTTTGCTCGACGAAATGGAAAAGGCCCACAGCGATGTTATGGAGCTCTTCTATCAGGTATTCGATAAGGGCACGCTTGAAGACGCCCAGGGGCGTGCGATCGATTTCCGCAACACGATCCTATTTATGACCTCGAACGCCGGAGCTGAGGCGATCGAGGAATTGTGTTCCGGCGATTATATTCCGGTACCAGACGAGTTGCGGAGTGCGATCGCTCCGGAACTGAGGCGCGTTTTCAAACCAGCGCTGTTGGGAAGAATGGTTATTGTCCCTTATTACCCGCTGGCCTCCTCAACTTTGCTGCAAATTATCGAGCTCAAACTCGATGAGATTGCCGAGCGGCTTCTCGTAACTCATGGAGTGGAGTTGCGCTATTCGCCGGCGCTCGTCGAAGAGATCGCAACCAAATGCGTGGATGAACACAGTGGGGCCCGCGACGTGGATCACGCAGTAGCCGCTTCTCTGATCCCCGATATCTCGGAACGGGTTTTATACGCGGCGGCCAACAGAACTGCGCTCCGTCGAATTACTGTCGACTTAGCACCAACGGGTGGTTTTCGTTACCAGATCGACTAAGATGCTGCTTTCGCCGGGATCACAGAGCTGTGCAGATCGAAGGATTGGTCCAGTTCCGAAGCGGTCCGGGACGCTTCCTCCCAGGAGTGAAATGGTCCGACGCGCACGTAGTAAAGAGTTTGGCCTTGCGCGTCATATTGTCCTGTGTGAACGGGACCAAAACCCTGGCGCCTCAACATAGCGGCTAAATTCGCGGCTCGATTTCGCTGCTGAAAAGATGCGACGTCAACCATGACACCGCTTTCCAGCTTTTCAGTTCCCGCTGGAGTTGCGTCCGAAGGTTCCGCGGTTTGTTTCACTTCAGATGCTTCCGGAGCCGCCGGGGCAGCAGGGTGCGCCACCGGCACGGCCTTGTCTGACGCCGACGCAACCTGCCGTTCTGCAGCCGCCGGTTGGAGCAGTAAACCCGTTGCGATACCGGCCCCAAACAAAAGGAGGCCGGCGAATACGGCGCACAACATGAGTATGAGCAGCCGCTCTTTCGAAAATACGAATTGGAGAGGCTCCGTCATGGGATATCTAGCGACGTTTGTCCCGGGTTAGCGACTTGAATGACGCCTCCCCAGGCGCACATTAGTTTGCAGTTAGAGTCAACCCCGGGCATATCTGCGATCTGAAATGTCGGCGCCCCAGGAACCCACGGCGCTGGAATTACTGGTATGCACGGCATTGGGGTGAGTACGCCCAGCGCCGCAGCGGTTGCGGACGCTACCGTCGGATTTGCAATCGAGCTGCACATGCCGAACGGCGGGATATTCACGATCGGTTTGTTGTCCATGATGTTTGCAGCCGGAGTGCCAACAACAAAGCGATTCGCTGGCAGAACAATTAGCGCTGCCGGCGAGGCGCCAAAACTGCACTGCAGCGTCGCCCCCATACAAACTTGTAGTGCCATAGGGTTCAGGGCAAGTTTATCGCAGTTGGAGGTCCTTGGGACCTGCTTCTTGAGTCGAGATGAACCGAACCTCGCGCGACATTCGAGTCACATCAATTGACCTTCACTAGCCCGGCTTTCAATGCGAGTAGGCCGCCTCCGTCGACAGTCTGCGATGCAGAAGCCTGATTGGTCATGGTCGTCCCCGCATTGTTCGTCAGACTTGTGCCGGATTTATTCGTAAGTTCCGCGCCGGCCTGATTGGTCAGGCTCGTGCCCGACTTATTAGTAAGTTCCGTCCCTGCTTCGTTTGCGAACGTGCTGCCGGCTTTGATGCTTACGGTGCCCGATGCCTCGATGGTGATATTCCCGCTCACTTTCAGACTGAAGTCCTTGGTTACGGTGGAGGTGTAGTTGTTCAGTACAGTCACGTTCATGTCTTTTTGCGCCTGCAGAAACAACTCTTCAGAACCTGCTTTATCCTCGATTCGAATCTCGTTGAAACCCGAACCGCCCTTGGATGAGCTCGATTTGATACTGCTCCGCGTTTGCGCATCGGGCAATGCGTACGGAACTGTTTGCGAGGCGTTGTACAGCGTGCCCGTAACCACCGGCCGGTCCGGATTGCCATCGAGAAAGCCGACAATCACCTCCTGGCCAATACGCGGAAGAAATATCCCGCCCCATTGTTTACCCGCCCAAGGCTGCGAGACACGTATCCAGCAGGATGAAGTTTCGTCGTATTTCCCGTCTTGATCCCAGAAGAACTGCACTTTTACTCGCCCATACTGATCGGTCCAAATCTCCTCTCCACTTTTTCCGACGACTACCGCGACTTGTGTCCCTGGAATCACGGGCGCGGCTGTGCGAAGCGGCGGACGAAAGGAAGCAGCGGCCGGAAACGCAGCGAAACTGTTGGAGTAATGATCCGGACTGCCCTGCACATTCAGAGAATCGATGACATAATCGCCATTCGTGTTGGGCCGGAAATGGCCGGAGAGCGTGAACTTCGAACCGGCGTAAAATGCTCTGCAAAGGCTGTCTCCGCCGATCTTTGCCTTGTTGACTTCGAGAGCGGTCAACCGCAAACTAGCGACGGACTCGCCGGCGCTCTGAGTTCCATACAGCCCCGGAAAATCATAAACTGAGCGAGACGTATCAGCGCCGTCTGCCGCGGCCAGCAAATCTGTTTCGGGCGTCTCGAAGTTGTAGTCGTCGCATCTGAATTGTCCGGTTACCACATGCTGCTCGGAAGTGAGGCGCGAAACAATATCGTCTGCAGTCCACGCGGTTTCGTCGACTGTAAACCTGGCCTTAGACAATCCCTGCGTCGCAGGCCACGCACTAGCGTCGTCCGCAAGAACCAATTTGTGGCTCGAGCTGTCGTGCGTGAAAAAATAGAAGATGCCTTCCTGCTCGAGAAGGCGCGAGACGAATGTGAATGCCGTCTCGCGATACTGCACGCAGTACTCGCGAGGTTGATAGGAACCAGTGAGCTTGTCCTGAAAATCTGAGAAGCCGAGATCTCCGAAGACTTTTTTCACGATATCGGGAGTGGACATGTTCTGGTAGATTTTGCACCCGGAGCTGAATGTCAGCAGCCATAACCAC
Source organism: Bryobacteraceae bacterium (assembly GCA_045807925.1). Lineage (GTDB taxonomy): Bacteria > Acidobacteriota > Terriglobia > Bryobacterales > Bryobacteraceae > Bog-105. Next base: position 22,455 of record JBJMGK010000052.1, on the reverse strand, counting down.
GGATAAACATCCGCGGTATAGAAGACAAGCCGTCCATCGCTTCCTGTCTGGGCAAACATTCCGACGATACCGTTGATGCAATGCGTATCGCCGGACGATTGCGCGATTTGCAATGTGATTGCTTTCCCTACGATCGTGTCGAAGGCGAGAGAGGGATCTTCAGAAAACATCTCGATCCGGTAGTGAAACGGGCCGGAAATTCGCTCCTCGCCGTGAAAGTTCCTTACGAGCAGTTTATTCGGACCAAACGGCGTCGTTAATTGAATCGCGAGGTTCTGCTGTTGATAATCAACGGGCATCGTCAGCCTTTCATCGTTCTGTCAGGGATTTGTCCGGAACTGAATTAGCCGAATAACGAGTGGCTTGCAAGGCAAGACTTTGCTGTCCAACGGACGTTTAGTCTTCAAGTTTGAAACCAGCGGATGCCTCCGGCTTCGTGTAGGGCCGCGCTCGTATCCACGATGTATAACCAAGCCTGCTCTGTCCCAGTTTGAGCTGCGGAACTTCAGCGCCGTTCAAAATGACCCGGACTCGGGCCTTTCGATCCGTACCGATATAGAAGCTCACAAGGGCGCAAAGCGTGGGATGATTCCGCGCTCCCGGAAGAAACCCGAGGAAATCTGAAATCCCAAGAGGACCAATGACAATGGTGATTGCTCCGGCCTGGTCCCAGGCGTGATTGCCCAATGCGGCGTTATTTCCGAGCGTACGATTTTGTCCTGAGTAGCCGATCTTCGTCCACTGGGACTTGTCGATCCGTCGCCAGATGCCAGAGAACTGCTGAACAGTAAGCCGTACACCGAAGTAGTCGCGCAACATCACCTCGAGGCCGGTGGCGGTTCGAGGCTGGCGCGCAAGGAGCCCGCTATAGTGCAGGAGCGATTGCGCTGGAAAGCCGAGCTTCGCTCTGCTGCGGCCGCCAGCCAGACCGATGATCGCGAACAGATATTCGGCAGGCGAGCCCCGATGCGGCGCTATCGCGGTCAGGGCAGGTTCATGGGCGCGCCTTACACAGTACAGCAAGTAAATCAGGCGGTGATTAAAGATGTCCAGGAAATCCGCCGCCGCATGCTCTTTGCGTGCCGCAGCATCCAACACCATCTCCGTATAGGGATGGGGCAGAGGCCCGAGTGCGCCTGCAAGTCCGAATACATTTACGGTTAACTCGGGCGAGCCATTACCGAGAGCAAGCTCCTGCACCTCGCTTGCAGGAAACCCGAAGCCGATTTGCGAGCGGAACCTTATTACGTCAGGGCGCGGCTGCGCATGCTCAAATCCAGGGACAGTTATGTGTGGTTGAATCGCCTCGAGTATCCGAACGGCTTGGTAGAACTCGAATCGGTACGGCTCGTCCGCAAGCCATTCCACCAGAGATCGCGACTGTCGCCACCCGTGAGTTTGTTGCGACATGAAATCTACGTCCGAGTTCGATTGCGGAAAGGCGCACCCCGCTGAGCAGGTTGCATCTGGAGGCTGGAATCATTGCTCTGACGAACGGTTGCCGGCTGCTGGTGAACACCTTTCTGGATTTCGTCATAGGTGAAGAATCGATCCATGGGAAAGCCAGCCTGCTCCGCGTGATCCGGATCGGGACGGTAGTTCCCGCTACCATTGCTCCACCACATTAATCGCCCATTATCGAAATAGGCTTCGCCGGCGTAGTGAACGGGGTGTCCCTCGGCGAGAGCCGGGTGGCGAAACGTTGGGTGTAACAATGTCTCTCCCCTGGCCATTCGAACAAAGACGTACTTAGAGTTCGGAACGTATTGACCGTGCTGCTTTGCGCGAGTCAATCGAAACTGGTTGAAGAAAGACTCGAGACGGAAGATCTGGTCGCGATCTACAGGAATTGCTGCCGCCGGATTCAGGTTGGGGTATATTCTTGGCTGGCCGGCCATAAGCCTCGACTATTTTATCGCTTAATTTCCCTTACTTCGTCAAAACCGGTCAGATTATTACCGTCGTATTCAGATGACATGGTTGAAGCTATCGCCCTGCCGCGCGAGATCCAAGCCGCTCGCTATGAAATCCCAGCAATACATAGACGAGGCTGCTGAAATAGAGACCATCCCGTTCGAGGGCTCTTAGACGGCGCGCGACCTCGGGCGCGTCATAGTGACCCGCTGCAACTTCGCCGCGTATCAATTCCACGGTTTTGCGGCTTTGCCCGGAACGCAGAGATGCACTCTCGACCTGAGCCGGAGCAAGCAGATTGTCGACGAAGTAATTCGTCATCCAGCGCGAGTACAGCTTCGGCTGGATTAAGTAGCGTTCCACCGCCTGACGTAATAGCCGGCGTGTTATGTCCGATGCTGACGTCTGGGAACGCACAGACTCCGTATCTTCGATGAGCTTGAGCAGCAATTGCAGAAGCATGCGAATCTGAGGCTCTCCGCCGGACGACTCGTATACGGCAACCCGTGATTCGAGAAGCTGAATCGCGGAGAGAAAATAGCCACTTCCGCGGCCCAGTTCGCGCCTCACGCGGTGAATAGCTTCGATTACCTGGACTCGAACTTCGTCTTGAACCGCAGGATGCGGATCTCGAAACAACGCCTGAAGTTCGTTTAGCAATTCGGCAAATCGCGATTGGTCGGCGGGCAACTTTACCAGAGCTGGCTGTTCCACAGGCGCGAGCCAGGCTGTGCCGCTTCCGCGTTTCACGGGAACACGCTCGATGAAAGGAAGACGCTGGCCGACGGGATCACGATTTAGAATCGCTAACGTCGCTCCTTGGTCGCTGCCGGTGCGCAGGACTTCTTCCAAAAATTGTCGATCTGCTCCTGAAGGCCAAGCGTCATCGGACATGCTTTGCGCCGCTAACTTGATCCGCTCCTGAAAGGCAGCGAAATCCGGAATCTGAGTTTTGATGCTGGCCTTGAGCTCGGTGAGAATACGTCGTGTTTCCGCTATTCGCTGGGGAGCATAGCCCAAGTTCGAAAGCTGCCGGGCGAGTTCGGGTTGAGTGGCAGAGAGTTCGTCTACCGATCGCTTGCGAACTGCGCTCTGCCGTCCAAAGGACCAAACCATCGCAGGTCAAATAAGAGGCTGGAAACCGGCGAGAGGCGGCCAGCGCTTCCAGTCTTCTTCGCGATTGACACGCCGCGCCACTAACTGAGTAAAGGAGTTAACGGACGTGTAGAGTGCAAGAAAGTGCCTTAAAACGGTCGCAAACAGGAACGCGCTGCCTCCCGCATAGAGGCTCTCATCGAACGTCAGCGTGATTTCCGTCCCGGGGCAAAAGCCGCGCCATGCATCGCGACCGATACGCAAGGTAGTTTCCCGCGTCGATAGTTCGCGGATGCCTTGAATCTGTTGCAGCATGGATGGCTGGTCACCGAAGCAATAGACGCGCAATATTTCTTGTAGTGCCGCAAGCCCTTCACTTCCTTTCTGCAGTGACACATGACTGAGCGACAGGTTCGAAATCAGGCGCCAAACGGCAGGCCCGCCGAGTGGCGGATATACCGGAGGGGTCGGCCGTACCAGGCAAGTGCATGTCACCGGCCCTACCTGCTCCATTTGGAGCAGCGCGCCCGGCGGCACTTCCACTGCGAGCCAGCGATTGGTGCACAGCGTGTGCGCGAAGACGACCTCTTCCGGCGGATCAGTAGGCTTGAACGCGAGGTCGAGGAAAGACAGATATATTTCCGTGCCCGGCAACTCTTCACGTCCTGTCAATACACGGCGGGCATGCCAGAACGGACCTGCAGGAGTTCCGGATTCGGCGTGACGATGCGAATAAAATGGCGAATACGCACGGGTTTCTTCCAGCGGATTGGTTGAGCCCGATATCTTCAGAACCGAATGAATTTCGGTCGTTTTTTCGCGTCGCATGTCTGGCGTCAGCCGGTAATACAGCTGCCGCTGATCCAACCGTATCGGTTCGGTAGTACGCGGAAAGAGGTTCGCAACGGGCGTGCACCCGAGTTCGACGGCATCGGCATGAACAGAGAGGCGGGAGCGCGGAACACGATTAAGTAGAAACAGAAGGTCGAAATGGCGATTCGATTTGTGTCCGGCAAGATGATTGACGTCAAACAACAGGAACTTGTCCGGGAAGTGAAAGTATTCCTGAATCAAGCGATAGGCAGCGTGCGCGTTTGGAGGGTGAGGCAGAAGATCGTCATCTCTGGCGAATCCCACAGCCGATAACGACTCGGATGGAAGACGTATGGGAACCTCGCTCCCTTCGGGCAAAATACAAATTCCTTCGAGCGCGGAAAACAGGAGCTCATACAACCCGAACGCCGGACCAGAGCGAGGATTCAGATAGAATCGCAAGCTGTCCATCGTGAGTTCGGAGAGTTCGCCAACAATAGCGCCGATTCGGATGCGAAGTACTCCAGCGACCCGCAGATTCGAACTGAGAAAATCGAAGCGCGCCGGAGGCTCCAACGCGGCCTCTTGAATATAAACCGGCCAGACGGTCACTGGGTAGCAAGTGCGAAAACGGCACGCGGCGCCACTCGAACCATAAGCGAAGAGAGTCGTGTTCTTCGGAACTGTATGGCCCGTGGTGAACTTTCCACGGCGCGCATCAATGCGGAAACGCGCCGTCGCAAGTGGAGGAACAGGCTGCACCAGATGCGGATACAAGACAGTCAACAGCGATGTCGAGATCTCTGGAAACCGAGCGTCGAGTTCGTGCTGTATGCGTGCCGTTAAGAATGCAAAGGATTCGACCAGGCGCTCGACGTGCGGGTCCGCCGGATGGCCATCCTGTAGCTCCAGGCGCTCTGCAACCATCGGATGTTGCTGCGCAAACTCGCGTCCCATGCGCCGCAAGTAGGCAAGCTCATCCGTGTAATACCGAAGCATGTCCTCGTCGTATTTCATGCTTCGCTAGTGGCCAGCGCCGGCTGAATGGCTTCCGTGGGCAAGAGCGGCACATCGAGTTCTAGTGGGAAGGAGACAGGTTCGGCATTAACGTTGATCCTTAAATTCGCCGTGATCCTGCCGACCAGGAATCGCTGCCCGGATGGGTGTGGTTCCAGATTCACGCGCACCTGAGAGAGCCTGGGCTCGAAAGCTTCGATCACCCGTGTAATCAGCAGTGCCAAATCGGCACGGCCCTGCATATCAGTTGCCGAGACGTGCGCGAAGTCGGGCAGCCCATATTCTAACGCTGTCAACGGGCCGCCTGACTTCTGCAAAACAGTTCGCGTATTTAGGATTCGTTCGACTTCACGCCGCACAGACGCCAGAGCCCCGGAGAAGTCGAGAGAGCGATATGATTTCGCATCCTCGGCCCTCGGGTCAATTGGCGCGGTTAGCCGGTCAAATAGCGGTACCAGCAACCGACGGGAAGGACGCGGCTCTCGATTTAACTCGCCTTGTCGCTGTTCGTTGCGAGATTCCATGTGGCCGGAGAATTACCGGCATCCGTCACGTCGGATTTCTGTGCGGTGTAAGTCCACGTAATCTGCGTGTAATTGAAGGTGACCGTTTCCTGCGGCTTTCCACCACCGCCTCCGCCGGTCGATAGCGATGAGACAAGCGCATTTTTCATCTCATACTCGAACATCTTGGTCACTTTACCGTTGTCATTCTGGCCGATGACAATCTTTAGAGTCGGGATCGGCTTAGCCCAGTTGCAGAAGTTGATCAACTGACAACTGGAGAGATCCTGATACTTCGTAATCGTGAAGTCCTGATGTTGGGGTTTGCCAGAGGTCCGTTTCGTGTTGCTCTGGTCACCCGTAATCTGCTGGGCTATGCCGTGGCTGAACGATAACACCTCGATCATCTTTTCATAGCCCGTGAGCTGGCATTCGCCATTGATATTCGCCTTACTAGCGTCAAGAATAAGAACATCCATTACGTGCTCCTCAAAACGAATACAAGATGCCTAAAATAATCACGCCGCCACGGGCGGAGGCAACTCTGCAACCAAGCGGATGGACACCGTAAGTTCCTCTAACTGGAAGTGAGGCCGAAGGAATACGACTGCCTTGTAAACTCCGGGTTTTCCTGGAACATCGAACACATCCACTCGGCCTTCACGCAGGGGATAGCTAGCCTTCACGGCTTGCGGCACATCGTCGTTGAGCAGAACGTATTGACTGATCCAAGAGTTTAAGTAGTTCGAAACGTTCTCCCTGGTCATGAAGCTGCCGACCTTGTCGCGCATGATTACTTTGATGTAGTGCGCGAATCGTGACGCGGCGAGCATGTATGGCAGCATACCGGAGATGCGGGCGTTTGCGGTTGCCTCGTCGGTGTTATACACCTTGGGTTTATTGGTCGTTTGGCCGCCAAAGAACGCGGCGTAGTTCGTGCCCTTGCAGTGGCACAGTGACACGAAACCTAGGTCGTTCAGTTCCTTCTCCCGGCGATCTGTGATGGCCGTCTCCGTCGGGCATTTCAAGGCGATGTCGCCGGATTCGGTTTTGAAAGTATGAGCCGGCAGGCCTTCGACTATCCCGCCGCCTTCGACTCCGCGAATAGCCGCGCACCACTTATAGAGCGCGAATGCGTTCGTTACTCGCTGGGCAAGCGCATAGGCCGAATTACCCCAGAGATACTTGCCTGGCTCGGTGCCATCCACATCTTCGCGGTAGTCGAACCCATCAACGGGTACACTATCCGGACCATACGGCAAGCGCATGAGAACGTGCGGCAAAGTAAGAGCTACGTAGCGTGAATCCTCGCTCTTACGAAACGCATCCCATTGCACAAGCTCAGTTGATTCGAAGGTCTTCGCGAGATCGCGCGGGAGAGGCAGCTCATTGAAGCTGTCCATATCGAACAGCCTTGGGCTTGCGGCGGCAATAAAGGGCGTGTGCGCCGCGGCAGCGACTCCGGACATCTTCTCCAACGTAGACATATCCTGGGGATGCCGCCCGAATTCGAAATCGCCCACGAGCACGCTGAACGGATTGCCGCCGAAGGTCCCGTATTCGTCCTCGTAAATGCGCTTGAACATTACGCTCTGGTCGAATTCCGTCGCTTTCTCCATGTCGTTCAAGAGTTCTTTCTTCGTGATGTTCATCACGCGAATCTTGAGCTGGGTGCCGGTCTCGGAGTTCATCACCAGGTAATTCAGTCCGCGCCACGAGGCCTCCAGGGCCTGAAAGGCAGGGTCGTGCATGACCTCGTTCAACTGATTGCTCAAAAGTTTATCTATTTGCGCAATCCGGTTCTTGATGCCCGCCACCGTGTTGGTGCCGATCGTCATACCTTCGGCGAGCACCTGGTTGACGAATTCTCCTACGAGATCTTTGGCATGGGGCTGCTGTGAGACATCACGGGCCATCTTTCCTTGAACGACGATCCGGTCAAGGAGCGCCGTCTCCCGCACCGCAGTTGGCGGTGGCGGGATGCTCTGCGAGTTGGGTGTGATCGGGTTCATTTCTTCAGGCATTCTTATTGCCCTCCGCCGCATTGGATTTGTCCGATGATGTCGCGGTTTGTAACTGCTTCATCTCTTCGGTGTTGGCAACAATCTCCTGGAGCATCGAGTCGAGGGCATCGTTGCCGTCCAGCTTGCTGATTAAATCTGTAAGCCGCTGCCTCGCTTCGAAAAGCTTCCGCAAAGGCTCGATCTGAAGCAGTACGTTGAGTGGAGCGAAATCCTCAGTCGTTCGGAATTTCAGTTCGACATTCAGCGTGGAATCGGTATCCTTTGCAGAGAGTTTATTCGGCACTCGCAGTGCAAGCCGTGGTGCACACGCGGCAAGCACAGCATTGAAATTGTCCCGATCGACTTCTACGAACTTCCGATCTTTCAGCCTTGGCATCGGATTCTCGGGCTGTCCTGAAAGGTCGGCGAGAACCCCGACCACGAGCGGCAGTTCCTTCTTAACGAATGCGCCGCCTATTTCGACATCGTATGTGATCTGAACGCGAGGCGGACGAACACGATCGAGTTTGTGCTGGAGACTTTCCGGCATGTACAGCTCCTTACAATGATTGGAAGCGGACTCAATCCTACTACAATGCCCTGCCGCTTACCAGAAAAAAATTCTATTTTTTCTCAATGTCCGCAGAACGAACATTCAAAAGCCGATATATTTCTGAAAGATCTGAGCGATTACCAACCAAGTCCGGTAATAATTGTTCCAACGACATAGAGCCCCAGCCGATTGCCCGGCGAATGAGGTAGGGCGTAGGGCTGTGCGGCTCGGTGCGAGAAAGGAAATCCGCCGCCTCCGTGAGCAGTTGGTAAGCTTCCGCTCGCGTCCTGATCTGTCCGCCCGAGATTGGTGAGTACGGCTCTTCCGGCAAATGTAGCGACAAGGGTGCGAATACACTCTGATCAGGAATGCTTTCTTCCTCCATCTGGTCCCCACGATCGCGAAGCAAAGAAGCAACTAGGCCCGCCGCACCTTCCGCAACAACGCGGATCGGCACCAACCCGGGGGCTTCACGCCCTAGCTTCTCGTCCAGTAGGTTGTCCAGCTCTCTGCAGCTCTGGAGTAAGTTCTGGATATTGCCAAGAGTCGCCGAGAGCTGACGGAACGGCGTAAGCATTGCACTCTGATGAAACTGGGCGAACGTGACAGCATCCGTCTTTGTGTCCGCAGCCTGTTTAGTCTCTGCTTGAGAAGCCCTCTCGTAATCAGCCAATGAGCAAACTCGAACGTCTGGCGATTCGGGAGCCGTCAACGGAATCAGCTTCAACGTAACGGGCAGCCTGTCATTAAGCCAAACAATGGGCCCGATCCTGAACTCCGCATCACCGTCTTGGAGTTGCGGATACAGATCATCCCAAAAAGCGTCGCACATCGCATGCATCAGCCGGAAGCCCTCTGCCGCTCCGGCGAACCCATGCAGGTGAACCCAAGCTTCCGAGAGCCACGCAGCGACCTGTAAATCCTTGGATTTAATCTCAAGCACCTCCAAACACTCGGAGGCCACAGCATTCCAATCCGCTCGTTTACGGTCCGTTTCCCATACGCCTTGTGGAAGTTTCGAGTCTTCCTCCCGGCGGAGGTTACGGATGCGGTCGTAAACCGGGTCGTAGCGTAGGTCGGCTCCGGAAGGCTTGTTGGGTGCGATCGGCGCGAGAAGTTGGTCCAGATCGACTGCGAATGGAGATACGACTAGTGACATTCATCTACGCCTTTGCGGAGAGTGCAGTAACTATTGGAGCTTTGGTTGGGGGCGCAACGACCGGAACCTCGCGCGCTTGTTTGCCGTCGGGAACTCGCAGCGCAATGCGGACAAACACTGCCGTAGCACCTTCATTTGCTGCCGTTGCTAGGGCCTTCTGGAGTGATGTATCGGACACCACTGGTATGACGAATCCGAGTATGCTGGGAAGCAGTTCCGGAGTAACTCCGAAACTCGAGGCTTGGCCTCCGTGTTGTGCGAGGAGTGCGAAGAGGGACCACGGCCCTGGAAAATCCCAACTCACCAGCCGCCCGTCAATCTGCTGATTAGGCTCGGAGTTCCCGGCGCGCGGAATCCGCGGCGAGTCTTTCGCATACCGGAGCGATAGCCGTACGCTGTCGCCGTAGTGCCAGCGGAGCGAATTCTCCGTTCCGGGATAATGGACGCTCAGATCACCAGATTCCAGTGACCAGTCAATGATCTGATTGCCACCCTTTTCGGCAGTCTGGTTCACTCGGAAATAAACCGTGACATCGGCGGCGGGAAGTTGTCCCGGCGGTGTCGCCGAAAGCATATCGCGGAGCGCCAGGCACTGACTGATGAAGGTGAGTTCTTCCGAAAATCGTGGGCTGCTCGCGAAGAACTGCTTGAGTGCGGGCCCCTGTTTCCCAATGCGAGCGAGAAACTCGGCGACGTCAGAAGGATCAGCCTGGATTGCGCCTGCTTGGGTCGGGATGGGCCCAAAAGGAAAGCGCCGTGCCAACTTCGCATTGAAGAATCCGGCAATCTGGGTCGAATAAGTATTTAGCGCAACGTGGGAGCACTCTTGCACGGCGGCGTTTTGAATATTGGACCGAAGCTGAACAAAGTAATCATATGAGCGGGCAGCGTTGCTCGTGATCTGGCAACCGCTTTCCAGGGAGATCTTGTTGAGATCTCCTCGAATGAAGCCTTCCAGAGCAGCGATGGAGTTGCCCGGCTTTTTGGCATCGTAATCGTGAACATCCCGAACAATCGAGGACCAACGGTCAAAATCAGCCGCATGCTGTAAACCTTGCGACTGAAGGTAAGAAGCGAGCGGACTGGCGTAGTCAACGGCCAGAGTACGGATCCGGTCACGCTGGCTGGCTAGATATTCCTCGATCTCGTCCTGCGACGTTGCTTTGAATAGCTGGAGCGAAGTGGCACGCCCGCTGTCGTTCGCATCCGTATCGACAGAGTACGGATAAGCGGGCTGCTGCGACAGTTGGGTGTTGAGCCACTTAGCCAAAGCCACGCTCTGCCGGTTGAGTATGAGATGAAAGCCTGTGTCGGTGCTCACCCCGCCATCGGGAAGTGCGGCTTGTAACTGCGACAAAATCGGGGCTGCGTCGTTAAAGCTGCGTATGGCCATTAGCACGGTTGCTTCGTCCAGAGAACTCTGTGGCTCTTCGGCGGCGGCGACTGCTGCCGTCGCTGATCTATTCACGTTACGAGCGGCAATCTGCTGGATTGGGCTGCGGAGACTTGGAGGCAGAACCGGCAGTTGCTCGCGTGCGTATTTGTCGTACATCGCAGGAAACTGCGCGGCCTTCATCAAGCCGGATTTGTTCCAAATGACCGTTCCGGCCGCTGACGGGGCGGTATCAGCTTCGCCTGCGAACTCCTGGTGCAACAGGGCCTGCACACCTGCCTCTAACGCAATAACGTTGCCCGACAAACGAACTTCCGTGCCGTGCTGAACGAGCACTGATCCGGACAACTCGGAGCCCAGCGAAAATAATTGGTTCTTTAGGGCTGAGAGCTTTTTGTCGCCGTCCTTAGTAATCTCTTGACGGAAATCCTCGTCGGCGAATGGCAGGATGAGCAGCCGACTGAGCGCCGGATAGGAAACGGCATCGAACGTTGTTGCAGTGAGCCAATTCATCGGCTCCGTTGAGATCTGCCCGTCCAGGTCACGTATGCGCGTAGACAAAGCTGCCAGGGCGTCGTTGGTCTGAAGTTTACGCAATTCAAGATCTTCAATTTGCCCCCCGACTTCTTCTGTGTTCGCGAGCAGCGGATTGTTTTCAAACCAGCTCGAGTAGAAGTTTTTTACTAGGCTCGTTGCAAATTTTTTCGCACAGGTTTCGAGGTAACGGTTATTGGTCACCGGCAACGGGCTTCCGGATGCGGTCGATGCGGCATGCCGGTAGTAATGGCTCTTCATGACCGTATCGGAGTTGGTCAGGCTCTTCCCTAACAGGTATTGAAAGAGCGCGTCGAAGTCCTTCAACGAGCCGAGTCCAACGCGGCGCACGGCGTCGTAACGCGTGATGGCGGCTTGCAAATCCGCGTATTTACGGTCGAATCGTCCCAGAGCGAGATAGTCCGGATCCTTGGTAAAGTTAACGCCGGAGAGGGCCGGCCCGAAGCTGTCAGAGGCACGGTCAGTTTCTTTCGCCGCCTCGCACGATCCGAGCAGATCCGTCGCTTTTGAATTGAGTGCGCCGCTGAAGGCCGGAAACACGATTCGTCCGAACGCGGCGGTGAGCGTGTCCGCGAGCCTTTTATCGATAGGATCTACGTACGAATAAGGCAGGAAGACAGAGTTGAATCCGCTCGCGTTGACTGTTCCGAGCGTATCCACTAGATCGTACGCAGTTTGAACGCTGGGCGGAGTCGTTGATTTCTCCGCAGAGCCAATCGAAAGATCGTTCTCGAGTCTGTCGAGCAATCCCAAATATCTTTGGTCGCGTAACGCGCCCAGACGCGACCATGCGTGTATGGTCCCGGCGGTGAAAACAATGATGAAGACAGCGAGCGTCAACTGAGCCGTCAATACCTTACGCCGTCGCGCAATGCGGAGCCGTGTAACCGGCCTGGCAGCCCGAGTTTCTGAGAAGATCCGAAACTGGAAGAGATGCCGAATGAATGCAATTTCTCTTCCCGGCGGCGCAGTTACCACGTCCGGGTGCATCGAGAGCAGTTTGCTCGACACCGGGTCTGAGAGCTGAGGGCCTGCGACTTGGCTGACCCGCAACATGTCATTGAATGAGGCTGAACTCGCCGATACAGGAACCGGCAGTTTTGACTGACTGACAATCCTGCAGTCGCCACAGAAAAAAATCCCTCTGAGAAAGTTCGAGTCGACGTAAGCGGTCTCCCGGAAAATTTCGGAAAGGAACATGCGGAGCGGAGCACGCAGGGTCTCGAACTCTAAGGGGAAGACGAATAGACCTTCTGCCTCGGCGCTAGCCGGTCGCGAGCCGAACGCACGTAACTGGTGATATTTAATCTGGTTCTGGATCGTCCCGATTGCGCCGTCAATCCACTCAGGATCAAACGCCGATTGCAGCGTGTTCGGATTCGACCAGCCGAATATATCCTCCTTCTGGTCACGGTGAATCTCCCAACAAAAGCTTCCGAACCCACGAATCTGATCACATTTGGTGACCAGCACATGGACCGGGAGCACAATCCCGAATTCTCGTTGCAGCTCGTCTAGCTTGGCGCGAAGAGCTGAAGCGATCAGCCTTCGTTTCGCCCGATCGACCTCGCTTCCCGATAATAGGTGTGTGGCCGGAATCGCAAGCGCAATTCCGTTCACGGGCGCCTCGGGACGGTGCCGGAGTATCTGTTTCAGAACGCGATACCAGCGTCCATCCAATTGAGGCTTTCCGTCAGGCGTGACGAGAAATTCGCCCGGGACCTCGATGATGATGCCTTGATCAAGAAACCGCCAATGTAAAGCGCCGGGGCCTCTCGCGCGCGAAACGCCTCCGGGATCCAGGCCATTGAGCAGGGCGGTTTTGCCGGCATCGGGTTCCCCGACAAGCAGAACCCAGGGCAGGCGCTTCTCGATGTCGGCTCCGCCCACTTTAGCCCTCAGCGTGCTGATCGCATGCTGAAAGCTCTGTCCCAGGTCGTCCGTACCTCGGGTTGCATCAGTACCTGTGTCTTCTTTCGCGATGCCCAAACGACTTTTGCGCACCAGAAAGAACGAGACCAATGCGGTAATCAGCAGCATAGCCAGGAGGGCTATCAATACGAGCAGCACAATATTCACAGCGATCCTACTTTTTCGAGGGGGAAACCCCGCAAGCCTCTGTACAGCCAGGCCTTAGACAGCAGAGACGATGTTCCAGTTCGGAGCTGACATTGTGCCACCCTATTTGGGCGACGAGTAGCCATGCCACGACTGCCCCTCCTAATGCGAGCCACCAGCGCCTCGGATTGGGTACGCGCGGCAGGGCGCCCGCGCTCAGCGTGTTGCGATAGGCCTGGGGAAACAATCGTTCCGCGTGTTCCGTAAGCTCAGGCTCGCGCCTGGCAATAAATGAAAAGAGCCGATTCCGGTAACCGTCAATCGTGTTCTGATAGGGAGCGTCCCGATATCGGCCGCGAAATCCGAGCGCCAGAGCGGACAGGTAAACGGCTGCGATCTCAGCCGCTGGCTCGTCGTCGCGCAACAGCAACTGATCGATGCGCCGGAAGAACTGCTCGCCGGCCAGGTGGCTTTGAAAGAATTTCGCTTCGAGCAAGTGGCCCAGCCAAAACTCTTTGCCTTCCCAGTCGAGGTGCAGAAACATCTCGTCCGTCAGTGCGGCCATGACGTAGACCGCCTCGCGATGGAACTCGAGCCCGATCGGGCCTGCTAGTCGCGACGCCTCCATAAGCTGCTGTTCGAGGAGTACGGCAAGCCTATTCCAGATTGCCTGTGGGCGGCCGACCAACATGGGCACTTCCGCAACGGAGGTAGCGTCCGCTGCTTCGGGTTCTACTCCGCCATTCGAAGATTGGACGCCTGAGCGCGCCTCAGCAGGAACGGGATCGGCGGCCGCGGCAAGAGGCGCAGATTCGACGACTTCGCGCTTAGCGTCCAGAAGCATGCCGGTGTAAACCTGGAAGAAGTGCAGGGAAGGTGCGGGAGCAGAGCCGATTCGCAGCATGGTCAATCCTTTCTTCCCAACGGTTCCGATCTCCGGATGTACAGAACCGCTTCTTCCGGGCGGCCCTCGTTCATGAACCGCTCGATAATTTGAATAGCCTCGCCGGCCTTCGCTGCCGATTCCTCAAAAAGGAGTGCCAGCAGGACCATGCCGCGCTGCTGAACAAGTCCGGGGAGGTGCTCCACTCGTTTACGCTGTGCACCCGAGACGCGATTGGACAGCAATGTGGGCATCAGGCTCGTGGTGGCGATCACAGAACCTTCACCCCAGCGCAATACCGCTTCGGTCGGCACGCCCGGTGCAGCTCGCAGGCCGAGAACGATTGCTGGAAAATCCAGCGTCGTGTTGGCCGCAAGCGCCTGATCTACTGCGCTGCTCGGACCGGCTTCGAACCTTCCGTCGACCGCGCGGAACGGTACCGTTGTCCAGGATTCGACCAGCGCTTCCGCCGCGGCGAGCCGAATGAATCCGAGTACCGGCTCGAAGGTTCGGGACAGATCTTCATGGCGGTATGGAGGAAATTGAGGCGGCACCATGCCGGATGTAATCGATGCCATGTGACCCGCCAGTTGACACATGAGCAGGTACAGCGTGAAGGGGTGCGATCGCTCGGAGTGGAGTACCGCTTCAGGTCCAGGCAAGCCGGTTGCCAATGCCAATACCTTGGTCCGAACATCGGCGGCACCCAGCTCTCCCTTTTGAAGAGACTGGCTTCGTAGCTCATCCGCGAGCACATAGCTCTTTGCGCGAACGGCGGCAAGCGATTCCGAGCACGCCTTCCCCAGACCGGACACAAGCGAGACGGTCAAACAAGCCGGAACATATTCATGCTCTTGAAATGCTTCATTCTGAGCCTGAACACGCATGAGCGGCAAACTGTCATATCGCGCCGGCGGAAGATCGCCGGCCCACAAAGCGACTCGGGGCCGCAGCGTTGGGATGCTCACGGCGTCCTCTCCCGTCGCTTCATCCGGGACTGCTTCTCCCTCGTGCGAGATGTACCGAGCGAGGTCGCCTCGCGTCGAGAGCGTTCTTTGCGCGGGTACAGTCAGATAGATTGTGACTGGAGCGGCCCGCATCTGATCGGCAAAACCCTTCAGATTAATATCCAGATCGACGCCCATTTCCGACCCGGCCCTGATCGCCAAGCCGTCCTTCATGATTGCCTCAAGTTGCAATACGCGAAGCATGCCGCCCACCAGCGCGCTCCTGTCGTATTCGAACCGCAACAAACCCCATGCGTAAGGTGACGCGCTGGCAACCGCGCTCTGAATGAGCCCCTCATATCGAGTGGCCATCTGCTGAAAGTGTTGTGGCATCAACAGCATGCCCTCGTGCCACTGAATGGCATCGGGTATTTGCGGCATTAGAATAGAAATTAAAGCTGTTTCCGAATTATTTTGCAAGAGGCGCCGCTTTCAAATCCTCGCGGGTGAGCAGCAGAGTTGAAGCCTTAGCAGGGTCCAGGGTCGCGCGATGCGGACCGGGCGTTGAATAATTGGCGAACACGACGATGAGCCTTGGTCGGCGGCGCATCGGGACCTTTATGTCGGGCACGATTTGGCCCGGGACCCATTCCCAGCTCCGGACTGACAAAGACTTCGGTTTCGGGAAATCCTGCTTGATTTGATCTCGCTTCTGAAACCAGTCTGTGGCAGTCATTTTGGCCACATCTTTGGAAAGATCTTTATCGTCGATTTCGACGATATCCACCGCGACCGGCTGATTCCGATTCGCATCCCGCGCGATACTGACGGCAACGCTCGGCCGCGGACGCAAACCGGGCCGGATACAGCTGGAACTGATTAGAATTCCGGCAAAATAGATTGCGCAAACTAGCCGCTCATGAAACGAAATCCTCATGCTTTTGAGGCAATCGTTAGCGTACACCAAGTTGAGATGGAGGATTCAGGTATAAATCTTCCCGTCGTTTCCTTTTCGAGCTCTCCGGCTTGTCGCTTTTTCCGGCAAGTCGAGATATGATCAATCAAACGAGTTCGATTTCCAGAGGAACGCACAATAGGAGGAACAGACAATGCCATCGGGAATCAGGCCGGCACTTCAGGCATTTTTTCTCCGCTCGGGTGGTCCCGTAAGTGCGCTCGGCAAAGCCCTGCAGCGGAAAAGCGCTCTTCAAATGCGTCCCGGCATCGATGCATTCCCGGTGGATTTGAAGCCAAAATCCGGCGGCTTGGCGCTGCCCAAAGATGTGCAGGCGAAGATGGAAAAAGCCTTAGGGGCAAGCTTCGCGGACGTTCGCGTGCATGTCGGACCGGAGGCTTCCTCAATTGGTGCGATCGCGTTTACTTGGGGCTCCGACATCCACTTCGCGCCAGGGCAATACAATCCCCACACTCCACAGGGGCAGTTTTTGCTCGGGCACGAATTGACACATGTCGTTCAGCAACGGGCCGGACGAGTCAGCAATCCGTTTGGATCCGGTGTTGCGGTCGTCCAGGATCACGCGCTCGAAGCGGAAGCCGATCGTCTCGGTCGCGTTGCGGCGATGAGTTGCGTCCCATCGGTGGTTGCGTCCGGTGTGATGCCGACTGGAGACAGGGAAATCTCCTCTCGCGGCGGCGTTATCAATCAAAAACCAGCAGTGGCTGTGTCCTATGCAGTTGGTCCTGCAATGAGGGACGCATCGGGATGGCAAATTGATGTCGCGACAATGGAGCGTTCCGAGCGTGTAGGATCTGTGCGGATCACCCCGCACGACAAGGCTGTCTACATTTCGGATCTCCACGTTGCTGCGGAGCATCGGCGTCACGGCCTAGCTACCCAACTTGTCCAGGCAGCTATGCGGACAGCCCGCAGCCAAGGTTACTCGACTGCGCAACTGGAGGCCCGACCGGGATCGAGTTCAGATCTGTCGCGATCGTCGCTTGTTTCTATGTATCAGGGGCTTGGATTCCGCGCGACCGGGCTGTCTCCTCGCGGCAATCCGCTTCTCGAACGAACGACCTGAGCTACAGCCTGATTCGTCCCTGTAAGACGTTTACCCCGACTGCCTAACAGACGAACGAACCCAAATTCATCGAACTGAAGGGGCAGTTTTCGCACGACCTGCCGGTTATCAAAATGTCAAATTGAAAGCGTTAGGCAGGGCTTCACGCGACATCATGAGCGCTAACGTACGATAAGAACTGGGCTAATCCTATTGTCAGTCATCTGGCACGCATGACGCCCCATATCCGGACATTAGAGACAGTAGCTCTTCGGCGGCAGCTTGCTCGGTACATGCGGCCGCAGGCAGCATGAGTGCGTGACGTGACTGATTTAAACCCTCTCGTTCGCCTGTAGGTCATCAAAATCGTCGTCGCGGGACTTTACGCTGCTCCCGACCAACAGTAACGATGATGAAGGCGGCCTAGCCGGCACATGGACACGGTTCCGGTTTGCGAGCGAGGGCGCCTTTCCAAGGGCCTGTCTGTTATCAAAAATTCCTGATCTCACAAAACCTGACGATTTGCAGTTTCGCCGGCAGTCACGTTACGCCAGGTTACCTGCGGGTAATCCAGAGTCGATCCGTCGCTGTAACGTGTTACGAAGCCCCTGCCCAAACTGTTCAATCCACGAAAGGACGAAGTTTTGACTACCCACAGCTAGGCCATCTCGAGCGGTAACGACACTCTTCCGAACAGAATTAACCGGAGATACCCGACACTAACCTGCCAAGACGCGCCGGATTACTTTGACTCGTGACACTATCCTTCAATCGTTTGCCATCCTTCCGATCCCTTGCCGGGCAGACTTCGGAGTAGCCTCGCACCGCCGGCGTCGGTTTGGAGTTTCGAACCGATAGCCGGGTAGTAAATGTTCCGGAAGTATCGGGCCTCGAGCAGCCGAAGCAATTCCGCGAAGCTGAGACCGCCCACAACCAAAGCCTTATAACTCAACAACGACATAACCTGCTGAAGGCGTGTGCAGATGGCGTTTGCTGTTTTTTGCTGGTCTTCAGTCTTAATCGCCGTAACAACCCTCTTAAGAAAGTCCTTCTGCGATTCGTTTTTCCCGATAGGCAACTTTGCGGCTTTCACACCACACCCCTTCAGCGTTGCTATGTCCGTAGTGATCGAATTTGCGAAGCTCGGCCATCGGATCGATAAGTCGCCACCAAGCTCTTCGACGAGTGTATCTATAGTGTCGGTCAGCGCGCGATAATAAAGTTGTTTCCTCTGTGGCTCGACCAGCTTTTCCTCGTTTCGATTGAACGGGTTTCCTTGCACATAGGAGTTTTCTCCGATAACGAACACGAGCCCCTCGGGCGCCGTGACGCTCACCGTAAACTGCTTTGCTCTCAGGTCCTCGGCAACTTCGGCAGCCAGCGACTTGTTCTCAGCCGGGGCTTGGGCCACGCTGCAGGCAAAGAAAAGGAAATTGTAGGACTTCCCCTTTTCCATTCGGGACGCCAACGCGTTTACGAGAGTTGCGCGATCCATGTCACCCATCTTCTTCGGGTTGCCGTGGCCCACTAAGATTTCGAGTTCCGTGTCAAGGAGCGTCGGCACCGCCTCGAACGAGCCCATCGCGGGTACGACACTCCATCCTGATTGCGGAAACTGGGCTATTGATCGCGCAAGGTACTCTTGCGAAAGTTCGACCTCTGTATCCACCTCACCGATCGTGAGCACCCGCCGTTGTAGAACCTGAGGAGTCCGCTGAACAGACCTAGGAACTGTTTTGGTTTGCCGAGCAATGCCGTTTACGTGCTGCACTCCTTTGACTTGCGGCTGCGCGCCTGCCACGGATGTGTAAGGCGTCATTCCGGCCGGAACAGGGGGAGTGTGGTTCTGGATACCGAGCGCGTTTGAAACCGGAACAGGTGCTTTCAATCCAACCAAAGGCTGTTTGCGCGTTTGCACCGGGCCGGGTATGTCGGGCCGGTAAACGGGAGGAGGTTTCAGTGCTTCGCGACTGACGAGATGAGTCGGGGGTCCAGGTCGCGCCGCTTGGAGTCCTTGAGAAGGACGATATACGGGAGGAGCCGGCATCCGCCTAGACTAGCAGGATGCTGAAAAAGGGGTTTTCGACCCAGGTTAGTCGGTTACACCAAAAACAACTTCTTGCAGAAACGTTGTATACGCGATCGTTTGAGCTTGGGTATACATTGGAGATCCCCTGATCTGACTTTATGGAAGCCTCTCAGAACCCTTTTTCAGCATCCTGCTAGGCATGCCGTTTCGAAGTTCGTTTCCCGCTGCCGGAATTGCGGGCCGTTCCGAACGGTAGACCTGGGGGTGCGAAGTCCCTCGTGCGGGCGTTCCCGCCGCCTGTACCTGTTGCAGAACGGCCAGAGCGTTCGCTGGCCGGTAGACTGGCGGTGCAGGCCGGATATCCGACTGCACGGTTGTATTTGGAACAAAATTATTCTGCCTTCTCAGCATTGCTGCCCTCATCGGCACTGGTCCATTGTAGCGACTGTCGCTGGTCGATCAATTGACCCGAGGACCGAGGATCCTAGATACGCTGCGATGCGCCCCTGCAGGAAATGAAGCATTTGGCGTATGCGACGAGGCTGCGAATTCGGCCGCGATCTCCGAGAAAGAAGCGCTTCACCTCCATGCCGTCCGGATCAGCAAGAAAGTCCGAGCACTCTGCGGCGGAGCGAAGACCATCGGTTTGCCGCACGTATGAATTTTCAATGCCGAAGCCTTACTCGGGGCCTACCTTGTCCTTGCGGGATTGACCACACGCTCCTTTTCTAGTCCCGCACATAACCAATCGACACGGACTTGTGACCCTTTTTCTGTCCCCTCGCTATGATACCCAAGCCCCTGATGATTTCTCTCTTGGTGATACAACTCAGCGACACTGGCTAATTCAAATAGACCGGTCCTACGATCACCCAAACGTGCACTTATATTCCCACGCTTTTCGATTTCGACGCAGGAAAGAAATTGGCCGCCAGCTACTTTCACCTTGATTCGCCGGTTGGCTCTCAATTTTAGCGCTTCCGCAGTATAATTAGGGCATTTCGAAAGATACGCCAAGGCGTAAAACAGGAACAGCGCGGTAAGGAAGAACGAACCGAAGAACTGATTCGTAATAGCTACGCGAGCCGCAGCAGAAACCGTGGAAAGACAAGAAGATCTTCGAGGTCATCGCTGAGCTTCGCGAAGACTACATAAAGAGGTAGTCATCGCTGAGCTTCGCGAAGACTACATAAAGAGGTAGTCATCGCTGAGCTTCGCGAAGACTACATAAAGAGCAGGTGGAATGTGATTTCACGGCTTCGTTGTAGTAGCTCTTCATTCTGCCTCACGGTTGTCTGTGAAGACCAGGAAATGCATTTGAGAGGAGAGATTATGCGCAACCAAGCAAGTTTTCAATGCGCGCTACCTTGCAAAAACCTTGCCACTGGGAAACAGCACGCTTTGGGGGGCAAACTTCCAGGGCCGGGCTTGCACGGATCGCCTCCAGTGCACCGGCCGTCGGCCACGGTCCAAACTACACGTTTGGGTGCCGGAGTGAACGGGGCGCCTCCGGTGTACCGCCCGTCGGCAGCGGTCCAAACTACACGTTTGGGTGCCGGAGTGATCGGGGCGCCTCCGGTATACCGCCCGTCGGCAGTGGCCCAAAGCAAACCTTTAGGCGCCGGGATGCAGAGCGCTTCAACAGCGCACCAGCCAGACACGGGTTCCCGTACGGCAGCGGCGGTTTATCATCGCAAAGATCCGGTGGCTTTCCAGCCCCCATCGGTGGGCGTCTCACAGGTATGCGCTGCCCAGCGAGTGCTTAAACGGGCATTATGTGTTACGAGAGCGAAGGCATGGGGCCCGAATCGATTTGGACATCAATTGACCCCGGCTTTCGAAAAAAGCGCTCGCATAGCAGCACAGGCCAAATTCGCCAATAACGCAGCCATAGTGGCGCCGCAGGGTTTCGGTTGGAACCGTAAGGAATACTATGAGGTCAACGTTCCGGACTGGAATGCTGTGATGCAGCATGCCTCCGACAACGCTCTGCCGGTGTTCCACAAGGAAGAGCAGATCGCCGTGCCCCTACTCACTACGGGACCTGGACCGGCCCCAGCATTCTTCGGGCTCTTCACTCGGGGCACTTTCACCCATTATATCGACCAGCAGTGTAACCCGGTGTTAGAGCCACAGAGTGAGCGTGGGGAGGGAGGAGCCTTCCACCAAATTCCGAATAATGCGCGAGACATCGTTGATGAATTGATCAACCGTTTCAATGTAACGCGTGTGTCATCTGCTGAGGCCAAGAAAAAATTAGATCATATCGTTACCTACCAGAACAATTCAAACCGGATTGACCGTCAAGGACCCTCACGCAACTCCACGCATGCCAAGTTTGCAGTTCAGATTGGGACAGCCACCTATGCCGGTATTGAGATGGCCGCTGACCACGACTTTCCCTTGGAAATGGTTCGGCAGGCTTTCCATCAGAGCATTATGGACGGAACGTATCGGCGCATTTTCTTTGGCTAGTGTCGGGGGCGCCAGCACTGCTGAATGACTCTTGAACATAACTCCTCTTGCAGCAAAGAGACGGTTTTACTCGAGAATCGTCGAGATTCTCGTTGTTCGCTTCTCCGAGCGGTCGGGCGGAGTATCTTCGTTGGACACAAGTTATCATGGATGGACAATAAAACGGCTACGTTGAGATTGGCCACAAACCATTAGCGTTAATCGGAAGTCGTCGGGCGGGAGAGTGCTGGGGTGCGGCGCAAGTTAGAACGCCCGAGCATTTCCGATAACGACGTTTGAACGGGGCCAGACCGTATGTTACGGGATTGATGGGTGTGCTACGCAAAAACCCGCATAACCAGTGAAATCAAAAACAGCCGGACGCTGTAGGTCATCAAAATTGTCGTTGGCGGGAGTTCTACGCCGCATCCGACCAACAGTAACGATGATGAAGACCGCCCAGCCGGGATATAGATATGATTCCGGTTTGGGAGCGAGAGCGCCCTTCCACGGCTCGCTGGAAGATGATATTCGTTTAGCGGAATAACATGGTCGAGCAGTTCTCGACGCACGCTGCCGACCCAACGTTCCGCCGTTCCATTCTGCCAAGGGCTCCCAATACTGGTGCGCAGAGAATTGAGATCACTGGATCTCAAAAAGTTTAAGACGTCATTTCCGAACTTGGCATCATGGTCGAACAACACGTATCGATAGGGGCAGGGAAGCGGGAATGCTTCCCGCAGTTGCTGCACGATCCAATCGCTTGTTGGATGGAAGGTAACGTTGAGATGCAGAATGCGCCGGCGATGGTGTTCAATGGCAAAGAAGCAATATAAGGTTCGGAAGAAAAAAGTCGGCACAGTGAAGAAGTCGAAGGCGGCAATCACCTGTTGTTTAGTTTCCATCGCCAGGTCTAAACCCACCGCCTTTCAGGCGGTCAGCTTTGAGCGATTCTCTACGAGAATGAGGGGATGGCCGAGTACCGACATAGCGGGCACGCGGTGTGCGACATCAAGTATCACTTGGTGTGGATAACGAAGTACCGATACAAGATACTG
>JBJMGK010000051.1:0-17097 GCA_045807925.1 Bryobacteraceae bacterium | reverse complement strand
CCCGTGGGTTCAACAATCGGGAAATACGCGTTCTGCTGACGCAACTGCTGGGTCTCGACGCGGCCGGCTATCCCATCGGCAGGATGACTTACGACCTTCGCCGTCTCCGCCTCCACGGCGTCATCGAACGCATTCCCCATAGCCACCGCTATCAACTCACGCCAGACGGTCTGCGCATCGCGCTGTTCTTCTCCCGAACCTACGCACGGCTGCTGCGCCCCAAACTCGCCGAGATCATGCCGCAGTCGCCGCCAATCGAAGCCCCTCTCCGCCGCGCTTTCGACCGACTCAACTCCGAAATCGACGCCTGCTGCGAGGCCCAAAGACTTGCTGCGTAAACTTGACTCATTTGCAATACATCTCTTAAGGCAAGGACTCTAGGGACGCGTCGCCCAGTCCCAGGCCGCTGCCGTGACGTCCATGCCCGAACAGGTGCATTTCAACCGGAACACCGGCCGCTCGGAGTGCTCCATAGTATTTCATCCTTGCTTCGACTGGTACCAACTCATCATCCGTCGTGTAATAGATGAAGGACGGTGGAGTCTGCGGGGAGACATGCTGGTCCGGTGAGTATCCGTCGAAGTTGGTGCATTGATCGGCCGGAATCTCAGCGCCGAGCAGTAGGCGTAATAGTTCAGACTTGATCTGACGAACGTACTACGAAGACCGAGGTCGCGCGCTCCGCGCGCAAGTAGCTGTCAGATGAAGACACAACGGGAAAACAATCGAGTTGTTTCTCGTGCGACAGGCGCCTGGAATCCACGAACTTCTGCAACGGTGTTTTCCCAAAACAATACTTGCCGAGTGCGGGCGTCTCTGATTGTACTCTTCCAGCCAAGAGTCGAGGTCGTCCCGCAACTGCTCCAGGGACGAGTAGAGCTCTTTGCGAAAAGCTGCGCTGTAGAACGCATCCTGCATCGTGCGCCAGATACAACTGATATTCGTGATGTTCACGCTGGCCGCAGTACTCGGTTCCGCCATCGGTCAGAATGCAAAGCAACGGACCCTCTTGCTCTTCAAAGAAGGGCACGACACGATCATTCAGCATGTCGGCAAGGTTCAGTAGGTCCACTTTGTTCTCTCAGCAACAGCGTATCCGAGCGGGCTGTGCTCGCCTAACAGGATGCTGAAAAAGGGGTTTTCGACCCAGGTTAGTCGGTTACACCAAAAACAACTTCTTGCAGAAACGTTGTATACGCGATCGTTTGAGCTTGGGTATACATTGGAGATCCCCTGATCTGACTTTATGGAAGCCTCTCAGAACCCTTTTTCAGCATCCTGCTAAGTCTCTTAGAACGCAACAAATGCTTTTCTAAGTTACAACATTGTAAACAGGTGTTTATCCTTCTGAAATGGATGGCTGGTTACGTTCGTAACTGTGACACGATGTTTCTTCGCTCCACCTATAGTGTTTCTCGTGGGTTTTGGCAGCCAATTGAACGCGCAAAGCGGCACTATCGCAGGCAAAACAGAAGACCCGAGTGGAGCGCCCGTTCCCGAAGCGCGAGTGACCGTAACGAATCAGGGAACCAATGCAGAAATGAAACGGCAGAGGCAGTCCAACGGCAATTTTGTCGCGCCGTTCCTGCCGCCCGGAATGTACAGAATCTCAGTTGAGAAGACCGGATTCAAGCGCTTGAGACGGTATCCCGAGCGCAGTGGGAAGTTGAGAACGGCGGTTCATGTGATTCTACGCCACGACGTCCCGGGTAGCTGGCTGCGATCCGTCAAGGATCGCTTTAAGAGCCCATAGATCCCGAAAGCCCATGATCTTGCGGAATGATTTTTCTCCTTGCAAGAATGCGGCTGCTGACCAGCGCGCCGGCATGCCTGGCCGCCAGCGGCACACCCGGCGAGTGCGGCTGCGCACGCCGGAATGCGGATTGTCGACGATGTTGCTGGTGGCCAAACAACGATGCAGCGATCTAGGAACATCGAGCCGGTTAATGGTGAAGCATTCTTCCAAGCCTTCCAGCAGCGCAGCCGCAGCCTCGGGATAATCGTGCTCCAGCCAACCGGCGATCTGGCGGAACTTGGCGATGCCATCTTTCGGGTTCATCTTCCAAGCCGCGCGCATCAGCGGCTTCGGAAGCTTCGATGGTTTCGCGGCTGACTGTCGAGCGCGACACACCCACCGTGTCGGCCATTTCGGGAATGACTTTGCCGTAACGCCGCGTGGACACGCCATTCAACAGGATTTCCAGCCTGCGTTCGCCGGTGGCGCTGTTCTGCTGCATGGCCTGGTAAGCCGGGACCGGAACCTCTTTGTTCGCGCCGCGACCCTTGTTTCGCAAGCGCGGCTGCCGGTTCACTTTGAGCTTGCGCTCCTTCAGACACACGCGGCCCGCTTGCGTTCCATGCCCACACCAGGTCCGCCGCACGAGCCTTGCCTTGCTGCGGTGGTCCGGCCATTTGTGCGGCCGACAATTCGAGCACCGCTTCGATGCTGGCGCGACCCATGACGTCAATGAGTTCGTCGATCACCATCCGGCTGTGCTCGATCAACTCCATCATCGGCAGCAATGCTTGCCCGTTGCGGACCAGAAATTCGATGAGCTTGCGCTCGCCGACCTTTCCATGGTTATCAATGGTATGGTAGTTTCGTTTCACGGCGGTTCTCCTTTTCAAGGTTTTGTCACCGATTCTATTCAGAATCAGGGGAACCGCCGCCTCAATTTTCAACTACGGCCCGGACACCGTCGCGCTTGAGCTTCGGGGACATCAAGCTCGATGTCCAGCAGTCCGTCTCGCTGAATCTCACGCTGCAACTCGGGACTGTGTCGGACAGTGTCGACGTGACAGCGCAATCGCGCCTCTGTTGAGTGATTCGCCCACACTGTCGAGAGTACCGTCGATCGAAAACAGATCCAGACACTCCCGCTCGATACCAGAGACTTCAACCAGCTCGTTCTGCTGGCTCCGGGAGCGGTGCAAAACGTGAATGCCGGGAGTGGCAGGGACTCTGGGTCTGTCGCTGCAAACGGCAATCGGTCCTTCTCGAACGACTACCTTGTGGACGGAGTACCGAATAACAATTGATTACCAGGGCCTCTCCGCACTACCGCTTTCCATTGATGCCATCCAGGAGTTCAAAGTGACCTCTGGTGTTGCACCGGCTGAATACGGTTATGCCGGAACTCAGGTCAGCGTCGCCACTCGAAGCGGGACCAACACCTTTCATGGCCGCCCCTTCGAATATTACCGAAGCACTCAGATGCAGGCGCGCGATCCGTTTAGCAACACCAGTGCACTCCCCTCGTTCGTTCGGAATCAGTTCGGGGATCAGTCGGCGGTCCCGTGATGCTGCCGCACTACAACGGCCGCAACCGGACGTTCTTCTTTCTCAATTACAAAGGCAATCGCCAGGAACAGTCAGCCACCCGCGTCGCAACGGTACCACCGGGTGCGTTTTGGCGAGGTGATTTCTCCTCGCTCCTCGCTCGCGGCATTCGTCTTCGCGATCCTCTCTCGCCAGGCAATCAGATTATTCCGGGGAACCGGCTCGACCAGTACCTAGGCGGAGCACGTATCAGTGCTATAGCCGAACTGCTGCAGCCGTTCTGGGCAGTCCGAACGGACCCGGGCTGACAAACAATCTAATGCGTACGGCGAGTGCGAACAGCAATTCTCACCAGTTCACTTCGCGAGTAGATCAGGCACTACCCCACAACCAGCAATTGGCGGGACGGCTTAGTTACTCGACACTGGACGGCTTCACGCCAGACCTAATCGCAAACGGCGCTGGGCTGACGCAACCTGTTCAGAACTGGAACGGCTCGTTGACGTGGACCGCGCTCCGCTGAGGCCCACGCTTGTTAACGAGGCCCGCTTTGGCGCAGCCAACTTCTATGCGCCCACGACGTACGAGACCGGCGGACTCCCGACGGTAAATTCGCTCGGCCTGAAGGGACTTTCGCCGGACGCCCCCATTCTGCCGCCGATCCCGCGCATCACATTCACGGGCGGCGATGCGTTCACGCAGCTGAAGTACGGCGGGGATCCCAATTTCGGAATGGCCGCGCTGCTCCAAACCAGCAGGACTTACACACTCGGCGACACAATGACCCGGGCGCACGGAAAGCACACCGTCGAAGCGGGATTGGAGTGGCGCCGCACCAGCCTTCCTTCCCTCCAGCAAACCAATGCACGCGGCAGCCTTTCATTCGTCGGATCATCCGGGCGTAAACTCCAGTCGCTACGGCTTTGCGGATTTTCTCATGGGGATCCCCAGCGCGTCTTCACAAAAACGGTCATATCGACCGTTGACTTATTGCAGAATCAGATTGCTACCTTTTTCGAGGACAGTTGGCGTATTACGGA
The DNA here is from genome assembly GCA_045807925.1 of Bryobacteraceae bacterium. Classification (GTDB taxonomy): domain Bacteria; phylum Acidobacteriota; class Terriglobia; order Bryobacterales; family Bryobacteraceae; genus Bog-105. The sequence continues at coordinate 12,777 of JBJMGK010000051.1, read as the reverse complement.
TCGGCTTACTTTAGACCTGGGGCTCCGGCACGAGCTTCCCTTCAATCCCACGGAGGCGGAGAAACGATTGGCGATATTCGATCAAAGTATCGGCGGCATTGTGGTTGCCAGCGACAATGGCCAACTGCCTACCAATCAATATCCCCAGCGGTCGTCGCAAAGCTCGCCAATAGCAGCGGCAGTTCCCGTTCCCAGTGATCAGCGACAAGGAGGCGGGCTTAGCTGGCCGCAGCATCTTGCCGACGCACACTAACTACTTCGGCCCGCGGATAGGGTTTGCTTACCAGCTCGGATCAAGTCGCAACACTATTGTTCGTAGCGGGTACGGCATCTTCTATACGAGGTATCCCATTCAGTACCTGCAGCAGACCGCATTTGTGAATCCGCCGTTCGCCGGCGCGTTCAATTACAGTCAAGCGATGCAAGGTGGGCTTCCGTTATTCACGCTGGATAATCCTTACGCATCGGCAAAGGGGAGTGCCAGTGTGGCGCCGGTAGGAACCAACCGCGACTTTGTTCTTCCGTACAACCAGCAATGGAATCTGACAATTGAGCGAGAACTGGGACAGAAAACCGTTCTTACCTTGCAGTATGTCGGCAATAAGGGAACCCACCTGTTCCGATCTATCAACGTGAACGGACCCCGGCTCGATCCGATCTCCAAGCGCGTGGTTTATCCTTACCAGGGCACGTTCGGCACAAGCGCCATCAATTTCCGCCAGACTGACGGCAACTCGATCTATAACGCTCTATTTTCGAAGTGAAACGACGAGCCGGACGTTACCTCAATTTACAGGCAAACTACGCATGGGCAAAGCAACTGGACAACACTGGAACCACCGTCAACAACGCGCTCTTGGATGTTCAAAACCTCGGCCGTGACCGCGCCGATGGCGACTATACACGGCGCCAACAGCTGACAGTCAACGGCACTTACGATCTGCCTTTCGGGCACGGACGGCCGTTCCCGGGGAACACGCCTGCCGTCGCGGACGCCGTACTCGCTGGATGCAGGCTGAGCGGGATCATGAGATATACCACGGGCCGTTATTTCACGCCCACGTTTACCGCAAATGGGGGCTTATCCAATAACAGACCGGACGTGGTGTATGGCGTTGCCGCAAATCTGCCCCCGGACCAACGAACTCCCCTACGGTGGTTCAATCCGGCTGCTTTCGCGGTCGTGCCGGCTGTTGATCCCATACTTGGGACGCCGCGCTTCGGTAATGCCGGACGAAATACCTTGGATCGGGCCTGGTCTCAACACCTTGAAACTGCTCTACCTGGCGCTGAAGAATGTGGGCAAGCGGTGTCAGGCGACCCGGGATTGGAAGCCCTCGTTGAACCATTTCACGCTGCTTTGGGGTGACCGCATTGAGGCCGCCTGGCAAAGGCCGGCTCGATAGCAGAAACGGGATCCTACGCGCCAAAACCATGCGCTCCGGTCCCGCCCCTGCTATCGTATTTGGACGACAGAGCACCAGCTCCCGGACTGAGCGTGCGAAGAAAGTAAAACGTCAGTTACACAATTTTCTGGACACTTCCCGAGCAGGAGGTTCCGTTGGCTGCGCATTCTGATCGATCCCGGAGCTGAATACTGTAGCCAGCGTGAGCATCACGAATATCAGCTGTATCTGGCAGTGGAGATGAGATGATCACAGCCGAACCCGGGCCAAGTCGCCGCAGACCAACGGCTCTGGGTAAGCTTCCATTCCATCGCACAATGCACAATGAGTTCTATAGCGTAGCTTTCGCAAAAAGCTCTACTCTTTCCTGGAGCAGTTGTAGGCCGATCTCGACTCTTGGCTGGAAGAGCACAATCAGAGACGCCCATACCCGGCAAGTATTGTTTTGGGAAAACACCGCTCCAGACATTCCTCGATCCTGGCCGCCTACGCTCCCGTCTGAAACGCCGCTCTAGTTCCGCTGCGCCGAGAGCGACTGTTTACCGGCCGGTTGGAACAGTCGCGGTGCAAAATCGTTCAGGTCGCGGCGCCATGTCTGCCATTCATGTGCGGTCCCAGGAGATTCGTAGAATACGTGTTGGATCTTCGCTTCTTGAAGCGCAGCGTTGAGTTTCTCGATACCTGTCTTCATCTGCGCAGGCTCCTCGGTTCCTACGCCGATCCAGAGCAGATGCACGCGTCTGGCGAACGCGTCCGGATCGGCTAACGCACCGTTGTACGCCGTCTTAGTATCGAAGCCGCCGTTGCCTCCGGCGAATGGATTCGAAGCTCCGCTAAATCCGCCGATGTAGGAGAACAATTCGAGGCGATCGAAACTTACGTGAAACGTTTGCATGCCGCCCATGGAAAGGCCGGCCATTGCGCGGTGATCGCGATCTTTGAGCGTGCGGTAGCTGGAGTCGATGAACGGAATCAGGGCTTGCGTCATGTCGTCCTCGAACGCCGACATCATGTCCTCCATTGCCTTCCTCATCTCCGGTGACCCAAACCCTTTGCCGGCGAGATTGGGAACCGGCTGCCCCGCGCGCCGGGCATAGCCATTTGCCATGACGATGATCATGGGCCTGGCTTTTCCGCTGGCGATAAGGTTATCCATGATGAAGTTGGCCCGCCCCTGCCTAATCCATCCTGTTTCGTTCTCGCCACCACCGTGCTGCAGATACAGAACCGGGTAACGCTCGTTGGGATGCGAATCATATGCCGGCGGCGTGTATACGAACGCAGGGCGCCACGTGCCTGTTACAGACGAGTGGTACCAAATTTCGCGCACCTGCCCGTGCGGAACCTCCTGTAGCTCATAGTATGTCGCGCCTGCCTCGGGCACCTCGACCGCGCTCGCCCAGTTGCTTCCCCCGAAATACGCCGTACTGCTGGGATCGCTCATTTCGGCACCGTCCACAATCACCGTGTAGTAGTGGAGTCCGGGAGCCATCGGCGGCGTCGTGAATGTCCAGTATCCATCCGCCCCCTTCTGCATGTCCGCCTTAGGTCCGCTCCAGAAGTTGACACGCAGTTTCGTCGCATCCGGCGCCTTGATACGGATCTGAACCCGTGAGTTGGAGTCAACGCGCGGATACTGCGCATCCAGAACGTTCGATGAAGCGGGTTTGAAGTCACCCGAATCCTGTGCCAGACAGAAACTGGCCGTTATCAACATCGCTATCAGAACTCGTGGCATTGCTCAATTCCCTCAGATCTCAAAGTGATTAACTCGCCGCAAACAGCATATCGCTTCACTGCTGCAACCACATTGGGACGCCCTGATAAACTGCTCGCAACACATGGCCTGCCTTCCCATGCGCCGCGTTCGCAGAAGTTTATTGCTGCTGCCTGCAACACTACTTCTTTGTGCGCTCGCCGTTGCGCAAGTTCGGCAGGCCGATAGCTGCGCTGATCTCAAAGTATTGAAGTTAGAGGGCGTCGAAATCACGAAAGCGGAATCGATCGCGGCGGGAACAACGCTTCCGCCGCCGTATTCGGGCGCTGCCGCGATTGGTCCTCTTCCAGCACACTGCCGAGTTGACGGCATGATCAATCGTCGCAAAGGCGTCGACGGCGAGGAGTTCGGTATCGGCTTTGACATCGCCTTGCCAGACAAGAATGCCTGGAACGTTGACTTCATGATGCAAGGCGGCGGCGGTGGCAACGGCTCCGTAGCGTATCCTACCGGCGCCAACTATACGGGGGACAAGCCCGCACTCGCACGCGGCTTTGCGGTGGCCAGCACCGATACCGGACACAAGGCCAAGACGGGCGCCTTCGATTTCTCTTTCATGCGCGATCAGCAGGCTTATCTCGACTTCGCGTTCTTAGCGCCGCGCCCGGGCTGTCGTCTGTTTCCTAAACGTAGCAGCGTCGATCGACTTCAAGACAAGCGTGATCATATAACAGAAGTTTGTGGCCAGCGGAATATTGCGCGACGAATTTGGCTGACTCGCGATCACCCGCGCCGTCGGTGAGCCGCTGAACGCTGCCTTAGTTCCGCAGCGTACGACGGAGGCTCTCGCTGTGAGAACTGAGAGTTCATGACAACACAAATCCCGATACTTCTACTTCAAATCTGACCTTCTCGCGTCGGGGAAAGAATATGAAGATACGTGAAGACTTATCATAACCTTGCGAAATCCGGGTGTTGCATGCGGCAAATGCTACGACCCGCAGGCAAGCGGAACTGGGTATGAAGATTATCTTTTGATAAGCTCTCTCGACAGGGATGTGATTCGAAGCAGAAGGAGAATTAAAGTGAGAAAGTGGCTGACCGGGGCCATGATAATGTGCCCCCTGCTCGCACGCGAGCCTTTAGCCGACAGGATCGCCCATAACGATCCAACTAAGTATCACTTATCGAAGGCTGTCCATGACGGAGCGGGACAGATGCACTACTTCGCCATGTTCGACGAGCACTCTCTGGACACCAACCTGTTCTTTCTGCATCGCGGCATTATCGATCCGAAGAGCGGGATCGGACATCACTTCCACAACCAATGTGAAGAGATGTTCGTGATCTTGGACGGTGAAGCACAATTCACCATCGATGGCCGCACGTCCCTTCTCAAGGGCCGGCTGGTGCTATCTGCCGGATGGGGCATTCTCATGCGATTTACAACGCCACCGACAAACCCGTTCAGTGGATGACATTAACGTGAGCGCCATGAAGGGAACGTATGACGCGACAAACTTGGGTGATCCTCGTGTTGACGTGGCGCTCGACCGCATTCCGGTCTTTATGGCCATGCAACTGGATCGAGCGCTGTTGAAACCCTTCGAAGGCATGAACCAGGGCAAGGGAACGGTTCAATACCGGCGCGCATTGGGGTTGCCGTATTTAATTCGCCTTGGGCCTATGTGGATCACCTAGTCATTCCTCCGAACGCCTCCGTCGGTCCGCACCTGCATCACGAGCAGGCGGAATTCTACTACGTCATGAGCGGAACGGGGACGGTCAAGACATCGAACATGAGAGGTGAGCCTGAAACAGCGGCCATCAAAACGGGAGATGCGATCCCCATTCAACTCAACGAGATCAACTCGTTCGAAAATTCGGGCAGTGAGCCTCTCGAGTTTTTAATCGTTGGTGTCTCGCGTGACAGCACAAAGCGCATTGACGATGTGAATATGCCGTTCCCATCAGCGCAGAATCGTCGAGCCAGCCGTTAAGCGCTTGATCAGCGGTTTCAGAGGAGTTCCACTCGCTGAAACTTATTCTTCCCACGGTTCTCCAGGTAGGGGCGCAGTAGAATTGACCGGCGCGACCAAGCCAGTTGAGCCCGGCTGTAAAATTCCGTTCGTTAGCTGAGTTCTAGAACTGCGAACGAGGCGCTAGCTGGATCAAATCTCACAGTATGAGCTCCGTTGAATACGATTGCGATCCTTTTTCATCAAACTCTCCTGTTGAGATACGTTCGGGCCCCCGAAAACCATACTAATCTTGACCGTTTTCGATTTTTGCCGGGACGAAACGGGTGTGATCCTATGGATAGACGGGCTTCTCGCCCGCCACGGCTAACCGCACGCGGTATACGCTGGTTGAGGCCGTAATGTACAGAGTCCTTCTATCCTCACCCCACCCGCAGTTCGCCGCCACCTCAGGCATCCTGATTGTTCCGAGATGCTTGCCCGAAGGCGAGAACACTAAGATGCCCCCGGGTCCGGTGGCGTAGATGTTGCCCTTTGAATCTACCTTCATTCCGTCGGGTACACCCGAATCTTTGGACGGACTCACATCGGCGAATTTGCGGCCGCCCGAAATCGAACCGTCTGGCCCTACGTTGTAACGCATCCAATACATGTCTTTCTGCGTGTTGGAGACATAGAGAATTTTTCCATCGGGAGAAAGGGCGATGCCGTTCGGACTCGGAAGATCCTTGATGGCGGCCTCCAGCTTGCCATTTGCGTATCGGTAGACGCCGTTGAATTTAATCTCTTTGGCGGGATCAGCGTCACCCTTCGGCAAACCAAATGGTGGGTCGGTGAAGTAGAGTGTTCCGTCAGATCGAAACACGAGATCGTTCGGACTGTTGAAGCGCTTGCCCTCAAACTTGTCCAAATAGACTGTCGTGTTCAGATCCTTCGCTACGCGAACAATGCGGCGGTTTGTATGCTGGCACATTAGCACCGTACCATCTTTGTCGCCCACCATGCCGTTAGGCCCAACATATCCGCCATGAGGGACATTTGTCTTGCCGCCTGCATCCCGCATCAGGACTTCCACTCTGCCGTCCGGAGTGACTGAGCGCAGCACGTTGCCTACGACATCGCTAAACCAAATATGACGGTCGGAACGCCAGAGTGGAGCTTCCACAAAATCGAAGCCGCCGGCGACCTTCTCGATCGAGGCATTCTTCGGAACCAGCGAATCGAAAGCAGGATCGAGACGTTCAAAGCTCCCCTGACCAGTTTGCGATTGCGCTAGGTTGAGCGTCAGGATTAAAGCGCCGACGACTAGAACGCAGGAATTAGACCTCATCGTATAACACCACCGGGTAATTTTTTTGGGAGTTGATGAACTTCTCGACTGTAGGCCAAACGCGCTTGTGCTCCGGCGAGTTGATCCACTTCTGGCGTAACGCCTCGCTCTCGAATTCGAGTTCGAAGCGGTAATTGGCTGGCGTCTCGTCGCCCTGCATCACCTTCCGGAATTTCATCATTTTCACCGAAATGAAGCCGGGGTGATTTTTCGCTTCCGGCACGAAAGTGTTATGAAAGTTGTCGAGCATTTCTTTCTCGCGCGCCGGATCAACCTGCATTTCGACAAAGAGGTGAATGGGCTCTGCCCCTTTAGCTTGCGCCTCGCTGTTGCTCAATCCCAGCGGCGCAAGTATTAGCGCCTTCAGATGCGTTCTTCTTTTCATGCTTCTCCTGAGAGAGTTGAGTTAGTAGTATATACGGCACGATCTCCAATGCCCGCATCCAGAAGATGCGCTTCCCGATATAGGACTGCAGTACACACACGTACCGTCTGAATCATTAAAAAACTGCCGCTCAGCGCCGCCGGCTTTGAGAGCTTCTTTTCCCCGTCGTGGAAGCATCGCAGGGCGAAGGGTTTAGCACAGCGACCGAGGCGCCATTCGCGAATATAATCTTTCCGAAAGCCTCGACAGCGCGGGCTGATCTCTTGATTGTCTCGGTAGTCGGCAGCCAACTGACGAATATCCGACGATAAACCTCAATCGTTGCAGGTTTCGGCTGCAGGAGGCGTGCCGTCGGGCGGTCATTGACTTCAATTCCTCACTTACGCTGCCGCGGAGCGCACGAATGAGACCTCCGCGCCCCTCCCGAGCCGCCCGAGCTCTAGTGGACGGTATCCGAGTAACATTTAGCTTCGATTGAGCGCCTCAATAACATGGCATTCAGGGGTGCAGCGGTTGTTGTGAGCGAGGAAGAGAGACAGGAACTGCAACAGATGGCGCAGTCTCGGAGTCTTCCGGCAGGTGCTGTGATGAGAGCGCGCAGGATGTGTGCTGCTGAGTGAGGGGGTTCCTTACCGTAAGATCCAAGAGGTTTTGGATACCACGGCTCCGACTATCTCGCGTTGGAAGGAGCGATTTCGCCGCCATGGTATGGCAGGGCTGATGGAAGAGCGGCATCCGGGCCAGAAGCCGTCGGTACGAATACCCAAGCTGCAAGCTCGGATATTGGCAGCGATCAAGGATGGCCCGAACGACGGTTCCACCCATTGGTCGTTTCGTAAGCTGGCGAGTCGCTTCGGCGTCAGCAAGGACACGGTGCAGCGCATTCTGACTCAAGCCGATGTCCGTCCCCATCGCTTGGAACGCTACATGGCGAGCGACGATCCGGATTGTGAAAACAAGGCAGCCGACGTGATCGGCTTGTACATGGCTCCGCCGCAGCATGCGGCTGTGTTTTGCGTGGACGAGAAAACCGCCATTCAAGCGCTGGATCGTTTGGATCCGGTGCTTCCTTTATCACCGGGCCGACTGGAGCGCGACGGTTTCGAATACCGCCGTAACGGCACTCTGTCCTTGTATGCCGCGCTGGATGTGAAAACGGGCAAGGTGCAGGGGAACAGCCGAGCGGCATACCAGTGCGGCCTTTATCGATTTTCTGGAACAACTTGTTTCAATTTGCAAAAACCCGGCAGGACATCCATATCATCCTGGATGATCTATCGGCTCACAAGACGGCCAAAGTCACACAGTTTCTCGACCGAAACCCCAACGTGAAGCTCCACTTCACTCCGACCTACTCCTCCTGGTTGAACCAGGTTGAGATCTGGTTCTCGGCTTGAGCGCGAAGTCATTGCACGCGGCATTTTCACTTCCGTCAACGACCTCGCCCGAAAACTAATGCGCTACATACGCGCCTACTCTAAAACCGCTCGGCCTTTCAAGTGGAAATACTCCGATCTCCGCCGCAGAATTCTCACGTGCTAACGAACTCGCTGCGACGGGGCACTAATTCGCCACTTTGCTGCGCCCGTAGCGATAACAATCGCTATACAGAGCCTTATGCCGTGACGATTTGGTGCGAGACGGCAACATTCCGTACAGCTGCGTCTCCGAGCCGCTCCCGGAGTTGGGTCAAATAGAGACTCCGAGGAGTAACGTGTTTGTCCCACGATTCGATGTGCCCGTTCTCTTTCGTGAGGTCCTGGAGGGGGGTGTTAAACACCATTGAGTTAACGCCGATATGCCCGAATGAAAAGTTCTGGGCCGTGGGAGGCTTCTGGACGAGAAAGGGTCCCTCGCAGTTCCAGAACACGGTATTAGCGCCTGCCCATCCGATGCTGATGTTCTTCCAGAACCTCGCAGTTAGCGGGGCGTGCACATTGTCGTAAAGTCCGCCGGTGGCCCACTGCTCGTGCGGTTCGCTCGAAGAGTAGGGGACGGTCGCCGAGCAATCCAGGAACACGTTCCCACTCGAGGTCGGTTGACCCATCATGAACGAGTGCCGTCCTTTGTCGGATGCGCAACGCTGGACCAACGTGAGCTGCCCCGAGAGCCGGAAAGTAAACCTTCTGGCCCCCATTCTGCGGGAGACCGGTTCGCGGGAGATGCAGTCCTGCACGGTGATCCATTTGGCTCCGCGCTGCGTTCCTACCAGGCTATATGCGAAATGGAGGGCCGTTACGTTTCGCACCCAAGCATTCTTGGCGTTGTTTATTGTGATGAAGTTCCAGTAGTGATCTTCGTCCGAATAGTATTCTTCGCCCACGTAGTTCGGACGATCCATATTGCCGTATTCGACCGAGCGTTTCGTCTGGTCGTACTCCGACATACCGCGGAGGTTCTCCACGCCGACCTTCTCGATGCGCCCGGAGTCATCGTACTTGACAACTTCGCCTCCACCCCAGCGTTTCTCTATGGCGCATGTGATTGGTGCGTCAACGAAAATCGTGTTTCCCTGGACGTCAACCACCACGCGGTCCCACTCGATCGTGAAAGGCCGCCACGCATACGCCGGGTTCTCCTGGTTCATGCCTACGGCCTCAATCCAGTTCTGGTTCCCGATGCGCCGAACAATCACGGTATCGCCCGGCCTGAAGTCCTTTGCAGAAGAAACGTGGAAATTACGTGCGCCCACCCCCACATATTCATCAGTGACAACCTGTTTAGTTTCTTCCCGCGCGTTCCAACCCGCTCGGCCAGCAATCGTGAGGAGGGTCGGTTGGCCGCGGCCACCAGCGGCACCCGTCCGAGGATTTCCCGTACCGATCAGGATGGTGCCAGTATCACCCATACCTTCGCCCCGCAACACGACTCCGCTTGCTTCGATCTTGAGCGGCGTAGCCAACTTGTAATAACCCATCTTGATCAGCACCGCTCCGCGGAAACCGTTTCTGTCGAGTGGCAGACCCGAGACCCTATCGATGGCGGCTTGCAGATTTGCCGTGTTGTCCCCGGCTACTGGCCAGACAGTCTCTTTGACCGGCACAGAAGGTATGGGCTTGCCTCCACCTTCATATCCAGCGTGAGAGAAATCGGGAATTGTATTTCCCTGCTCATCGGGCACGTAAACGAGTTTGCCGTCGTCTCCCGGATAAGCTCTGGATGTGGTCGGCGGAATGTCGGCGACTTGCGCCCCGGCCAGTGCCGCTGGTGTTAGCGCAACCTGCATCATTCGGCGTCGAGAAAGAGTTAGTCTCATTGCGGCGTATTCCTGAACTTGACTTATTTGGGAGACGAGAATATCTCGCCGATGTTACTAATCTGAGTTCGAAGCCCACCTCTGTGGAGAGCGGGGTTCACTGATTCATACGGAGCGACACTTAGGTCGTTCGCTATCGAGATGTCATTGATGGCTGCTTTTGTTCCGCGCCGCATGTCAGGAAATAGATGTTGGAGCTTATCACGATGATGAGAAGAGCTCTGATTTTTTCGCATTTCAGGCGTTTGTAGTGAACAGGTGAGCAGGTGGCGGCCGCTGCCAAGATCCACGACAGCTTCCCGCATACTGTGGGGTACAACGACACATCATTCTTCCAAGTAGCAATATAAATCTCTGGTGGGGCAGATCGAAAAGCCGCTACGCGCTGCACGATAGCATAATCTACTAGTCGAAACTCAGCTTTCGACACTGGAAAACTATGGTCCTATCACGGCGTACGTTTGCAAGACTTGTGGCCGCCACACCGGCCACTTCGTGGTGTTACTCGGCCCCTTCCGAGACGCTTCGCGCGGCAGGTGCTAAGAAGAACCTCCTGATCGGGAGTGCAGTTTCCTTTCGGCAACTCGAGCGGCCCGATTACACCACGCTTTTGAGGGAGCAAGCGAGCATCCTCGTATCCGAGAACGACATGAAATGGCTGCTGATCCATCCGGAAGCGGACCGCTACGACTTCGCTCATTCGGATGCTCTGGTGGCGTTCGCCGCCAAGAACGATCAGAAGGTAAGAGGACATAATCTCTGCTGGCACAACCAGATGTCCACATGGTTTCAGTCCGTTGCGACTCCGGAAAACGCTGCGGAGTTGCTGCGCCGGCACATCGCGGAGGTGGCGGGACATTATCGCGGGCGCATTCATTCCTGGGACGTTGTGAACGAGGCGATCAACGTGGAGGACGGGCGTCCGGACGGTCTGCGGAAATCACAATGGTTGAACCTACTCGGACCTCAATACCTCGATATCGCCTTTACCGCCGCCGCGAAGGCCGACGGACAAGCGATCCTGACATATAACGACTACGATCTCGAGCAAGACTGGCCCAAGTGCGAAGCAAAGCGTGCGGCCGTTCTCCAGCTTCTGACTTCGATGAAGGGCCGCGGCATACCAGTTCAGGCGCTTGGCCTTCAAGCTCACCTGCACGCGACAGGGAAGCCGGACAATTGGTCCGGCTTTGAGCGGTTCCTTGATTCTGTCGATAAGTTAGGGCTGCAGATTTTCGTCACGGAGTTGGATGTTGACGACTCCCAACTGCCCGGGGATGTCTCTGAACGAGACGCCGCCGTCGCGAAGGTCTACGGGGATTTCTTGAACCGCGTCCTTTCCCGGAAATCTTTGAAAGCGGTTCTGACATGGGGAATCTCGGACGCCAACACTTGCTGAACGGGCGGCACCCAAGGCCGGACGGTCTGCGCAAGCGGCCCTTGCCCTTCGACGCGGAAATGAAGCCGAAACCAGTCTTTTATGCCATGCTCGAGGCAATCAACAGTGCCCCGGCGAGATCTTGAGCCCAATGCGAGTTTTGTGCTTCAGACTTTAGCTCAGGCGGATACTTGCCCGAGTTCTCGTGACGGATTACTGCCATACAGGCCTGCGCCCGAGAAGTCTCCGTTCTCAATGCGGGCGAGTCCAGCGCCGACTCTGACTTGTGAGTAAGTTATCTTTGTTTTCATTGCAAGAGCGAATATCCATGTTGCCTTCAGCTTCACCGACCCTCCGACGCTGCGTCGCCGGCGAGCGAACGCCAAGACCTAAGGACAGAGGAGAAAAAGCGCCGGCTGTCGCGTGGGCACTTGCACTACTGGTCCTCTATTCTCCGTTTTCCTATGGACAGATCAGGTCCGCGACCGTAACGGGGACCGTAACCGATCCCTCCGGAGGCGCCGTGGTTGGCGCGGAGGTTGTTCTCCAGAACAACGAAACCAATGTCGAGAGCAAGACGAAGTCCACGGATGCCGGTGAGTTTGCGTTGCCTTATTTGCAAGAAGGCAAATACACCCTGAGCGTCACAATGCAGGGGTTCAACGCCTACAAACAGACGAACGTCACGGTGAACACGGCGCAAACCACGCGTGTCAACGTAGCGCTCCAAGTCGGTTCGGTTGCTTCCACCGTGCAAGTCGAGGCGGCAGCAGCGCAGATTCAAACGGACAGCGCCACGGTCCAGGACGCCGTCTCAGCCGCGATGATCGCTGCCGTTCCGAATCCGAGCCAAAACCCGCTGTACTACGCCACTCTCCAGGCAGGCGTCGCGCCGCGTAACGCGACTGCCGATACCTCGTCCATAAACTCTTTCGGAGTGGGCACGGGCGGACGACGACAGTATTCGGCGATCGGAGTGAACGGCGGACGCGCCTTCACCAACGACATCCAATTGGACGGCCTGCCCGTTATGGGCGGCGCCTATAACGAAACATCCGTCGTCCCCAACACCGAAGGTCTGTCGGAAGTGCGCGTGATCGCGAACAACTTCAGTGCCGAGTACGGGCACGGTCAATCCGTCATTTCCATGAACACTAAATCGGGCACGAATCAATATCATGGCCAGGCGGACTACCGGCTGCGCAACGAAGCGTTCAACGCCAACAATAATATGAACAACGCCAATGGCATCGCGCGGCCTGCTTTCAAAGTGAACGAGTTTGGCGGCGCTATCGGCGGTCCCATCCTCAAGAACAAACTGTTCTT
>JBJMGK010000050.1:0-11428 GCA_045807925.1 Bryobacteraceae bacterium | reverse complement strand
TTCGCTCCGCCGTCACTTCGCCCGCCGCGTTCAGCACGCAGTACTGGCTGCTTTTATCTCCCAGGTCGATACCGATCGTCAGCGCCTCTTCCTCGATCTTCTCCTGGGCCGCGCTTTTCGACAGCTGCTTCTTCTTCACGCTCGCTACCGACTTGTTATTCTTCTTCATGGCCGGTCTCCTTTGCACCCTCGAGTGCGTTTCTTTGGGGAGCTTACTGCATCCCGTTTGGGGTCCGGCCTTCTCATCCCATCTCTGCACGCGCTACTGCGCGCGATGCCCGACAACCGGACGCTCCGGCTGCAGGTGCGTTACGAGACAACGGAGGGAGTGGGGCCGCTGCTCGACAACTTTGAGCAGCAGTTGCGTTCCCGCCATCCCGTTCTAGCGGCGCTCGATCGGGAGCAGCTCAAGACCTGGCGCGAACGGGACGACCGCGGCGACTTTCTGAAGCGGCATTACACGCTGGGCTTCCAACTGGATCCGCGGCTGTACGCGCTGCTCGACGACAGGTTCGGCAACTCCACGGACATTGCGGTTCTGAGCCGGTTCCTGCCGGGTTATCAGATTCAACGCTCGTATCAGGAGCACGAGCGCATCCGCTCCACCTTGGAGAGCCTGCTGGCAGGTTATCAATCGCAGCTGACGCTGGCCCGCCTACGCTACGAACGGCTCACAAATGACGATCTCGCGCTCGAGCTCTTGCGCACGCTGAATCCCCTCGCCGCTTACCGACGGCCGTGGCGCCCGGAGCTTGGCAACCGCAGCCTGCGGGAGTGGATCTGCGATGTCGGCATCGAAGACGAGGGACCGGGCTGGCAACAGATGAACGGCCTCCTGTACACCGTTCTCACGATGAAATGGCTGCCCGAGAAGTCGTTTCCGGGCGTCATGCGCAAGCTGATCGATCTCCATCTTCCGCTGAGCTGCTCAGCGGAGATCGTGATTCCCGGCGAAAGCAAAGCGCATCATTCGCTCACAAAGCGCCTCACCCGGACCGAATCGGCGCAATTGGGAGCCAATGCGAGAGCGCGTACCGATGTCGCGGCAGCAGTCGCGGGCGAAAGTATCACCGAGACGCTCAAGGCCATACTGGCCGGCAGGGAACGGCTGGTGGAATACAGCCTCACGGTCGTGGTGCGCACGTCGCGGCCGATTCTGACTCCCGCCGATCGCGAGCCCGCGCACCAGGAACTCGTGCGGCGCCGCGAGCGCGTCCGCGCCGCACTGATTGCGACCGAAGGCAGCAAAGTGATGGACGAGAAAGAAGCGGTCAGGCGCTTGTATATCCAGTCGCTTCCAGGACTGTGTACCAGGACGCGCCGCGAGCTGGAGTGTTCTTCCAAGGTCGTCGCGAACTTTCTCCCGGTCGAAGGGCCGTGGGAGGGCATGGAGAAAACTCCGTTGGTTCTGCTCGAAACACCCATGAAGCAGCTCATCGGGTTCGATATGTTCCATCCTTCGCTCGGGAATTACAACATGTTGCTGCTAGCGCAATCGGGATTCGGCAAATCGTTCGTCGCACAGGCACTGCTGCTGATGGCAGCGCGCTCCCAATCCCATGTTCTGCATCATCGAGCCCGGCATTACCTATACGTCGCTGGTGAACCTGGTGGGCGGAAAGGTGATCACGGTTTCGCTCGACGGCGAGCATGCGATCAATCCCTGGGATTTGCCGGCCGGCGCAAAGCTTCCGACCAATCAGAAGAAGAACGAGCTCAAGAATCTCACGCTCGAAATGATGCGCTCCAGTCTGTATGCGGACGCGGCGGAATCCGATCCTGCCATTCTCGAAAGCATTCTCGATCAGGCGATCGAGGAGATCTATAGGCGTTTTGCGGAATCGAGCGATGTGCCGACCTTTTCCGAACTCTACAGCGAACTCGACCACTGGCACGAGAAAGTGCCGAGTGTATCGGAACAGGCGCGCAAAGCCGCGGTTCGGCTCAAGCCCTGGGTGGGGACCGGTGCCTATGCCTCGCTGTTCGATCGGCGCACGATCTTTACCGCGAACAACAACTGGTTGTACTTCCGAATTAAGCCGCTCAACACCGACAAACGCCTCGCGCGTACGTATCCGATGATCATCGCTCAGCAAATGGCCGCGCGCTCGACTGCAACGAACGGCCGCCGTTCCATTGTGGCGCTGGACGAGAACTGGGACATGCTGGATTCGGCGCACATGGCGCCGCAGGTCGAGCAGAGCTTCCGGACCGCGCGCACCAATAACGCCAGCATTTGGGGCATCTCGCAAGCGATTGAAGACTACACCGGGTTCCCGGAAAAACCCCGGCCCGCGGGTCCCGGTATTCTCCAGTCGATCTCCGTCAAGTGGATCGGCAAGCAGAAGGGAGACGGTGTTGCATTGAAGCAGCACATGAACCTGTCGGACAAGGCCGTCGAGACCGTCCGAACCTTCGATACGCCCGTCATGGGTCACTCCAGTCAGATGCTGCTGGTACTCGGTGAGAACGAAACGACCCAGATTGTGCGAGTGGTGCCAACGCCCTTGCTGTATTGGATCTGCACGTCGTACGGGCGCGAAAAACAGTACCGCAGCTGGGCCCTCGAGCAAAATCGCACCCGGCCCGCGCTTGAAGTCTACCGGGAACTCGCGCGGAAGTTCCCGCACGGGCTTTCCAGTTTGCCGATTTTGCCCGAAGAGGAAATGTTCACGCGTGAGTTCGAGCAGGGACCAGAGGAGGAGCAGGTCATGGCCGCGGTGGCCCGCTAA
This sequence comes from Bryobacteraceae bacterium, assembly GCA_045807925.1. Taxonomy (GTDB): domain Bacteria; phylum Acidobacteriota; class Terriglobia; order Bryobacterales; family Bryobacteraceae; genus Bog-105. The sequence goes on along the minus strand of JBJMGK010000050.1, from coordinate 8,696 downwards.
GAAAGAGGTTTTTGCATGAATGGCGTGCTCGTTGTACTGTTTACCGGAATCTTGGTCTGGATCAATCGGCACGACCGCCGATGCATGGCGACCGCAAGCGGCGTACTGATGACGCTGCTGCTGGTGCGACCGGCGCAGGTGCAGGGACAGGGTTTGTTGTCGGAGATCAGCGTTGTCCTCAAAACGGTGAACACGCTTCTCGGGACGCTACTCTCGACCGTAAACACGGTTCAGAGCGACCTGCGGTCCATCCAGCAGGTTGCGGTCTGGCCGCAGAACATGATCCGGCAGGCGCGCGCGTACTCGACAGACTGGGTCAACACGTATCAGCATCCGATGCAACTCTTGTCGCAGTACGTGCCGGTGAGCGCCACGCTCGCGCAGGCGCGCTCTCTCGAGCAGGTCATGACCGACCGCGTCGGACCAGACCTGCCGCCATTGAGCAGCATTCATCACCAGGTCTTCGCGCCCGTACCCATTGACAATCGGATGTCACCGGCGGACAACGGTCTGACGGACGTCGAGGATGCGCTCACGCTGGACACGCTCGAACAAGTCAACCGCGGAGAGCATGTGAACACCACCGTGCGCAACGTCGGCGATCAGCTGGAACAGATGAGCACCTCGGCGACTCCGGGCACTGCGCCTTTCATCACGGCAACGGCGCTGGTCACAATGCTTCGCTCGCAAGCCGCCACGCAGAAAATGTTGGCAGCCTACCTTCGGCTGGAGGGCGCACACCTGGCGCATGAGACGGCCGGTCTCAAAGGCCACATCGGCGCAACGAACGATCTGCAGCAGACAGTCCGGCACATTCTGAACACGCAATAGAGAAAGGAACACACAACACATGAACGTTTTCTCTTCATTCCACAATGCCGGAAACCGGATGGTTTCCTGGATTCGGGCGCACACCTATCCGGCGCTTGCCGCCACGGTTCTGTTGGCCTTGCTGACACCGGAGCAAGCGGTGTGTCAATTTGTCAGTCCGTGCTGCATCCAGATGTCGCTCGGGCTGGCGCAGATCAACGGTAGCCTGGTGAGCACGATTGGCGGCGATCTGAAGAAGCTTAATTCCATTCAGAGCGACATCCGCGATTTCGAGCAGAAGGTGTTGTACCCCGCAACGCTGATTACCCAGACGCGCTCCTTACTCGGCGGGCTCTGGAATAGCATGCATGGCTTTCGCAATCTGCTGAACAGCCCGTTGCACTCGGCCACTTTGCCGAATCCGTCACAGCTCGAAACCATTCTTCTCTCCCGCAATGCCATTAATATTGCGCAGATCGGGGGTGTTTTTCAGGCGGTGTATGGACCGACTCCGGCGATCAACACGGCTTCACCGGCGGACCGGCAGACCATTGATTTCAGCGATGCCGTGGCGCAGGACGCCATGAAGCGGGCGATGATCTACGACCAAATGGCCGATGCCGAATTGCAGGCTGCGGACCAAATGCAGCAGGCCATTAACAATGCGGCGCCGGGGACCGCTGCGATGATCGAAGCATCCGCCGCGGCCTGGCTCTTGAAGTCGCAAGCCTATACGCAATCGGCGATGGCGGATCTCATGCGCGTGCATAGCACCGGCATGGCCAACGCGACCAGCCTGCAAAAAGAGCACGCAAACTCAGAGCAAAAACTTCAGCGAAATGTGAGCGGAATCCACTAACTCCTGTGACAGCACCCTTCTATTTCGAAACACTTCTGACAACGGCTCTTGCTGGGATTAACGGTGGCGGCGTGACGGCAACGATGAGTCACATCGGGGAAGGCGTCATCGTAGCGACCGTTCTTTATCAGGTTTACGAGACGTGGTGGCGCGGTGCCGACTACAACGAGCTAGGGACGGTGCTCATAAAAGGCATGCTCATGACCACATTGCTGGCGAACTGGGATACCGTTTTTCATTTGGGCTTGAACGCGTTTGACTCAGTTGCAAGTACGATCATGTCGCACACGGGCGGTGGCGGAGATCTCGTCAAACAATGGATCCAGCAGGCCCAGGCAGAGTGGAACAACAATTCCGCCAGTCAAGCTCTTTGGAGTGTTGCAAAGGGCGGGATATCTGCAGCGATTACGGCGGTTCTATTGGTGATCAGTTACATCGCGCTGGCGCTGGCATACGTGATTTTCTCGCTGCTGTATCTTCTCGCGGGTGTCGTTCTGTATGGGCTTGGTCCCCTGGTTTTTGCCCTCTATCCAAGTGGCAGCCTGGGACCGTACACAAAGGGATACCTGAAGGGATTTGCGACCTGGGGCATGTGGCCGGTGCTGTATGCGCTTTTTTTGAGTCTGCTGGTTCTTATCAATATGAACACGGTGACAGCGGTCGAGAATGCCAATGGGTTCTTGGGTTTTCTGAGTGGCCTCGGCAGTACGTTGCTTATCGGGATTGTCAGCTTGGTTCTTGCAATCGCTGTCGCGCTGATACCGGTGTTGGCCGGTTCCATTATCGCCGGGGACGTCGGCGGAGCCGTGGGCCATGTGGCCAGAAGTGCTGGCGGTCTTGTAAAGGGTTTGGTAAAGGCGGGGGCGATAACCGACAGCAGTGGTCCTGTTTGAGGCTCCGGACAGAGACATTATGAACCCTAGCAATAGCGAGAAATCAACTAAAATAACCAGAAGCTATCATTACTGGGACTTCAATGGCCAGTTGCAAGCGCGCCTGAATCTGGCCTTCGGTATCATCGCCGTTCTGGCGCTCGTCGTAATCGTGCAAGGCGGCGGGCTATTTTACGCCTTCCGCCGGATCGCGCACCCGCCGATTCTCAAAGAGAATCCCGATGGTTCTGTCACGGTGGCTAATGTGCGCGTCACCGGCCCGGTTTCTTCAAGCATCCGTCTGCTGCCAGCCGCGGAGATTCGGCCCGATGATGTTGCGATTAAGTTCTTCATTCGGAAATTTCTAAATAAGTACCTGAGCTACCAGCCTGCGACGGCCGATGGCAGTCTGGCGGATGCCTTCAACATGATGACCCTCAATCTTCGGCAAGCGTCGATGAAGAAAATGCGACAAGACGGAGAGTTCGATAAGATCCAAGCCCAGCGGATCGTCAGCAATTTCAGTGTCATCCGTATCGACCCAGTCAACGGTGTCAATCTGGCGTACACGGTCCTGGGCGTACGAGAAATTCACCACATCGAGGACGGCAAAGAAACGAGCGCTCGCATTGTCGCCCATTACAATCTGCGGCTGGCTCCGGTGGCCCGAACCGAGCGTGATGCCAGCGGATTGCGGGTAGCCGAATTTTATGAGGAAGCGGTGATGGGCGAGGAAAGCAAAGATGTGGCTCAGCCGGACGGCCTAATGCAAGGTGCCGTGCACCAGCAGCTCGCCGCCGATGCCGGAGTGCAGTAACCGTGGCGAATGGCATTTGCAGGATTTTCAGGAATTGCGTATGCATTGGATCCATGAGTACTGAAATCCGCGGGGAGCAACGACGGGCCATTCTGGGAATCCTGGCTTCCTTGATCGCCTGTGTGGCCGTCAGTTCGGAAAACCTGATCTTCGGCCTATCCGCGATGACTGGCAATCTGACCTTGGCCCTATCCTTCTGGGCGATTTTCGCTTTCAGCCTGCATCTCACGGGGTTGAGGCTCGAACGGCCTGCTACGGTTCGCTGCTGGCAGGCGATCGTTGTGCTGTGTGTGACGGCCTTGTCGGCCTGGGGTTTGATGCTTCCGCATGCGATTGCTCCGAAATGTTTACTGTCTGGATAGCTTTTCGGACCGTGGGGCGGACAACTGCCAGCTTCGAAAGCCACGCGGAAAAAGCAAGTTGAAGGAGAAAAAGAACTCAGATGAATAGTGCTGTCGCAATCGCGGAACCGCCGGCACAGCCGGCGACGGAAGTCGTCCGAAAAGGGCGGGCCCGAGAGGGGAAGCCCAGCAAGCGTGCGAGCGCCAAGCCCAAGGCGAATGCTTTGGCGCGGTATTTTCTGGCGAACGGTTCGTCCGGAGAGGAAGTGACCATGGGCCGTGAGCTCGCAAGCGAGCAGGAAGCCCTGGTCGCCGCCTTTCAAGAGAAAGCTACATTTTTCGTTGTGACGGAGTTTCGCGTGGATACCCAGTTCAAAGGCGCGAACGCTCTGTTGGTGAAGGAAGGGGTATTACCAGGGGATCGATAAGCGGGTTCGTTCTCTTCGATTTTTGTCCACATGACAAAACCCAGACTTGGGAATTTATTTAAATCCTCGAAGGAGAACTTCATCCAAATGGAAAAGAAAACACCCTATCTGCTGATGCTGATGGCGGCCTGCTGCTTGGAAGACTGGTCTCTTTGCAGCACCTGAAGATAGTGGAAATGAATGGCCTGATGTTTCTCGCCTTCTGTGACAGAGGCGATCTTCGCAACGGACTACGACGCCTTGCAATACGGCCCCAAGTCCGGGCTTACGTTGTACCGCGTTATGCCAAAGCACACCACGGCGTGGTGACCTTTGGCGTTGTGAAAACCATTGCCTTCGCGGCAGGCATCCTCTTCGGCGGGCTTTTGCTAGTCCTGGATGCACTGCACCGCGCGGCACACTAACCAGACCGTAAGGGTCGGTAGATACGTCCCTCTGAATGCAACCCGCCTGGGCTTGCATTCGGTCCCATTCTGGCTTCTTTTCGAGAGGCCTTCGTCAGAAGTAGTTTTCGTCTGGCGCAAGGCACTCGCGGAAGAAGACCGGCAACGGTTCTCTCCTGACGTGCCTCGCGCTGGTTGTTTTTCACACCACCAACACAGTAAAGGAGAAAACTCACGTGAAAAAGAATCATATTCTGCCGGTGATCAATGTCGAGATCGACGAGGAAGGACACGTAGTGAAGCGCATGCCCAAGATCGATAGAGAAGGACAGCTCATCAACACGCTACTCCATCGCCTCTATCCCGAGATCAAGGTCGCTCGCGTTTCGGTTCCCACCTTTTCGCTCGACGAAGTCGAAACCGAAAAAGTAAAAGATGCACTCAGCAGTTTCACGCTGGACGGCATCGAATACCGCCTGATCGGCGCCGGGTCCTCTGCGAAGGACGGTACGTTCTACGCAGTGGACGCCAGGCACGAAAAGCAGATCGCGAAGCGATTTGCCAACTGGCCTCAGGCAGCCATCACCTACTTCGGCATCCTGGTCAGCGACTGCAAGACCCTGCTGACCGAAGATCAGGCCCGCGTTCTGGTCGTCGAAGACCTCGAACTCGGCACCAACGATTGCCGCGGCTGGATCTCTCAATCGCTCTTCACGAAATTGAGGCTTCCGGAAGGACGCTTCTACCAGTTTCGCTTGGCGATTGCGGATATTCAGGCCAAAGGCTGCTTCAAGGCGATGAGCGACGAGGTAGCAGCAGCTGCCGGCGCCGACATCATTCTCCCGAAAAGCGCCACAAAGCCCAAGATTGAGCTAGGACTGATCGACTCGATCTGCGCCAGCTTTCGTCTGTGGCATTTCCCGATTCACGCCCGCGTGTTTCAGGGCCCGATGGTGCTTGGCATCCGCGACTACTCGAAGCCGGGAATGGAGTACAAGTCGAGCTATACCCTCATCCAGCACGCCACGGAGGAGTCTCTCGAAAAGGAGATCATTCCAGCGGCGCGCGACGATGTGCGGCGAACCATCCAGGCGGCAATGCAGGGCGATTACTCCCTGTTGCTCGAATGCATCGGATCGAGCCAGGCGCAGCAAAGCCCGACCGACAACGAACAATCCGAGTTCACCTCGTTTGAGACTTCGCTCGCCGAAGCTCTTCTGAAGGTCGACAACTCGGGCCACGCGCTCAAGATGCCGTACGTGCAGAACAAGTTGCAAAAGCTGTTGGCGCGCCGGGCATTCAAAGCCTGCGCTGCCGGCTTATTCAAACTGCCGGCGTTCGCGCTGATGGACGACGGTGTTCTCTTTCTAATGGACAACGTGCTCCATTGGGCGGCTGACTGGATCCCGTCCGATACCGCGATTTGCGATCTGTCATCCAAAGGCGGTTTGGAAGTGCGGTTCCCGGTTCGCAAGAAAGCGGACCTGCTGCCGTTCACACGCCTGTCCCACTCCGAGTCGATCGAACTCCTCACGGCGCACTTCGCCCAGAACGGTGTGACGCTTGAGGATACGGCGAGCGCGGATATCGTGGGCCAGCAACTCTTCATCGAAGGCACGTTCGCGATGCACAGCAAAACCGCGGCGCAGAACGGCGGCGATTTCGATTACGACTGCATCTGCGTGATCCCGTCCAGCACCTTGCCTCGCTTCGTCGAGAGCCGGGTGCATATGAAGGTCGAGACACGCACCAAGAACAAGAAAGCCCGCCCGAAAGCCCCTTGGTGGAATCTGGCCGAGGTGGCAATGGAGGCGAAGGGCAATCTCATCGGATGGATTACAGATATGACCTCTGCTGCTCTGGCGGCCAGCCGCTTTGAGGAAGCCGAGGAACTGTCGGACCATCTGCAGAACGCGCTCGACGCACTGAAGCACGAGGTGACGGTCGATTTCAGACGCCTGCGGGAGATCCAAAAGCAACTTCCCCGGCTGGCTTGGATCGCGGCGAAACGGGTGGAGCGCGTTGATGAGATGCCGCATAAGATCGACGTTGTAGGGTCCAACGATATTGTTGGCCGGCTCTACAACGCGATCCGGCCGGATATCCAGAACCTCTTCGAAGCGGTTATGCCTCTGCACGAGTTCGCCGGACTCATGCGCGGCGGATCGTATACCAAAGAGATGTTCGAGGAGTGCCGCGCCAAGGTCGAAGAATTTCGCGCGCTCTGCAAGCAGAACCGCGAACGCACCGAAGAAGTGCAAGAACAATTACGACGTGTTCAGGCGGACTTCGATCAAGTGCGCGAGTACTACAAACAACAACCGGAGCTCACTTACGAAGATCGGCAGGACAGCGTGCTGCCGGCCGCCGGTTGGATCGCGCCAAAGCCGCTATCAAGGCGAACGAGCAACGGTCTAAGACGGAGCTTCGGAATTTCTATCTGATGATCCAGCTCTGGGCGAAAGGCAAGGCGGATAATCGTCGCGGTTGGGCTAAAGCGTTGTGGTCGATTGTGACGCAATCGACTCACGAAAAAGCCAGCGGGGCGCTGTTCTTCCAGGCCTTTCCACAGGAGGTGCTCGACGCCATTATAGAGCGCACAGGCGGTCAACTGGTGCGCCTGCAAATGGCGGACCTTCCGGAGGGCGATATCCGGTACGACGAAGGCGGCAATGTCTATCTGCTCGAACCCTATATCGCTTCGGATGGATCGGCGCAAGAGAAGCACATCTGGCTCTTCCAGATCCAGAACGGCCGGATTTGGATGGACGGCACGCCCGGGCAGCGCGTTCAAAGCTTCCCGATGCGGGCCGGCCAGGGAGTCATTCGCAATGGAGAAGTGCTCTTCTCCGACCTTTCGCAGCGGCCCACGAAACTCTGTGGGACGGTTCTTCGCAATCTGGAAGACCGCCGCAGATTCCTGAAGCGCGCTGCCGATCGGTACGGAGCGAAATTCGTTGTCTATGTGGAACACGATCCGCAGAGCCGGCGAGTGATCGCCTCCTTGAACGACCTGCAACTTTTTCTCGAGGGTGCGGAACAGCGGCCGTGGCTGGCTGCTCCCGCAGAGAAATAAGCCGAGACTGGAACATTCTCACACTCGAGGATGTTCCAGATCCTCGCCGTATGTTTTTCCCGCCTTTCCCCTCCAGAACCCCTACTTATGCGGTGATTTGCATGCTCGCGAGCAATTGGGTATTGGTTCTGCTGCACGGAGCAATTACCCATGAGATTTTTATGCCACCTGCTCTTCCCAGCGCTTCTGACAAGCGTTTTTCTTGTTTCGGGACTTCAGGCGCAGCGCATGGCGTCCCTTTCGGTAACCCCCGGAGTGATGATTCCGGTTCACACGGCCAAGACTCATCTGACCGTCTTGGACCTGGACAGCCCGATTGAAGATGTAGCGGCCGAGACTAAAGCGTTCGACATTCAATGGCGCGGGCACACGGTCTTTATCCGGCCCAAGGACACGAATCAGTCCACGAATCTCTTTGTCTGGACGAAGGAGGGCCGGGCGGTTTATGAACTGCTTCCTCCGGCAGACAGCATCCAGAACATGGATTTCTCAATCGATACCATTTCCCCACCCACGCGCCGCCGGTGAAGCCGGCTGCCGTGGCGGCCTCCGATCCGATCCCGTCCGACCTGCTTGTCCGAGCACAACCCGTTGAATGGAACGCCAAGCGACCCAAGCATGGTTCGCATTTGCTGATTAGCGATGTCTACCGCTACCAGGACAGCTTGTTTTTGCGTTATGAAGTTCGCAATAACGCCACCGTCAATCTCAAAGTGGACGAACACGGCTGCTTCCGTCTCGCATGTTCCCGCAAATAAACCCGTCCAGCTCACACCGGAGAAGGCGGCAACGATTACAACCGGAGCGCCGCTGCCGCTCATTGCCGACCGAGCAAGTGCCTCGTTGCTAAACATAACGTCCTAAGTAATTGCGCATAATCGGCGCAGGATATCGTTGGACTTTGTCCATTCGGCAAACTGATCTTCCACGGCGGAAACGACTCCATCGAGGAATCCGAAGTAACGATTGTGGAGACACAGCCGGCGCGTGAGTTTCCAGACCCGTTCGATAGGGTTGAGTTCCGGGCTGTAGGGAGGCAGGAAGTCCAAGCGAAATTGTGGAGCCTGTTGATCACGCCAAGACAGATGGAGTTTGGAGCGATGATACTGC
>JBJMGK010000049.1:0-5052 GCA_045807925.1 Bryobacteraceae bacterium | reverse complement strand
TTGTTCAGTTACGGATCGCTTGAGGAGCGGGTGCCCAACGATCATCCCTTGCGCGCCATTCGGGCGATGGTGGATGCCGCGCTGAAGGACATGAGTGCGCGGTTTGACGAGATCTACGGCGAGGACGGGCGAAGATCGATTCCACCTGAGCGTCTGCTGCGGGCTTTGCTGCTGCAGCTTCTGTACACAGTCCGCAGCGAGCGCATGCTCAGGGAGCAACTGGAGTACAACCTGCTGTTTCGGTGGTTTGTCGGGCTTTCGGCCAACCAGCCGGTCTGGCATCACACGGTATTCAGCAAGAATCGGGACCGCTTGCTCGATGGCGCCGTGGCCGACGAGTTCTTCACGCTCATTGTCCAGCAAGCCCGCGCGAAGAAACTGCTCTCCGATGAACACTTCACTGTAGACGGCACTCTGATCGAAGCCTGGGCGGGGCACAAGAGTCGTAGAATTGAGGCAAGCTCTGGGTCAGCTCCCATAGGTCTGAGTTGTTCCAACACGACCGAGCGCGGTGCACGTTGGATGTATTTGCTCCAGAAACGCTCCACTAAGTTGTCGGACATTTTCCGATAGTTTACGTCAACACCAAGCGGACGGTCGCTACGAGTATTCTCCTCTTCGGACAATGCGAGAAGAATCCCTTCTCGCGTGTTCGTCGAAGTCGAGCGACCAAGACAAGAAGGATCGGGACAAACGGCTGACACTGGCAACCGATGGGGCCCCTAAAAGTTGCCGGCTCTTTTTAGAATCTCGTGCTTGGGACCGGGCTTGGATGGGGTGAGAAAGCGGTGCGATATCAGAGCCGCAAACCGGCGCTGGCGGTTCGGGTCGGCTTTAGCCGCTTCCCGGATTTCCTTTTTGGGGCAGGACCGATTATACTTCCTACCGCTTCGATTGAGGGGAGGCTTCTCATGAACAGCGGACACGTTGCGCTCACGTGGGATGAGGCGAGCTTTCTCAGTAGAGATACTCAATACGTGCTGCGCCTCACCGACTCTTTGGAAAGATTCGCGGCCAGGTAATCATACGTGAAAATCAGTCCATCCGGATGATCGGCTGCATGGAGTCAATTCCTACTGCTATCGAGAAACACAGTTCCGTCGCGATCTCGTCTGCGGTAAAGGGCGAGTCTCGGTGTCGCAAGCCGCAGGTGAGCACCGGTCCCGATTCCAGCCCATCCTCCGCATTCTTACTCCATCCACCGAATACAAGAACCTGTAGTGCCCGTGGAGCCCGGTAACGAATAACGCGCATTGCTTCACTTTGATTACTGACGGGAACTCTAGCGCGACTTTTCGTGCACGTGTGGTTGAAAGTGCGTGTACTTTGTTCCCATTCGTGTCCGCAGTTGTGGTCCGCAAAAAAACCCATGAGCCGTAAAGTCGATCTCTCGCCTCTCAGAACCTTAGCTTCAAAGCGAATTGAACGATGCGAGCGTCGGAGGCGCTGACGATCTGGCCGAAGCCGGCGCCCGTGGTTACACCCGGCAAGCTTAAGTTCGTATGATTGACCGCGTTGAAAAATTCCGCCCGGAACTGCGCTCCAAGGCGTTCCGTGAGTGCTTTTTTCTTTTCAAGCCACTGATTTATTTTGGCCTTTAGGGCCGTTTCAGCTACAGCGGTAGCGAAGCGGCCAGCGTGAGCGTCTTGCCGGCGGCTCGGTCCTCTACGATGATCTTGCCGTTTTCCAGCCGGACGTCGTCCACCCGGGTCATGCCTTCCGGGCTCCGCACATAGAAAAGAAGAAAGCGAGTCGAGATTTTGGATTTCGCCGGCAGCCAGCGGTAGACTGGCGTGTCGAACATCCGGTTCAGCTCCACCATCTCGCGGCGCGGAAGGTCGAAAGGCTGGGTGGCGAACTCGAGACCCCGGGCCAACCAGCCATCCCCCGGGTAGCTCATGTAGTTCTGCACCCACGGAAACTCTTCGCGCCTGAACACGTACCCCAACAGGTAGTGCCTGGCTGTGTTGAGCACCGTGACATAAGCCAGTGGACGCGAGGGTTCCATCAGTGTGGTAGTATGCCCCATCCAAGTCGCATTAGCCGGCGCGGCGCGCAGGTCCACCGGCGTTCCGTTGACCCCTGGAGCCATGGGCCAGCTGAAGTCCTGCCCTTGCGCGAGCGGCATGCGCGGATTGCCTCTTGCGCCCGGGTAGCGCCGAGTCTCGGCGCGCGTGCCGGACATGTCCACGACGGTCTTTTCGGCTTCGAGGAACGGCGGGTACAGAAAGGGATGTTCACCCCAGTTCACCGTGCGGTCAAACGCTACCTGACTCTCCAACTCGCTGTCCACATACAGCACGCTCTCGCCGTCCACCATCCGGAGGACGCGCGTGAACACTTCCTGCAAAAGCGGAAGGCCGACGTTGAACTTCACAGTTGTTGTCGCGCCCTGCTTTTCGGACGCGACCAGCTCCCATTGTTCGAGGTAAGCCTCCCCGTGCATGGAGAGTCCGGCTGCGTGCTCGGCGGCGCTGGGCGAACCGAAGCCGTCTACACAGACAAAATGCCCCACCATGGGTCCCTGTAACTTGCGGCGGTCGGGTACCTGGGGAAACATCTCGGGGTTGCCGAACGGGCTCAGCCCCTCGGGGTCGCCCTGAATCAGGATTCGCAACATCGATCCGCCCTTTGGCACTACGGCGACCTCAAGCTTGTCGTTGGCGACCAGCATAACCGAACGGTTGTACACTGTCGCTTCCTTCACCGGGGAAGGCGACTGCGCATGCACAGAGGCGCTGAAGCAGGACAATGCAGCCGTAAGAATTGGAATCGGGATTCGTTTGGGTTGAGAGAAGATGTGCATGCATTTGACCTCGGCCCAACCATTTTCGCTGCAGGATCGAGCGAAAACAAGAACCTTGAAGAAACTGAACCAATATACAGGGAAGATGTATTGCTCGTTGCTCTAGGAAACTAGTCGGGCGCCTTCCAAAAAGAAGGGGGCGAAATGCTGCCCCCTTTTCCCCAATCTGAAACACCCTCGTCCACTTCGTGCGGAGAATTTTCTAGGTGGATGCCCAGAGCGTGCGACCCTCACTCGATCTCGGCCGCGATGATCTCCGGAGCGAAGCCCCGGAGACCCTTTTCGCGCTTTGATTCGGCCTAGAACCGGATCCGCGCTCGCAACTCAATCTGGCGAGGATCGAGCGTAGCCAAGCCGTACGTTCCAAAGCTCTCGTTTTGAATCATGCCGGGTTGGAGGCCGCGGGCAGCGTTTGGAGCGATGAAAATGCCATTGGTCCCCGCATTCAAGGTTCCGGTGAACTGAGCACGGTTCCACAAATTCGTCGCTTCGGCCGAGAGAAGCACACTGACGCGTTCTGTTACTTTGATGTCCTTCTGGAGACTCAAGTTGTGGTTGTAATACGACACACCGCGAAAGTCGTTGTAGCGAAGCGCTGCTGTACCGAACCAGTTAATGTCCTGCGCAATCGAGCCATTAGCCAGGGTCACTACCCTTCCCCGGAAAGCATCGGGGTTGTACTTCAGAAAGGTAAAGCGGTCCACAGCGATCTGACGGCCGCTGGGCAGCGTAACGGTGCGATCCGCCACGTTCGGCGAATCATACCAGCGCTGCAGGTTCTTAGGAACTTCGACGTCGACGCCAGGGACGCGGTCACAGAGTGAGTTAAGCGAGTTGCAACCGGTGAAACCCTGCTGGGGCTGGCCGCTCTGCATAATTAACACGTTTCCAACCTGCCAGCCGCCGAGTACCGCATTCGCAACCTTATTGTTGTTAAAGGCAAACTTCTTTCCCGCGCCAAACGGCAACTGGTAAACGGCGGTTACAACAAGCCGGTGGGGGATGTCGTTGGTCGAGAGGTTGTAAGAGTTGTGGTAGTTACGGCGATCGATGTTTCCATTGGCGAATCCGCCGTTCTCGGCAAAGTTGTTATTCTGAAGCTCCGGATTCGACATCTCGATCGACTTCGACCAAGTGTAATGCACGTTGAAGGTCAAGCCTTTCGAGTACGACCGCTGCAGTCCGGCCATGAAGGCGTTATAGGTCGAGTACCCGACCATAGTTCCCACCTGGTTGCCGGTAAACAGTGGATAGGGAAATATCGCTTCCCGCAACGGGATATTCGGGTTTTGAAGGTTGCCCTGGTAAGGGATGGAGCCTGTCGGGTTGTAAGGATTCCGAACCAGCTGGGTTGCGGGGTTATTGCCGTTCGTGGCGATGTACGTTGAACGCCATTGTTGCAATAAGCTATCGGAAAACAACTGGTCCGCATTGGCAGGAAAGCGCCCCATCAGCAGATTCTGACCTTTGCTTCCGCTGTAGCCAAGGCTGAGCTGATAATTGCTTCCGAGCTTCCTCTCGATAAAGAAGTTCCATTGATAGACCTTGGAATTTTTGAACGAGTCGTGATCGAACCTCGGTTCATTGCCACCCGCGCCATAGTACGCTGGCGAGTTCGGATTCGCGCCAATCGGAGGAATTACCACTTGTACCTGGTTGAACGGCGCCACCAGCACACCCTGCGGATTCGTCCCGTACTGAAGAGCATTGGGCGCACTCAGCCTGGCCCCAAAGTTTTGGTTCCCGTAATAATAAGGCCCGCCGTAGTACCCGGTGTTAGAGGGAAGGAAGTTCGTTCCGAACCCGGCTCGGACCACAGTGAAATCGCCTATTCGATACGCGATGCCAACTCGCGGTCCGAAGTCTTTCCACCGCGTCTTGTACAAGTGACGATCTTCTTCCGTCACCCCGGGAAAAAACAGCGCGCCAGGCGTTCCTGCGGTTTGCCCGCTGTAGCTGAACGAGCTGATACGGTTGTACCGTTCTGTTGGCGATGGCTGTATGTCGTATCGAAGGCCGAGGTTGACGGTTAAGCGATTGTTCACGCGCCAGTCGCTCTGATCATAGAAGGCAATGTACTTGGCCGACAGCGCCATTTGTACGATTCCTTCCCCGCCTGCGACGGATCCGGCCCCAAGAAGTAAACTTGCCAAGCCGCTGCCCGACAAGTTGGTACCCACTGCATTGATGTTGTTTGCGGTCGGGCCGATAATATTGCCGGAGGTGAAGGCGTTTCCGGAATTGAT
>JBJMGK010000048.1:0-3204 GCA_045807925.1 Bryobacteraceae bacterium | reverse complement strand
TCAGATCCGCTCTGTGCTCAACCGCTATCCGTTGCCGAATGAGCCGAAGGGGCCTTTCGGTGAGCGCACATTTGCGTCGTCTTCCAAGGTCCGCACCGATGCCGATCAGTTCTCTTTACGCCTTGATCACCGGCTCTCTAAACGCGACGCGCTCTTTGCCCGCTTCAGCGCCAACAATCTGAAAGGCCCCACCACCAATCCCAACCAGACCGTCATCGACCCGAGCTTTGGCATTGAGTACAGCGATCACCAGCGCAACGGCGTTCTCACCTGGACCCGCACCTCGCTCGGCTTCACGAACGAAGCGTCCCTCAGCGTCACCCGCACCACACCGAACTTCCCAACGGCCAATCGCACCGACCCCGCCGTCACGTTCAGTGACGGCCTCTATGAACCTTTCAATGCTGCTGGCGGCACGGTCACCACCTCTCTTGCCAACCTCTTTCAGGGTCGCGAAACATTAGTGTGGAATCACAAGCGCCACACTGTCAAAGCGGGCGGCGAGTTTCGCGCCAATCGCGACACCAGCTATTTCGGCACCACTCCCAACGGTGCGTTCACTTTCGGCGGCGGGACGTCTTATGCGACCTCCGGTATCCGTTCTGCAAGCGGTGCGCACGACATCAAAGTTGGCGACCCGCTCCCCGATACGTTGACTGCTTTTCTCACCGGTAGCGCATTTGCATACAGTATCGCCGTCGCTCCTCTTGGATTCCCGCAGGACAATCAGATTGGCGTAGCTGCTGTGTCACGCTACGGCCTGCAGCTCTTCGTCCAGGACACTTGGAAAGTCTCCGATCGTCTTCAGCTTGACTACGGCCTGCGCTACGAACTCTACACGCCCATCAGCGAGCGCGCGCGCCGCTCCGCCGGTCTTCCCTTTGCGACACGTGATGGCAGGCTTGTGCAGGACTACGTTATTAATCCGCATCCAACCTTCCGCACCATTGGCAATAACTGGGGACCCCGCTTGCGCCTCAGTTGGACCGCGCCCAACCGTGTTCAGGTGCGCGCCGGCGCCGCCCTCACCACCATTCCGCCCAACATCTGGCAGGACAACCTGCTTACCGGTGCAGCGCCCTATGTGGACTATCCGCGTCTCACCGCTGCTCCCAACGCGCCATTGCGCTTCGGCACTCGTATTCGCCCCGAACAGTTGCCGCCTGTCTATGCTCCTGACGGTCACGACATCCTCGCCGCCGCCCGCTACGATTCCAAGGCAGTCCCGGAGAACACGGTGTGGGATGTCTCTCGCTTCGCCCGCGATCTTGCTGCCCTCAACCCCAGCCGCCAGGTGAGCCCCCTCAATCTCAACGCCATCTCCGAAGACTTCCGCAACTCCTACCTCGCCACGTGGACGGTGGCTCTCGAACGACAGTTCAAACGACTCACCGCCAACACCGCCTACCTTGGCACCGCCGGCATCAGCCTGCCCGGTATCAACTTTCCGAACGCCTATCCGGGGGCCACCGCCCAGTTCGCGCACTTCACCGAATTCGATGGGTTAGGTCAGCCATCCGGCGGGATCGGTACCGAGAACCTTATGACCAATCGCTCGCACTCCACCTACCATGCCTTCCAGACGTCGCTGGGAGGCACCGTGCCCGGTGGCGGACCTTTGCTGCAGGCCAGCTACACCTGGTCGAAATCCATTGACGATGTCAGCACCGTCATCGGCGGGTACGTCAGCGGCGCTTCCGGAGCCATTGCTCCCGCCTGGCCGCAAGACCCCTTCCACACCAGCCTCGAAAAAGGGCCCTCCAGCTTCGACGTCCGTCATTCGCTCACTGCCAATGCTATTCAAGAACTGCACCTCGACCGCGTGCGCTTCTTCCGCGCCCTCCCCTTCAAAGCGCGCGCCGGTTGGCAGCTCCTCTCGGTCGTGACGCTCGCCTCCGGATCTCCCTTTAGCGTGTACTCCGGCGTCCAGCAGACCGGCGTCGGCTCCAATGGTGTTGATCGTCCTGATCAAATCGGCACTCCCGTTTTGTCCACCGCGCGTACTGTGCGCGAAGACTATTTTGGACGCGGCGCCGACAATGCATCGTTCTTCTCCATTCCCATCTATCTTCTTGGCGGCACCGGGCCCAACAGCGGTGTGTTCGGATCGCTCGGCCGTAACACTTTCCGCGGACCCGCTTTCTATAACTTCGACTTCGCTCTCATAAAAGACACCGCCCTCAGCACCCGGTCCCGCGTTGAGCTGGCAAACGTTCAATTCCGAGCCGAGTTTTTCAATATCTTCAACATCGTGAACTTAGGCCTGCCTGCCAATACACTGTTGGGCTCTGGCTTCGGCCAAATCAATCGCACCGCCGGTACGTCCCGTCAGATCCAGCTCTCACTCAAGGTGATGTTCTGATCGCGCATGCGGGGCGTGCTGCGATCGCGTTTAGTGCCCGCGATCCCACCGTGGCGGGTTGATGGTCGGTATGCGTTGGGAGCACGGAAAATTGGCCGAGGCTTCGCTTGAGGAATCGCTCAAGCGCATTTGTTATCTGCGTGCCGGCACGGCAACGAATTGCCGAGATTACAAGCGCTCGCTTTGACGCGGTGCCGTTCATAATGTTGGAAGAACGGCTAGTGCGATGCCAAGCCAATTCCATGCAGGCTCAGGCTATCGTGTCGCGTTCGCGTGACGGCTCACACGCCGCGCACGATGATTCCGTCCGCCCGTAGCACTGGATGTTCATCCCAGACGAGGATGGTCAGCCGCCTTTCGGAAGGGATCATTTCAACTTTGCGGCGGTTAGACTGTCGCGCGTGAACAGTACAGTTCGGGAGCGGCCGTCTGGTCTGGAATTATGGATCGCAGAAGGCGACGGCGTTTTTCATTCCTAGTCCTGCCGGATGCTCTGAAGCTGTGCCAGTTCAACGGTTTGTGCGTTAGACGGCCAGGTAGCGTCACCCCCATCAAAAGTCACAAGCTCAAAACTCGCGTTACAAGCATCGGTGTCCGGAAGCAATGGCCGGTCGCCTTCAGAGTCCACTCGCCGAATCCCTTCAAGCGGCACAGCCGAAGCTCGGAGCAAATCGCTGGATAGCGGCGCCCACCGTGGAATAATCGAGCCAACATGAAAGGAGGCGTCCATGATCTTCAACAGGCTCCTTGCGCTCACCTGCACAGCTCTCGCCTTGACTTATGTTGCCGTCCACCTCAGCAACGGCGCGCTTGCACAGCTGGAAGTGCCGGCGAGGGCTCTG
>JBJMGK010000047.1:0-6684 GCA_045807925.1 Bryobacteraceae bacterium | reverse complement strand
GCTAAACTCCGCCACCACTTCACGCCTGCCGTGGTGAGCGAAGGGCAATCGGGATTGGGTACACTCTGTCATAGCGAAAGCCGTCTCCTCCTGGGCTGAAACATCTTGTGGCAAATATGTTTATGCCAGAGAAGACGGCTTTTTGCCAGACCCTCTGTGAGAATTGCGGGTTAATCAGAAAGGATTGCAGTTTTCGAAGCCGAACAATGAAGCGAACCGCCGGCAAGCTATTACGGATTTCCTTGCGGCGGCGAGAGAAGCACTTATCGGTTACAATGTGTTTCTCGCTGCCGAAAACTTCGGATACGTCTGCTGGAATCTCACCGACACAGGAATTGGGCAAAGTTTTTCGGATATCGGAACGTTCGCAGATTACATCTCACCGATGCTGTATCCGTCGTCGTTCCAGTACGGAGTTCCGGGGGTGCGGAACCCGTTGCAGGATCCTTATCGTGTGGTGCATTCCTCGCTTTTACGGGCAAAGGAGCGAACAGGATCCTCACCGCTGACGTTTCGACCGTGGCTCCAGACGTTTAACGATTACGCGTTCGATCGGCGTCCATTTGGGAAGTAGGAACTGAAGGCGCAGATCAAGGCGGCTCAAGACGCAGGATCGAGCGGCTGGCTTCTTTGGGATGCACGGAACCCCTATAACGCTGACGCGCTAGCTGAGCTCTCCTCCGAGTTGCAGTGGGCGTCGCCCCGCGATCAAGATAACAGGCTGAGGACAGAGTGTTAAGCTGCCCTCAAGCAATCAGTGAAACGCCGCTTCGCGAACTCCACCGAACCAAGGTAGGCTGCCGTGCAGCCCAGGAGAAAGCCAAAAAATTTCAAGGGGAGCGGCGTGAATCCTAAGGCAGACGCCACGGGGGTGATCGGAATCAGGAGAGCGAGAAAGACCACGGTTAAGGTGCTGAACAGCAGTGGCGAGCTCGGCCTGCTCTTTAACGCACTCCCAGACGTACGAATGATGAGTAGAACCAGAGTTTGTGTAGCCAGAGACTCCATAAACCATCCCGTATGGAACTCGGGCTGGCTTGCTCGAAAATAGCGCAGCAGCACAAAGAACGTCAGGAAATCGAACACCGAGCTAATAGGTCCAATCACCACCATAAACTTCTCGATGAGCGACATATTCCAACGCTGAGGCGATCGCAAATAACTCGGGTCGACGGCATCGGTCGGAATAGTAAGTTGGGAAAGATCGTACAGGAAGTTGTTCAGGAGTATTTGGGTCGGTAGCATTGGCAAGAATGGCAAAAACAGCGACGCACCCGCCATGCTCACCATGTTGCCGAAGTTAGAACTGGTACTCATGCGAAGATACTTCAGCACGTTCCCTGACGCACGCCGACCTTCCACAATCCCGGCATGGAGAACGTCGAGCCCCGGCTCGACCAAAATGATGTCGGCGGCTTCTCGCGCCACATCTGTGGCTGTATCTACGGAGATGCCAACATCCGCAGTGTGCAGCGATGGCGCATCATTCACGCCGTCTCCCAAATAGCCGACGACGTGACTTCTGCGCTTTAAGGCAAGGATAATTCGATTCTTTTGAGCCGGGCTTACACGCGCAAACACGGACGTCTGTTCGACCACATGACCCAAGGCCGAATCCGTCATCCTCACCAGTTCCTCGCCGAGCACAGCGTCCGAAGTGTCCAGTCCGACTTCCGTACAGATATGCTTGGTACGAGTTCGTTGTCTCCCGTCAGGATTTTTAGCTGGACTCCGTCTTTTTTCAGTGCCGCTATTGCTTCCGAGACATCCGGACGAACGGGGTCCTCGAACACGAGATAACCAGCCAGAACCAGATCGGCCTCATCCTGGCGCGAGTACTCGTCACGCATTGGCACATCATGGAACGCAACCGCCAGAGTGCGGAATCCCTCCGAGCACAGCCCGGTGAACACTACTCCCGATTGCATCCTTGCGTCCTCTGAAAATGGCTGGCTTCCACCTTGGGACCGGAATGACGTACACCGTGCCACGACACTTTCAGGAGCGCCCTTCGTGATCAACAGCCGGCGCCCACTTTCCCCTTCGACAACGACAGATACAAGCCGCCGTTCGAAGTCGAAAGGTATCTCAGCACACTTTGTATAAGAGACTGCCTCAGCGCAGGATTTTGCCAGAATCGCTTCTTTCAGCGGATTGTGTATTCCCATCTCAAATTGGCTGTTAACGCGCGCAAGCAAGAGAACGTGATCCGAATCGCGACCGAAGCAATCGAGAGATCGGGACAACTTCATCACTCCGACGGTCAGGGTCCCGGTCTTGTCACTGCAGAGCACGTCAATACTTCCGAGGTTCTGAATAGCCGGAAGCCGCTTGACAAATCACTTTGCTCTTCGCCATCTCGACCGCCCCGCGCGCCAATGTCACCGGACGAGTCCACCGATCAACTTCAATACGTATCCGCTTGGCTTCACCTGTTTTCTCCGTCCGGAATATGGAACATATGCACCGGACCGAGTGCACGAGTCTGCCCATTCAATGTGGTTGGTTCATCCGTGAACAAGTCCGCAGCTTTGGTCTGTTTCTGAGAGCATTCAGGGCGATCCCGAAGACCTTGGCGGGCGGTAGCATTCGGTCCTGCCTGGCTGAGAATCACTGATCTGCGCGGTCTCGCTCAGAGCCGTGTCAAATGGCGCAACGGGAAGTCGAGGTCTGGGAATCGCCAATCAATTCGGCTCGGATATTCCGTATTTGGGCTTCGGCCCGGAACGTGCACCTCAAAAGCCAGAAGCATGGTATGAATCCACGAACGAGACAGAACCTGATCACCGCGATGAATTGTGATGCTACGGACGCGGCCAAATACAGCAGGTTCGCTGCGCGGGCACGCCTCGACGAAAACTGGCAATTAGCACGGGCTTTTCAGGACACTGCTGATACTGATCGAGCGGAGCACTTTCCGACCGAGGCAGAACTTGGCGGCATCATATTGAACAGCCCTGAAAACCTGCGGGCCGCGGTGGACACGGAGCGCACGGAAGCCGCAATGCTTAGCACATTTGCCGAGCAAGCCACGGCAGACGGTGATCTCGAAGCAGCGTCAGTCTTCCGCAAAATTAGCCTGGACAAAGTCGAACGCCTCGCCAGATTCGAAGCCGTACTGGGGGAGATGGGTGTACACGGCGATGTCCGAACGGTGAGGTAGGAGATTCCAAAATCGAATCAGAACTGCCCGAAAATCGCCGCTGGGTTTCTGAAGCGAATCTCTCTGCTAGAAACCGCGATGCGAATCGCCTGGTCCGGGAAGAGCGCAGCTAGCAGGGCACTTCAGCGAGAGCGAGGCCAGCCGCTATAGCCGACTGGTCGTGTTTTTCAACCTCCGTTGCGTCGAAGAAAAGAGCCGCAATCCGGATGATTCAGATAAAACCCCACGATATCGGGTACTCCAGTGCGTGCTGTTGTCAGGCATCGACTCCAACGTGTTCGTGATCACCTCGTCGATTCGGCTATCGCTTATCGATCACGGTGCGCCACCATCGGCAACTTTCCCCTTTGCTCAGCGGTTACGTTGAGCGCTTTCCGACCCATCACTTAGCCTATTGCTAACTCAAGACGCTTTGAAGCAACCGAGTAGCTGTCGCATACTACCAAAGCACACGGGCCACCGGTGATAACACGCATCCTGATGCGCCTGCCCGGCATGATGCGTGCAGTGGATCCGGTATGCCATTTCTAGCATCATGCTCGCCTAACGCACGTTTGTCATTGCGTTCTCAGAAAAATGACCGGTCGCGCATGTCCGGTGCGAGGTGGCTGCAGCTTGCTGTCTTGGTGTGTGTCACGGGGATCTCCCATGTCAGCGCCGCGCAATGGGCGCCGAAGACGCCCCGCTTAGCGACACCCTGGACATCGCAGGTTTCTGTGAACAACCCCCTGCCCGAGTATCCGCGACCCAGTTTGACCCGGCCGGAGTGGCAGAGCCTCAACGGGATCTGGGATTTCGCGGTCACACAATCGGATGCTGCTCAGCCAGTGAACTGGCCGGAGCAGATCCGCGTTCCATTCCCCGTCGAATCCGCGCTCTCCGGAATCGAGCGGATGGTCACACCGAATGACAAGCTCTGGTACCGCCGCACTTTTGCAATTCCCGACCAGTGGCAGCCGCGTCGCGTGCAGTTGAACTTCGGTGCAAGCGATTGGCAGACGACTGTCTGGGTGAACAATCGCCAGGTCGGTGGGACGCACACCGGCGGGTACGATAGCTTCAGCTACGACATCAGCGACTCGCTGAACGGGGGCACCAACACGATCGTTGTCAGTGTATACGACCCGACGGATGCTGGGCAGGGCGCTATCGGGAAGCAACGCTTGTACCCAGTCAGCATCTTCTATACGGCAGCGTCCGGAATCTGGCAGACCGTTTGGCTCGAGCCCACGCCGGGCCCACACCTCACCCGCCTGGACATGACGCCGGACCTGACAAGCAACAGCCTGCGCGTGATCCCGCGCGCCGCTGCTGCACCTGGGCACACTGTTCTGATTACTGTCACAACCGGCACGACGATCGTGGGCAGCGCGACGGGTATAGTGGACGCGGAAGTGCGCGTTCCGGTACCCAATGCTCGGCGATGGTCGCCGGATGACCCGTATCTGTATGATGTGCGCGCGGACATTCTTGAGGGGAGCCGGGTCGTTGACTCCGTCGGTTCATACGCAGGCATGCGTTCCATCACTCTCGGAAATCGGGGTGGAATCCTGCGGCCCATGCTCAATGGCAGCTTCGTTTTCGAGATGGGAGCGCTCGATCAGGGATATTGGCCCGATGGCATTTACACTGCTCCAACCGACGAGGCGCTGCGCTTCGACGTTGCCAAGTTAAAAGAGCTTGGGTTCAACCTCGTTCGGAAGCACATGAAGGTAGAGCCACAACGTTGGTATTACTGGGCGGACCGAATCGGGCTGATGGTATGGCAGGACATGCCCGCCACGCGCAGCGGTGCCACGCCTGATGCTGCCGGTCGGACACAGTTCGAGAACGAGTTACGAACCTTGATCGACCAGCATCGAAGCTCGCCTTCGGTGGTCACCTGGGTGCCATTTAACGAAGGCTGGGGCGAATATGACCCGGCGCGGATCGCCAATGACGTGACCGGGTACGACTCGTCGCGCCTGGTATCTAATAATTCCGGAGCCAACTGCTGTGGGGGATTCGATGGCGGCAACGGCGACTTTATCGACGAGCACGTTTACGTTGGCCCGGGGAATACATTGCCTTCTGACAGGAGGGCGGCGGCGCTGGGCGAGTACGGAGGGCTCGGACTAAAGGTCCCCGATCATCAATGGAGTCCCGGCTCAAGTTTCAGCTATGAGGACCAGGCGAACGCGGACGTGCTGACGAACCGTTACTTGGGACTCATTGACGCTCTAACTGACCGTATGAGGCTGGGGCTCTCAATCGCCGTTTTCACCCAGGTCACTGACGTGGAAGGCGAAGTAAACGGCATCTTCACGTATGACCGGCAGGTGCAGAAAATGCCCACGGCGTTACTTTTCGCGGCTCACACCCGGCTGATCAATGGATCGCGGGCGCCGATCGTTTCGACGGCTTGGGCTGAACTTGTCTCAAAGAATAGCGGTAAATGTCTCGATGTGAGAGACATCTCCACCGCCGGTGGAGCTCTGCTCCAACAATGGGCTTGTTGGGGTGGCGATAACCAGAAATTCGCATTCACGCCAGTTCAAGGTGGCTACCAGATCACCGTCAAAGGTAGCAGTCTACAACTCGATGTTGATGGTGGTCCCGGCGCCACGCAGGACGGTGCGGCTGTCATCCAGTGGCCGTACTGGGGCGGATCGAATGAGATCTGGCAGCTCACTCGCGACTCCGATGGGTACTACACGATCGCCGCTCTACATAGCGGCAAATGTCTGGATGTGTCGGACATTTCTAAGTCCGACGGCGCTCCCGTTCATCAATGGACTTGCTGGGGCGGCGACAACCAAAAGTGGCAATTGGTCCCGGGACCGACTGTTTCGACGACTTGGGCTGAACTTGTCTCGAAGAATAGCGGTAAATGTCTCGACGTGAGAGACATCTCCACGGCTAGTGGAGCTCTGCTCCAACAATGGGCCTGTCTTGCTGGCGATAACCAGAAATTCGCCTTTACGCCAGTTCAAGGTGGCTACCAGATCACCGTGAAGAACAGCAGTCTACAAATCAACATCGATGGCGGTCCCGGCGCCACGCAGGACGGTGCGCCTGTCATCCAGTCGCCGTATCGGGGCGGATCGAATGAGATGTGGCAGATCACTTCCGACTCCGATGGCTACTACACGATCGTCGCTCTACATAGCGGCAAATGTGTGGATGTCTCGGACATTTCTAAGTCCGACGGCGCTCCCGTTCATCAATGGACGTGCTGGGGCGGCGACAACCAGAAATGGCAATTGATCCCGGTCCAGTAAAGTTGACTTGCATTCGGACATGCTGCCATACGGTGCGAAGAACGTGCAGTAAACCAGTCAACTATGCAAGCTGCTAGTGTAGTGTCCACGAATTAACTGGACAAACGTTTGCGGCTTATGGGAGCGGTGCAACCGGGCTGGATCTGTTCCAACGTTTGGCGACAGCGAGCGAGTTTGGCGACAATGGAATCGACAGTGGCGGTCCACATGAATGGTTTGGGATTGGCATTCCAAGCAGTCAGAAACTGCTTGATAGCGGTG
>JBJMGK010000046.1:0-5694 GCA_045807925.1 Bryobacteraceae bacterium | reverse complement strand
CGCTAGCCGGTCCATATTTGGCGATCAACTCCAAACGCAGTCGCTCTTCCAGAACCTGGATTTTTAGCTCGGCCCATTGCAATTGCTTCTTGAGTTGTTCGATCTGCTCTGCTTCAGAGGCTGCAGGAGTAGAGGAAGAAGAGCTCACGTCGCGTTAATAAAATAACGTAACGCATCCTTCGACTTACAAGCAACTGATCTCCTACTTATAAATGCTCGGATTTACTCTCGTCAGTTGTTACTACCCGATACCATCGTCTGCGTCGTGTTTGTGAAAGATCTATCCCACCCACCAGCAACACCAACTTTTCTTGGCTGAGTACCATCTTTACCTGCTCGCTCGCAACCTCCGGCCACCGGAAGCGCCCCTTCTCCAATCGTTTCGCGCACACCCACAGCCCGCTGCCATCCCAAAACAGCAACTTCAGCCGATTCCGCTGTGCATTCGAAAACACGAAAACATGCCCGCTCAGAGGATCCCCTAACAACCGGTCGCGCACCAGGCCGTATAGTCCTTCAAAACCCTTGCGCATGTCCGTTGCACCCGCCGCCAAATAGATTCGTGTTGCCGGCCCCAACCCAAACACTCAGGCCTGCTCCAACACACGCACCAGCTGTTGCAGTACTTTCGGGTCGAATCCGCCTCGCACTTCGATTCGTCGACCGCTCGACAATACTACCGACAACTCACTGCTCAGCTGGCTCGCCGGAGGCTGCTCTGTATCCGACAACTCCACCGCCACCCAGCGACTTGTCTCGGCCGACTCGCTTGCTATCCGTTGCCGCTTTCGATGCCGATTCAGCGTCGACAATGACAGCCCATGCTTGTTGCAGAACGCCTGCCGGCCTAAACCACTGGCCTCATACTCCGCTACTATTCCTTCCACCTCTGCCTGGCTCCGCCGCCGCCGCGTCCCCGGTTGCTGCTTTCCGTTCATCCTCCCACTTCAGCACCGACTCGCCCTCCATAACAGATGGTTTGCCCTAACGCTTACTTTGGAAACGAATGAACGAGCTAACCTTTATCGCCCTAATGATTGTGCTCATCCAGGTCAGCCCAGCACCGAGACCAGTTCGTAATGCAACTCGCCGGGCGTAAGTTCTAGGCACAGTATGCCTTCACTATATGTGGATCTTGCATTGTTGAAGCACAGGCAAGAGCTTAGGCTGAAGCTCAATCGGCAATTCCCCAATTCGTCGAGAAAGAGCGTACCTCGATGAGCGGCTGGTGGTGGATGTTCGCTTAACGCAGGCTAGGGGCACGGCGGGGCGGCAGGCCGCGCTGGAGATGCTGCGAGCGGAAGCCGGGACCAGGCGCATCACGCTGGGTGCCGATCGTGGTTATGACACGGCCGGCTTTGTCGGGCAACTACGTGCATTGCAAGTGACGCCGCATGTAGCGCAGAACGAGACCAACGGGTCGAGTGCCGTGGACGAGCGAACGGCCCGGTATGAGGGATATCGAGTGAGCCAGCGCAACCGCAAGCGGGTGGAGAGTGTTCGGATGGATGAAGACGGTGGGCTTGCAACGTAAGACACGCTTCCGGGCGCCGGACCGGGTGGGTTGGCTGTTCACGCTCGCAGCAGCCGCCTCCAACTTAGTGCGGATGCGAAACCTGCAACGAGTGAACACCTGAGGAAAAGTGTATCCCCGGAAGGCTCGCAACGCCTCCTGCGTCGCCTGGCCGGGTCACAAAAACCCCAAATGAATCTTTTGGACCGATTCATGATCCCGACTCATGAGCACTTCTTGCGTCACTTAAATCAATAGACCTGCTTTCCGCAACCTCTTAGGACTGACCAGGCAATATAGCGAGTTGCAGAAGATGATCGAGAGGTCTGTAGTTCTGGGTTCCGGCGAAATGCTACTGTTTCTACGTCTTCAAGTACCGCCCGGAACTTCGGGCTGGATCCTACCAAATCTGAGGTAAGCATACGCGCGGATCCTCACGGCAACTACTCAGGATCTCAGGACGATGGTCAGGCAACGCAGGTTTCGCGCCGATCTATATTATCGATTTGAACTGTTTGGTCAATAGACATTATTTCCAGTTACCCTGTACCGAATGGGTACGGAGATCAGGAAGCGATCCCGATGGGTACAGCTGGTTGAACAGGGCAAGAACTTCTCACAAGTTTGTTTGCATTGCGGCATCTCTCGACCAACGCTACGGAGGTGGGTTGAGCGATATCCTGCGAACGGGCCTGATGGCCTACTGAACAAGAGCCGGCGACCGCATCGTTCGCCGGCCAGCAAGGTATCCGAGCAGGAGCGCGCATAAATAGCGGAGCTCAGGAAGTGTCAATACCAGTCGAAAAAGTAGCGCGATGTCGGCTCTCGTCGGATCCAAAGCGAGTTGAAGCGAAGTTACGACCTAGAGCTATCTCGCCCAACCATCGAGAACGTTTTTCAGAGCTTGGAACCCCGGCCTCGCCTGGTGACGAGGGTACAGGTCGTCACTGCCCTCGTGTAACGGGGTGGCGCGTGTCCACCGTTGTCATTCCGCCGAACCGCCCTCGCAGGCACCCTTTGCTTTG
This sequence comes from Bryobacteraceae bacterium, assembly GCA_045807925.1. GTDB lineage: Bacteria > Acidobacteriota > Terriglobia > Bryobacterales > Bryobacteraceae > Bog-105. The sequence goes on along the minus strand of JBJMGK010000046.1, from coordinate 3,156 downwards.
CCAACGTGACAGTGCCTCCGCCGGGCATCTCGTAGTGCCACATTCGGCGCACCGTCCCGGCAGTCGTCATATCGATGGCAAATACTCTGCTCACTTCGCAGGAGGCAGCATTGCCGTCGAGGTAACCGTACTTAGGGGAACTCATGTCCGACCTCCTGTCGGGCCAAAACGCTCGGTCCTGATCTTGTCGGGACGGTTGCTGCAACTGATAAGCATGGCGGCGATACCTTCTACGAACGATGTGGGACCGCACACGTAGCAAGTCGGGATTAGCTTAGAGGGCCAGGTCGCTTCGGCGATAAAGGACGTATCGACGCGGCTAGGCGGTCTCGGCCAGTCCTTCGGAGTGGCCCGTGTATATGCGTACGTAACCGTTACAGAATCGCCCCGACTCGATATGGCCTGCAGTTCATCACGGTAGAAGACGGCTCCGGGTTCCCGCACCGAATACAGTAATCGAAAGGGTACAGTGCTACCTGCTGAAGCACGAGAGCGAATCATTGCCATGAGCGGAACGATGCCCGAACCGCCTGCAATTAATTGGATCGGTTCCGTCTGCCGCGATCGCCACACGAACCAACCACCGATCGGCCCTCTTATTTCCACACGGTCCCCCACTGCAAGTTCTTGCGTGAGATAGGGTGAGACTTCGCCGTCAGGCAGCCGCTCGATAGTCAGCTCAACTCGCCCTTCCGCGTTGGGCGCCGAAGCAATCGAGTACGATCGAACCGCGGAGTATCCATCGAGTGCGGTCAACCTCACGTCGACGTGCTGGCCTGCGACATGGCTAGGCCAATCCGCTACCTGGAGCGTGATCGTCTTTGCTGTCGGCGTTTCCTCGTCAAGAGCAACCACCGTTCCCACACGCCACATCATTCGTCGCCCGAGTAACGTTGTTCGCGCCACGGGTCTCCATAGTTGTGGTAGCCGAGGGTTTCCCAGAAACCAGGCTGATCCTCGTGCATGAGTCTGATGCCCCGTACCCATTTGGCGCTCTTCCATAAATAGAGATGCGGGACAAGAAGTCGCGCGGGGCCACCGTGTTCAGGGGCAAGATCTTTGTCGTCAAATCGGAACGCGATCCATGACTGCTTGTTTCTGAGATCCGCAACAGGCAGATTTGTTGTGTAGTCACCATAGGAACGCACCATTGCATACTCGGCGTCGGTTTCTATCTCGCCAAGGATCGTGTCGAGAGACACGCCTTCCCAATGCGTGCCGAGCTTCGACCATCGCGTCACGCAGTGCAAATCAAGCGTGACGTTTTCGGTGGGCAATTCTCGAAACGACTTCCAATCCCATCGTCGCAAAAGGTTCGTTCCATCGTCGATCGTAAACTCCCATTTTTCGAGTGAAATGGGCGGAGTCGGCCCAGCCGAAAGGACAGGGAAATCAGTCGTTAAGTATTGCCCTGGCGGTAGCCTCACGTCTGCCACAGTTCGTCTGCCGAAAAAACCTCGTGACACGGTACCCATTAGAACTCCTTTGCGTGAAAGACCCGACTGGCTCAAGTAACAGTCGCTGATCGGAAAAACGTAATCTTTGGCCTCTCAAAACCTCACATCATCATTTCTCCAGTGAGCACGCCGGCTGCCACGAACCACGGCGAACCTGGGAGATCATGGTTTCCCAGATTGCAAACACCTCTTGGCTGCAACGAATGCCAAGCCCGGGATCTGCGGTGAAAGAGGAACAAACCCGCTCATATTGCCGGTAAGTTTCTGTGATCGTGCGGCGAGGCTCGCGGTGATCGATTCTGTATCCCGTCGGGACACGAAAATGCGGGATTCGGTGAGGAGCATGTGCATCCGTTGACAGTTTGTCCAAATAGCGACGCGGCTATGATCGTCGCGTTCGCCTATAAGGCTTGGTTCATCCGAACGCGACACCGTTGATGATCCACTGAAAGCGGCGGCCCGGATTCAGTCTGGTGAGTCGAGAACATTCCAGAGTGGCGCGACCGATTCCTGGGTATGGCAGCTGACGCGTCCTTCAACATAAAGTCACGAACTGACTTTGCATTGACTGCGGCTGACTTCCTCGGAGTCTAGATCTCGACAATCTGCACGTGTGAGCCGCTCAACAACTCTGCCCTCTTACTGGCGCCGGGTTCAGCTCGAAATTGTGTATGGCCATGTTCGTGCACTCCTCAGCATCGAAGCGACCGGCGGAAAGACTCATTGGAACGAAGCTGAACTGCCGGTACGAATCGTTCAATCAGGAGGAAGAATATATGACTCGTCGCATACCACAGATAATCCTTGGACTTGCGATCTTAAACCCGTACGCCTCTCTGCATGCCCAAAGCACGAAGGCGTTCAACGGCTACGACCTGGTCGACAAGACAGGGAATATTCGCAAGCCAGCTGACGTTCGAGATACATACCAGTTTCTCGGAACCTATACTCCCACAGGTTCCGACGGTGAAACTCAAATGCACGTCACCTATGCTTCGCCGGGCGCGGCTCAGTATTACCGAACAAACGGCAAGTTCGCTGATGGAACCGTACTCGTTAAAGAAACGTTCACGACCGACCACGCCCAAATGACGACAGGCGACGCACGTTGGGCCACGAATAAGACCATAGTGTGGTTCGTGATGATCAAGGACGCCAAGAATCGGTTTCCCAACAACCCGCTGTGGGGTAATGGATGGGGATGGGCACTGTTCAAGGCCGACGCGCCCGATAAGCAAGTCGCAACCAACTTCAAGAAGGACTGCCTGGGCTGTCATGTTCCAGCTCAGTCGACCGACTGGTTATACGTACAAGGTTATCCAGTCCTCAAATCGAAGTAAGCAGGACGCTCTAGAGAGACTCGTTTTTAAAACCGCTTGACGAGGAGAAGTGCTATGCCCAAGTATCTGTTGACAATCATCCTTGGACTTGAAGTGACCGGCTTAGGCGGGTACCTCCTGGTCGCTACGCCGTCCGCTGCCCAGAATAAACCGTCGAGCTCGAGCGTTGTGTTTAACGCTGATGGCACGGTGAATCTTCCAGACCCATCCACTTTTCGCAGGTGGGTGTTTGTGGGCGCTCCCCTAACTCCCGAGGGCCTCAATAATGGAAAGTTCAACTGCGACCAGCCCGGAGGCTGTACCAAGTCGAACTTCCCCGAATATCATCACGTATATATCGAACAGAAAAACGTCGATGT
>JBJMGK010000045.1:0-51523 GCA_045807925.1 Bryobacteraceae bacterium | reverse complement strand
GCTCACCGGCTCGCCTGTGAAGGTCGCCACAATCCGTCCCACCTGGCGCGTCGAGATCCCGCGCAAGAAAGCCTCCCGAATTAGGATCGCTACATCCTCGGCTCGGCGCTGAAACTTCTCCAGTCCCGTCGGCAGGAAGTTCTGGCCCCGCGTGCGGGCGATCCGCAGCCGCATCGTTCCCAGACGCGTCACGAAATCACGCTCGTAGAAACCGTTCCGGTAATCGATTCGCTCGCCCGAGTCCGCCCGATCGTGCCAGCCCGTCCTCATGTAGCTGTCTCGTTCCCGAATTGATTCGGCCTCCCAAAACCGCTTCCACGCCAGCCGGGTCTGGCCGTACACGTCGCCCCAAAAACTCTCTTTTAAATCGCGCGCAAAGTGCTCAAACTGCTCTGTCATGCGCAACGGTGTTATCTTCGCCATGGGTGTAAGCATTCCTTTCCAGGTTTGGTTTTGCTTGTGAGGCGAAACCAACTTACACCCCCTGCTCTTTACACAATCGAAATTACATCACCCGATATGGAAAACGACTTGACACGTTCCGAAGACTGCCTATAGTAACAATCACAAGCCGTGCCAAGGGTAGTTCGCATGGGAACTGAACCGCGATTAGACGACGTTTGTCGATAGTCGTCGGCAATTCTCATTCGGATAGGGTCTGGTCTCGGTCGTAAAAAGAGGAAAGGGATTCCATGTTAAGAAGTCTCGCGTTTCGCAAGTGGACGAAAGAGTGTCGTGGCCGATGTTGCGGAGCGATCACCTCGTCCCTCCTGATTGCAATTGTTTCGGTTTGCTTCCTGAGTCAGAAACCGGCTTGGGCACAGGTGCTTTTCGGGTCAATGGTGGGAACGGTCACGGATGCGACCGGAGCGTCGGTGCCAGACGCCACGGTCCGAATCACAAATACGATGACCAATGAAACTCGCACCGTTCAAACGAACTCTGATGGTGCGTACACAATTTCAACCGTGCCTTCCGGCATCTACTCGGTCACGATCGACAAGACCGGCTTTAGCGGTTTTCTCGCGTCCAAAGTAGAGGTTCGTGAAAACAATACTGTTCGTGTCGATGCGGCGATGCAGCTGGGATCGCAAACGCAGCGGGTCGAGGTCACGGCCGAAAGCGCGGTTCTGCAGACGGATCGAGCGGACGTTCACGCCGAAATCGGCGCTAAGTCGCTCGAAACACTCCCGCAACCCAATCGTTCGTATCAGGGTCTGCTCAATCTTGTTCCGGGTGTTACTCCCCCCGGTGGGCAAATGCAAGGCGGGACTAACAATCCCTCGAAGTCGATGCAGTTCACGGCGAACGGCTCCGGTACAGCCGGCGCAAACGTCCGCATCGAAGGCGTCAGTGCAACCAATCCCTGGGTGGTCCAGTACACCACTTTCGTACCTTCGGTTGAGGCCATCCAGAATGTCAACGTCGTGACCAACAGTCCCGATGCCGAACAGGGCCAGGCGGCTGGCGCTTCGGTCAACGTGCAGCTCAAGAGCGGCACGAACGAGACACACGGCGCTGCCTTCTTGTACAACATCAACAGCTTCTTCACAGCACGGAACTTCTTCTCGCCAGCCGGACAGAAAGTGGCTCACCTGGTGGACAACAACACCGGCGGATCGGTAGGCGGCCACGTAATCAAAGACAAGCTCTTCTACTTCGGCAGTTACGAAGGAGATTATCTTCGGCAGGCAAACTCAGCGGTGCTCTCCGTTCCCACGCCAGCGATGCTATCGGGCAACATGAGGAATTCGAACATTCCGATCTACGATCCCACAACCGGGAACGTGGCGACCGGCACCGGAAGGACGCCGTTCCCGAATAACACGATTCCGACAAACCGCATCAGCCCCATCGTTCAGAAGATGATCCCGCTGGTTCCGGCTCCAAACCTGCCGGGCGATCTCAACAACTACTTCGTCAACCAAGCGACCCTCTACAATCTGCACAAGATCGATACGAAGGTTGATTACACAGCCACTTCCAAGCTGAGGATTTCCGGACGCTACGGGTACCAGCCGTATAACGCCACCCAAGCCCCGCTGTTTGGCCCGATTCTCGGCGGCTCGAGCAGCGGCTGGCCGGCATTAAGCGCCAGCGCCGGGGCTGGAAACCATTTCCAGAACGGTGCGACGCTTGCGATTTCTTCTTCGGCTACGTACGTTGCCAGCCCGACCTTCATCATCGATGCAACCTTCGGCGTCACGCAGGCTCACCAGTTGCTGTTCCCGGTACTAACAAACCAGAAATATGCTGCTGATGTTTTGGGTATTCCGGGCACGAACGTCGGCGCGCTCCCCTGGTCGGGCGGTCTTCCATCCTTCTCGATTCTCAATTACGGGGGAAGCACCAATGGTGAATCTGCCACCTTCGGTTATTCCTATCCGCCGCTTGAGTATAAAGATCCAATCTTTGAATACGTAGCCAATGCGACGAAGATTGTCGGATCACACAATATCCGATTTGGCATGGACATCACCCGTCTCCACCAAAACCACATTGAAGTGCGGCCAACGTATTTTGCTTTCCAGGGTGGTATCACAGCCCTCAATGGCGGCGCGGCTCCGAACAATTACAACACCGTGTCCGACTTTCTACTCGGCTTGCCGACCACGATGCAGAGTTCTATTCAATACCAACAGCCCTACCTGACGATCCGGTCATGGCGGCACAGCCTTTACGTCCGCGATCAATGGCAGGTCAACCGCAAGCTGACAGTCAACTATGGCGTTCGCTGGGAATACTATCCCTTCCCGGTTCAAGAAACCAAAGGGATCAATCAATACGATTTTTCGACGAACACCGTCATGGAATGCGGCACCGGCGGTCTCCCCGGGGATTGCGGCGTCCACGTATCAAAGAAGATATTCGCCCCAAGCATTGGCATTGCCTATCGCCCGACCGAGAAGACCGTCATTCGGTTAGGCTACGCTCTCTCGCCATTCCAGTTCGATATGGGACGCTCCGGAATGCAGACGTACCCCGACGTCATCAATACTGTTTACAACGGGCCCAATACCTACGTCGCAGCCGGCAGCCTGACCACTGGAATCCCGATTGTGCCTCCTCCGACTCCGGTTAACGGAAGAGTGGTCGTCCCGGCAGGAACGGGAAACTTGTTTGCGAATCAAACCGATTTCAAGAGAGGTTACATACAATCCTGGAACTTCACGATCCAAAGAGAACTGGGACGTGGATGGACCGGACAGGCCGGGTACGTCGGGTCTCACAACACTCACATGAACACGACGTACAACGTGAACTACGGCCAGGTAGGCGGCGGCGCTGCGAGCCAACTTCTCTTCTCGAGAGGGATCACGGGCACTGTGAACGTAAACCTTCCTGCCGCGTACTCGCATTACAACTCACTGCAAACCAGCCTGCAACGCAGGTTCGCGAACGGCCTCTCGATGCAGCTGGCATACACGTGGTCGCACGAAATTGGGCTTTGCTGCGGCGGCGAAGCAGGTGCACCGTCCATCCTGATTCCGCAGTACCAAAGGCTCAGCATCGCGACCATGCCCGTCGACATCACTCATAATCTCCATATCGCGGCGGTGTATGAATTGCCGTTCGGCAAGGACAAGCCGTTCCTGACGCATGGAATCGGTTCGATTCTTGCAGGGGGCTGGAGCACAAACGCATTGTTCAGCCACACCTCGGGATTACCGTTGTCCGTTACGGCAGCGGCCGCTTCACTGAATGCACCGGGCAACACCCAGCGTGCGGACCAAGTGAAACTCGATGTGAACAATGTGGGCACAGGAGTAGGCGGCCAAGCTTACTTCGATCCTCTTGCGTTTGCGCCTGTGACGACCGCCCGTTTCGGAACGGCCGGGTTCAATACTCTTCGCGGACCGGGCAACACAAATCTCGATCTTGGATTATTCCGTAGCTTCCCGATCACGGAACGTATCAAGATGCAAATCCGAGCGGAGGCATTAAATCTTTCCAATACGCCTCATTTCGGCAACCCCGGCAACAACGTGTCGAACTTGCAAGTGAATGGGGACGGCTCGATACGGAATCTCAACGGGTTCAGTCAGATCACAACCACCAATCCTCTGGGACGTCTGATCGATCCGAGATACTTCCGGTTCGGCATACGCTTCCTGTTCTAGAAACCAGGATCATCGAAAAAAAGGGGCCAGGAGCACTCGCTGCTTCTGGCCTTTTTTCTTTGTGCAGGGGAATGTAACGCCAGACGCATAGAATATAAGGCGCGACATCGATCCTTTTTATGACATCAGACCTGTTCACTGACATCACGGGCCCGGAGAATCGTCCGGTTATCGTGTTTTCTCATGCTTTGGGCGGTGATCTGAGCATGTGGAACAGACAGGTGACCAGGTTCGCCGACGCCCACCGAATTCTCCGCTACGATTTACGCGGTCATGGCCGTTCACCACAGGCCGCATCTCCCCTGAAGCTCGAGGATCTGGGCGCGGACGTGTTGGAACTGCTCGATCATCACGGGATCGAGCGGGCGCATTTTTGTGGGCTCTCGCTTGGAGGTTTGATTGGACAATGGCTTGGTTTGAATGCTCCTGAGCGACTTTTGACCTTGACGCTTGCCGATACAGCTCCCCGGATGGGTTCGCCTGAGCAATGGGACGAACGAATTCAGCAGATTGAGCGCGGCGGTATGTCGGCTATTGCAGGCGCTACCATGGAACGCTGGTTCACAGAAGCGTTTCGGAAGGCAGAACCTGAGACGGTCGCCCACGTCCGTTCTGTTCTCGAAGCAACATCGCCCGCCGGTTATATCGCTAGTGCGAAGGTGGTTCGGGAAGGGCTGGGCGGAAACATAGAAGAGATCTCCGTGCCGACGCTCGTTGCGACCGGGACATTTGACGCTGCGGCAAAGCCGGAAGAATCCAGCAAGATGGCAGCTCGGATCCCACGGAGCCGGTACGCGGAGTTGAATGCCGCGCATATTTCTCCCCTTGAAGCCAGTGGTCAGTTCAACGATGCGCTCGCGGCCTTCCTGGAGGAGCAGGCTAAAGATCTTTTTTGAGGTAAGTGACGAGCGAATTCTCGGTTCGCGAGTTTCGTTCTTCATCCAATGCGAAACCCAGAGCCAGATACATCTGCTTTGCAACGGCCATGGAACGGGGTTCGGTATCCAGACAAGCGATTTTGTATCCGTTTTGGCGAGCACGCGTTATGGCAGTGCGAACGAGAAGTCTTCCAATCCCCTGTCCGCGGAAAGCAGAGCTTACATAGAGGCGCTTGATCTCGCACCAGGTCGGTTGAGAAGACCCCACCGTGCGATACGCAATGCAACCGGCGCTCTGAGCACCATCACAGGCGAGAAGCAATTCCCCGCCGTGCTCGACGTACGCCGCGGGCAGGCTTGCAATCTCATCGTCAAGGCGGCTGAAGCAGAACAGTGCCGGCCCGCCGCTCGTACGAAGGAAGTCTCCGTACGAGCGGAAGAGAGCACGAGCCTGGTCAAGCAGTTCCGGACTTGATTGAGGAGTGACCGGTTCGATCCTCACCATCAGCACATTCTAGAGCAGGAGGATTTCGCCCAGCTTGGACGCGAAGAGCACCGGGATCGATGTGACTTCGCGCACAAAACTCGACACTCCACAACAAACAGAACCTTATTGCGCTGCGCGGAAAAAGAAGTAGTCGGCAGAGTACGGCACCAGCGCTTGTCTACCCACATCGTTTGCGGTGGAGCAGCCGGTAGCGGGAGCGGATCCTCCGTTAGTGTTCAAGCGCTGGACGAAAGTGGTTTTGCTTAGAATGCTACCGCCAAGTGGCCCCTGTTCTGACCCGATCGTCTGCAGCAGAAGACAGTCAATAGCACCGGTATTGGGGCAACTCCCGTCGGAGCCGGCGTGGACCGCATTCGTCTTTTGCGCCCAGACCCTGCTGCTATCAAGGGAGCTCTGCCATGTTGCGTCACCGAAGCGGGGCGGCTTCGGGCCGACATCGTTTGGATTCTCGACTGGACTCTGGAAGTGAGTGATGATCTGGAATGCCGCCCCGAATACGTTCGTGAAGAGTGTGGCTTCCGGTCGAGCGTTATTGACCGTCCAGGAGGCGCCTGATCCTGTACCGGAGGGCAGACAAACATAGCCCTGCGTCCCCACGGCATGGCCTGCTAAGAATGCGGTGTTTCCCTCGGGTGGCTTAATGGTATCAGCGGTGGCAGGGCTCGATAACACACTCACAGTGATATCGTCCTTCTTGTCTTGAGGCGTGTATTGAGCGGAGGCGATGCCGGTGGCAGCCAGTGCCAGAGCGGTCAGCAATCCGCCGCGCACGAGGATATCTTGAGCGGTTCTGCCGCCCATGATCTTCTTACTGCAATTGTCGTTCAATTCTTTCTCCTTGTTTCTTCCAGAGAGTGTAGGTGTACGCTTTCCGATGATTCGAAGAACGCGGCTCTCTACTGATGACCTGCGTGATTCTCTGAGCGAAGGTCGAAGGAGGTAAGAACTCTGACAAATCTTTTACATGCTGATGGCTACTACTCCGTCCGTAAAGCTTTCGGCCGTTTACCCTTCCCAAACTCATTCAGGAAAACGAACGTTCCCCGGTCAGTAGACGTCAGGATATCGACCGCACCATCGCCATTCACATCGACCGCGGCAATGGTTGAACCCACGCCCGATCGATTGTGAATCAGCTCGGGCACGAGTTCCGCGCCGCCGGGAGCCTTCGGGTTTCGTACCGTTCTGTAGTAGTACAAAACAGGCTCGCCGTACGGATCCGGGTCCGTGTAGCTGTCTTCGTGTGACCAATAACGCTTTCCGACGATATAGTCTGGAAGTCCATCGCCATCCACGTCCGCAGCCGTCGAGCCGTGGAGTTCCGAGAACGTCACCCCGCCGGCATTTTTGGTCGAGAAGTCATCCATGACCACGTGCTCCACAAACGAGATGTTGCCGGTCGCGTCACGCTTCTGCTCGAACCAGGCCAGACCGAAGCCGTGGGCCTCCAGACCGGTGACGATGTCATTCAACCCGTCTCCATTCACGTCGTAGATACCCATTTCCGCGCCGCCCGGGGTGACACGGCCCCAACGGCCAAATGCGGTGGGGTGGTATGTCCAAGGCTTTCCGTCCTCGTGTGCAGGGTGTTCCCACCAGCCAAAGGCCTGCACCAGGTCGAGCCGACCATCGCCGTTGATATCTCCAACAACCAAGCCGTGAGAGGCGGTTGTGCCCCATGGGCCTTTCTCCGTCACGGTATGGACCATCCAATCTCCTGTCGGGTTCGCTCGATCGGGCTTCGCGTATCGAAGGTAGCCGTCGGCGCCATAGATGATCTCCGGTTCGCCGTCGCCGTCGATGTCTTTCAAGACGGCAACTTCGTTCAGCAGCTTTGGGACAACCGTAAACTTATCCCAACGCCGGGGCTCGCCCTTGGGGTTGACGTAAAGCGTTGCCGGCTGACCGGGCGAAATAGTGACGACATCGGGCCAGCCATCGCCGGTGAAATCGTGAGCGAAGGTCACCATGGTCGTTGCATACTGAGTGGACGGATTGCGCGTTTGCGCGAGGTAGATCTCGCGGGCGACCTTGTAATCGGGACCGAGGTAATAATAAGGGCCCGCCACTATATCCATGACACCGTCGTGATTGACATCCGCGGCGGCCGCAGACCAGGAATAGTAAAACTCGTTCAGGCGCAGCATTTTGACATGCAGAGAAACGTGTTCGTCGCTCGCGAACCTGACCGACAGGTCTCTGTACGCGATGTCTTTGAAGCGAACGGTTCCCTTCCCGCCGACATACAGAGCGACCGGGCCGAAACGGCCGAACTCTTCTTCGGCAACGCCCGAGGTAATCCCCGCTCCTCCCTCGTTCAGATGAGGACGGATGATGTTCGCATCCACCACAATTTCGACCTGATTCCAATCCCCTGAGCGCAACTCGCTACTTGGCCGAGAGAGCGGCAGAGTGACTCCGGGCGGGGCAGACACGGGCGGCAGTCCACCCATTTGCATCGGCGGCCCACCCGGGGGTGGAGCAATCCTGATCTGTCCGCCAGTGGGCCGAAGCTTCTCGCGCTTCAATTCACGGCCGTTCGCATCCAGCACCAGAGAGTATGTGCCGAGCTCTCCTTCGGACAGGTCGACATACACACCCTTCAGCCCACCTTCGGGAGTCTTCTCGGCTCGCAATAGAACCCCAGTCCTTGCGCTCGGCTCGGCCTGGAAGGATGCGAAGAACCCTACGTCCTGATAACTGCGATCGAGCACGACCCAGCCCTCGCCAGATCCGGTCAGTTCGCCCTCTTTCGCGCGCCAGGACGCTCCGCCAAGCGCATGCCAGCCCTGAAGGGTTGAGCCTTTGAACGTTACGTCTGGAACAAAGGTCGGCGTAACAGCCGGGAGTGTGCTCAGACTTGCCGTCAGAAGCATACACGCCAGGCGGGCGGCCTGCCTGATTCCAGTTCGCATCAGATTACCGGCCCTTCTTCCAAGAGCTATGAGGTTGTCCCCAGAAAATAAACGTCCCTCGATCGGTCGAAGTGACGATGTCGACTGCTTTATCTTTGTTCAAGTCGACGGCCAGCACTTCGTTGCCGGCGCCGGACCGGTTGTGGACCAACTCCGGAACAAACTCGGCTCCGCCCGGCAGCTTGGCGTCTCGATGAACGCGGTACGCGTAGAGGACGGGAGGACCGTACGGATCCTGGTCCGTGAAGTCGTCCCGATGGGACCAAAAGCGCTTACCAACGATGAAGTCTAAAACGCCATCGCCGTCCACATCGCCGAATGTCGATCCGTGGGGCTCTGAGAAAACAACATCACCGGCGTTCTTGCCGCCTGGCCCTTCGGAGATCATATGCTTGGCAAACGAGATTTTGCCGCTGCTGTCCCGCTTCTGTTCAAACCAGGCCAACCCATAGCCGTGCGCCTGCAACGCAGTAACAATGTCCGTTAGGCCGTCGCCGTTCACGTCGTAAACGCCCATCTCGGCGCCCCCCGGTGATGCACGCCCCGTCCATACGCCAAACGCCTCCGGATGATACGACCAAAGCGCGTCACCATTCTCTTTCGGTTGCTCCCACCAGCCGTATGCCTCGACGATATCGGTCCGTCCATCGCCGTTGATATCACCGACTCCTAAGCCGTGCCCAGCGCCCCAGGGTCCTTTCGGAGAAATGGTGTGTACAATCCAGGGCTTCGTAGGACTGCCCGGGTCTGGTTTCGCGTAGCGGAGATAACCTTCGCCTCCGTACACAAGCTCAGGTTTGCCATCCGCATCGACATCCGCAACGAGCGCGACTTCTTTCTGAAGATGAGGCGCAACGTCATACTCGTCCCAACGACGCGGCTCGCCCTTCGGATTAACGTAGAGGTGGGCGGGCTGTCCGATTGCGCCCATGTTGAGGACATCAGGCCAACCGTCGCCCGTAAAGTCATAGGCGAAATTGTCCATGCACTCTTCCGGGTATTGAGTAGACGGGTTTGTGGTCTGCGCAAGATAAATCTCCTTCGCGACCGTGAAATCCGGACCCAGGTAGTAGTAAGGACCTGCCGCGATATCCAGGATCCCGTCGCGATTGAAATCGGCGGCCGCGGCAGACCATGCGTAGTAGAAGTCGTTGATCGGCTGCATTCGAAAGTGGCTCGAGATCTGCTCATTCGGCAATTTCTTACCATCGAGGTCGCGGTAGGTGATGTCTTTGAAACGTACTTCTCCGCCAGATACGCGAAGCGCAATCGGCCCGAATCGGCCGGCATCGTCGTCGGCCACACCACCGGCGGTGACGCCGCCGTCGTTGAGAAACGGCCGGATGATATTCGCATCGAGAACGATCTCGATGTAATTCCAACCATCGGGATTGAGGCCCTGCTTCGGTCGGCTGATAGGAAGAGTGACGCCGGGCGGCGGAGTCAGCGGATCTGGCCGGGCAGCAACCCGTTCGTGCGGAGTTGGAGGCGGTGCAATCCGGATTTGGCCGCCCCCTGGCCGCAGCTTCGTGCGCCCGGTTTCCCGACCATTCGAATCAAGCGTGATCCGGTAGGTTGCAACGTCGCCCTCCTTCAACGATACGTAGACACCCTTCATGCCGTCCTCTGTTTTCTCCGCCCGCAGCAGGATGCCAGGTTCGCATGCGCTCGCGCATCGAAACGAGGTGATCACAGCAACGTCCTGGAAGGATTTGTTCAGGACCAGCCAGCCATCACCTGACGACGGAGTGCCGATAATTTCGCCATTTTCGGCACGCCAGGTCGCGTTGCCCAGCTTGTGCCAGGCATTGAGATCATTCGCCTGGACGGGTTCCAATCCGTGGTGTTTATCAGTCTCGGTCAAGGCGGCGAAGCCGACACATGAAATCAGCCCCGCTACCACGAGGAACGAATAACGTTTAGACATGTTGGTTTTGCTTAATTGTTTAGCGACATCTGACGAACGAGGTTGATGGCATACTCGGGCGTTGAGCTGGTGCCGTGTTCAGTATCCACGTAGCCGGTGTATCCGCTTGCACGAAGAACTCGAAAGATGTGCGCGTAGTCCGTCTCGCCCGTGCCGGGCTCCTTGCGGCCTGGAGACTCACCAATTTGCACTGATCCGATCAAGCCTTTGCTCAGTCCTGTCTTGAGATTGTTGGTGATGTTTCCCTCGCTCAATTGCAGATGGTAGATGTCGAAACAGACCTTCACGTTCGGGTGACCAACTTCTTCGATGATCGGAAACGCTTCGGACGTTTTGTGGATCGCCACCTTGGGTGCTTCGTATTGATCTTCGGGCTCTAACGTAAGCACGACGCCTTGCTCTTTCGCAATTTCTCCCGCGAGTTTCAAACCTTTGACGATGTTTGCCCGCTGCACTTCCCAAGACGTATCGGGCTGCAGCGCTCCAGGGAAAATGATAGGACTCGCCCCGCCCATTTTGGCGGCGATCTTCGTATAGGTCGCGATCTCGTCCAGAAACGCCTGCTCACTTCCCAGCTTGGTCAGCCCGGTAGTGCGGCCTAGCTTCGGGTTTCCCGAGATGCTCGCGCACCTCAGGCCCGTGCGATGCATGACCTCGAGCATGGCGTCTTGCTCCCTTTCGTCCGTGCTCGAGAAGCTGAACGCTTTCATGCCCTGCGCAGCGACCACTTCAAGCCTTTGAGCTCGCGGCATCGTTTTTGGGAACATGATCTCGAGGTTGATCGAGACGGTAAAGGGCGGTGGCCCGATTTGCTCGGCACTCGTCACTGGCAGCGCAGCACTTGCCGAAAGAAGGGCGGAAGTACGAATCAGGTCTCGACGACCGAGCTTACCGTTTCGAAATTTACGCATAGGCAAACCGCGTAGTTCCCAGACGAACGCCGCTTATCCTCTTACCCAGGCAATTACTATAGGGCCGCCCTGTAAAGAGCGCAAGATGATTTAGAGCGATCATAATATGGCAGAGAGCGGGAGCGTGAGAATTCATAAGGGAACTCGTTTGGTGCCGGGTGTGAGTACTCTTCTCTTCCTCACGCTCTGTCGGGGGTATGGAGCGCCGCCGGAGAAACCACAAAGACCCGCGGGTTACGTTGACCCGAAGCTGTGCGGCGCATGCCACCCGAAAATTGCGGAGACTTTTCGTTTGACGGGAATGGGCCGCTCCTTCGCCCAGCCAGGAACGGCGAAGCCGCTCGAGAATTTCGACCGGAACGAGTTCTACCACCCGCTATCGGACACGCATTACGCAATGATCCGGCGCGGCAACGACACTTTCCAGCGGCGATGGCAGATTGGATTCGACGGCAAGGAGACCAGTGTCGAGGAACTGAAGATCGATTACGTCCTCGGCTCTGGTAATCACGCTCGCTCCTATCTTCATCGAAACGAACGAGGCATTCTGATAGAACTTCCGCTCGGCTGGTACGCAGAAAAGGGCGGGTATTGGGGCATGAACCCGGGGTTCGATTCTCGCCATCCGCAGACGAGGCGCGCTCTGTCTTATGAGTGCGTGTTCTGCCATAACAGCTATCCGGCCATCCCGCGTGGACACGAGGCGCCCGAGAGCACGCCTGTGTTTAGCGGCGATTTACCCGAGGGAATAGACTGCCAGCGTTGCCACGGCCCGGGAGCCAAACATGTGGCGTCTGTTCAAACCTCAGGCGGCAATCTACAAGCGGTACGTGACAGCATTGTCAATCCAAAGCGTCTCAGCCCGAAGCTGCAGATGGATGTCTGCATGCAATGTCATCTCGAGCCGACCAGCACTGCCCTTTCCGCCATCGTACGGCGCTTCGATCGCGGACCTTACTCCTACGTGCCCGGCCAGTCATTGACAGACTTCAACCTCTATTTCGATCACGCGGCGGGTACCGGACGTGACGACAAGTTTGAGATTGCTGGTTCGGCTTATCGCTTACGCAAGTCCAAATGCTTTCTTGAGAGCAAAGGAGCAATGACATGCCTGACGTGCCACGATCCCCACAAAATTCCGAGGGGTCCACAGGCTATCGCTCAGTACTCGGCCGTATGCAATGGGTGTCATGCGACCAAGCTTTCGAAAACGATTGCGGCCGGTCAACATCCCGCCGCGGCGGAATGTATCTCCTGCCACATGCCCAAGCGAAGAACAGAAGACGTCGTACATGTGGTGATGACCGACCACTTGATCCAGCGTCGTCCGCCCGGTGGCGACCTGGTGTCGGAGTTGCCCGAACGGCATCCGACGGAAGAGCAGGAATACCACGGCGAAGTCGTTCCGTATTATCCGTCCGACTTAACCGATGTAAAACAGGGCGCCCTGTACAGGGCTGTGGCGCAGGTCGCGCTGAAGAATAATCTCGCGAAAGGATTGCCCGAACTTGCTTCGCTGATCGCGCAGCAAAAGCCTCGTGAGGCCGAGTTCTACTTCGTGCTTGGGTCCGGGTGGCAGGCTTCCGGCGAACCGGCCAAAGCTGCAGCCGCCTTTCAACAGGCCATTCAGCTGACTCCGAATTCTGCTCGTGGACTTCTGTCGCTTGCGAACGTGCTCAGATCGACTGGACAAGCTTCGCACGGGACCAATCTTTTGAGTCGCGTCATACAGATGGAGCCCTCGGATGCGAGTGCCTGGTATCAGTCGGCGCTGGTCGACGCCGGGGCAGGCGCCCCCGACAAAGCAATCGAGAAGATGAAGAAAGCTGTCGCTCTCGATCCCGACTTGGCCGGCGGATTTACCACCCTCTCGGGAATGCTTCTCACCGCTGGGCAAATTGGCAAAGCAGAAGAGGGTCTACGGGAGGCTTTGCGAATCGATCCCTACGATGCGACAGCGTACGACCTTCTCGGTAGAGTTCGCGCAACTCAATCTGCGTTGCCAGAGGCTCTCTACTGTTTTGAGAAGGCAACGAAGTTACGCCCAGGTTACGGACCGCACCTTTACGATTACGCCCTGGCGCTGGCGCGTTCAAATCGCCTGGACGAGGCCCAGTCTGCCGCCCACGCAGCCGTCGATGCCGATCCGAAACAACCGGGCGCTCACGAACTCCTTGCGGGACTCCTGGCGCAGAAACGAGAATTTCCGGCCGCCGTCCGGGAGTATCAGGCAGTTCTTGAATTACAGCCGGACACGCCGCGCATTCACATGGAACTGGCCAGGATATTCGCCTACACCGGCGACATGAACGGAGCCATTGCGCAATTGAAGGAGGCGCAAAAAGGAAGTGATCCTGCCATCGCGGCGCAAGCGGCGAGCGCGCTCCAGCGGCTCGCCCCTTCGAAGTAGGTCGTTGGTGAACTAGTCTGGTTGGCTGAACACGTAGAGGGCGCTTCCACCGCAAACAGCGACGTATTGTTTGCCATTGACGGCGTAAGTCATCGGTCCACTAGCGACCGTCCCGCCGAGATTCGTGTGCCAAAGCGGCGTACCGTCGCGCGCATCGAGGGCAAAGAAATTCCCTTCGCGGCCGCCTCCGAACACTAAGTCGGACGCGGTTGTCAGAACGCCGCTTTCTGTAAAGTCCACCATCTTGTATTCCCATTTCTTCTCGCCGGTTTGGGGAACGATGGCAATCAGAGCGCCATAGCCTTCGTCTTCCGTCTTGAAATTAGCGGAATTGCCGTAACCACCGGTAGCCAGGCCGCCGCCGCGTTGAGGCGGTCGAGCACGAGCACCGGTCAGGCGACCTACACCCGTATAGCGCTCGCCTTCTTTCCAGACCGCGGGAGCCTTCGCTGAGTACTGTGATCCGTTTTGCCAACTCGAAACGTAGAAGAGCTGTGTACGGGGACTAAAGGATGGCGAATACCAGTTTGTTCCACCCTGGACGCTCGGCTGGATTAATGTTCCTTCCGTACTCGACTTGAAGTCCGGCGCCTTCATGGGTCTGCCCTTTTCATCGAAGCCGACGTTCCAGTTCTGTTTGACGAACGCCTTGCCCAGGAGGAATTGACCGTTGACCCGATCGAGCACGTAGTAGAAGCCGTTACGATTCGCCCAGAGCATCAATTTGCGCGGCTGACCGTGCCAGTCAATCTGCGCGAGCACGGGAACCTGCACCGAATCCCAATCGAACCCGTCACCGGGAGTGAACTGGTAGTACCACTTCAGCTTGCCCGTATCAGCGTCGAGCGCAACCACCGAGTCGCCGTACAAGTTGTCGCCGGGGGCTCGCGGGTCTCCGTTCCAACCCGGGTTCGGATTTCCGGTCCCCCAGAACGTCAGATTCGTTTCGGGATCGTACGAGCCCGTTACCCAAATGGAGCCGCCGCCGTGCTTCCAGGACTCACCCGGCCAAGTGTTGTTGCCTGGCTCGCCAGGCTCGGGAGTGGTATTGAATCGCCACAACTCCTTACCGGTCTTCACGTCGTAAGCACCGACCCAACAATTCGCGCCCTCCTCGTTCGTTGCAGGTCCGAAGATGACCTTGTCTTTGACCACGAGAGGGGCAACATTGAACTGATAACCCTTCTGCCAGACTGCAACGATGTGATCCCAATTCTGGCGTCCGCTCTTTGCATCGATCGAGATCAGATGTCCATCTAGGGTCGCCCAGAACAGCGAATCTCCCGCAATGGCTAAGCCTTTATTCATCGGGAGCACAAACACTCCCTTGGGATCCACGGTATGCGTAAAAGTCCAGAAAACCCGGCCGGTCACGGCATCCACTGCCATGATTTCGCTCGTAGTGCCGGTGTACATAACGCCGTCCACCACGAGCGGTGTGTTCTGAACTTTGAAAGTTGTTTTGGGTGCGTAAACCCATTTGAGTTGGAGCTTCTTTACGTTGTCTTTGTTGATCTGGGTCAGCTCGCTGTAGCGCCGGCTCGCGTAGTCGCCCGAGTACGTAAACCAATTCTGTGGTTCCTTGTCGGCATGCAGTATTCGGTCGTACGTGACTGGAGCCGCCACAGTCGCGGCCGCCACCAACAGAAAGGCCAATGACGCCCGGCTCACTGTCCAGCCTGATGTCACTCCGAACTTACAATTATTCCGGCAAACCAAAGACATAAAGTGCTGCTCCCCCTGCAACCGCTACATACTGTCGTCCGTTAACGAGATATGTCATCGGACCACTCGCCACTGTGCCACCCAGAGATGTCTTCCAGAGGCACTCGCCGTTTCGCGCATCTAAAGCAAAGAAGTTTCCCTCGCGACCTCCTGAAAACAGGAGGTCAGAACCGGTCGTCAGGATTCCGCTCTCGGTGTAATCCACCATTTTGAAGTCCCACTTCTTGTCGCCGGTTTGAGGATCAACGGCTCGGACCGCGCCGTATCCTTCGGCCTCCGTCCTGTAAGTGGGCGATACCGGTCTTCCCGTGGGATTTGCTTGCCCACCGGCGGATGCTAGGGGTCTTCTGGGCGCGACTCCCGAGTACTTCTTGTACTCCTTCCAGGGTCCCGGATCCGCTTTGCGGGAGATGGCGTTGTAGTTTTCCCACGTGGAGATGTAAAACAATCCAGTCCGAGGACTGAAAGATGGCGAATACCAGTTCGTACCGCCCTGGACGCCCGGTTCGATGTACTTGCCTTCAAAACTCGATTTGAAATCGGGGGCTTTCATAGGCCGTCCCTTTTCATCGAAGCCGACGTTCCAGTTCTGTTTGACGAACGCCTTTCCGAGCAGGAACTTGCCTGACTCCCGATCGAGAACGTAGAAAAACCCGTTTCGATTGGCCCACAGCATCACCCGCCTGGGCTGTCCCTTCCAGTTGACGTCCGCGAGCACGGGCACCTGGACCGAATCCCAATCGAACTCATCGCCCGGAGTGAACTGGTAATACCACTTCAACTTGCCCGTATCGGCATCCAGCGCTACTACGGAGTCTCCGTACAGGTTGTCGCCCGGAGCGCGCGGATCGCCGTTCCAGCCCGGGTTCGGATTGCCCGTTCCCCAGAAAGTGAGGTTCGTCTGCGGATCGTAGGAGCCAGTCACCCAGATGGATCCACCACCATGCTTCCATGATTCTCCAGGCCAAGTATCACGCCCTGGTTCGTTCTCGCCAGGAGTAGTGTTGAAGCGCCAGAGTTCATTGCCGGTGTGGACGTCGTAAGCTGCGACCCAGCAGTTCACTCCATACTCATTCGTCGCGGGACCCAGAATCACCTTGTCTTTTACAACCAGGGGAGCGACGTTCAGTTGGAGGCCCTTATGCCAGTCAACCAGCACCTTGTCCCAGATTGCGTGCCCATTCTTGGCATCAATCGCGATCAGATGTCCGTCGTAGGTCGCCCAGAAAAGAGTGTTGCCCGAGATCGCCAGTCCTTTCACAACCAGAAGGTATGCATTGGCCTCTGGCGGAATCTGGTGTTCGAAGGTCCAAAAAGTACGCCCGGTCACCGCGTCCAGGGCAACCGCTTCGTTGCCCTGCACGGTGTAGAGAAGCCCGTCCACGACAAGCGGAGTGGCTTCCATCTTGTCGAGGTAGCGCGGCCTCCACACCCACTTCAGTTCCAGGTCTTTGACATTCTCCCGTTTGATTTTGTCCAGCCCGCTATAACGCTGGCTGAAGTAGCTGCCTGAATAAGTCAACCAGTTTTCCGGATGACTGCTGGATTTCAGCAGCATCTCCGAAGTGACTTCGCCGAACAAAGTCGCTGCCGCAGCAAACGCGAGCAGCACCTTGAAGTTCATGGCTTGGAATCTCCTTTGAGAGACGCCAGGTACTTGGTCAGATCGGCCAGATCGGAAGGCGACAATTTGCCCTGGTAGGAGGGCATCAGGCCCTTGGTCAGAATTGTGTACTCACGGAGATCGGATCGCAGGAAGGACCTGAGCTGTTCTTTCGAGTCAAGCAACTGAACACTGAACCCATCCTGGTTGAGGAGCTTGCCCGTTACCGTTGTTCCGTCCTTCAACACGACTCGCGCGCTTCGATTTTCGGGAAGAACTTCATCGTCCGGCGCAACGACTGCCTTCTGCAATTGGTCATACGACCGGTTCGCGCCGATCTCCGTGAGATCCGGGCCGACGCGAGAACCGCTTTGCCCGATCTGGTGACACCCGGAGCAGCCGTTCGCCGCATACACTGCTTTACCATGAGCAGCATCCCCGGGCTTTGACGCGGATTCATCTACTTGGGGCGCGGACGGTGCCGCCGGGGCCGGTGCTGCTGATGCCGACGCACTGCCAACCGGATTGTTCGGCCCGAAGTTGGTAGCAAGGTAATCGACTACTTGCTTGAGATCATCCTGCTTGCCCTGTGCACCGCGGGCAACCATGTCTTCCACAACGCCCGCCCATCCTTCCTTGTCGTGCCGGGTTCGCGTTGCCACATCCACGGGATGACAGTTGCGGCAAATACGTTCGAATTGCTCCTTGCCCTTCCCCTCCGGCAAGCCTTGCGCACCAGCAGGCGGTATGGCGGTGACGAGCAGAGTGATCGCGCCGATTCCCCATAGCAACCTCCGTGCGTGGTTGTAGTTCATTCCGTTCTCCTTCGGATTCGTGACAAGTGCGCTTCAGCAGTTCAGTGCAGATGTTCTAACAACGGGCGCGGATCTTTTGTTCCCCAAGCGCCTTGTTCGGTCGCAAACACCTTTGAGAAACATGAGCGCTTCGCGCTTGTGAGTTCCCGACCGGAACTGACCTCCAGGCAGGTAACGATAGTTACTATATCGGCTGTCTCCAACGTGTCAAGGGATTTCTGCCCGCGCTTCCAAACTGACATAAACTGATCGAGAACTACCAGGAACGACTTCGATGAGCTTCATCAAATCGTCAGCTCGCGTAAAAATTTGCAACTGACACGGAGTTGATCGAGCGAGTCAGACGGCCATGCAGAAGCAGGCACGCCATGCAGTGTCCCGACCCCATACGCAGCGACTTCAGCAAAGTAGTTCACGATGTGCGCCTGCTTCGCGAGCGTGAAGATCTTTTTCCAGTCGAGAATACCTTGGCCGACCGGAACACTGGTCTTACCCGGCAGATAATCCTTCGCGTGCATCGAAAAATATCGATCGGAATATTTCTGCAGGTAAGCAATCGCATCGGCCCCCGCAAAGGTCAAATTACCGACATCGATCTGAAATCGGACCAGCTTGGGATCGGTGTTCGCCATGAGTACGTCATACGGCACGACACCTCCTACCGGCATGAACTCCAAGTCGTGATTGTGGTAACCCAGTTGGAACCCTTCCGCTTGAACCCGCTTGCCGAGTTCGTTCAATTGATCCGCTTGCCATTTCCAATCGTCCGCGGTCGCTCTGTGACCCGATGCAGGAGCGCTGATGATGTATTTCAATGCCAGATCATGGGCCCAGGTCATGGTCTCCTTGAAGTTGTCATGGAGCTCTGCGTGGTAGAACTGGCAGTTCTCGGCAAGCATTCCGACCGAATCAAGAGTTTGGCGTACCTCTTTGCCGGACATCTTGCCCAAATCTGATTTTTCGTAACCGTAGCCCTTGAAAGAGACCAGATCGACCGACTGGAAGCCCATGTCTCGCAGTTGCTTCCATCCACCGAGCCAATCTTTCGTAAGCAGGAATCTGGCATCGTAGCCCTGGAAACCGATGGGCTCACCTAAAGGCTCTGCAACTGCGAACTCGCGGGAGACTGCCAGTGCGGCTCCTGCAGCTACGGCACAAGCGGCGCCGTGCAGAAATGTTCTTCGTGTCTGTTGAGCCATTTCGCTATCCGATCTTCACGAGGTGCGCAGGACCGCACCGGCTTTCTCGGATCCTTTCTCCCAATTCGAACGACCGAAAGCGGCCTTTCCCAGAAACTCGTGGCTGATGTATCTCGCGGCCGTCGCTGATTCTCCTTGAATGGTTGCGATCGCAAACTTCACGAGATCGGGGCCATAGAGTTCCGCGTGGAAGGAAACTGTCCCGATACAGGGCGATTGAGGATCAGTCACGAGCTGCATCATTTCTTCGCTCCCGCCATGGCCGACAATGGCAAAATCGCAACTCTTCGCGTCCCGAACGGCTTCGGCAGCTCCGATTGCGCTTTCGTCGTTAATGGCCGCGATCAAGATTCGTTTTGCTGAGCTACGCGCGAGAAACCTCTCAACCGCCGCTTTCGAACTGGCTTTTTCTCCTCCGCCGTCCAAGTGCTGTACGCATTTTTCGCCGAGACGGCCAAGACGTTCTTCTATGCCCTGAACCACGCCGATGAGCCGGCTTTGCACCGTTCTACCCGCATGCGGGGATTCGAGCAAGAGCACCGCGTCGGGTTTACCGTGCCAGCGTTCCGCGGCGTACTCTGCCAGATGCCGTCCCGCAGAATGACCCGCGCGGTAGTTGTTCACGCCGAAGTAGTACGTGCCATGATGCGGATTCACGACGGAAATGAGAGGAATGTGCGCTCGGGCAAAACTGTCCGCAATGACGGGCGCGCTCTGCTCGAAAAGCTGGAATTCTACGGCGACGTCGACCTTCTCTTCAACCATCGCTTCGGCATTTTTAATCGCGGTTTCGGCAGAACGGTTGTTATCCCAAACCAGGAGCTGGATCCCGGCGTTCGCGGCGGCGTGGCGCAGGCTTTTCTCAATTTCTACCGCAAGCGAAACGTGCTTACTCAAATTGGCGAAGCCCAGCTTCAGCCGGCGTCGAGAACGGTTCAACCGATAAGTCCGGCGAGATTGCAGGAGGTATTCGCGACACACCAACGTATGGAGGATGCGGTACGCCGTGGTATGGGGCACGTCTGTTCGCTGGACGACCTGCTCGAGCGTCAACTCTTCAAGGTCGGATCTAAAACAATCCAGGATGTCGATCGTTTTCGCGACAACAGGAACCCAGTACTTGTCTGTCTTGCGGCTACTCTGAACTTTCAGATCGCTTCCGTTTTGTTTCACCGTGGAAACTCCCTTGACACTCACCGAAGAGTGAGTATATTACGTATCGGGGCAAATTTGGAAATTTGTTCACGCGGGAACTCGGACCGGGTTTGCTTTTGCCCGGCAAGAAGTCCAAATTGATTCTATGCGTCGATAAGGAGCTAGGGTTTGAAGGTCGGATATTACGCTTTTACGGTTTTCCTGGGCATCATTCTTGCTGTTCACCTTGCCATGAATGGACGCGTTGGCAGCGCTCTCGGCAATCCGCGAGTTGGAAACGCGCTGTTCTGGACTATCGGCGCCTTTATGGCGATCCTGATTGGCCTGACTGGCTGGCGTACCGGCGCATTGGACGGTTTGAAAACCATCTCGCCTGTCCTGCTCACCGCTGGCGCACTGGGCGCCTGCCTCGTGTTTGCTATTGCCTGGATGCTTCCCAACGTCGGCGCGCGTTTCGTGTTCATTACCCTCATCGCCGGTCAGGTCCTCGGCGGGATGATACTCTCTCACTTCGGCTGGCTTGGCTCCCCGGTGCAACAGATCACGCTGACGAACGTCCTCGGAGCCGTGATCATGCTGGTGGGCGTAGTCGTCGCGACGTACACCCGCTGATACATCCAGATCAAGACTGCTCCGGGAAGATAGAGGAAAGTGAAGACAGTACAACTAGGTAAATCCGGCGTCCAAGTGAGTGCTCTTGCTTTTGGGACCGATCTGTTCGGAACCAAAATCGACCGGGAGACTTGTTTCGGCCTTCTCGACTACTTCGCCGAGCACGGCGGGACGTTTCTGGACACCGCTAACTTCTACGCCAGTTGGCTTCCAGGTTGCGAAGGCGGCGAAAGCGAGACCACCATCGGCGAATGGATCAAGTCACGCAATAATCGAAACCGCGTGGCTATCGGCACGAAGCTCGCGTTTGATTACCCGGGGTGTCAGGGTGGGTTGAGCGCCGGCGAGATTGAAAGGGAGTGCGAGAAAAGCCTGCGGCGTTTGCAGACGGATCGGATCGACCTTTACTATTCGCATCGGGACGATCGCGAGACACCGCTCTACGAGACCATGCAGGCTTTCGATCGGCTGATCAAGGCGGGAAAGGTCCGCGCCATCGGTGCGAGCAATCTTCGCGTCTGGCGAATCGCCGAAGCAAACGCGATCAGTCGCGAAAAGGGCTGGACCGGATACTCGGCGGTTGAGCAGCGGTACACCTATCTGCGGCCGCGCCATGGTGCGGATTTTGGACCTCAGCTCGTCATCGGCGACGAGATGAAGGACTTTGCCGGCGGTAACGAAGTAACCCTGATTGCCTATTCGGTGCTGCTGAGAGGTGCTTACACGCGTTCCGACCGTGAACTGCCGGTTCAGTTTGCAGGTCCCGAAGCGAACGAGCGACTGGAGGCTTTACGACAGATAGCCGCGGAAGCGGGTTGCAGCCCCAATCAGGTCATCATTGCCTGGATGCGTCAGAGTGCTCCATCCGTCCTGCCGATTGTTGCTGCGAGCAGGAAACACCAGCTCCACGAGAATATAGCCGCTCTGAAGATCGTGCTCTCCGATGTACAGATGCAGCGGCTAGACTCCGCGGGCAATGCTGACGCAAAGCAGGGTTGGATCCAGTCCACTTAGTTCGGTTGCGACCGCTTCGCGGTTCAGGAGATCTCAATGCCTAACGATCACATCATTCTGAACGTCCACTTGCAGGCTGCAGCGGGCCGGGAAGAAGAAGCTGCGACGCAACTGCAAAAGCTCGTCGCTCCGACCCGCAAGGAACCGGGCTGCGTGAATTATGTGCTGCACCGCGCTCCCGAGGATCCGACCAAGTTCATGTTTTACGAAGAATTCAGAAGCCAGACTTCGCTCGAAGAGCACACCAAAGCGCCGCATTTCCAGGAATGGGTGGCGTATCAAGCGGCCCACGATGGCCTGATCGAGAAGGCTACCGTGACTTACTGGCGTTCGCTTCCCTAGCCGCGGTTCCACCCGCAGAGTGCTGTTGCCGAGCGAAGTTTAAATCTGCAAGTGGAACGCACAGAACGCTTGCCATGAAGCTGTGGAGTCAGTATAGTGACTCCACAGCTTCCACCTGATGCCAGTTCTTACGGGAACTTGCTCCGGAGGAGGCTGTTGATCTGACTGTTTTCCAAGGTGAGAGCGCGGCTTATTTTCATGCGAGAACGTATCGCTGTGATGCAGATACCAGGGCACCAGGTCTGCGCTTCTTTCGACTGGAAACGATCCTCATTCGCATTCTTCCGAGTAACCGAAAGTATCAATGAAAGCTGTCGTTAAATTTGCGCCCGGAGAAGGTAACGTCGGGATTGTTGATGTGAAGGAGCCCGAATGCGGCGACGATCAGGTAAAACTCGAGGTCGGCTATTGCGGTGTCTGCGGGACCGACATCCACGTCTGGCACGATACCTTTCGTAATTACCCGCCTGTCATCCTCGGTCACGAATTCTCGGGCACAGTTGTCGAGATAGGAAAGAACGTATCGACCGTGCGTTTGGGGGAGCGTGCCACTGGCCTCGGGGCAACGGCAGTGACGTGCGGAGAGTGTGAATACTGCCGGTCCGGGTATTTCATCTTTTGTTCAAATCGCCGAGGCATGGGGCATGGAGTAAATGGTGCACTCACCCGGTACACGCTTCTTCGCCCTGATCAGGTCTATCGCGTACCGGACAGCTTCTCTTTGGAAGAAGCAGCTCTCAGCGAGCCGTTCGCAGCCGCTGTTCAAGCGGTAACAGAAATCTCCGAGGTGCGCCTTGGAGATGTCGCCCTGGTTTCCGGTCCAGGTCCGATCGGCCTGCTCTGCCTGAAGCTTTTGGTTGCGGAAGGCGTGAAAACGATCGTGGCGGGAGCTGGCGGCGACGACGAAAGGCTTGAGGCGGCGAAGAGTATCGGCGCGTTCGCGACAGTGAATGTATCGAAGCAAAACCTGGCGGAGTTCGTGCGGGAACAGACAAAAGGCAAGGGCGTAGATGTTGCGTTCGAGTGTTCGGGGAGCTCGGGGTCGGTTCGAGGTTGCCTTGAATCTCTCCGGCCCAAAGGGCAATACACACAGGTTGGCATTTGCGGTCGGGAAATCCAGTTCCCGATCGATCTGATCTTCTACAAGCAACTCACGATGCGCGGTTCGATCTGCTATACGGCCAAGACATGGGACCGCATGATGCAGATCTACGCTCAGGGCAGTGTGCGTCTAAATGATCTTGTCTCTACCAAGCTGCCAATCTCCGAGTGGCGCACCGCTTTCGAATTGTGCACCGACAAGAAGGCGCTCAAAGTTTTGATGTACCCGATTGAATAAGGCCTCATCACCCTCAGGATTACCGAAATGGCTAGCCTAGCAAGCATCGAGAACGCGACAGATTACAAGAGCCCGCTCTTTAAAATGACGCAGACAACAGGGACTTGTCTCTGGAACGACTCTGCCACTTTGACCGAGTTGACGTACTCCATTGAGCACGGCGGAGTGGGCGCCACGTGCAACCCCGTCATCGTTCTCGACACCTTGAAGAAAGAAGGGCAGATCTGGAACGAGAGAATATCTGCTCTCGCCCGTGAAATGCCGACCGCTACGGAGGACCAAATCGGATGGGCCGTTGTCCGGGAGATCTCCGCCACGCGCGCCAAACTTCTGCGAAACGTGTTCGAGGAACATCGCGGTCGTAACGGCAGACTGTCGATTCAAACGGATCCCCGCTTATACCGCGACCCACAAGCGATCGTGGCGCAGGGTGTCGACTTCGACGCTCTGGGACCGAACATGATTGTGAAAGTCCCTGTGACCTCGGCGGGTGTGCTCGCCATTGAAGAACTGACGTACCGCGGCATCAGCATCAACGCTACGGTGTCATTCACGCTTCCGCAATGTATTCAAGTGGCGGAAGCCGTTGAACGTGGGTTGAAGAGGAGAGAAGCGGAAGGAAAAGACATCTCGACGATGGGGCCCGTCTGTACCATCATGGTCGGACGGTTGGACGACTGGCTCAAGGTGGTTGCGGAGAAACGCGATATCACTCTCAATCCTGGCCACCTGGAGTGGGCCGGTGTCGCCGTCTTCAAGAAGGCCTACAGGATTTTCCGCGAGCGAGGCTATCGAATTCGCCTCCTATCCGCCGCATTCCGGAATCATATGCATTGGAGCGAGTTCATCGGCGGCGATGTGGTCATCTCGCCGCCATGGAAATGGCAAGTGCGGTTCAACGCGAGTGATGTAAATATCGTCCCGCGCATCGATGAACCGGTAGATGAAAAAACCGTCACGGAGTTGCTGCGGAAGTTTCCCGATTTCAAGCGAGCGTACGAAGAAAACGGACTCTCGACCGAGGAGTTTGATTCTTATGCGCCGACGCTACGAACGCTCCGCCAGTTTGTCGAGGCCTGCCACGAGCTTGCCGGACGTGTGCGAGATATCATGCTTCCGAATCCGGACGCTTCGATCGCCTAAGCCGAGTGTGCGTCAATAGATGATTTGCAGACCAGATAAGCAATGAAAAGAACATGTCTTCTTCTCCTGACGGCCGTCCAGCTGTTTGGACTGGAATCCCTTTCTCAAAGGCTCGCACACACGGATCCGAGTAAATTCAAGGTCGCCAAAGCAGTACACGGTGGAGCCGGCACTCTCAATTACACAGCTCTCCTCAGCGAACACTCGCTTGAAACGAACCTGAACTTCTTCCATCGCGGCATTCTTAATCCGCACAGCGGCGCAGGTAACCACCTGCATTACTTCGATGACGAGATGTACTTCATCCTGGACGGTGAGGCCCAATTTACGGTTGATGGCCGCACTTCCACCTTGAAGGGCCCGGCAGGCGCACTCTGCCCATTGGGCCACTCTCACGCGCTCTACAACGCGACAGACAAGCCGATCGAATGGATGAACATTAGTGTCTCGTCTATTCGCGGCAAAAACAGCTCGTACAACATGAACGACACGATGGAGAAGGTGGCTGTCATTGACCCGATACCGTACTTCGTCACCATGACCCTTAACCATTCGCTGCTCCGACCCGTGCAGGCGATGAATGGCGGTACGGGCACCGTTCAATACAGGCGCGCGCTTCAACCGCAGAACTTCAGCAGCCCCTGGGCATACGTCGACGACCTCGTTCTTCCGCCCGGCAGCTCCGTCGGTAAGCATATGCATCGAGAAGTCGCCGAGGTCTTCTACGTCGTTTCCGGACAGGGCAGCTTTAGCGTCCCGACAGAGGGAGGCGCCGACGAAACGGTCTCGATTCATTCAGGCGACGCAATTCCACTTCGCCTGAATGAAGTGCACTCCTTCAAGAACACAGGAAGCGAACCGCTCGAATTCATGGTGATCGGCGTGTCGCGCGACCCGGCCCGTACTGTCGATAGCGTTGATGTTACGGCAAACGGCAGTAGCAGCCAGTAGTCCCGTCCGAATGACGGCTGTTCGCCGAAAGCCCCAGGGACAACAATGAATCGCCGTCACTTTCTCGCTCAGTCCGTCGGAACGGGCATCCTCGCCGGTGCGGCTGAGACGCCACGGCCACAGCCGAATATCCTCCACATCATGTCGGATCAGCAGATCTGGGCCAGCATCGGCAACCGGTCCCTCTGCCGAACTCCGAATTTGAACCGGCTGATCAAGGCTGGGATGCTCTTCGATCGCAGCTATACTCCGAGCGCTGTTTGCTGCCCCGCCCGCGCCATGCTGCTGTCCGGTGCTTATCACTGGCACAATGGCGTCTACAACCAGATCCATTCTGCTCCTTCCGTTCATCGGGATATGAACGCCGATGTCGTGCTCTACTCGCATCGTCTGAGGGATGCCGGATACCGTATGGGCTACGTCGGGAAGTGGCATGCCAGCTGGGTCCGCTGCCCTGCCGATTTCGGGTATGAGATGTCTGCCGTTGCCGGGTGTGATCCCGCCGTCTTGCGCGGTCACGAACTCAATCCGGATGGAGTGGAATCGCCAAAAGTAAAAGCCAAGACGACTCCCTTGCGTTTCTTCGCCTGGCCTGGAGCCGAACCGGTAGCGGAATGGGGCTACGAAGGAGGCGAGGTGGAGTCCACGCACGAGTGGTATGTTGCCGAGTCAGCCATACGAATGATGAAGCGTTTCGCAAAGGGGCCTAAACCCTGGCTGCTCGAAACTCATTTCGTCGAACCGCACGATCCGTACTTCCCGCTCAAGAAGTATTACGACCGTTACGACCCCAAGTCAATCCCGGTACCTAAGAGCTTTTACGACCGATTTGAAGGAAATCCGGGGATGCACCGCCGCGAATCCGAGACCTGGGGCGAGGTCACCGAACACGACTATCGTCAAGGCCGAGCTTGCTATTACGCGTATATCGAGCAACTGGATGCGCAAGTCGGGCGAATTCTGGATGCTCTCGAAGAAACCGGGCAAGCGGCAAACACTCTCGTTACGTTTACCTCGGATCACGGTGATATGTGCGGGAACCACCGGATGTGGATTAAAGGGTGGATTCCCTACGAAGAGACATATCGGGTGCCTTTGATTGCGCGATGGCCGGGCCACATTCAGCCTGGCTCAAGAACGGATCGCCTGGTACAAACTCACGACCTCGCGTATACATTCGTGGAAGCGGCATCGGCCAAACCCCTGCCGTTTCGGGATGGACGCGCCCTGCAGCCGCTATTCTCGGATCCGCGATCAGAATCCTGGCCAGACGCGATCATGTGCGCTTACTACGGCGGAGAGTTTCTGTACACACAGCGCATCGCCATCACGGATCGATACAAATATGTTTTCAACGGATTCGATATAGACGAGCTATACGATTTGCACGACGATCCGGAAGAAATGCATAACGCGATCCATGACTCGAAATATGCCAGGTACGCCGACGATATGCGCGCTCGTCTCTACGAGATGATGAACGCCGTGGAAGACCCTTACGGAACGCCCGCGACGTGGCATCAATCGGGCAATCGTCCCGATCGCTACGGTGCACCCCGCTATCTGCCGCGCGGCAAGCGTCTAAATAGCTGACATCCCACCGTCGATCAAGAGTTCGCTACCAACGGTGAAAGCGGATTCGTCGGAGGCGAGGTAGAGGACGGCGTGAGCGATCTCGCTGACCGTGCCAAACCGGCCAGTAGGGACCTGGCTTTGAATGGAAGCCGCTACATTCTTGAGATCCGGTTCCGAAAAGCCCAGCTTGCCGTAGAGCGGAGTTGAGACCGGGCCCGGGCTGATGGCATTCACCCGAATGCCCCGCCCTATGAGCTCGCCCGAGAGCGTGCGTGTCAGAGAAATGAGTGCTGCTTTCGAAGCGCCGTAAACCGTGGTGTTGGGCATGCCGATGTGCGCGTTTACCGAGCCGTTGAGAACAATCGACGCCGGATTCGCGAACATGGGCAGCAGTGCCTGAATCAGAAAGAACGGGCCTTTGAGGTTGATCCCGAACGATCTGTCAAACGCAGTTTCGTCCCATTGCGCAATTGGCCGCAGCTCAGCCACCCCCGCATTGATGAACAGCACATCCAGCTTGCCGAACAGGTCTCGCATGCGCTCGGCAAGTTCAGCTTGCGCAGCAACGTCGGCCGCATTCGAAGGAATCACCATGGCGCCGGTACCGAGTTGCTCCGCAGCCGATTCCAGGGATTTTGGGTTTGTTCCCGTTACCGCTACGCGCGCTCCTTCCGCGGCAAAAAGCTTGGCGGTTTCAAGACCGATACCGCTGGTGCCGCCGGTGATCAGGGCACACTTCCCTCCCAGTCTGTTCATATGCGGGTCTCCTCGTGTTCGAATCTCGGGTTACTGCTAGAAAGCGATCGAAGGGAGATAAGCTCCTTTCGGTTCGTTGTACAGTCCCATGGTCATCAGCGTCATGGGTTCCACAATGCGAAGTCCGTTTTCGAGACACCAGCGAAGAAGCGATGAGTTGCGCGTGGGAACGAGAATACCTGGCCCACTGAATTCGTCAGCCGCTCCGATCAGAGCCTGCAAATCCAAGTTAGACTCCGCGACCGAATGTCCATAGAATCCCAGCCCGCTCGAGTAAGCCGTAATTCGACCTCTGCGCTCGGCAACCGAGGCAATGCCTTGACGCATGGCGTCGCGCAGTTCGCCTGAGCGATGGTGGCCATGTACGGCTTCGCAGAGCTGCGCTGCTTGACCAAGATCGCCTTCGGTTGCCCTTCGAACCTTCCATCCATCGGGCACCTTCCCGATCGGGGCACCTTGCACAACCGAGAGTTGCTCCCGCGCGTCAAAACCGAGCTTCGTGTACAAGGAAAGGGAGCGACTGTGGAATGCCGCCTGCACAAGTCTTATTCCCGGAAACGAACGCTCGTAAGCACGATCAATGACAGCCTGCATCAGCATCCGTCCCACGGACCGATTCTGCACGTCTGGCGCGACGGTGAGCGGCCCCACCCCTGCAATGGCCGAACGCTCGTCGAGACAATTGCTTCCGACGACCTGGCCATCGATCTCCGCCACTACGGTGTAGAAGCCTGGGTGGGCGAAAAGCATCTCGAGGAGGCCGATCCCGATCTTTGGGGAAGGAATATCCGGCGGGAAACGGTGCTGTTCGTTGATAGCCGTAAACGCTTCGTAACAGATGCGGCCACAAAGGGCGGCGTCCTCTCGCGAGGCCCGCCGAATCTGGACCTCGTTCGCTACTGTCGAGCTATTCATACATGAACTTCTTCAACTGGAGTTAAGCACGATAGTACAAGATCGCATCCTGACGGAAGCTGATAATGATTTACTTGATAGGCGGCTATGAATCGAAGACCCTTCTTGCACCGAAATTTCGGAGCTATTGGACTAGCGGCATCATCGGCATGTGCGTTCGCGGAGGGACAAGCTGATCTTGCGTACAGAGGCGATGTTCCGAAAGACGAGTCTATACGGAGAGTCCATTCGAACGCCGATGATCGTCTCTAGTGGAGAAGTTGTCTACAAGCGCTCGAAAGCTGATTTCGTGTTCGGTCCGTGTAGAAGACTCCATACCGGAACGAGTCTCGGACCGCGTTTATTGTCCATCGAAATCCTAGCTGTTTCGCTGCTTGTATCATCGGCGATGTCAGCGCAATCCATCGACCCTGGAAGGCAAACATTCGAGACCGTATGTGCGAGATGCCACGGTGCAGATGCGAAGGGCGGCGAAATGGGGCCATCGATCGTGGGCAGATTGCCCCGATACAGCGATGACCAACTTGTCGCTCTCATCCACAATGGGCTCCCCTCTCGGGGCATGCCGCCAAACCAGGTCGCTGAGCCTTCGCTCGGCAAGCTCATAGCCTATCTGCGGCTCGTGCAGAAAGACGTAGCGTCCCCAGCCGCGGAGCGAGACGTGAGCATGACGAATGGGAACCGACTGCGAGGAGAAGTGCTTGGCGAAGGCTTCGATGATCTGCAACTGCTTACTCGAGACAAACGAGTTCATCTCCTTCGTCGCTCTCAGGATGGGTTTCGTGAGGTAACCTCTGATGCCGACTGGCCAACGTACAACGGAGAGACCGGAGGCAATCGTTATACGACGCTGACGCAGATCAACAAGCAAAGCGTTTCGAAACTCGCGCCCCAGTGGATATTCACGGTGCCACACGCGGGGCGATTGCAAATGACTCCGGTGGTAGCCGGCGGCCTTATGTACGTCACTGCCGCGAATCAATGTTACGCGCTCGATGCCGGCACCGGGCGTCAGGTCTGGCATTGGGAGAAGGCGCGCGAAAAGGGCCTGACTACGGGCGGAGCCAGCAATCGTGGTGCGGCAGTTGCCGGGGACCGTCTCTTCCTCGAAACCGACAACGCCCATGTCGTTGCCTTGAACCGAATGACCGGCGATCTGCTCTGGGAGTCGGAGATCGCGGACTGGCGCAAGAACTACTTCTCCACCTCCGCTCCACTACCAGCGGGCAACTTGGTGGTTGCAGGTGTAGGCGGAGGTGAGCACGGCGCAAACGGTGTCGTGGTGGCTTTTGACCAAGCGACGGGAAAAGAAGCCTGGCGCTTCAATACGGTACCGAAGGCCGGCGAACCTGGATTCGAGTCATGGCAAGGCAGAGAGCCGGCGCATGGCGGAGCGCCCACCTGGTTCACTGGCAGCTACGACGCAGAACTCGATACCGTGTTCTGGCCCGCCGGAAATCCAAGCGAGGAGTATAACGGCGATCTGAGGCAAGGTGACAACTTGTACTCCGATTCCATGCTTGCTCTGGATCGAAAGACGGGCAAGCTGAAGTGGCACTACCAATTCACTCCGCACGACTTGTGGGACTGGGACTCGACCGAAACGTCCATCGTGACGGATCAGCTCTGGCAGGGGATCGAAAGGAAGCTGTTGCTGCATGCGGACCGGAACGGCTTCTTCTATGTTTTGGATCGAACGAATGGGAAGCTTCTCCTCGCTCAGCAGTTTCTGAAGAATCTCACGTGGGCGAGCGGCATTGGTGCCGACGGGCGTCCTATCAAACTGCCGAACCAGATACCCACCGCGCAGGGAACGAAGGTCTGTCCCTCCCAGGACGGGGCCACCAATTGGTATTCACCTTCCTTCGATCCTTCTTCCGGAGTTTTCTACTTTCAGACCTTCGAGAAATGCAGTATCTACAAAAAGTCACAGGGCAGCGAGTGGGAGGCGGGCAAGACCTTCCTCGGCGGCTCTCAAAGCATCGCGCCGGATCCGACCCCGGAAAGGATCCTAAGAGCTCTGAATATTCACACGGGTCGTACTATTTGGGAGTTGCCTCAGCCGGGCCCTGCGCAGTCCTGGGGTGGAACGCTCGCCACGGCCAGTGGCCTGGTGATATTCGGTTCGGAAACGGGAGAGCTTGTTGCCGCCGATGCAAGCAATGGACGGCTTCTGTGGAAGTTTCCGCTCAATGAGGAGTGGCGGGCGTCTCCTATGACGTACTCGTTCGATCAGAAGCAGTACATCGCGGTAGCCGCTGGTTCGAATGTCTTGGCCTTCGGTCTCGTCGAATAATCCCGCATTCGCAGGAGAAGAGGCGAAGGTCTGCAGCACCGGCCGCAAAAAGCAGTTTGATGCTCGGTTGATTGGCAGGACGCGACCCATCCTGCCAATCAAACGGTTTACGTTTTGTCAGGCTATCGGAGCAGGTTCCGGCATGCTCTTCATCTTTTCCATATGTTTGGTCATGCTCTCACGCACGCGCTTGCCGTAGTCCGGATCGCATTGCGTAAACATCTCAATCATTTTGTCCTGGATGTCTTTTCGACAACCGCTTAGACCGGCACCCAGATTGTTGACGAGCTCTTCACGTTCCCACTCTTCATACGAACGGTAGCGTTCTCCTGCCTGTTTGAAATCGTTCGTGCGTTCGATTCTCTGCCGCACCACGTTGCCCTGAACAAACGGCGTATGATGCTTGCCGGAGGAAGGAGCTTCCTTCAACCCGCCGAGGGAGCTCGGCTCGTAGTTGATGTGCGGATTCGGGCTGAAGTCCACTTGAGTGGTCATCGCGCCGTCACGCTGGTTAGTGGCAACGGGCACTTGCGGCCGATTGATCGGCACCTGCAGATAGTTGGGGCCTACGCGATACCGCTGGGTATCCGAGTAGGAGAGCGTTCGCCCCTGCAGCATCTTGTCGTCCGAAAAATCGAGTCCATCGACCAGAACGCCGGTTCCGAATGCAGACTGTTCCACTTCGGCGAAATAATTGACCGGGTTTCTGTCCAGAACCATCCGCCCGACAGGAAGGAACGGGAATTGATCTTGGGGCCAGATTTTGGTGTCATCAAGCGGATCGAAATCGAGTTCCGGATGCTCTCCGTCCGACATGATCTGGACGTTCAGTTCCCATTCGGGATACTCGCCGCGCTCAATGGCCTCATACAAATCGCGGGTCGCATGGTTGTGATCTTTTGCCTGGATCTCAGCCGCCTGCGCCGCAGTCAGATTGCGCACGCCCTGCTTCGGAACCCAGTGATACTTGATGAGCACGCCTTCGCCGTCGCTGTTGTACCACTTGTACGTATTTACGCCGGAACCTTCCATGAAGCGGTGGTTAGCGGGGATACCCCAGGGACTGAACAGCCAGGTGACCATGTGCATGGCTTCCGGAGTGTGGCTCCAGAAATCGAAAATGCGACGCGGATCCTGGATGTTGGTCACCGGGTCCGGTTTCTGAGAGTGTATGAAATCGGGGAATTTGATGGCATCGCGGATAAAAAAGATTTTCAGGTTGTTGCCGACCAGATCCCAGTTACCATCTTCTGTGTAGAATTTGACGGCAAAGCCGCGAGGATCTCGCAAGGTTTCGGGAGAACCCGTTGCTCCGGCCACGGTAGAGAAACGAACGAACACCGGCGTACGCTTCCCCTTTTGCTGAAACAGCTTCGCCCGTGTGTACTTCGCGATCGGTTCTTTACCGACGGTGCCGTATGCCTCGAAGTATCCGTGCGCACCAGCCCCGCGTGCGTGCACAACGCGCTCCGGAATCCGCTCTCGATCAAAGTGGGTGATCTTCTCAAGAAACTGATAGTTTTCCAGGGTTGTCGGACCGCGGGATCCAACCGTCCGCATGTTCTGGTTATCGTGAATCGGATGTCCCTGGCGCGTGGTCAACGTCTCGGATTGGCCATCGCGCCCAGAGGCGGGCTTTCCATTCAAGTGTGTTTTTTTGTCTTCCATTGATGCGCTCCTATGCCGCTTTTGCCCTAATACAAACCTTCAGGCGGGAAGCGAGCAGGTAACAAACAGCCGCCCTGAAGAAGATTGGATTCGACCTGGTTTGATGAAGTGGCAAAACTCGCGTGCAATTTCCTCTTTCGATTCTTGCACCAGTCGAGGGATCGATGCCCTCGGAATCTGAGCGGCTCGGACTCAGGTCTTGCACTGTAGCGGTCGCGATGCGCGAATCTTAGTTGTGACTTGCGCGAGATCGCATAGATCCTGCAAGGAGAGCGAGGGCCGAGAGCGCGCTTACTGCCGCAAGCGCCGGAACGACGCGCCATTTACTTTGGCCACTCGCCGAGCTCAACTGGGCAACGAGATCGTTCAGATCACGCGCCACATACGTCGGCTTGAGAGCACCGGGGAAGAGTGCTTTCCCGGGTCTCTGAATGAAAGCTGTTCGGCACCCGGCCGCTGCCGCACCCATGAGATCCCAGGGATGAGCTGCAACTAGTAAGATCTCGTAGGGTTGAACACCAAGTGAGTTGGCCGCGAGAGCGTAGGGCTCAGGTGAAGGTTTGAAACGGCGAACTTCCGCTACCGACAAAACGGTGTCGAAGTATTCACCTAAGCCGGCAGAGTTAAGTTGCTCCCGCGCATCCTCGGAGGCTGAGTTCGTCAAGACTGCCAATCGGAAGTTTGCTTTCCGCAATCGCCGGAGCGAGTGTTTGACATCGCAGAATGCGGGTAAACTCTTCAGATCGGCCGCAACACGTTTTGTGCTGCCTTCCGTCAGCGTAACTCGGCGTGCATCGGCTTCCATACCAAGCACCGCGAGCGCAATATCGCTGAAGCTGCGGTATTGCCCGGTCAGCGTCACAGCCATGCAATACTCCAGAACGCGCGTGAAATACTCTTCGGAACTCAGCTTACGACCGAAAATAGACCTGAGGGCAGGCTGGACGGCTCTATTGTCCAGCAACGTTCCGTTCAGGTCGAAGACGAGTACCATCGGGTGCAGTATAGATGCCACGCCCGAGACCTGCACCTCGCAAAAAGAGCAGGCTAGCGACGGATTGTTGAACGCGATCTTTGCCTACGCAAGAGCGAGATTCAGGTTCTCTATAGCCTCGTCAATCTCACCAGTATTCTTGTACCCTACCGTGACAGAGTTTACGCCGGCGTTCTTGAATGCATATCTCATTGCAGCCTGACGATCCTCACGATTGGTGAATCTGCCCTCTCCCACAAGTTTCATGCTGATAACGCCGAGGCCATTCTGGCGGACTTGCTTTACCTGGCTAACGACTTCGTTCACATTGCCCGGGCCGCTCGTATTGTAGTCTTCCGCGTCCATTGCCGTGCCCTTGTGATTCATCCGGATCATTGCCACCTGGAGCCACTTGGTTTCCGGCACTCGACGCAGCGCGGGAAGTCCATGGACCGATGCACCGCGCACGAGCACAGCCTTCTTGGACTGCGCCTCCGCGATGCCGTCCTCCCAGCGGGCACTGTCCGTGGGCCACGACGAAACGTGCTGCCAATGGAGCAGCAACACGTCAAAGTAGTCCGTGTTCGCCAGCTTTCGAAGCTCGTCAATCTTTGCTTGCGGATCGACACCCTCATGAGTCGTTGTGACTTTCGACATGAGGCGGTAACTATCGCGCGGAATACCCTTCAAGGCCACTCCGAGCATCTTATGCATCTCTCCATACGATTCGGCGGTTTCGAAGAAGCGGATACCGCGATCGTACGCGTAGCGCACTAATTTCGTGAACTGGTCCTGTCCCAGATCACGCTGCACTTGCCCGCTGCGGGTTCCGGTTCCGAAGGCAAGTCGCGTCACCTTGAGATCGGAATTTCCGAGCGTCACCCAATCCGTTGCTGTTTGGGTTGCCCCCTTGATCGGGAGGCTTGCCACGCCCGCAAACTGCGCGAGGGCAACTCCGGTTTTCAGGAAATTACGTCGGGAACAATGGCCCATTCTTGTTTTCCTCCGCTGGCCGGATGCTACCACACTTGGTGGCAAGGCGGCGTCGGCAAAATCCCATTTCCCCGGGATCTTGCGACTCTGCGCTCATTGGGTCGGCAGGTTGCTGACGGCGGGAGGCTTGATCTCCGCGCTGCCGTGAGATACGAGAAGCGTGTTAAGTCGGCTCAGGTCATTCTTGAGCGTCTGCTCATATCGGGTGACAATGGCCTCGAGGCGAGCCGAAAGAACTTTAAAGACTTCGTATTCCTGAGCTGTCGGCGGATAATCGCCGGTCTCGATTGCGCGAGCGAGCGCGGCTATTTGATTGTTCAGCTTGATTTGGGAAGTTCAAAGGATCTTCGTTGGCGCGGTTGCGCACCTGATAGATTTCTTCCTCTATGGTCGAAAGCTTGTCGCGAAGAGATGCACCGGCGGCAGCAACGTTTTCGTCTTTGCTTTTCTCGGCCCGCTCTTTAGTTTCTTTGTTGATCTTTCGAATCGCGATGACCATTTCATCAGCCTGGCACATCCCATAACGAGGCGAACATGACTTTGGAATTGTGCGGATCGAGCGCGAGGTCGATGGCGCCTGAATGGTCGTCGCGCTAGAGAACCTTCTTCCAAGTCTTACCGCCATCTTGCGAACGGAAGATGCCGCGCTCCTCGTTCGGCCCATACGGGTGACCGAGTGCAACGACATACACGATGTCCGGATTCTTGGGATCGATGCGGATTCTTGCAATCGCCTGTGTGTTCCCGAGGCCCACCTTGTGCCAGGTCTTGCCCGCATCAGTGGACTTATAAACTCCGTCACCCTGCATGATGTTGCCACGCAGCTCCGTTTCGCCGGTGCCGATGTAAACAATGTCAGGATTCGATTCCGAAACCGCTACCGCGCCTACAGAAGAACTCGTAATCTGGCCGTCCGTGACGGGCTTCCAGCTTGTGCCGCCGTCCGTCGTTTTCCAGAGTCCGCCGCCCACAGCTCCGAAATAATATTCGTTCGGCCGCGTCGAAGATCCCGATCCCGTGAGAGAACGGCCTCCCCGGTTCGGCCCGATGTTCCGCCACTTAAGGGCTTGAAACGTGGAGGGCGAGTATTCGGCTGCCCATAAGCCTGCCGCAAAGGTGCAAAACAGTATTAATCTCGAACTCATTCCTGATCGGATCCTCGCTGAAGGTAGCTCTCGTTTTCGACAGGGAATCGAGGGGGTCGTTATGCGAATGTACGGAAAATACAAGATAGCGCAGACGCTAAGCCGAAAGGGTCTGAAGGGAGTAACGTGGCAGCTTCGAGTTGAGATAGAGTCTTGGAATGCCAACGGGTAAGGTCGTTCTAATCACGGGTTCGAGCACAGGGTTTGGGCGAGGGACCGCAGAAGCTCTTGGGAGGAAGGGGTACACCGTTTTCGCCTCCATGCGCGACTGTTCCGGCAAGAATGCCGGACACAAACAAGCTTTGGAGCACATGGCCAGGCAGGAAGATTTACCTCTGTTTGTACAGGAGATTGACGTCACGAGTGATGAATCGGTCGAGAGGGCTGTCGATCGGATCATCGGCAAGTGCGGCCGAATCGATGTTGTGATCAACAACGCGGGAATTGCCGCACTCGGAGTCACTGAGGGATATACGGTCTCGCAATGGAAGCAGCTTTTCGAAGTCAATCTATTTGGAGTAGTCCGTGTAAACCGCGCCGTTCTCCCTTCCATGCGCCAGCAGCGCGAAGGCCTGCTGATCCACGTGAGTTCGGCGGCAGGCCGCGTGACCGTTCCCTATTTCGGGGTCTATGGTGCGAGCAAATTTGCCCTGGAGGCATTGGCGGACGCATATCGCTTCGAACTCAAACCTTTTGGCATAGATTCGGTCATCGTAGAGCCCGGCATCCACAGAACTCCGATTCTGGACCATTTGCCCAGCCCCGATGACAAGGAGCGAACGGCCCGGTATGGGGACGAAAACAATTACTTCGATCGAGTAAAAAACGTTTTTGATGCGGCGAATACTTCGCCTGATACCCCAGGAGTGGAACGCGTAGTTCACGAATTTGCACGCTTGATCGAAATGCCCTGGGGAGAGCGGCCGTTTCGGAGCGTCCCCACCGTCGCAATGCAACCTCTTCTTGCCGGGCTAAATGCCACTTCCGAAGAGTTACGCAAGGCCGTAGCCCACGGATTCAATACGCCTGAATTGATCAGCTGAATACTGCGAGATCGAGCAAGAGACGACATGAGACTTTCTTTTTCGCGATGCTTGTTCTTGACGGCCTTCGTGACGGGACCCATGCGTTCAGGCGGATTTTGTCGGACCACTGATCAGGACGTTTCACGCACGGATCCGAGCTCCTGCAGTGCTCCAGGTTCTGGACCGCTAAATGGTACCGCTTTCGCCTCGATCTCCTATACACTCTCGAGGACACCGACTTCAATTGACAGTTCGTTCAACGGTTCCATGGGTAACGCAATCATCACGGGTGTCGCTTCTTCGACGTTCTCGGGAACCAGCACTT
Organism: Bryobacteraceae bacterium; assembly: GCA_045807925.1. Taxonomy (GTDB): domain Bacteria; phylum Acidobacteriota; class Terriglobia; order Bryobacterales; family Bryobacteraceae; genus Bog-105. Next base: position 14,284 of record JBJMGK010000045.1, on the reverse strand, counting down.
TACTTTTGTCGACCGCAGGTCCGGTGCGTTCCGGTTTCCTATCCTTTCACGAAGACAATTCTTTAAGCGGCGCTTCCTAGGCTGCTTCTAGTGCCACGACGGTCGGTTCGCTATCGGAGAACTGTGTGGCAGATGCTAACCGTGGCCCTGCTACGTGCACCGGCTCATTTGGCACATTCGGACCGCACGCTATCGGGATGGTTCCATTTATGCTCGGTCAAAGCTTTACGTTCATCGACTCTGTCCAGGCTGCTGCCAGCGCGAGTGGCGGGAATCCCCACGGCGGTTCAGGTATAACGAGCTTCGGTTTCAAATTGTTTGAAGCAGATGGCACCACTCCCGTCATCCTCTCGGAGGTTCCTGAACCACAGTCGCTCGTATTATTGGGAGCGAGCTTGCTGGGATTCGTGGCGATCGGCCGCCGTTTCCACGGTACGAGGTAGTGCCAATTCGAAACGGCTTGAACTTCAACTCTGCGGGGCTTGTGAGCCGGGCGGGGCTCGAACCCGCGACCACCGCATTAAAAGTGCGATGCTCTACCAACTGAGCTACCGGCCCGCATAGGGGTCAACCTCACTCAGAATATCATCCGAACTCATTGCTATACTTCCCGCGTTCTTCGAACCTCGAAGGGAATCAGTTATTGCTGAGCCGTTACCTCCTTGTTTTCGCAGCTTTACCGTTGTTATCCGAACCGACCGTTCGTTACCAGCTAAGTTTTCCGAATGCGGTGCACCATGAAGCCGAAGTGGAAGCGGTCTTTGAGGGTGTGCCCGGGTCGGCTCTCGATGTCCTGATGAGCAGGGCTTCGCCAGGCCGCTATGCGCTTCACGAATTCGCCAAGAACGTTTACTCTGTGCGCGTGACTGACGGGGACGGACGCGAACTAAAGCCGATACAGATTGATCCATCGACCTGGAGAGTCGAGGGTCACAAAGGGACTGTTCGATTCCACTACACGCTGTTCGGAGACCGCACGGACGGCACGTATGCCGGGATCGACGAAACCCATGCTCACCTCAACATGCCGGCGACGCTGGTGTGGGCGCGCGGCTTGGAGAAAGCGCCCGTAACTGTACACTTCGTCATCCCGGAAGGAAAGAACTGGAAAATCGCGACGCAGTTAGTCCCCCAAAAGGATGGCGGCTGGTTTGCGCCCAATCTGGATCGCCTCATGGACGGCCCCGCTGAGTTGAGCGTCCACGACACACCCGAATGGAGAACCGAGGATGCCAGATTTCGAGTAGCACTCCACCACACCGGAACGCCCGCCGAGGCAGCGAAGTTCGCGCAGATGTGTCAAGCGGTCGTGCTCGAAGAAGAGGGCGTATTCGGCGCCCTGCCCAAGTACCACAACGGCACATATACATTCCTGCTCGACGTTCTCCCGTATGCATTCTTCGACGGGATGGAGCATAGAGACTCCACAGTCATCACGGGGGTAGGTGATGTGATCGGCGGGCGTGGAGAGGGCATGATTGGAGCGGCGGCGCACGAGTTCTTCCATTCTTGGAACGTAAAGCGCTTGCGGCCAAAGACGCTCGAGCCGTTCGACTACGAAAAGGCCAACATGTCGGGTGAGCTATGGTTTGCCGAGGGTTTCACCAACTACTATGGCCCGCTCGCACTCGAAAGGTCGGGGATATCGAAGCTGAGCCAGTTCGCGCGGAGTATGGGTAACGCCGTGAATGCGGTGCTCAACTCACCGGGCCGACTGGTTCATAGCCCCGCCGAGATGAGCCGCATGGCCCCCTTCGTAGACGCGGCTACTTCCATTGACGAGCGCAATTTCGGCAATACCTACATCTCGTATTACACCTACGGTCAGGCGCTTGCGTTCGGGCTGGATCTGATCATTCGGGAGCAGTTCCGAGGCAACAGTCTGGACGATTGGATGCGCACGGTGTGGCACGAGCATCCCGACGCGGATCGGCCGTATACGCTCGCTGATTTGGAGCGCGCCCTTGCGGAAACAACCGGGGATTCAGCCTTCGCCAGACAGTTCTTCGAACGCCATGTCACAGGCAAAGAACCTCTTGATTACAAAAAGGCGGTTGGAGCCGCCGGCCTGGTCCTTCGAAAGGCACACAGCGGAAAGGCGTGGTGGGGCAAAGAACAGATCGCCTTTTCCCCTGGTGGAGGAGAGATCAAATCAGCAACCGCCCAGGGCTCGCCTCTTTACGGCGCTGGTCTAGAGCGTGGCGACCGCATCCTCTCGGTCGACGGCAACGCAATCGGATCCGACACGACCGTGGATAATTTATTAAGCAAACACAAGCTCGGAGATGATCTGACGCTTCGGGTACAAACTCGCGGCGGAGAACGCGATGCACGTGTCAGGGTCGCGGAAGATCCCCAGGTCGAGATCGTCACCTTCGAAGAGGCTGGACTGCCAATCACGCCGGAGATAAAGGGCTTTCGAGAAGCTTGGCTCGGTTCGAAGGCACTCCATCCGCTTCCGAAGCTCGAGCCGTTAAAATAACAGCGGAAACGGAGGAACACGACACCTTGCAAAGGCGAACTTTTCTCAATTCATCTTTGGCGGCATCGACACTTGCTCTCGAGAATACCCAAGCCGCGTCAGCCGGCGGTGCAGCCGAGACTTCGAACGGCCAACGGGAATACTACGAGCTCCGGCGGTACCAGCTCCGATCAGGATCGCAGCCGAAGCTGGTGGAAAAGTTCATGGCCGAGACTTTCATTCCCGGCTTGAATAAGCTGGGCCTCAAGCCGATTGGAGCTTTCACACTTACACTCGGCCCGAATACTCCTGCGCTCTATCTGTTGATTCCGTCGACCTCTCTTGATCTGCTGGCGAATGCCGAGTCGCGGCTGGCGCAACAAGACGATTACATGCGGGCGGGTGAAGCTTTTCTCGGTGCACCGGCGAGGGAACCTGCCTATGAACGCATGGAGAGTTCGCTCATGATTGCGTTCGAAGGATGGCCCAAGCTCGTTGTTCCTCCCGTCACCGCGGAAAAGGGCAAACGCGTTTTTCAGTTAAGAACCTATGAAAGCCCGAGCTTTAAAGCGCATCGTACGAAGGTTGCGATGTTCCACAGTGGGGAGTTCGATATTTTCCGAAAATCGGGCTTTTGGCAGGTTTTCTTTGGCGATACTTTGATCGGGCCGCGCTTGCCGAACCTGACTTACATGTTGAGCTATCCCGATCTGGGTGAGCTCAATGCGAAGTGGGATGCGTTCTTCTCGAGTCCAGAGTGGAAGAAGCTTGCGGCCTCTCCGCAATTCAATTACGAAGCCACCGTGTCGAACGTCACGAATCTCATTCTGACTCCAACGTCGTATTCGCAGATCTAATGGCCATGTCCGTTTCGCCTGAAGTGATGCAACAGCATTGGGAGTACAAACTCTGGGCGACGAGCAGATTGCTTGATGCCGCGAAACAGCTTTCTCCCGATGAGCTGACGCGCGATTTCAAGACCGCCGATGGAACGGTCATCGACACGCTGGCTCATCTGTTCTGGTCGGAGATGATCTGGCTCAATCGGTTCAAAAAGATTCCACCGCCTCCACGTTCACAGAAAGGCGCTCACGATCTCGAATTCCTCAGCCAGCACCGGCCCGTGTTGCACGATCAGTGGCGGCGGTATCTAGCGGGAGCAACGGACGCGACAGAGATGATCACCTATAAGGATTTGAAAGGACAGGAGTGGACCCATTCTTTATGGGTCCACTCCTGTCTCACGTTGTGAACCACTCGACACACCACCGCGGCCAGGTATCGGGGTTTCTGAGAGCGATGAACTATACTCCACCGCCGCTCGACCTTGTTGCTTATCATCGGCAGCGCACTGCGTAGCGAACGACCTTCGCGTTCGTGATTGCCATAGTAGGAGGTGTACACAAACGCGCTGATTGACGAGAAGAGCCCGTATTTACGACAGCATGCGCAAAATCCTGTCCAATGGCTGCCCTGGGGCTCAGCGGCTTTCGAGAAATCAAAACGCGAAGATAAACCGATCTTTCTGTCCGTCGGTTATTCCACGTGCCACTGGTGTCACGTCATGGCGCATGAGTCGTTTGAGGACCCGAACACAGCAGAGGTTTTGAACCGCTACTTTGTGCCCGTTAAGGTGGACAGAGAAGAACGGCCGGATGTTGATCGCATTTACATGCTCTTTGTCCAGGCGACGACGGGAAGCGGCGGATGGCCAATGTCCGTCTGGCTGACGCCGGAATTAAAGCCCTTCTTTGGTGGAACCTACTTCCCGCCGGATAATCGGTACGGTCGTCCGGGGTTCCGAGATTTGCTGCAACACCTGGCGCGAGTTTGGCACGAAGATCGCCCGTCCATTGAAAGTTCAAGCGCCAATGTCACCGAACAGCTTCGGTCGATTGCAGCGGGCAGAAATTCCGCTCAGACTCTCGATAAACAGTTGTTTGAGTCTGCCTATTGGCATTTCCGCAGGAGCTTCGATGCCCAGTGGGGTGGCTTCGGAGGAGCGCCGAAATTTCCACGGCCGGCCGCATTGCTGTACCTGCTTCGCTACGGATACGGAGAGAAGAACGAAGACGCGTTCGAGATGGTTGCGAGAACGCTTCGCGCCATGGCCGCCGGAGGAATGAATGATCACCTCGGCGGAGGATTTCACCGCTATTCAGTCGACGAGAGATGGTTCGTGCCCCATTTCGAGAAGATGCTCTACGATCAGGCTCAGCTGGCGATGGCTTACCTGGAAGCTTTTCAGATGACGCGAGAGAATGTGTTCGCTGAGACGGCAGAGCGGACGCTTCGCTATGTGCTTCGCGATTTGAGAGATGCTGAAGGCGGCTTCTACTCGGGCGAAGATGCGGACAGCACCGATCCCGAAAATCCGAAGGCACATCGCGAAGGCGCCTTCTACGTTTGGAGAAAACGCGAAATCGATGAAGTCCTCGGCCCCGACGCCGAAAATTTTTCGCGGCACTACGGCGTTCAAGCGGACGGCAATGTTGAGAACGATCCGCACGGAGAGTTTCCGGGCTTCAACATTCTGTTCGAGGAACTGCCCGCCGCCGATCAGGACCACAGTTCAATTCCGTCCTCCACTGACAATTGGCAGAGCTCGCGCGAGAAGTTGTTCCTTCGCCGTGAACAAAGGCCGCGACCTCATCTGGACAACAAGGTTTTAACGTCCTGGAACGCACTCATGATTTCGGCCCTGGCGAAAGGAGCGGGCATTCTGGACAACCCGGAGTATATGAATGCCGGGAGGAAAGCACTGGATTTCCTGCTCTCAAGAATGTTTGACGAGCAGTCCGGCACGCTTCTCCGTCGTTATTGTGAAGGCGAGGCGGCCATTCCCGGATTCGCCGATGACCATGCGTTTCTTGCGGCAGCGCTCCTCGACGTATTCGAGGCAAGCGGCGAGGCCAGGTACCTCGCTCTCGCCCTGCGGCTTGCAACCGAAGGGCTGGGTCAGTTCGAAGATACGACGCAAGGCGGGTTCTTCAGCACGCGCGAAGGCTCAGAAGATATCTTGCTGCGCATAAAAGACGATTACGATGGAGCGGAGCCCTCGGCGAATTCCATCGCTATCGACGCACTTCTAAGACTTGCGTACTGGACGGAGCGAGATGATTTGTATCAACGCGCGGAGCGAGCGCTGCTGTTTTTCGCGTCGAGAGTACATGCCCAGCCCACCATGGCTCCGCAACTGCTATCCGCGCTCGGAAGATACTTAATGCCCCCTGAACAGATCGTGATCCGATGCCAGGACGGTGCCGCCCATGATGCAACGGTCGCAGCAGTAGCCCGCACAAGCAGGAGCGAATATCGGCCCTACAGCGCAGTTGTCGTGCTTAGCGACAGCGAATCGAAGGCGTTGGCGAAGTTAGCCCCTACTCTCAGTAGTTTGGATCGGAAAGAAGCCGCAACGCTCTACCATTGCAGAAATCTCGCTTGCGAATTGCCGCAGACGCTCGCGTAAATCACAGTAATGAACCACCGTTCCTTGCTAAACTGTGCCAGATGACAGCTACGAAGGGAACGGCCCGAACCACCATTTTGCAGGGAAAAGAAATAAACCTTGTGGGCCCAGAGTTGAAGGTTGGCGACAAGGCGCCGAATTTCAGTGTGGTAGACAGCACACTTCAAGCGGTCGATCTGACCGGCACTGGTAGCGGCATGCGTATCTTCAGTGTTGTGCCCTCGCTAGACACGCCGGTCTGCGATGCACAAACCAAGCGCTTCGAGGAAGAATCCCAGAAGCTGGAAAACGTGAAGATCTACACGATCAGCATGGACCTTCCGTTCGCTCAAAAGCGTTGGTGCGGGAATTTCGGCATCAACAACGTCACGATGCTCTCGGATCACCGGTCTGGTTCTTTTGGTGAAAACTACGGGACTCTGATCCCGGATGTACGCATCGAGAGCCGGGCGATTTTCGTGGTCGACGGGGACAATACCCTGCGTCACGTGGAATACGTTAAGGCCGTCGGAGATCACCCCGACTACGAAGCTGCACTCAGAGCGGCTAAAGCCTCGAGCTGAGCTGCTGTCTAGCTTCAGTACCTTGCGTGACCAGCGGCGGCGGCCATGGCCTGGGGCCGCCGTGTCGCATGCGGTAATGTGGCGGTCATAAACCAAAAGCCCTCAATTGCCCGAACGACATCGATGTATTCGTTCAAATTGCAGGGTTTAGTGATGTAGCAATTCGCGTTCAGAGCATAAACCCTGGCAATATCGTCTTCCGCTTTGGAGCTGGTCATCACCAAAACCGGGATTTGTTTGAGGGCGGGATCAGACTTCATTTCCGCAAGAACTTCGCACCCATTCTTTTTGGGCAAATTGAGATCCAGCAATACCAAATCCGGGCGCTCCAAAGCATCGTACTCTGACGAGTGCAGGTAATTCAAACCTTCTACTCCATCGCGCGCTACTGACAGGCGCACAGGAACAGGGGTGTCTTTCAACGCCTCTCGGATGAGTCGCACATCGCTTGGCGAGTCTTCGACGACGAGTATCCGGAGTTCCCTCATTTTGACCTGACCATCATTGCTGCTTAAAGTCTTGCATTTCACCCTCCAAAATCTAAGTATTTGTCCCAGAACGATGAAAGCTGAATTCCGGAACGATCGAATGTTAATTTCCGGTAATATCTACGTTCTGACGGTCGATTTGTCGGCAAAAAACGGTTCAAGCCACGGATCGTGGCCAGACACATTGACAGACAGCTAAGGGCTTTCTTATCATTGACCTTGCTCCTGCAGACAGCATGCCTGAGCTCGAAATTCGGAGGCTTTGTGATCAAGTTAGACATCATCAACGAGGTGGTCGGGCGTACGGGAATCACGAAGACGAAGGCAGAAATGGCCGTTGAGACCGTGTTCGAGACAATGAAGAAGGCCCTAAAAAATGGAGATCGGATCGAACTGCGTGGATTTGGGATTTTCAACGTACGGCCCAGGAAGACGGGAATCGGCAGAAATCCTCGTACCGGTGCCGAAGTTGCCATCCCGCCCGGGAAGGCGGTGCGGTTCAAGCCTGGAAAAGAGCTGCAAACATTGCAGTAGCCCCAATGGCTAAGCCGGGACTCGCGGACCGGATTCAGCTGCTCGTCTCGAGTACCGGAAAGAACGCCACGGAGGGCCGTTGGGAACAGCCCGCCCCGCGAAACAGCCCGGAGCCAAACCCTTGGTGGCTGCACATTAGCCTGCTTTGCCTCACTCTTCTGTCCACGACAGTGTTCGGGTATGCGCTCCATCAGAGCTTTCGGATGGGAACGGGCCTCAATGATGAGTTTGTCGTCTCAGGTTACGGGTTGCTGTTTCACGGCGACAGCAGGCTGCTCACTGGCTGCGCCTACGCCGTCCCGCTGATCCTCATCCTTCTGGCCCACGAACTAGGGCACTACATCACCTGTCGCAGGTGGGGAGTTTCTGCAACTCTGCCGTTCTTTGGTCCGTCGCCCACGCTTCTGGGGACGATTGGGGCGTTTATCTGGGTGAAGTCGCCCATTTATCGGATCCGCAGCCTTTTCGATATCGGAATCTCCGGGCCGATTGCAGGCTTCGCCGTTACCCTGCCATTTCTGATAACCGGAGTGGGGCTCTCACGAAGCTGTCCCGGCGGACAGGCGAACGCATCTTTTGTGTTTGGAACCCCCTGGCTGCTGCGGATTGTAGAATCAGCACGCTTTCCGGGCGTCCATCCTTCCGATATTTGCTTGCATCCTGTCGCGATGGCCGCCTGGGCCGGGCTGCTGGCAACTGCCATCAATCTGCTGCCCGTTGGTCAATTGGATGGCGGCCACATCGTGTATGCACTTTTCGGTAAAGCGATCCATACGCTGTTCTCCTGGGGTGTCATTCTTGGCCTTGCGATCGGCGGCCTGTTCTATTGGCCGTGGTGGGTTTGGGCTGGAGCCATGTTCTTCTTCCGCCGCCACCCGCTGATTTTTGATTCACAACCACTCGGGCCCCGGCGGCAGCTCATTGCTCTTGTCGGATTGCTCTTATTTGTTCTGTCGTTTTCTCCCGTCCCAGTTCGTGTCGGGTGACTAACGCGAACGCAATGAAAATTTCGGCCACGATCATTACGTTCAATGAGGAGCGCAATATCGCCCGTGTCATCGAAAGCCTCCGTTGTTGCGATGAAATCCTCGTACTAGATAGCGGATCCAACGACCGAACTGTCGAGATCGCGGCAAAGCTCGGCGCGCGGGTTGTCGAAGCGTCGTGGAACGGGTACGCCGCACAGAAGAATATTGCGGCGGAGTTGGCAACGCACGACTGGATTCTTTCCCTTGACGCTGACGAGAGCTTGAGCGAAGCCCTCGAAGCCGAAATCTGGCAGATTAAGAAAGCCGGTCCTAAGTTCGACGGCTATACGGTTCCAAGACTGGCGCAGTATCTGGGCCGTTGGATCCTCCACAGCGGATGGCACCCGGACCGCAAAGTGAGGCTATTCAACCGGAAGAAGGCAAAGTGGGTAGGCACCTTCGTGCACGAATCCGTGAAGGTAGAAGGACGCGTGGGACATCTGCGCTCTAACCTTTTGCATTTCACCTGCAATTCGCTTTCGGAACACGTTCGTTCCATGGACCGTTACACAACACTGGCAGCCCAGGAGATCGTCGCTCTGGACCGGCAGCCGAGCATGGCGCGACTCCTGTTCGATCCGTTTTGGACATTTTTCCGCACGTACGTTCTCCGCCTGGGCTTTCTGGACGGAACAGAAGGTTTGATCATTGCCTACATGGCCGGATTTTACAATTTCGTGAAGTACTCGAAGGCTCGGCACATGAGTCCCGGCCGAAAGTCGTAGGTGCAGATTCTCCAAATCGATGCGGGGGCAGAGATGCGAGGCGGCCAGTATCAGGCATTGCTGCTGCTCAACGGTCTCCGCGAGAAGGGATATGAGTCGGTGCTGCTTGCTCGAAAGGGTGCACCATTGTGGCGAGCGGCAGAGGCTGCGGGACACCAGGTGGCTCCCGCATCGGCACGCGAAGTCTGGCGGTGGTCAGGCAGGTCCGACATCGTCCATGCCCACGATGCTCAGGGACATACGCTCGCGGCGATAGCATCGAGAACGAAGTTCGTCGTCTCTCGCCGGGTCGCCTTTCCGGTCAAGCGGACCGCCTTGTCACGGTGGAAGTATGGACGTCCTGCTGCGTACCTCGCGGTGTCGAAGTATGTCCGAAATGAACTGTTGCAAGCGGGCGTGCTCTCGATACGGGTCGCGGTCGTTTACGACGGAGTAGCGGGAGCAACTCCCTCAGATACCTGGGATCCAAGGCATCCGGTCGTGGCGTTGCAATCCGCGGATCCCGGCAAAGTGCAGGCGCTGGTGGCGGAAGCCGCGGCGCTCGCGGGCGTTCAGGTGGACTACAGCAGCGACCTTCCCGCTTCGTTCCGCCGTGCTTCGGCCTTCCTCTATCTCACGCGTTCCGAGGGCCTCGGTTCCGGGGCTCTCCTGGCCATGAGCATGGGTGTTCCGGTGATCGCGAGCCGGGTAGGCGGACTCGCGGAAGTCTTTGTTCACGGCTCTTCCGGATTGTACGTGCAGAACGATCGCGACGAGATTGCGACTGCTATTCGTACATTGTTAAACGACCCTGCGCTAGCGCTTAGGCTCCGCGAGGGCGGACTGGCAAGAATTGCGGACCGATTTAGCGCGGAACGAATGGTGTCGGAAACAATCCGTGTCTATGAGAGGGTACTTGGCTGACCTTCCGCCGCTATTCGTCTTCTCACTGGCCGCGCTGTTCGGTTTGGTGGTGGGCAGCTTCCTGAATGTCTGCATCTACCGGGTCCCTCGCGATCTGTCCATCGTGCGGCCCCGGTCGTTTTGCCCGTCGTGTAACACCCCCATCGCCTGGTATGACAACATCCCTGTCTTCAGCTTTCTCCTTCTCCGAGGGCGTTGCCGGGATTGCCGAGCACGCGTCGGAAAGTCGTACGTTCTGGTCGAGCTGATAACGGCAATCACGTTCGTTGCCGTGACGAAGATCTACGGGCTTTCTCTTCCGGCGGTGAAATGGATGGTCTACGAATGTTTGTTGATCATTCTGTTCTGGACTGACTGGCAGGAGCGAATTCTGCCGGACGAGTTCACAATCGGCGGTTCACTATTGGGTGTCACCTCTGCCTTTTTTGTCTATGTGCCTGGAGTCCTGGGAGAAATTCTGCTGAGCAACCCGGGATGGAGGAGCGCATCGCTCGTCAATGCGGTAGGTGGAGCCATGTTCGCTTCCCTGCCCATTTGGCTACTTGGCTTGCTGTACGCAAAGCTGAGAGGACGGGAAGGGTTGGGCTTGGGTGATGTGAAGCTGCTGTTGCTCATTGGTGCGTTCCTCGGCCCGGAAAACGCGCTATCGGCTTTGACGCTGGGCGCAACAGGAGGCGCCATCCTCGGCGTTATCCTCATCCTGCTACGTCGCAAACAAGCGCTGAGCTATGAGCTGCCGTTTGGCAGCTTTCTTTGCGCCGCAGGTTATTTCATCCCGCTCATTTCGCGTTTAAGACTGGATTTAGGCGCTTTGCCCCGAGTGGGTTGAGTGCCGATTCGGCTCGTTTCGTAATGTAGTATTTGGGTTTTATCTAGATGAAGGAACTGCTTCAGGCACTAAAGCCTGGTGAGCGCGACTGGCGAATCGCCAATCAACTCGATCCAAAGCGCCTGCCCGCGCACATAGCAATCATCATGGACGGGAACGGTCGCTGGGCGAAGCAGCGAAATTTCCCGCGAATCATGGGGCATAAAGCCGGTGTGAATGCAGTTCGCACGTCGGTAGAGACATGTGCTCAACTTGGTCTCGAAGCCCTCACGTTATACGCATTCTCCGTCGAAAACTGGAAGCGTCCGCGCCATGAAATCGACGGCTTGTGGCGTTTACTCGTCGTGTATTTGAGGCGCGAGCTGGCGACCTTGATGCAGAACGATATTCAGCTTGTGGCTATCGGCAGACTGGAGTCTCTCCCCCACTCTATCCAGACGGAACTTCAGGCGGTTATGCAGAGGACAGCCGGAAATCGCGGGATGCGTTTAAACCTGGCTATCAACTACGGCGGCAGGACCGAGCTCATTGACGCGGTGAATTCGATCCTCGAGAATGCGAAACTTGAAGGTAATCTCGACGCCCTCGAGATCACGGAAGAGGCAATTTCTTCTCACCTGTATACGGCAGGGCTGAAAGATCCCGATCTGCTCATCAGGACGTCCGGGGAAATGCGTGTCAGTAACTTTCTGCTCTGGCAAATTGCGTATTCTGAGCTGTACGTCACCGACACTTTGTGGCCTGATTTCACCAGAACGAATCTGCTGGAGGCGATTTTCGATTTCCAGAATCGGGAGAGGCGGTTTGGCGGTCTGGCCCGAACTGGTGTAGTCTCTACAGATGCGTCCGGGCTGTCGCTCGACGAAGAACTTTTACCTTTACCACTCGCCTAGCGAGAGCGATTCGCTTCGAACACTATGGTTCGCCTCCTGACAGCCTCGGCGCTGATTGTCCTTGCGCTGTACCTGATTTGGCTGGCACCTTTGCCGGTCTTTATCGCGGCTGCCCTTGTGTTTGGATGTTTATGCTACTGGGAGTTCGGAAACATCGCGGTTGCACACGGCATTGAACGTCCGGCACTGATAGGTTTCCTCATTGGTCTGTCGATCATCGTGTTTCCGCAGCATGCCTTCCTGGCCTGCGTTCTCTTCCTGCTGCTCCAACTCGCGTTGCACCTCCGGCTTTCGAATCTAGGCAGCATCTTGCCTGCGACGTCCGCGGTCTTCACCGGGGCCGTATATGCATTTTCCCCGTGGCATTTCGCCGTGGAGTTACGCCGCGCCAGTCCGCATTTGCTCTTCTTTGCTCTTGCTCTGAATTGGGTGGGAGACTCCGCCGCGTTTTACACCGGTCGCAAATTCGGCAAGCACAAACTCGCACCGCGAGTCAGCCCCGGGAAAAGTTGGGAAGGAGCGATCGCTTCTGCTATCGGGTCATCCCTGTTCGGGATTCTGTACCTTTACGAGATCGTGCCTATGCTGTCCACGAGCTATCGATCTTCTATGCCAAGCCTGTCACTTCTATCCGTCTGCGCCATGTCGCTAACGGGGAATGTAGCGGGGCAGATAGGAGATCTCGCCGAATCCTCAATGAAGCGGGGCGCCGGCTTGAAGGACAGTGGTAATCTGCTTCCCGGGCATGGCGGAATTCTGGACAGGATGGACAGTAGCATGTTCACCCTACCGGCAATTTATGCTATTTATACAGCCTGGCCTAGTTAAAAGCTTGTAGCCCTCACGTAATTTCGTCTTTTACCCCGATTAATTTCGTCCCAAGTAGAACGCTCTAGGAGCTAGTAACTGAGCACTTTCGCGTTCTTAATCGAAACCAACCCACATATGCGGTCATCTCAAATGCATAAGGTGGGTTAAGCAAAGAGCAAATGCGTATAAATACGAAATCATATATTGTTGCGTTAGGTCTTCTGACGGCGGGGTTCGCGCTTGGGCAAAACGTCGAGCACATGCCCGTAACGTTGGGCCTAAAAGCGGGAATTCCAGTAACGGATATGTTCAGTTCTTCCAATACTGGTAATCTGTTCACCGGATCGACAGGGCCGACACTCCCGGGATCTAACTACTCGAGTCACACTCCGCGTTACATCATGGGTGTAAGCGCCGAGTTTCACATGCCCCTTCATCTGCGGTTCGAAGTCGACGCTCTGTACAAACGAGGCGGCTTCAATTCATCTGTACCATTCGGTACAGGCACCGCATATAGCCCGACGTCTTTTAACTGGTGGGAATTCCCAGGCCTGTTTAAGTACAACATCAGCATGGGCCACTTCCGGCCATTCATCGACTTTGGCGCAACACTCCGTCACATTTCTACCATCACCCAGACAAGCTACCTTCCGGGTAATTTCCAGGGCGTGATCACGAACAATTCCAACTCAATCCACAACCGTAATTCCTTCGGTGGAGTTGCGGGAATCGGTATCACCTTCAAGAAGGGTCCGTTCGAGCTTACTCCTGAGGCGCGTTACACCCGCTGGGCAAACCAGGCTTTCGCCAGCAACAACGGCGGCTTGCGCACTAACCTGGATCAGGGTGACGTACTGCTCGGAATCAGCTTCTAGGGGGTCGGAAGAAAACTTCCAGCACTTAGCAGGAGAGAGCCGACCGGCTCTCTCTTCTAGTGAGGTCTTCGACCTCAAACCGACGAGCGCGAGGTTTTCTTGATTCCGTAGAATCTCGGTTGTGCCGAGCATCCCGGAACTGCTAAGCGAACACGTCACATTGGAAGTGGAATGTCTGGACCGGTCATACCTGAATGGGTACATCGGACAATTGGCGACCTCAGGCGGGTTGGTCACGTTCATGCGCGAGCAGTTGGACAAGCCGATCCCGTCACCGGTGGTGCTGGGACAGGTCACCGAGAAGTTCCGCGAGGCGGTGAAGGCGATGTCGGAGCGGCAACAGATCGTCTACGTGAACCACTATTACTTCTACATAGATGACGCTGATTTCGGTCCGCTGTTCATCAAAGTGTGCAGCTATGCGCCTTGGGGAACCAAGTTGTGCTTGAACGGCCACGAATGGGCCAAGCGGCAGTTGGAGAAAAGGGGAATTGCTTACCAATGCTTGGACAACGGCTTCCTGTCATGCGAGGACCCGGAGGAGTTGCAGGAGATCTGTGATTCGCTGGGGCCGGAGGAAATCGATCGGTTGTTCCGAAAGTGGCTGAAGCGACTCCCGTTGCCGCTACGAGCAGAAGACCGCGCCGCCGGTTACGACTGGAGTCTCTCCATCTGGCAGATGGAAGTGAGTCTGACGCAGATCTTC
>JBJMGK010000044.1:0-52517 GCA_045807925.1 Bryobacteraceae bacterium | reverse complement strand
TTTGTGAGCGGATCGGGGGTGGAAGCTGTTCACTGCACCTCAAATAAAGGGGGATCGTCAATCCAGCGCTGTCGCAAAACTTCAGCGTGGCAGGCCATTCCTCGTTAGTAAGGTTGCAGAGCGCGGAAGGGTCCGGCCCCGAGAAGTTCAAGGCTGCAAGTACCGCTCGTATGCGCGCCGGTATCTCCGCGTATGTCTGCTCTAGCAAGCCCCTCTTCAATCCGAGCGCTTCAGAGTGTCAAGCAGCAACACTGCTTGATCTAAGTCGCTGTAGCAGAGTTCCCAAACTGGAGCACGCAACAGACTCTCAAAGGCTTCGAATTGAGCCTGCCGGATAGTGGCGTCGCCGTATGACGTGAAACTAGCCAGCCACTCGAGCATCCATTCCTTATCGAACGGCCGCAACTGTGGCTTTCCTATGTGATCTCGGTTCAGGAAAACAACGTGCTCAAGGCAACATCCGGCAGTTGTCCGGATTGGTAAGTCTCGTGTGAACGCTTCGATTCTTTGCGTACCATTTGCTCTGCGACCGGAAGGCAAGTGGAAAAGCTCCGGGAAGAATCGCTTCGTATTTTCCCGAAATCGGATCGTGTGGCAATTCCCAACTGCATAACGGGAAGCTTCCGATCGTACGAGGAACGTAGCGTCGTCTGAAACGTAGGTCCAGCCAGCACGACTGCACGCATAAGCGAGAGTGCTTTTGCCGGCTGACGACGGCCCGCAGAATACAAGGCCGCGTCCGTCATGTGACACGCACGATCCATGGATGGGAGCCAGGTGTTTCTGTTGAATCGTTGTGAGTACGGCGACGTCAAGGAAGAAGTAGCGTAAGAACGACACATCTTTTGCAACGGCTTCGGTGACCCATCCAAACTGAAACCCCGAAGTGAAGTCGCAGACCAGGAAATTCTCCGGATCTGAAACCATCGACAAGAGGTGGCCGCGTGATCGAAAGCTAGGAACCGGCGGTAATGCGCTAGATCGAGTCTCGGAAACGCCGAGGGAGAGAAACAGTGGTTCGCGATCGAAGGCTTTAGGGAAATAGGACCAACTCGTAGAAGCCGCCCTTAGAATGTCCTGAGAGTTGCTCTCGACTATCAGCGGAAACCCAAGTGGAAACAGGGTGGTCGAGTAAAAAAAATCACGGCTGGCGAGGAGCGGATCATCGTACGCCAGCCGTGGGTCCATCTGCTTTGGCATGGATCTAGCCTAAGGGTATGCAGTTCCGAGTCGGGTTTCCACTGCTCATTGCCGAAATCACGATTCTTTTACAAATAACGGTAAACTGCATAAGATTACTTGGACCGGGCGGCCAGCATTTCCGGTAATGGCGCGCGATACAGAGCCGGGAGGCCGACTCCGCGACCACAATCGCTGGCGAACACAATACTCTGCGAGTCGCTTTCCCAAGCCGGCGCAAAGCTGTTGCAACGACCGTCCGTTATCTGGATCTCGCGTCGTTCTTGCGTCTGATCGATCAGGTATATCTGCGTCGAGCCCGACAGGTGCCGTTCACAGACAACCCATCGCCCATCGGGCGAACGACTTGAGTCGGGAGCTTGTATCATACGTTTCTGTGATGAAAACAGCACTATCCCGGTTCTCAGGTCCAGAAGAAATTGGCTGTTTGCTCCGAATCGAACCGACTCGAAACTGATCAGGTTTCGCGTCGAAGCCGCAACGGGGCGAAACGCATTTGCTCCAATGTCGAAATCCCGTACTGCATCTGGGAGGTGCAGCCGCAGCATGTAGCGGCCGTTCTTGATCGATTGGTAAAGGATGCCGTCCTCGAATGGTATGGGCAAAGACGAATAGATTGCACCTCGTTCAACGGCAATGCGCTTCCAACGCTGATGCGCCTCCCTGCCGTAAGCCGCCGTATCCAACCCTGCGAGAAACAGCGACACGACCGCAACCGCAGAAACCCCGCCGACAAAAACACGTCCCCGCAGGACCCTTCCGGAAAGAACGAGTGCGAGGGAGAACATCGCGATCAGAATCCAAACTTTGGGGAAAAGCCAGCGCCAGGAACCGTAGTTAGGAATGGCAACCAGCAGATAGCACAAGAGCAGGGGCAGTTTCTGCGGTAGAGTAGAGTGCTCAACCAGCAGAGCAACGGGTAGTAAGAGCAGAACAAAGGTGTACGATGCCGTGTTTGGCGACATGAGAATGACAGCAATCAGGAATCCCGCGTAACCGAGCGTCGTGGTTTTTGTCCGGGTGAAGGCAAACAGGGCTATCCACAAGACCGAGAACTCAAGAAGAGGCCGAAGAAAAAAGAATAAACCAGGAGAATTCAGGGTCGCGCTGGGATTCAGTTCTGGCTCCCATACAAACAGCCGGCGGAGCAGAGTGGTCAGTGTTCCGGTTGCCGGATTGAACGGATCGAGAGTTTCGCCGCTTACCGATCTCGGTAGTATTTGCTGTCCGTAGTAAAGTACGTCGGACCAACCGAACAGAGATATTGCGGTCGCAATACTCAGCGCGATTGCCGCGCACATTCCAAAGGCTGCTCTCGGCTGCTTCTTCGCGATGAAATAGAGGAGAAACGGTGCTGTGATGAGCTTCACGCTGCAGATGAATCCGAGCACTGCTCCAGCAAAGAAGTCTCGGCCGCGGTCTAGCAGATAAACGGCGGCCGTGAGCAGAAAGAGAATCAAAAGGTAGTACTGGCCCAAGAGGAGATTGGTGTGGAGAGAGCCGAAACCCAGTACAAATAGCCCAAGCACTCCTGAAAATCCGAGGCTCGTCATTCGTGTCAAAAGCCAAACCGTTCCGCCCAACAAACCAACATCGGCAATGAGCCATACTTGCTTCGCTGTTCCTATTGCGAGATTTGCAACAGGTACGAACGGCAACATCGTCAGCGGCGTTTGAGGGATGTAGCCGCCTAGCAGGCTGGGGACGATGAATGAGTCCATTTCTTGCTGAAAATGAGCCATGTCATAGAATTCGCGAAGCGGTTCTTTCTTCAATACAAGGTGAGCCGCGGCGTAGTAGCTGGGGAAATCTGACTCGGTATGCGTCCAAGCTTGACGGAGTGACCAAGCGAATAACACGACAAATGCTGCGAAGAGGACGACCGGAACCAGTCGCCTGTATCGCTCCACTAGACCGCCCATTGAGGTGACTCTGAAGCGACGCTATTCACCACTTCGCGCGCAGGTACTTCCGCCGCTGTTTCGGACTGCCGGCGAACATCGGGCGCGCGAGCGAGCGCCACATAACCAAAGCCAACGACCGCCAGAAACAGGGTCAGTATCTCGCTATCTCCCAGATTGTGTTCGAACCAGCCTTCAAGCAAGATGGCGAGCGTAACAGCTATGCCGCCGTGGAACGCAGACTGGATCTCTGGGACGTGCTTGTATTCTTGGGCGCCCCTGTAGAAGTCTCGAAGCACGCGGCCAATGAACCATAGAAACGCCGTCAATGCGGGAATGCCTCGTTCTGCACCATATTGCAGATAGATGTTGTGCAAATGGCCGTAAAACCCTTTGGGAAGTGGCTGAGGAGTGCCGCTCGGAAGATAGCGCGTGAACTGGGGTCCCACCTGCTCCGGACCAAGACCAAACCAGGGGTGCTCGCGAATCATCGCCCATCCAACGCGACGCGTCAAGACGCGATGAGCATTCGAGTCGAGCTCTTCGTGAGGTTTCACAGCCGAGAGCACGCGTTCTCGAACCTGGACCGGGCCGAGCAGGAACTCAAGGAGGACCAGCGTGGGTAACAGAACTGCAGCCGGCCGCTTCCACTTCCAAAGTAGGTAAAGGCAGCCAGCAGGAAAACCTAATAAGAAGATACTTCTCGTAAGACCTAAGACGATTGAAGCCCACAGAACCGCAGCTGCGACGGCGCCCAGCCACCGAATGGATGGGCGTGGAGGAGAAAAGAGCAGCACCGCAATGAGCATCAGCAGGACTACCATCTGTTCTCCACCAAACGTCATCCAGTGGCTTGCAAATCCGGTAAAGCGGCCGTCCAAAAAGAAACCGTAGTTGTAAGCGTATTGCTCTTGTGCCAGACGGTATCGGTGCAGGTACTGAAATCCGCTTCGCAGGGCAGATAAGAATGCGATGCCGCTCCAGAGGAAAACAGTCGTCCTCAGCGCTTGCACGTTGCGAAGCGCACTGAACACAACCGGGAGAGTGGCGAACACGTAGAACTTTCTGATCTGTGGAAGGCCGTGTGCCGGGTCGCCGGAAAGCAACAGGGAGACGACTGTTAGCACAGCAAAGAATGCTAGGGGAGCTTTGACTCGGGGGAATCGGAATTCCGTGCCCGACGCTACCAGAGAGATAAGCGCTAAACCTAAGAGAAGTTGTGAGAGCGCGATGGAGAACAAGATGGTCGTAATCGATCCAAGCGCCAATGCATATGAAACCCGTTGCCATCCTGGCCGGCGAAGCGGTATGTGCAGATCGCAAATTGACATCGAGACGCGAACGTGATTCGTTTGCGAACTTCATGTTATGCCCGCCCCGCGAGCTCAATTATCCGGCTTCTGTAAACATCTTGTAAATTTCCGTAGCTTCGCTCCCGCTTGACTTCACTCGTCTTTGTTTTCGGGATAACGTGGATTTCGTATCAGCAAGGGAGCGAACCGAAGCAAATTCATGGCCTACCCAGCAGCCAGCCGCGCCGCCATAGACCCGGACCTCTCGCTCGAGGATGGGCTGGACCTTCTCAGTTGTGCGACATACTTCAGTGCAAGGTGGCGCCTGATCGTGATCGCATGTGTAGTTGCTATAAGCGCCGCTGGGGTTGGGAGCTTGGTGATGCCGAAGAAATATACCTCTACGGCCAGCCTTCTGATTGAGCCGCCGGCCGGTAATGATCCACGCGGGGCGACCGCGATCAGTCCGGTCTATTTAGAATCTCTGAAGACGTACGAACGTTTTGCGCTCAGTGACACTTTGTTCTTGCAGGCCTTGAATCATCTTGGCTTGCGCAAGACGTACTCCGGGTCCTCTCTCGAGTCACTGAAGAAGAGTGTCCTTCGGGTTACCAAGCCGCGGGAAACGAAGATACTTGAGATCAGTGCGACGTTGCCGAACCCCGCGGATGCCCAGGCACTCGCAAAGTTCATGGCAGAGCAGACCGTTCAGTTGAGCGGATCTCTTGATCGAAGATCTCAAGGTGACTTGACCGAGCAAGCGCGCCAGCAGTTGGAGGCTGCACGCACGCGAACGGAGCAGGCCGAGAAGGCTCGCGACAGCTTTCTTACAAGTGATCCGACTGAATCACTGGAGGCTGAGATAAGAAACGGCAGCGAACAAAAGCTTCGCTTGCAGAACGAACTGACGGAGGCTCGTATTGACCTGGTGGATTACGAAGCGCGCATTCGTTCGGAATCAGCGCCGGATGGAGACCCGCGCGACGCCGCACGCATGCGAGAGCAACTCGCGGCATCAAAAGCACGGACGGCACAGATTGAGCAAGCTGATCGGGAATTGGGACAATCGCTGGCGTCAAGAAGCTTGTTATTGGAGAAAAGGAAACACCTGCGCGAGGTGCTTGACCTCGAACGGCAATCGGCAAGAGCTCAATACGAGTTAGCCAGGAACCGGTATAACGATACGCTTGCTTCGGCGGCATTTCGTAGTGAACGGCTCGAGATCATCGATCCTGGAACAGTACCGGAACGGCCAAGTTCACCCAATATTCCGTTGAATGTAGCGGTTGCCTTCTTCGGCGCACTCCTGAGCTCGTTCGTTTACATCGCGCTCGGATTCAGTTTCTCCCGCCTGCGGCTCCAGCAGGGCTACCGCGGTCGCTGATCGTGGTGGCCAAGCGACTTTCGGAAGGCCGCTCGGTATACGTCCCCATCGCTCTCGGCTTGCTCGCCGCATGCGTTTCCCTCTTACCCAGCCTGCCGGCGAAAGCGGCTGTGCTGGCTCCTGCTTTGATCGCGCCGTTCTGTTGGTGGATGCTGCTCGAATCACACCGATGGCTGGCCGTGTTCCTTTGCAGCTTGATCATCCTGCCACCTTTACCGATCCGTCTGGGTGATTCTGGACCACATCCTGCCCTCATCGTCTTTTGTCTCGGTCTGCTCTCCACCACTATTCACGTTCGACGGTGGGGCCATTGTGCAGGCCGCCTGGGGTTCCTTCTGTCTTCATTCACCGGCGTTCTTTTGTTCAGTGTCATAACAGCTGCCTTGAACTCAGGGACAGCGATTGCGATCGGAAGCCTCAGTCGAGTGTTTCTCTTTGCAATCGCGCCGTTCGTGTTCTTTTTCGCCGTGAACACTGGCGGCTTTGGCCGGGAGCGAGCTCTAGGGCTAACGCGATGGCTATTCCGGGCAGCCGTTCTGGCTGCACTCTTCGCGTGTATTGACTTTTACTTTCAGCTGCCCACACCGGCGGGATTCGGGCCGCAGTTTGTGTGGCTTGACGAAGGCGTTTTCCGAAGGGCTCAAGGACTGTTCTACGAAGCGAGCACGCTCGGTAACTTCTGCGCTTTCTTTTTGGTGATGATTCTAGTCGCTCTGCGCCGCCCTGCTTCCGATGCACCGGTTCCACGTGTCGAACTGACGCTGGGTGCGATCGTTTTCGCCACCGCTCTCATTTTTTCGTATTCCCGCGGTTCCCTTTTGAACCTTTTCTGCGCTGGTCTGACGGTCGTGACTCTGAACCGGAAACTTCTCGGCCGCTCTGCCCTGTTTCTCGTTGGCTGTGCCGTGCTGTGTCCAGCTCTTGTTTACGTCGTCTTTCCGTCGTTCGCGCAGAGCTACCTTTCACGTCTTTTTCAATCGCTCGCATTTATCTGGTCAACACCCAATGGCGTTCTGTCCGGGCGAGTCGATTCCTGGGCGCACCTGACGCGATTTCTCGCGGACGAGCCCTGGCGTGTCTTCTTTGGGATCGGTTATAAAACGCTGCCTTACTCTGACCTTCTAGGTTCTTCCATCATTGCTGACAACACTTACCTCAGCTTACTGATCGAAACCGGTGTGGGCGGACTACTGCTCTTGCTGTTACTGAATTTGGAAATTTTGAAGAAAGGTCTTGTGGCTTTCCGGTCATCGTCTGCACAAAGATCATTCTTCGGCGAGTGGATCTTCTGCTTCTGGATCGGCGAGCTTGTCCAAATGACATCTGGCGATCTCATTACTTACTGGCGGCTCCTCCCGCTGTATCTTTGGGTGCTAGCAATGGCCGTGCTCCCCGATGGAGAAGCATCGGCGAACGCGACACAGAACTACACAGAGCTCAGGAGCACGGAGTAGTTCTAAACCAGCGGTCATGTGCTGGAGTTAGCGACGGACAGCCAGCATTCCCAACGCGCCGGATCATGCATTCCCACTAGGCATCGGCCCTTTCTTTTACGGAAACGAACCCTACGCCATTCATGTAGCAGCCATCGTTTACAAGTTTTCCAAAGAACCGCGAATGTTCAAACGATCCCCAAAAGCCGCAACCGTGCCTGGTAGGCACGGTTTGGAGCAAGCAGCTATTGAGTTGCCGGCTGTCGACTAGAACAGGACGGGCCGACGCAAACCATTGAAACTGCTAGCGTCCAGCGCTTCGGCCATTTTCGGCTAGGCGCGGCTAGTGACCATTACCTCTCCAATCCGGACCAT
This sequence comes from Bryobacteraceae bacterium, assembly GCA_045807925.1. Lineage (GTDB taxonomy): Bacteria > Acidobacteriota > Terriglobia > Bryobacterales > Bryobacteraceae > Bog-105. The sequence goes on along the minus strand of JBJMGK010000044.1, from coordinate 44,932 downwards.
TTCTCGGACGGATACGGGCCATCCCCAATATGGGTTGCACGTATAAGTCAGGGTAACAGACATGTGCTACGCTTATGCCTTGATAAGTGCTGTGGTTCTGCTTATCGACACATAAATGAAGCAGATGGTCACCGGCGAAAAGGAATCGTGCCCTGGCCGACGTTTATTCAGGCCTAGTTCTTCTGCGCCTCGAAATCTCGGGATTAGGGAAATTCTGAGTAGAACTACGAGGCCCACGCCCGACCTTCAGGCGAGATTGGTTTTTTTAATGCAGACGTTCGCGAATCTATATACACGAGTAACGGGTTTATCCAGTCACCTTCGCCGCCAGAGAATCTTTCGACAAACTTGGCAAGCGATGATGTGCATCGCATGTTTTGGGGTACCCGCTGTGGCTCAGACCTCGTTTTGGACAACTTCGGCAACCCCGCAGGCAGCAGCTGCGAGCGATTCAGGTTCGGTCACCCTGGGCCTGAAATTCTCCTCCGACACCGCAGGCTTCGTGAGCGGACTTCGGTTTTACAAGAGTTCTCAGAATACCGGGACACACATCGGGACGTTGTGGTCAGGTTCCGGCGCCGCGTTGGCAACGGTTACATTCTCGGGCGAAACAGCGAGCGGGTGGCAGCAGGCCAACTTCTCCGCACCCGTAAGCGTTGCAGCGAACACCACGTACGTGATCTCGTATTTCGCTCCAGCAGGGCACTACGCCAGTGATGCACCGTATTCGTGGTCTGCGTTGAGTGCGAGCCCTTTGCACGTTTCGGGTTCTTCCCCGGGCGTGTATACGTACGGAGCGTCAAGCGCGTACCCGACATCCTCCTGGAATGGGAGTAATTATTGGGTTGACGTGCTGTTTACAACGTCTGCGCCCGTGGGTATTTCGGGATCCATCACGAATGGCGCTGGCTCTATTGTAAAACTGAGTGGGGCTACGACCGCGACCACGACAGCGGATCCGACGGGTAAATACAGCTTCTCCGGAGTAGTGTCTGGTTCGAACACGGTAACTCCAACCAAATCGGGTCTCACCTTCACACCGAGTACCCGCACGTTGACTGTTGGAACGGCGAACGTCACTGGTGTAGACTTCACGGCTTCAGCGGCAAACTCGCTCTGGACGAGTACGTCGACCCCGGTGACGGCACAGGAAACCAGTGACACTGCATCCGTGACCTTGGGGGTAGGTTTCTATTCCGAGCTTGCTGGAAATGTAACGGCTGTGCGGTTCTATAAGGGGCCAGCGAATGGCGGAACCCACGTGGGAGTTCTATGGGACAGCAACGGGACGAAACTGGCTAGTGTGACGTTTACTGGCGAGTCTGCGTCCGGATGGCAGCAGGCGAACTTCGCATCCCCGGTCAGCATCGCGGCGTATGCCAATTATGTCATTTCTTACCTGGCCCCACAGGGAGCATACGCGTCCGATCAAGCTTATCAGTGGAGTACCGTCAGCGCAAGCCCGCTGCATGTGGCCAATCTCTCGCCCGGAGTATTTGCTTACGGAGCGAATGCAACCTTCCCAACAGGGACTTGGAATTCCTCAAATTACTGGGTAGATCTGGTGTTTGTTCCTGGGGCACCTTCCAGTTCTCCGGCGGGTGGTTCTTATAGCATTGGGGGGACTGTCACCGGATCCGGAGCAACACTGACCCTGTCGGGAGGCGGATCTACTCTCACCACGACCACCGGCGGAGGCAGTTACACCTTCGGAGGGTTGGTGAACGGCAGCTATGTTGTTACGCCCAGCCAGGCAGGATACACATTTACGCCGGCTTCAGCCACCGTAACAGTGAACGGGTCTTCGATAAACAACGTGAACTTTGCAGCAACTGCAGCAAGTACCGCACACTCAGTATCCTTGAGCTGGACAGCGAGTACATCGTCCAACATCACAGGGTACAACGTTTACCGGGGGACAACGTCAGGTGGGACTTACACAAAAGTCAATTCAGCAATGGTTGGGACCACGACTTACGTCGACGGCAGCGTTACTGCCGGACAAACCTACTATTACGTGACTACCGCGGTTGATGGAAGTGGAGCGGAAAGCGGCTATTCGAACCAGGCCACAGCCGTCGTGCCCACACCGTAAACCAAGCTGCTCATTGTGGTTACCAGTCCGGGGCTCCCGAAAAGAATCCCGGACTGCTCGTTTAGAAATGGGCGATCAGGAAAGATGTGCGCCTCTTAACAGGCTCCATCTCCAAGCAAAATCGCAAGCGGAGTTTGCAGGAGTATCTTGAGATCGAGCCATAATGAGCGCGCCATTGCGTAGCGCAGGTCCAGCCGAACCATTTCGTCAAAGCTTACACGACTACGACCGCTAACCTGCCATAAACCCGTAAGCCCTGGCTTTGCTTCGAGTATCCGTCGCCGGTGCCACGAGCGGTACGCCTCAACCTCATAGGGGATGGCGGGACGCGGCCCGACCAACGACATTTCACCTTTGAGGACGTTGATCAGTTGAGGAAGTTCGTCTAAGCTGGTCTTCCGCAAGAACGAGCCAATCCGAGTAATGCGGGGATCCCGCGTCAGCTTATACACTGCGCGACCGGTCCCCGTGCTTGCCATCCTCTCTGCTCCTCCGTTGATCAGGGCTTTCACGTATTCTCGATGAATCTTCGGGTCGTTACCGACATACATTGACCGAAACTTTAAAAATACGAAGGGCGCCCCGTACTGGCCGACGCGAACCTGCCGAAATAGCACTGGTCCACTGGAAGACAACTTAATTGCGAGGGCGATTGCGAGGAACAGTGGAGCACACAGCAGGAGACCTACAAAGCTGCCACTCAGGTCGATCAATCGTTTCGATACGGAGAAAAAACCTCTAACGTGCTCCTCGTCCACAAGATCGGGGTACAGCGCAGGGTGACTCGGTCGGGCGGGAATGTCGTGCTCCCAATTCTCGGGACAGAGATGCTGTGTAAGGCTGATTTGACTAAACTGCTGGAAGCTCAAGCTGTCATAGAGAACGGCCGAGACACGGGCGTGGAGTACACCTAGGATCGCCTTGCGCAGCTCGAGCGATATCTCGGTAAAGAGAATCCCGATTATTGTTTGGGAACTCGCCCAGCCAAGTACGTCTGTTTCACGAACGGAAGCCTGCAAAGTTGAGATCAATCTGCCGAGAGTGACGTCGTCCCAGTCTTCCGCAACTATTGCCGTCACGTCCAGGAGCATCAACACGAACACCGTCTGCGAACGGTCCGTTCTCTTCCGTTCAAGGCGAACTGCCCGGTGAAACGCTTGTTCATCCAGAAAAACGCGGGGCGCGCAAGGGGATACTGAACCGTCCGTGAGGTCGTGCGTTCTGGCGTTTGACACGACGATGTTCTTCAGAATAGATAAGGGTTAAGCGTTGACTGCCAAAAGGGAGTTCGAGGCCTCCGATGAGCGAACCACCGCTGGACGAACATCAACGGGCCGTCCGTTCTGACAGATTGACTGTTGGGCCATTTCGAGCAGACGGACTACACGGTATCCTGAGTACCCGTCGCTCAAAGGAGATCGGTGTTCAACAATGGAGGAGATAAAATCAGCCGCCATCGCTCGAAGAGCTTCCCCGGATTCCAGATTCGGTGCGAGTACGTCGCCATTTCGATAGCCTGTCAGGAGCCGTTCCCGATGTTCAGGATCGTAGTGCATGCTGATTCCCTTGTCGTAAACTTTGACCTTCTCGCTGGCTTGCAGATCATCGTAGACGACCATCTTCTTGCTTGCACCCACGAGCGTGGTCCGCACCTTTACAGGAGCGAGCCAGTTGAGGTGAAAGTGTGCCATCAGATTATCGCTGCAATTCACCGACACGTATGCGATATTTTCGAAGGGACATTTTAGGTGTTTCATCCCTGTTGCACAGACCGAGACCGGGTCACATTCGAACAGGTAATCCATGATGGAAAAATCGTGCGGACCGAGATCCCACAACACGTTGATGTCACTCTGAACAAGTCCAAGGCTAATCCTGACCGAATCAAAATACAGCAGGTCGCCGAGATCTCCCGACTGAATTAGCTTTTTCATGTAGCGGACCGCGCCCGTATACAAGAACGTGTGGTCAACCATAAGGACCTTGTTTTTCGCTTCAGCGAGTTCGATTAGATCTAGGGCATGAGCGCTACTCGCCGTTAAAGGCTTCTCGACTAAGACATGTTTCCCGGCGAGCAGTGCCTTTCGCGCAAAAGCATGATGGGTCGACACCGGAGTTGCGATCACGACCGCATCGATCCGAGGGTCGGCAAGAACCTCGTTGAAATCGGGTTTTATCTCGATGGCCGGATACCGCCGTTTCATCCGCGCCAACGCACTCAAGTCAAAGTCACAGACCGCCTTGAGTTCGGCTTCCTTGAGCTCGGCAAAGTTACGGATAAGGTTCTGACCCCAGTATCCGCACCCGACCACGGCGACTCTTGGTTTACTCATGAGGACACACTCTCCAGGTTCAACAATTAGAAAGATTGGCTCTGATCTAAGTCAGGAGTCGAGACGAGAGGGGCGCGATGGAGTCACGGTCGACTTCCACGGCGACCGAACGGTACAAAGACTCCACAGATAGCACCACCCGACAGTCACGTTTCGTCCGGATGAGGATACCTTCCAGGCCGGAGAGCGATCCCTTATACACCCGAACGCGCTCACCCTCTCGAACGTACTGCCATGGTTCAACGAGGGCGCCTGAGCTAATAGCTACTCTCAGCCCATCAATCTCGCCTTCGGAGATGACAGCGGGAATGCCGCCAAAGTTCAGAATCCCGATGACGCCAGGCGTCGACACTAATCGCGGCTGGCGAGATAAGTTGCCACGCCAAAATACGTACCCAGGAAAAAGCGGGCAATCCAAAACTTTGCTTCGGTCGGACCACTCCCGCGTCTTGCGGTAAACGGGCAAGAATACCTCGTAGTCTTTGCCGCTGATTGCAGTCGTAACCAGCTTCTCCCAGCGAGGGCGAACGCGAAGTGCGTACCATGGCGAGTTTGCCTCTTGGCGCTCGGAGAGAGTTTCACAACCTCCCGGTAATTCGGGAAGAGCATGTGCTGACATATATGTTAACGAGACCTGCCGTTACGTAGACTCATTCAAATGTGCTAAGCGATGTAAGAATGGAGGTAAGTACTCGATCTGGCTCAGACCGTCACTCAGAGACCCTTTTGTCCATAAACTGTTAATGAGTTGTGCCGAAAGCTACTGCAATCGACTGACCATCTCTTTCGTTTCGACCTCCTCAAACAGCCAGCTCTCTTCCGCCTCGAACAGAGCCGCGATTCGCGTCTTCAGCTCGGGAGATGGTTTACGAAAGCCGTTAATCAGGCGGCTAAGAACGCTTTCGTCGAGCCCCAGAAGACGGGCCAGATGGTTCTGACGTATGCCGGAACGCCATATCTGCAGCTTAAGATTCGGATACATTTCCGTTTTCTTGGATCCTTTCTTGATTTACCTTGTTTGCTCGCACCCGGCTGGATTTCTGGCGAGTCCGTCGGTCGTGTTAGAGCCGTAAACCCGGTAATATCCCGAACCGGGAGCCTTCCACAGCCACCAGTCATCGACGCAATTGAGTACGACTCCAAGTAGCTTCTGCTTTGGAATGGTGTTCAGTGCCTCAAGGACAGCAGCGCGATCACTATGATCCGGACGAATGACCAGAATGATGCTGTCAGCCGTAAGTTGTAGCAGTTCGTGGTCCGCCACAGTGGCAATGGGCGGCGCGTCGAGGATTACTGTTGTAAACCGCGAGCGAACCTGGCCCAGGAGGTCATGCCAGCCAGCCGAATCCAAGAGCTCTGAGGGATTCGGCGCCGGAGTACCGGCGGAGATTACGAACAGTTGCGGAAATTGCTCGCAGCGGATGAGGGCGGAATCAAGTTGCGCTTTCCCGGAGAGGATGTCTGTCAACCCGGGTGCAGCGGGGAGATCGAGCTCGGTTGCGATTGTGGGAAACCGAAGATCACCATCAATGAGCAAGATTTGTGAATCGCTCTTGAGCGCCATGGCAGCGGCGACATTGATCGCCGTCACCGTCTTACCATCACCGCTACTGGCACTGGATACGACGATAACCTGCGGTTTCTTTGCATGATGTAAGATTTTGGTTCGAATTAGACGGTACTGTTCGGCCGCGTGCTGCTGTCCTTGATCGGAAGGAAAAACGGGAGATAAGGCAGAAGCTCTCAATCGAACGCTGCGATGCGCGGAACTAGCGGCGGGGCTCGAAAAGCGGAAGCGACTGGACAATTGCTCGGGTTCTGCTGGGCCAGTTGCGTCTTCAATTTCGACCGGCGTAAGATCGCTCAGATCGATTGTGCCGTTCTTCGCTACGGCGTTGAATATGTTGCTCATTGCACCTTACCTTCCGCAGTTCGAAACCAGCTGCTAATGTGCCAAAGTTTTGGACTTTTTCTCGGGCTTGGGACATATCGTTCTAAGCCCGACACCGGTTGGGGCGGGTGAACAATACTGCCCGGGCGGTCGCTGGCAAGGTTGGACATGACCGGCGCGCGGGGCGAAGGCGAAGTTTGAGCATTGCTGACGATGCCGAGATCTTGCACTACTTCGTTGATTTGCGGCACACCGATCGAGGTATTACCTGTTCCGTAAGCGTTTACGAGGGCAGCATCACAGATTACATTGATCACACGCGGAATACCGGCGGAACAGCTCGCGATCAGGTGAATGGCGTCTTCCGAGAAGGGAATTGGACGCTTCGTCGCGGCACGACTCCACCGAGTTTGGATGTAGCGCTTCACATCTCCGATGCTGAGCGGATCGATATGGACTCGAATCGCAACCCTCTGCTTGAATGGACGCATCGCCTCAAGTTCCAAGACGGAACTGAGCTCATTCTGACCGGCCAGGATGATCTGCAGAAGCTTTCGGTCCGACGTTTCGATGTTCGAGAAGAGGCGAACTTCGTTAATCAACTCGGCCGATAGCAGATGCGCCTCATCAATCACGAGCACCGAGGTCCTCCCTTCAGCGTGCGCTCGAAGAAGCAGCGCCTTGAGGAGAGAAAGACGTAAAGCCTTGCTCGAAGGGATCTCCGACTGACCAAAATCCATGAGAACAGATTCAAGCAACTCTGAGCGTGTCAGTGACGGGTTAACGATGACGCTGAACTGGGCGCAGGTGTTCGGCATCGATAGAAGAAGCTTTTGAACCAGGGTCGTTTTGCCAGTACCTGCGTCACCGGTCATCACCATAAATCCCTTGTGTTCGGTGACTGCAAACAGGAGTGCGGCCAGAGCCTCTCGGTGCTTACCGGTCATGAACAAGAAACGGGGATCGGGCGTTAGTGCAAATGGATTCTTTTCGAGACCGAAGTGCTGGAGATACATATCAGCCTTTCGTAGCGGGTGTAGGCGCCATTCGAATGACAGGTACACGGCCGAGCACGACCGTTCCCGGCGGGAGTTCCCATTCTCCGAGGAACATCTGTTTCCGGAATTCCAAGCCGAAGGCGATTAGAAGTCCGATAACCAACGCGACTACACTCGCGAGGCTTACAACCACCGGGCGCTTTGGTTTAATGGGCTGTTCAGGAACTCGTGCGGCATCGCTGATCGTGAAGCGTTCCGATTTCTGCGATCGCTCCATATCGGTCGCCATTCCGGCAGCCAATTGTTTCTGAAGCAGTGATTTGTAATTGTTTGCCGACTCTTCGTAATTCCGCTTGAGCGCCACCATCTCCTGTTCGACCATCGGCAATTTAGCAATTCTTGTCTGACAATCGGCGATGGCGGCCGCCAACTGCTGACGCTCCTTGTCAAGTGACTCAATCTGATGGTCGGCAACCGCAATTTGAGCACGTAGGTTCGTGATACGCTCTGCCAACTGCAGCAGTTCGGGCGAAGTGATCGCAGGGCGTGACCTGGCTGTCGAGGTGTTCTTGGAGTCATCAGTGATATTTGCTTCCTCAGCCTCCTCGCGTTTCGCCTCGGCAAGTTGCTGCTCCAGGACCTGAACGCTGGGATGCTCCGGAGAATATCGCAGCAAAAGTTGACGAAGTTGATTCTGCAGAACTTCCGACTTGGGCTTTAGCGGTAGCGCTGCGCCAAAACCAGCGTCCGCCGACGCGTTTAGCTGGCGGTGCATGCTGGCTCGGACCGCTGCTTCGGAGGACCGGGCCGCGGAAAGTGCGGCTTCGAGCGACATTTTATTCTCGTGGGCGCGGGAGATTGCCTCCTGCACTCCTTCTACCTGCACGCTGAGGCTACTGAGAGTACCGAGTAACGATTGCTGCTGCTCAGGCAGGGTACCGTTATGCTCCTCTTTGAATCTCGCGACTTTTGCCTCTTGCTCGTCGAGGCTCTTCTTTGCGTCCACAAGCTGCGCCCGCAAAAAGGCGACCGTTCCCTGGGCCTGATCCTCGCGAGACCGCACATTCTCTTCAACGTAGAGGTTCGCAAGGCGATTTGTGACAGCCGTGACGATCTTCGCGTTCGGGCCCTGATAAGAGAGACGGAAAGCCTGGGTGCGGCCCCCCGTCCAGCTCTTCTCGAAGCTGATGGAAATATCGTCCCGCATTTTACGTAAAAGTTCTTCTTGGGTCAGGCGGGACCTTTCGTTTCGATACAGATCGAAGCTTCTGATTGTGTCAAGCAGTCTTGTGCTTGTCATGATGTTCTGCGTGATCAACGCGAGACGCTCTGTGACATCTCCGTTCACGGTCGGACTCACGAATACTTCCGGGATCTTCTGCGAATCAACGAGGACGACTGCCTCGGCGCGATACACCGGGGGAATCACTCGGACGATGCCGAAACCGGCTATGGTTCCAATGACCCATAGCCCAAGAACAAACCATCGTCGCTTCCAGAAGGTTCTCAGGATCGAAAGTGCCGGAAAGCGCGATGGCTTTTCGGGGAGGTCCGAATAATCCTGGGACTCAGCGCTAAACGACATTCGCCCTGCTTAGCATTCGCAACATTTTGTTGATAACTGATTCACTGCAAGGGAGAGACCAGATTAGCTATGCGCACTAGGGTCGAGCATGCCGACCAAGATCTCCTCACTTGGGAGAAGGTTAGACGCGGGTAAGATGTGATAAGACCGTAATCTGCAGGCCACGCCGTAATTCTGATGAACGGGGCCCACACTCACTCGAGTGACTTCGGCTTCTCCGCCGACACGTATTCCACAACCAGATTCGCCTTCGACTGGAGCCGAGGGAAGCAACATGAGAAACTTGAGGCGTTCGCCCGGGGAGAAGAAAAATCTGCTGTAACAGAAGAAGCCATCTACACCAACGTTTTCTGTTTCTGTTCGGATAGGAAGGCTGGAGCCGACAGGCAGAAGATACAGAGGTACGCGCAGTTCGGCACGCGGGAAGCCGCGGCGTTCAATAGGCATGTTTGTCTCCATTTCGCAGCCGCACTTGCCGACTCTCCGAACGAAATCCACTCATTAACTCCCAAATTTTCGGTCAAATCCAAATTCTCAGGCGACGTACTCTAGCGCTAGAACCTCTTGCAGGCTGGATATCACAGTCGCTTGCTCGTTAGGTTCCATTTGCGAATAGAGCGGAATAAGCATGCATTGATCCTGGGCTTGCTCACTGTGTTCCAGCGCGTCAGTCGATCGCCAAGGCTCTTTCTCGTAAGCTGGCTCGCGGTGGGCACACATGATGCCGCGACGAGTAGCGACGCCACGATCCAAGAGCAACTGCATGATCTCCTGCCGGCTGATCTGTTGCGATAAACGGATGCAATAGCTCTGCCAGTTGCTGCGTGCGTATTGGGGTTCGAACGGAAGCGTAAGGCCCCGAATCTCTCGCAGCAGGGAGCGGTAGGTCTTGGCAAGTTCGTGGCGTCGGGCGACAACTTCCGGCAACCGTTTCAGCTGTTCGCGACCGACAGCCGCTTGGATGTCGGTCATCCGGTAGTTAAAGCCCAGGGAAGAATAGGTTTCAAATATGACCTGATTCGAAGAGTGGCGCACCGTGTCGGGAGTCGACATGCTGTGCTGTCGCCAAAGACGGAATTGATCATCCCAGGCCTTGTGCTTTGTCGTGATCATACCGCCGTCTCCGGTAGAAACGATCTTTCTCGGATGGAAAGAGAAGCAAGCCGCATCGCCGTGCGGCTTACCTATTTTTTCCCAGTTCCCGTCCCAGAGAATTTCGCTTCCGATCGCGCACGCGGCATCTTCGATCAGGGGAATCGAATGTTTATGTGAGATCGCGACGAGAGCGGCAAGGTCACAAGGCATTCCCATCTGGTGTACGCACACAATTGCGCGCGTGAGCGGTGTAATGGCCGCTTCGACAGCTTTGGCATCGATATTGAAAGTTTCAGGGCAGATGTCGACGAAGACGGGAATGGCCTGGCAATACCGAATGCTATTCGCCGTGGCTATAAACGAGTGGCTGACTGTGATGACTTCATCCCCCGGCCCAACGCCGGCAGCTAACAATGCAAGATGCAAGGCCGTAGTGCAGTTTGAAACTGCACATGCGTGGCGAGCGCCGACCACCCCAGCAAATTCATGCTCAAACGTAGCCACTTCCGGGCCTTGCGTAATCCATCCGGACAGAATTATCCGGCGAGCGGCTTCAGCTTCGGGCTCACCAATCCAAGGCTTGGCAATAGGAATCATGGGTATCCTCGGGAATCAGACACAAGCCGGAACTTCGACGGACCGTTCGGCCTTCCACCAACTCACAAGGCGCTCCAGCCCTTCTTCGAGCGGAACTCGAGCGCGGAACTGAAGCAGACGTTCTGCTTTACTTGTATCGGCGAGACGGCGCGGAACCGGATTCACTTTGCGAGCGGGTCCATAAGTGGGAGGAACAGAACAATGCATGATGCGGCCAAGGGCAGCCGCCATTTGAGTCAGGCTCGTCTCCACTCCACTCGCGATGTTGAATACTTCGTCCGTCACGTTAGCCTTGGCCGCAAGTATATTCGCACGGGCGACATCTTCGATGAAGAGGAAATCCATGGTTTGAGTTCCGTCTCCCAGGATGGAACACGGTTTGTCCTCGGCAAGTGATTCCATCCATCGAATCAAGACCTCGGTGTACGCCCCGCAACGGTCCATGCGGGGGCCGAAAACGTTGAAGTAGCGAAGAGCGACGTAGTCGAGCCCGTACATCTGGTGGAAACTCCTCAGGAGTCCCTCGTTGAAGAGCTTAGCTGCACCGTAGATCGTGATGTTGTTATACCCATGGTGAGTTTCAGGAGTCGGGAACTCTTCAGCTAGTCCATAAACGGATGCGGAAGAGGCTGCGATTACCTTTTTCACGTGCGACGCGACTGCCGCCTCAAGGACATTGAACGTGCCATCGGCGAGAACTTCAAGCGCAACTCTAGGAGTTTCAGCACACTGGGTGATCCGTATCGCAGCTTGGTGGAAGACGATGTCGATGCCATCCATGCATTGCCGGACGGTCTCTCGATCACGGATATCACCGTCGACGATCGTAATCCGGCCACGAGCCATTGCGGCGGAAAGATTATCCCGGCGGCCGCGACTGAAGTTATCGAGGACAACAATTTCCGAGACGTGTTCGTCGATAAGCAGATCGGCTATGTGAGAACCGACCAGTCCTGCACCGCCCGTAATTAACACTCTTGCGTTATTCATTCGTTTTCCTGAGATGATGGGGACCCGTCCCGCCAGCGAACGAAACGTGCCGGTACTCCGGCGAAAATCGCTTGGGGCGGGACGTCCCTCGTGACCACTGCACCCGCGCCGATGATGCTTCCTTTCCCGACTGTCACGCCCGGCAACAGGATTGCACCCGTGCCGATATCTGCGCCTTCCTCAACACGCACGGGGCGGATTTCCAAATCCGTCCGGATAATCGGAAGTTCGACTGGCAGCCCTGTGTGTGTCGAACCGAGAACCTTGGCGCCGGGGCCCCAACCTACGTAATCCTCGAGAATGAGATCCCGAGCATCAAGGTACGATTGCGGACCGATCCAAACGTGATTGCCGATTTTCGTTCTTCCATCAAACCGTCCCTGTATGTAGGATTGAGCGCCGATGAAGACGCCATCCCCAATTTCGAATGTCTCGAGGTGTTTGAAGCCCACCCCCGAACCGATTCGAACTCCGCTCCCGAATCTCTTGGCGACAGCCCGCCAGATCGCTCGCCTCATAACGGCATCGAACTCGCCGTCGCTGCCCGCAAACCGGGCATACTGTTCGACAAGCGCAGAGGGCGAGTAACTCTCGGCTAACATCTGCGAGAGACCTATCTCGAAAGGAGGATCCGGATCAAGTCGTCTGATCCCATGTACGGCGGTGACGACCCGCGATTCGCTAGCAAGGCTGGTAGGCATGCTGAAAATCCAAAACTGCTTCAGCCACTGCTCTAATCTGTGCTGATGTCATTTCGGGGAACATCGGCAAAGATAATTCCTGTGAGGCCATCCGTTCCGAACATGGAAAATCTCCCGGCTTACCGTTCAGGTCTGCGTAAGCTGGCAGCAGATGCACTGGATACGGATAGTGAATGCCGGTTTGCACACCTCGGAGAGCGAGCGCGTCTATCAATTCGGTGCGCTGCGCAGTCAGGACTGGATAAACGTGATAAACGTGGCGCACTTGGGGTGCTTCGAAGGGTAGTGTTAGTCCAGATTCCTCCAGAGACCTCCGGTACGCAAGTGCATTTGATCGTCGTGCCTCGGTCCACTCTTCGAGATAACGAAGTTTGATACGAAGGATCGCACCTTGTACGCCCTCCATTCGGTAATTGAAGCCCTTCAGCACGTGGTGATATTTCTTTTCAGCTCCCCAGTCGCGAAGCATACGAATAGTGCGGGCGAACTCGGAATTGTCCGTGACCACAATTCCACCTTCACCGTAGGCGCCAAGGTTCTTGCCGGGATAGAAACTGAAGCACGCAAGGTCGCCGATAGAACCGCACCGGCGGTCTTTGTATTCAGCACCATGTGCCTGAGCAGCGTCCTCAATGACCAACAGGTTATGGCGGCGAGCGATCTCGCATATGGGATCCATGTCAGCCGGATGTCCGAATAGATGTACCGGCAAAATCGCCTTCGTGCGTGGTGTGATTGCCGCTTTGACGAGTGCCGGATCCATAGTGTATGTGACCGGATCAATGTCGACAAAAACGGGGCGGGCTCCCGTGTAAACGATAGCCGCCGTCGTCGCGACGAAAGTGAACGGAACTGTTATGACCTCGTCGCCCGGACCAACTCCGCCCGCAAGCAAAGCGAGGTGGAGAGCGCTGGTTCCCGAATTCACTGCTATACCGTGCTGAGCCGTGCAATAGGCGGCGAACTCCTGTTCAAAGGCAGCCGTTTCCTGGCCCAACACGAATTGCGTTGATTGAAAGACCCGGTCGACCGCGGCAAGCACCTCGTCCCGCAAACCGCGGTACTGCTGGTTCAAATCGATGAAAGGTACAGACATAGGGATGATTAAGAGGCTTCGAGCCTATTCGCAAGCAGCTTTCAGGTTCGTGTCGGAAGGCAGATACTGATCAGATCGAACATCACCGATCACTCTGGCGGGTACGCCCGCCACGATGGCATAATCCGGAACATCGTGCGTTACGACGGCACCGGCGCCAATCAGAGCGTGCGCGCCGATGCAGATGCCGCCGAGTACAGTTGCATTACTTCCGATCGAAGCGTTGCGACGGATTCTGGTGGATAAACAAACCCAGTCCTCAGCAGTTTGCAGCGTTCCGTCCGGGTTTACCGCGCGAGGGTACGTGTCATTAATAAACATGACGCCATGACCGATAAATACGCCGTCCTCAACGGTTACCCCAGAACAGAGAAAACTATGACTCGAGATCTTGCAGTTTGCACCGACCTCCACGTCTCTCTGGATCTCTACGAACGTCCCAATACGAGTGCCGCTGCCTATGCGGCAGCCGTAAAGATTTACAAGATCAGGCTGATAGATAACGACGTCATCAGCGAGTGATACATCGGGTGCAATCACTGAGCGGTGCTTTACCTTTCGGTCGAGTATTGAAAACGAAGTAAAACAGAACTTAGCAGTTTTTTGGCCAAAGAGCCCGTCAGGGTCGAATTGTCATCGGGAGAACTACGGATTGATACGGCGTGAGATTTAAGGCAAAGATTTGGGATTCTATTGAACTTTGAGGACCGCCGGAGAATGGCCGTTCGAAGTGAGCAAGGGGCATTGACGATGAGGTTCACTCAGTAGATGTCGAGCGAACGTACTCGAGGGGAAGGGACTGCCCGTAAGCGTAAGGCTATGAGAACGCCGGATCGGCCAGTTCGGGGACCAAGTTCAAGGCAAATCGGGATTATTAGGACAACCGGCGTTATGAATGTTTTCCCGTGAGGAGAACTGCTGAGTGAAAATCGCAAGATGCCAGCGGACAACTCTCAGACATCGCGTACGTGGTAGCCTACTCGAGTCGCATGTCCGCTTTGGCGTCATCTGACACTTGCTCACCGATTCCGAGTTTCTTCATCTTGTACAGAAGAGCTTTGTAATCGACGTTGAGTAACTTTGCCGCGCGCTTGCGGTTCCACAGAGTTGCATTCAGCGCCTTGAGTATCGCCTGCGTTTCCGCTTCCTTATTCGCCTGCTCCAGTTGGGCAAGCGTGGAAGATTGCCGGAGAGGAAGACTCCTTCGACTCGGGAGCGCGTAATCGTCCTGCGTCATTGAGTCGTATCGGGGCGGAACATCTCCGTTATGCTCAGCTGTACTGTGTGCTTCTCGCGCCGCTGAGTGTGTCTCACCCGAAATTGGAATCGGGCGCACCGGAGCCTTACGTTTTAGCTCATCCACTATTACGTCGACGCTTTCGAAAATCAGATACCGCCGAATCACATTTTCCAGTTCACGGACGTTTCCGGGCCAATCGTGGTCGAACAAAGCCCGAAGCAGCCGCCCTGGCACCTCGGGCGTATTCACGGGAGCATACTTTTCGAGGAACGTCTTGGCCAGCGTTGGTATTTCGTCCTTTCGCTCGCGGAGGGGTGGGACGTTGATTTCAACGATGTTCAGGCGGTAGTAGAGATCCTCCCGGAAGCGCTTGGCCTGAATCGCCCTTTCGAGGTCGCAATGCGTTGCCGCCATCACGCGCACGTCTACGCGAGAGCTCTCTTTGGCACCAAGCCTGATGAACTCCCGATCCTGCAGGACCTGCAGTAGCTTCGCCTGCAGCCTGAAATCCATGTCGCCAATTTCGTCCAGGAGAATGGTGCCTTTATCGGCCATCTCAAATTTGCCAGGTGTGGTTTTATAGGCACCCGTGAAAGCGCCTTTCTCATACCCGAACAGTTCACTCTCCACCAGCTCAGAAGGTAATGCGGCACAATTAAGCTTCAGAAATGGGCGTTCCGCACGGCGGGAATGCGCGTGAAATTGCCGAGCCAACACCTCCTTGCCGACGCCGGTCTCGCCACGGAGGAGTACGGGAGCTTCGGACGCGGCCATGTGCCCAAGGATGCTCTTTACGCGCTGTGACCAGCTTCCCGGGCCGGGAGGAGGCGGATTCGCGGCGGCACCGGAATCCCGGAGCACGGCCCGATTCTGGCCGCGTGCAGAAGCCAAGGCGGACTGGATGGCACGAAGCAAATCATCGTGTGCGATTGGCTTGGCGAGGAAGTCGGACGCGCCACCCTTCATGACCGCTGCAACATGCGCAGGTGTACAAGACCCGGACAGCGTGATGATGGGGAGGTGAGGCCAACTCCGTTTTACTAGCTGGAGTGTTTCGAACCCATCCTTTCGAGGCATGATGAGGTCCAGCAGCAGCAGGGAAACCTCCCTATCCGCCTTCTGGAGATAACCGACAGCTTCGTCACCATCTTGCGCGAGCTCTACTTTGTAACCATGACACGTCAATGCGAGCGCGAGATAGTTCCGTACCTCCGGCTCATCTTCCGCAATCAGAACTGTATCCATGATGAGCCCCCTAACGAGATTGCACGCATTCGAGACCGGAAGGCAAATTCGCGGCTGGTTCTCTCTCGGACGCTAGGCCAGCCTCCGACAGGGGCAGAATGAACGAAAATCTACCTCCATCGCAGCTGGAGGAAGCCCAGATCGTTCCGGCATGTGCAGTGACGATCGACTTGCAAATTGCGAGCCCAAGCCCACCTCCCGAACGGTCTGCGTTGCCGGAATAGGATGCATATTCTTCGAAGATTTTGGTTGCCAGTTCTGCAGGTACACCCGGGCCCGAGTCCAACATATCAATTCGATACCCGGAAGAAGGCCGAGTTATGCCTTCTGGCCAGTGATGGCCAAGAGCATTGCCCGATACGGGGTAGCCCCAAATCTCGATCGTTCCACACGCAGGGGCGAAGCGGCAGGAATTCTCGAGAAGATTCACAAAGACCTGCTGGATCGGTTCGGGCTCTACAAAAAGCTTGCCGTCGTGTCTGGATAGGTTCCTCTGTACCCGAAGTTGCTTCGCGTCCACAAACGCGGTGACGTCGCCAAGCGCACGATCGACAATCTCCCCGATGTTGCTTTCGCGCCGTTCAGCGCGTCGCTCCACTCGACCTTGCAGCAGCAAGTCGAGCGTGCTTCCGGCGAGTCTGGCCAATCGCGATGTGCTGCGCTGCATGCGTTCAAGCAGATCCTGCTGTCCACGGGTAACCTTGCCTAACTTGCCTTCAGTCAGAAGGCCACAGTAACCATGTAACGTAGTCAAGGGAGCTCGGAAATCATGCAGGGCGCGGGCGAGGAAGTTACTTCTTTCCTGGTCATACTGCTGTAGCTTGATATTCACTTCGAGCACATATTGGAGCAAAGTGTCACGGTCGACTCGCAGTTCTTCTGCTTCGCGGGCGTGCCGCTGAAGGTTGGAACTTCCCAGCGCGAGTTCTACAAAGGCCTTGATCGTGAAAGGTGCTACAGGCTTCAGCAAAATGCAGAAGTCATTCTGCAGTCCGGTAACGTAATCAAGAAACTTCGAATCAATCACCAGCAAATGTTGAGCATTATTTCGGCTAAGAATACGAGACTGAACATCGAAGTCCGGCGAGAAATCCCAGATGTAAAGATGCGCGTCAGGGATGGCTCCCTGGATATTCGGCCCCATCCACGTGACGTCGCGCCGCTCTTTGAGCGCCGCCGGAATGTCGATCGTTTCAGAGTATACGTACAGTTGCATCGGGCAGTGCGCCTTCCCCTGATGGCAATAACCTGGACACTGCCCACTCCGGCATGCTGTGCCAAGAAATGGGACAAAATCCTTTTAAGGCAGAAGAAGTATGTACGTAATATACCTTCGCAGGTAAAAACTAGAGTGGAGGGGTTTTGGAGGGTTACTCCCAGAACTCAAACTTCGGGTTAATCTATTTACTTCTTACCTAATGTTCGCTACAATACCTAACCTGCGCTAAGCCACCGTCCAGCAACCCGCGTTTGGATGATGAGTTGCACCGGATACGCGAAATGCCACATCCAGCCGCTTACACAGGCCTGGTCGCGTCGACGAAGAACCTTGACCTGGATAGCTATATGTCCTGGCAAAGTCCGTTGAATTCCAGTCGAATCTATATGCATCCGGACGCTGTACGTAATCTTTCAGCGCGTGCCCTGGAGGGATTAAAACTAAATCCGCCCTCAGAAGTCGGCGGTCTTCTCTGGGCGGAAAACCATCTGAGTAGCGGACAGCCATCTAGCCTAATACTATATCCAGAATTTATACCTTTGCAAGGGGAAATGTATAACTCGTCTCCGGCAGACTGTCTTAGTCTGAACCAAGCTACCGAGCAAAAAAGCAGTCGAAAGCCACAGGCCCTCGCAGGGTACTTCCGAAGTCACGTGCGCGACGGTCTTTGCCTCAGTGTTGAAGACCAGAGATATATCGAGAAGTATCATCGCAACCAATCGGCGGTGTTCCTAGTTGTCAGGCCATTCGAGATAGGCATTTGTATGGCCGCGTTTTTCTTCTGGGACGGGGATCGCCTTCAAACTGATGGAAGCGAATTGGAAGTGCCGTTCGCCTCAACTTCTACGTTGTCCATGACGGAGTCTGCGCGGAGTGCCCAGACAGACTTGAGCGAACCAGGCGCATCGAACGTAACTTCGTCGACGACAAAGCGTGATTCGGTGTCTCTTGATACCGCTGATGCACGGGACAAAGCTGAGCCTAAAAGCAGCAATGTGTCGACTCCCGGGAACCAGGTTACGGCTGAAACATCGCGCGAGCAGAAACCGCGCCGCCCGGTGTTCCCGGTTCGCTTCCTTATTGCAGGTGGACTAGTCGCCGCAGCGGCCGGTGCGGGATACTGGGCAATTCCCACGCTGCGATCACGGGTAGAAGGCTGGAGGGCTTATCCCGCCAATTCACAGTTGGGATTGCAGGTTGTTCGCGGTGCGGACGGGCAACTCAGCTTGAATTGGAATCGAACCGCGTCGGCGCTTGCGTTGGCGCGTGACGGGATGCTGACTGTCATGGACGGTCCCTTGAAACGCGAACTCAGCATGGATAAGGCGCAGCTACGATCGGGCAAACTTTCTTATTTCCCGACCGGAGCGGATGTGCAGTTCCGACTGGAGTTGGCGCTGGAAAGCGGAAGTACTGTCACCGAGTCAGTACGTGTCCTTTTACCGCAGATTGAAATTCAATCACAAGCACCGAATCAAACGCGCTCGTCAGCACCGGAAGCGAAATCAGCGGCTGGTCCGCCATCGAGCACCGCGACTCAGATGGCGATGAGCACGAAGCCGGTGCGTAGACGTCCGGAACGGCCCGAAGCCACCTCGACGGGGAATAGCTCCATTCGGTTGGATAATCTCGGACTGAGCGCACACCCTGACGCGACGCCTAAACCGAGCGCTCTACTGCCTCCGCCAGTTGTGACGTACGATGCCGGAAGCGGGAACATGGCGGGGTTGGACCTGCTTCTCACACTTCTGCCCAAGCCTCCTCAATGGCCTTCCTTAGGGAGCAGCAATGATCCCGCGCTGCAAACGTCCTATCCACGTCCGACTTCGACCCGCAGTGCCGCTGCTCCACCGGCGTTTGTGCCTCCGCGGCCTGTCAAACAGGTCTCCCCTGATCCTAAGCAGTTGGCGATGCCTTTGAATGGAAAGACAGAGGTTCGCGTTCGAGTGCAAGTGGCGCGAACGGGACGCGTAATTGAGGCCTATCTTGATGGCAACCAAGGGAATGGAAACGCCATGCTAGATAATTTGGCGGTTACCGCTGCTAAGCAATGGGTGTTCAAACCGGCGACACTGCACGGTGAAGCCGTTGAGGCGACGCACAGAATCATATTTGAATTCCGTCCTCCGACACGCTAAAACCGCGAAGCCGTCTCTGTACTGGTCACCCGAAGGTGCTTTCGAGCGTCCTCGCTGTGCGCTGGCTTTAATTACCGTTGATACTGTGGTACCCGCAGGGCACCTTCTGACGGGCACGGCGAGACATTCGAGTCGATAATCCTTAGAATTAGAACAGACCAGAGTTATGTCGGCGGATTGTAAGGATCGGCAAGGTGATCGAGAAACTGCCTCCCCGGGACGCGGGGCGGATGCTGCGATAATCTGCTTGGAGACACAGTCGGACGTTTGCGAATATGCCTGGAAATCGCTCGATCCGTCTAATGGGACGCGGCTCATACGATGTTCCGAGAGCATTGCGCAGATCTCAGATATCACGGCTCGGCTAGGCGCTGGGGCGCTTCTCAGCAAAGTAGACTTTCTGGGCAAGCGGACTCAGTCGGAACTCCGAGATCTTTCCAGTAGAGATTGCCACATACTCGTTATCCTGCATTCGAGCGTGGAGGATGAGACAGCCATGCCATACATCCGATACGGCTGCAGCGGCATCCTCCATCTGGATGATCGACCCGAACTCTGGCGGAAAGCGATCCAAACTGTCGTCCGAGGCGAGATGTGGGTTTCGCGCACGATGTCGACGCGTCTACTTCGAGAAGTGACCCAAGTGCAAGACGATCTAATGCGCAAGATCACTCGAAGGGAGGCAGAGATCATCCGGCTGATTTGCTTGGGACATGACAATGCGCGCATCGCTGGTGAATTATTCATCAGTAAAGAAACCGTACGCTGGCACGTCCGCAGCATCTACTCGAAGCTGGGGGTTACGGATAGGGACGGTGCCGTCCGAGCATGGCGAACGAATGGGGGAGATTGCTGAGCCAGTATCGAAATCACTGCACCGGCACGAGTAATAACTCTCTTAAATGGATACCGGTCTTCGTTTCGGACGTAATTTGTGGAGCGGAGACTGTCAGTTGCTTATGGCCGGGCTGTAGCATGACTTCGCCCAGCTTGGATTGCGTGTCGGGAAACAAGGGATTGCGCGGATCCGAAACTTTGGTTTCATTGCGTAGCGTCTGCGCGATAACTTTGCCATCCAACCGCACGTTCAGTTTCTGATCCGTCACAGAGGCCGGATCGCTCCAGACCCCGGCGACCCGGGTCGCGGCGGTTCGTGCCAGTACAGAATATTTGCCCGCACGGTACAAGTCGAAGCTCCACGAGAGCGTCTCGGCCGGATCGGTCCAGTTTGTCGTAACCCCGCGGTTCCCAATCTTGATTTGTGAGTGCGGTCGCAACTCAGCAAACTGACCGTTCAAAGTGACGGAGCCATCCGGTTGCTGCGTCAGTGCTTGATTGGCCTCGGGCATGCCTTCCACTTGCAATTCGACTACTGAAACATCGGGATCAGGTGCCTGCGCTGGCAAAGATACATACAATTCTTCGTGACCGTTGGACTCGCGTTGCCGGATTGCCACCGTCGTACCTGGTTTGGCAAGCACCGAGCCCTTGTTCACCTTGCTCTTGAATCCGTAGAGAACGAAATTGCCGTCCTTAGGCCATTCAACGATGTTGAGGAAGGCACGACCAGGTTTCGTCGTGATGGAACCCCAATCAAACTCAAACGGGTACGGACTCGGCTTCGCGCCATAGACGGCGGTCCCGTTTGTCTTCAGCCAGGCGCCGACCTGTTGCAGACGATCGATGCTCGGTTGGGGAATAACCCCTTCGGACGTGGGCCCCACGTTCAGAAGATAGTTGCCGTTCTTGCTGACGATGTCAACTAATTGCCGCACGAGCGTTTGCGACGACTTCCAGTGATTATCGGTTCGCTTGAAGCCCCATGTGTCGTTCAAGGTTGCGGGAACTTCCCAGTCATAACTCAGCCGCTTCGAGGGGATCTCGTTATCGCCAGTGCTCTGGTAATCGCCCATGTTATTACCAATCCGGCCATCCACGAGACACTTCGGCTGTAGCGTGTGAACCAGGTCGACCAGCTCTTTGCTTTCGGCCGGGGTAATGTTCTTCGGAGTGTCGAACCAAATGAGTGCTACCGGCCCGTAGTTCGTCAGCAGCTCTCGTACCTGAGGGATTGCCTTCTCGTGGAAGTATTTGTCGAAACTAGCTTTCTTCGGGTCGAAGTCCCACGTGTTGCCGTCCCCGTCGGGCTCATGCCAATCTTGTGTCTGAGAGTAGTAGAAACCAAGCGGCATGCCAGCCCGTTTACATGCAGCCGCAAGTTCTCCCACCACATCACGATGAAAGGGCGTGGCGTCGTAAACGTTGTACTTAGAAACGTTCGAGTGAAACATGGCGAAGCCGTCGTGGTGTTTCGCCGTGATGACCATATATTTCTGCCCGGCAGACTTCGCCACCCGCACCCAAGCGTCTGGATCGAATTTGACAGGATTGAATTGCCTCGCCAGTTGCTCGTAGTCGTGTACCGGAATCTTGGCACGATTCATGATCCATTCGCCGATTCCGGCAACCTGCTGTCCCTTCCATTCGCCGGCCGGAATGGCGTAGAGTCCCCAGTGGATGAACATCCCGAACCGGGCGTCGCGCCACCAGGCAATGCGTTCGGTTTGCGAGGGCGTCGCCGATTGCGGGGCGCCCGAAATCAAAACAAACGAGCCAACCGTCATTAGGGCAATAAGAATTAAGAATCTGCCGCGGAGTTTCATAGATTACCGATCGGACACTCGAAGCAACAGCAGTCCGTGCGAAGGCACGGAAGCGGAGAATTGGGAACCCTGGAGCGAAACGTCTTTGTGAAGCCACAGATCCCGGGCGTGGCGAGGAACACTATCGAAACCAGCGTCCCTCCAGGCAATCGTGATCTTCGCTTCCGATGCCCCGCGGTTGAACAATGCGATTGCCTTCGAACCATCCGAGAGTTGCTTGGCCCAGACGTCTGATTCCCCGGATTTCGAGACGCGCGTTCCCTGTTTGCCGGCTGAGTCCTGATCGACCGCAATCACATCTTTATTCGTCAGGACGTCCAAGATCTCTCGTGACATATGCTGCAAATCGTTTCCCGCCAGAAGCGGGGCAGCCAGTATCGACCACAGACTCATATGCGTCTTGTATTCAGTAAGCGTCATCCCGCCATTTCCCACTTCCAGCATGTCGGGGTCATTCCAGTGCCCGGGTCCGGCATACGCTGCAATATCCGTCTGACTGAAGCCAATGTTCGCCATGGAATCCCAAGCATCCCGGATGTCGCCCGTCGTGCGCCATAGGTTCCCGCCTACCTTTGTGCCCCACTTCCAGACATCGTCGCGCCCATACTGGCACAAGCTATACACAATCTGCCGGCCGGAAGCATTGAGCGCGTCCCCCATCTTCTGGTAAACGGCCTGCATCTCTTCGTCCTTATATATGTTGCGCGCTCCGCACCAGTCATATTTCAGGTAATCGATTCCCCATTGCGCGTAGGTCTTAGCGTCTTGCTCCTCGTGACCGTAGCTGCCTTCGTATCCGGCGCACGTGTTCGGTCCAGGTGAAGAATAAATGCCAAGCTTCAGACCCTTGCTGTGCACATAATCGGCCAGCGCTTTCATGTCCGGAAACTTTTTATTCGTCTGGATGTTGCCGTTGGCGTCTCGTTCTGCTTGCCAGGTATCGTCGATGTTGACATAAACGTAACCCGCCTCCTTCATGCCATTGGAAGCGATCGCATCGGCAGAAGCTCGCACTCCGGCATCGTCTACCTTGGACGCGAACTTATTCCAGCTATTCCATCCCATCGGCGGAGTCTTGGCCAAGCTGTTACCGCGTACGTCATGGAGAGCGGGGAGGGGCAGACGGGGCGGCATTGCTCCTTCCCCCTCGGGCGCACGTTGCGCCACCATCTGGACCAGAGGTGCATCCGGTCGGCGTCGTGTGGCGACGTGGAGACCATCGCCTTCGAGCTTGCCTTCGTATTTCGTAGTGCGAAGGGTATCTCCATCGTGCATGCTGGCCGTTAACGTAAAGCCTTCCGAACCACCGGTGCTGTCCGTGATCTCGTAGTAGAACTGTGTTGCTCGGATATGCCCGGTAATGCGCGAGCCTTCCTGTTTCAGATCGAGGTAGGTGCGTCGCTCCGTTCCATCCGGCAGCGGAGTTCGCACAACCCAGTTGCCAGTCAAGTCTGCAGCCAGACAACATGCCTGGGCAGCCGCAAGAATCAACAAAAAAGTTTTCATAGACGCACTAATTCGATTACTTCGTTCCTCTTTGATGGGAAATCTAGGATCTCGCCATCGAGCGCCTCGGCTTTATTTCCATCCCGTAGTAGCGTAACGCGAGATCCGGGCCACGGATTTGCAATCCGGCATTCGACGCCGGCTCCCGAGCGAATCCGAACGTTGATGACGGCTCCATTCTTCGTCTCCGAATGCACGAGAAACCCTCCGCGGGCAAGCAACTGGAATCTCGCATTCCAATCCTTCGGCCAAGCCGCAAATAGCCGGATCACCGGGTCCGTCCCCGGCTCGGGCGGTGCACTTTGAAGCAGTGCCACATGCAAGGCCTCCGCCGCGCGACCAAGACGTTGAACATCGAGCGCTTGGGGACCTTCCCGCAATGTCATGCGGTTGAGGAGTACACCGCCGTTCCGGTAAGCCGTGTTTCGCTCCGGCCGGATCGTTCGAATCTGATTGGGCAACAGATGGCGAACTGCATCTGCCCGGCCGAGAGTCGCTGCGGCGATTGCAAGTTTCGAAAGCACGCCGACCGGAGTCTGCGGTTCGATTCCCTTCGGGAAATAAGATGCGAATGTATCGTTGGCTAGCCTGAGTCTCTCGCCGTCCTGAGTGCCCGGATTGCACTGATCAAAGAACCATTGCGGCAAACTGTTCTGGTCAGGCAGCACGCCGGATCCCGCTTTGACGGCCGGGCGCCGGCCGCGAGCGAACACGTTGGGACCTGCGTAATCAGGAGGACGAAGCGCGTCCTGGTCGCGCGCGGTGGGGATTTGAGCCAGGTCCTGAAGAAACGCTCTCCAGACCGGCTGCATCCCGGGATCCATATTCAGCAACTCGGCGGCCCGCACCAGCGCGGCGAAAAGGCCACGCATAGCTGACAGGTCTTCATCGGTGTCGCGAGCGCCCCAAACCGATTCATTGCTGTTTGCATAACGGATGTGATACTTGCCGTCTTCTTCCTTTTGCACGTTGGGATGATTGCGATAGAACTCCGCGGCGCCCCGCAGCATCGGGTACGCTCTCGCGCGCAACCAATCCCGATCCTGCGTAAATTCGAAACGGCGCCAGAATAGATAGGCAATTTTGGCGGTTGTCCCGAAGATGTGGCTCACGTTTCCGTAAGGTCCGGAACCTCGTTCGGTGATGACCCAACGTCCCTTCACCCATTTGCCCGAGGCAATCCAGTTCCAGCGACTGGAGTGCGGATGCTTGGTCTCGGAATAGAGACGAAAACGTTCCGATCTCTCCGCCCATGGTTTGCGCATGAGATACAACTCGCGCATCTCCTGAGCGACGTCCTCCGGAAGCTTCTCCAAGCCGTCAAAATAAGCGGTCTCGGGTATGTACATCCCAGGGCTGCCCCATTGCTGTTCAGCGGCAACCGCACACGATTCATACATTCCCGAATACATGTCGAAGAAGGGATCGAGCAGTTCAAGGCGGTTCGTCGCGAACAGGGCTTCGTAATAGCAGCTCGTGTTAGCGAACCAGTGCTGGGCGCCCCACGTGCGCAGGTCTCCACCGGTGTTCCAGAGCATCCCATTGAACTTCGGTGGAAACTTGCCTCGCGAGCTGGCGCCCATCACGTAGAGGAAATAGTGATAGTTGGCCTCAATGAACTCGGCTGTTCCGTCCGTGCTCTCGAGGCGAACAGAGCCGCGCTCCCAGAACCGGTGCCACCAGTCGCTTGTCTCGGTTTTGAGACCGGCGTAGCCTTTGCCCCGTGCCGCCTCAATCTGGTCCAGTGCCGAAGCTAGAACGTCGTTCGCCGGATCGAAGCTGCTTGTACTTGCGATGAGGACCGTTGCCGGCCGGCTTTCCCGGTCCGCAATGAGGCGAACCTCTGTTTTGTCCGCAATGTCAGCCTTGGCCGTCCATCCCTCAAATGCAATCGCGACCGCTGACTTGTTGAAGTAATTGTCTTCTCTGAACTCCTGCGTCAGTACGATGCGATCGGCCATGACAAGCAGTTGACACTTGGCCAAATGGCTGCGGGTTTCGACAGCAACCGCGTGTTCCCTGGTAAATGTTTCTAATTCACCTCCGAAGTATTGAGACGCGTGTCGCAGCATCCGAAGCTTCACTTGAATCGGGCCGCCCTTCGCAGATCCAGCACCGATCTGTGCGGCGATAACGTCCATCTCCGGCCACGCAATCATCTCGATGGCAGCTTGCCGACCCGTTAGCGTCATTGCTCCGTCGTAGACTGAAAGCCGTTGCCGGAATGACGGAGGAACAAATGTCTCTCCCTCGGCTGTGCCGAAGTCGATGTCGACGTAAGCACAGCCTCCGCAGTAATCGTTGTGACGTTGATTGAAGCTATTGCTATAGCTATTGTTCGCGTAAACGTCAACGCGATTGATTTGCAGCCGAATCTGCGTCGGCGTGGTCCATACCAGGGTTCCCATCCGACCATTCCCGAGCGGCATGCCTTCTTCGCTCCGGGTTACCGGTTGGTCATACAGAAGGTCGGCGCGAGAGATGCGCGCGCGTAGTTCCGCGTCCGTATCGGTTGCCGCTGTCTCTCGCCCTCGTGCGTGGTTCTTAGCTTCCGTGTTGAGCGCCACACCGGCTAAGCCGGTTGTGAGAAATTCTCGGCGTGAGTTACTCAGTTTCTTCTTCCCTTCACTTAGTTCTTAAATAGCTGAAGCTCGGGAGTGATCGTAGCCACATTCTTGTCCCAATCGACCGTGACCGTGGTTCCATCAGCGAAACGGGTACGCTCACGCCGATAGTGCTTGTCCAGGAATTCGTGACTGATCATCTCCCATAGACCGACCCGTTGATGCAGAGCAGCCATGCGTCGAATACCCGCCATGTCTACCGGGTGGTCGGATCTCGCCTGGTGCCATTCAGGAGCACTGGCATGAAGTAGACCGCGCAAGTTGTCGGAGGCGTACGTTGTTACGATCGCATCGTGATACACAAGCTCGTACAGCGGAATCGGAATGGCGTCTTCGTGCTCGGTATCGTTTCCGTTGCTCGGTGATCGGTTCATGCGTGAGGTCACGCAATCGACGTACGGCACGACCCAATCCGATCCATCTTCCGTGCCCACGATTCCGAGGTGTTTCGCCACCCAATGGAAGACGTCGATGCGCGATCGCATAGAGTCAGTCCTCGTGCTCGGGTGCTCCGGATTGAAATCCTGATCGGGAGGAATGTAGCCGAATACATCCTGATAACTGCCTTGCGGGTGAATTCCATGTGCGAAGAGCGCCTCATAGTTCTTCACCATGTGTCCCAGCATAAAGCGGTTGTTCAAGTACGCTTGCGTGCCGCCATCCCAGTGGTTCATGAAGGGGATGTACCCGTCTTTCCAGTCATCTTTGAACCGCGTGCCGGGGAAGGCCGTCGAAGGTCGGAGGTTGTCCTCTTCCTGAACGGCGAATTCGGGATTCCAGGAAGGAGCATCGAGATAGTAATCGCGATATTGGTCGTGAAGCCAACAGGTGTCACCCAATTCCTTGCACGCGTCGAAGAAAGCTTTCAATCCCTCCCAGCCTCCGGCTTTCGGAGTCGGAGGAAGTGCGTCCGGCGTTTGTCGGTCATAACCTTCCTTCAGCCAGCCCGACAGACTGACGTTGACGTGATCAAAGCCTTGCGCTTTCAGTTCCCGCAACTTTTGAATATTCTGGTCAAACGTGACGAGACGGTAGTTCTTCGAATGGTCCTTGGTGTCGTATGTAGCGCTCCCTGGCTTCACATTACGGAGCACTCGCATGCCGACGACAGGACGCCCGATGAGGTCCTGTACCACCGGACGCTGCGCAATTTTGTCTTTCAACGAGACGTAAAGACCCGAGTCCATCACGTAACGGCGATAGCGCTTGCACATGTCGACGTAGTTACCCCGTGGCAAAAACACCATCCGCACGCTGCGCGGATAAGCGAACCGGTTCAACTGTGCTCTCCAGCTTGGTCCCATCCGCGTGGGTCCGCCCGCCGGATGTGAGAACGTATAACCGGCGTCATCGGGCGTTTCGACGATGAGCATCATGGCGGCATCGTCCTTCTCGAAGCCCCACCACGACATTGCCCAGGTCTCGATCAGGTGGCTTTGAATGACGCTGTGGTCGCCGGCCGCTCGATGAATCGGATGGTACGCTTTCGGCCAATCCCGCGGAAGGAGTGTTCCATCGTCACTTGGGATAACGGTGAAATCCACCTCGCGACCATCCACTTCTTTGGGCCAGTTTAATTCTCGTGCGGTAAGGCCGTTCTCGATCGCCATCGCGTCCGCCACCAGATCCTCATCATTCCCTTCGAGGCACAAAGTGAGAACAATTCGGAGATCCAGCGGCGTACCGCTCATCCTCCCGCTGTTACGGAATTGATCGAGAATCACCTTCACGCCGGTCTTGTATCCGGTGCGGTACGGTGCGATCTCGATTTTTCCGGCATCCGCCAGCTTAAGGCGAAATTCATCGTTGGACAGTCCGATCACCATGTCGTCCGCAGAAGACGGCACCATGTTCCAGGTCTTCCCTCCTGCGTTGACGGAGAGGGCAAGTGTCCGGTCGTTAAGAACGGCCGTGTTTTTCTTGCCGGCGATCGTCCAGTTACCGTCCGCGTGCGTAACTGCTATGGCGTGGAACCGGGAATCGTCGGCGGTCTGCGCGCAGGAGTCGCCCGACAACGCCGCCAGTACCGTGGAAACCGTAAGCAGCGTAAATGCTGTTCTGATCATGAGTGAAGTCCAGCGGGGGACGTCAGTGCTTGCCGGAGATCTTCCCCAACGCAGTCAGTTGGGTGACGAACGCCGTAGGAAGCCTGCCGTCCAACTCGACGGGTGCGTCCCAGGTGACCGCGCCACCGTTGTTCCAGACCTTTTGGCTATAGCGGATCACATCATCGGCCGTGAAACGCGGCTGACCTATGCCCCACTTCTCGCCGAGGAAGCTGAGCATCTGAATCTGGACCCCATCCATAAGGCCATCTACACTTCGACGAATCGATACCAGGTCTGGTTTGTCGATCTCGCCGGCCGTGAAGTCTTCGTAAGGAGTCATGGACAGAATGCGGTATACAACTCCCGGGTTGAATGCCAGGGCGGCATCGGGATTGCCCGATCGTGCAGCCGCTGCGAAGCTCTCGAAATTCGGTGCGGCCTTCGAGCGATACATTGAATTCGGGAAGTAGCATCCGTCAAACCACCAGGCACTCACTTTCGTTCCCCAGCGCTGGGACCAATCACGTATGATCGCTTCCCACTTGGTCTGAAACTCCCGATTGGGAAAAGGTCCGTTGCGCCATTCCAGAGCGGCAACCGCTTTTTCATCGTTATTCGGAGCGCCCGAAGGTAAGTAAACCGCAAGGCGAATGCCCCGCTTGTGAAGCGCAGCATAGAGGTCAGACACGAGGTCTCGGTGAGCGCACTTTCCAGACTGCCCGGTGATGCGCTCGTAAGTTGGATTCGGAGCAAGATAGTAGCCGGAATTCTGGCCGAGGCTGATCTGATACCAGGATGCACCCGCCCCGTGTAGTTGGTCGGCAAGCGCTTCCACATCGAAACCATCTACCAGCCGATTCCATTCGTCGACGCTTATATTGATGTGATCGGTCTGCGTCTTCCAATCGGCCAGGTAGTGGGTCATGACACCCCATTTGCGGTCTTTCATCCAACTCGCTCTGCCTTCGCCCGCAAGAGCCAAAGCCCCGCAAGCGAACAGGGCCGCTAGTGTGCGGATTATCATCTTCATCCTTCGGTTCGCGAGCTGGTCAGAAGTTTATCTTGGCGCCGAACTGAAGCTGACGCGGCGTGCTGGCGATGCTCTGAACGATACCGGCGTTGGCATTGAGCAGCGTTGTACCAGGCGCTCCGAGTATCTGGAAATTGAGAGTGTTGAATGATTCGAACCGCAGCTGAATGCATCTCCGTTCGCCAAACGGTATGTTCTTCAACAGCGAAAAATCCAAATTGAAGAACGGCTCGTTGCGAAGGACATCTCTTCCGAAATTTCCAAAAGAACCAACCGGGGCAGCGAATGAGGCAGGATTGAAGAAACAACCCTGCGAACCCGCGGGTATCACCGCACCGTTGACATTGCAGGCGCTCCGTGGATCGCCAACCAGGTTCGGTCGACCGTACCCGCTTACCGTTCCTCCATTTCCGGAGATATTCGCTATGTCGCCGTTCACGACGAGGTTATACGGCGCGCCGGAACGCGCGAGGAAAACGTAATTGGTTTCCCAGTTCCCGAGGATCCAGGAGAGCGCGCCGCGATTGAGGAACTTCTTGCCTCGTCCGAAGGGCAGTTCATAAGTCGTGCTCCAGGTAAAGAGATGCGGAATGTTGTACGCTGACTGGCCGTAGTTGTCTTTCGGAGCGAAGTAGTTCTGAATGACAGAACCACCGCCTGGACCGTTCTCGGCGGCAAACCACCCACTCGTGTTATCGAGCGACTTTGCCCATGTATACGACACCAGCGTTAGAAGACCGTTCGAAAATCGCCTCTGAAATTGCGCTTCCAAGGCGTTGTAGTTCGAAATTCCGATGCTCTGTGAATATCGAAGTGTCGGGTTCATAAACGGGATCAGCCGTTTGGCATCGATTGTGGCCGATGGTGTGCCGACCGGACTTGGGGTAGGCGCCGCATTGGCATAGCCTGTGTAGTCGAGACGACTCGTTTTGCTGCCGACATAGGCCACAACAAGAGCCATACTTCCGAA
This sequence comes from Bryobacteraceae bacterium, assembly GCA_045807925.1. Lineage (GTDB taxonomy): Bacteria > Acidobacteriota > Terriglobia > Bryobacterales > Bryobacteraceae > Bog-105. Next base: position 14,868 of record JBJMGK010000044.1, on the reverse strand, counting down.
CTGGCGCTGCACGTCAAAGTTCCACTGTTGGGAGCGTGGGTTTACGTAATCGGGTGAATTGTAATAGTTGTTTCCGGTCCAGGGCGACGCGGGAACTACGGCGCCGGGAAAACTGCCCGCCAGGTTCGTAATCAGCGTCAGCGGATTTCCGGGACCGCCGGGCCAGATTCCGCCAGACGACACGTTTGCCGGTTGTGAATTTACACCGGTCGACCATGGCCAGACCGCCGCTTCGAGGTTGTTTTGTGCGTACTGACTGCGTGCGGAAACGGTGTCATAGAACAGGCCATACCCAGCGCGCAAGACGGTGTTTTTCGACAGTTGCCAGGCGATGCCGATTCGGGGTCCCCAGTTATCACTCACTGCCGGCGGTACCAGGTTCCCAGGTCCGTTGAAGGAGATATGCGAATTGAATGGCACGCTCGAGATGCCGCCGGGAATGCACGGTACGCTTACCGGATTTGCGCACGCAGGAACAGAGGACGCGCCTACCAGGTATTGTTGCGTGAACAGGTTGAGGGCGCTCGCGATGCGATTGTTCAGAATAGCCACGCCGGGCAGGTAATCGTAACGCAGCCCAAGGTTGACAGTCAGGTTGGGCCTCACCTTCCATTCATCCTGGATGTAACCGGACCAAACATTGAATCGCAGGAACACTTCTCCAAGTTGCGGGTTTTGAGCCGAATAGCCGCTCGGCACGCCGAGAAGCGCCGATGCCAGTGAATTTCCGGTTCGCGAGGCGCCGAGATTACTTGTCTGTGCGTCCGAGAAGGTGAAAGACTGCGAGAGGTTGCTCTGAAGGCGGTTCACGTAGATGAATTGAGCGCCCGTCTTGATGTTGTGGTTACCTTTGATCCAGGTCAGGCTCGCATCCCAATTCACGCCTGGGTTTCCGCGATTCGAAGGCCCACGCTGACCGATATCGTTGGTGATGTACGGTGTGGCGAAGCTAACAACCATCCCACCGTATTGGTCCAAATTCTGGAATCCCGCCGCGGTCGCAGGTCCGATCCCGTTCGCCGCCTGAGACTGGTTGAACGTGTATGGCTTCATCAATGCGCCAGCGCGTACGTCGAGAATCAGACCAGGATTGAAGATGTGATCGAATCCGCCGCCGAAATTGAAAGCATGATATTGGGATGGGGTTGTCGCTGTTGTCCCTGCAACAGGCTGCACATCCTCCACCCACATCTGCGACAAGCGCAAGAACATACTGTTGTGTTCGTTGAAGTTGTGGTCGAGCCTGAGCTGCCAGCTATTGTTTGTATCTGTCTGAAGCCGATTCTCGACGTAGTTGCTACCGGAAATCCCGGTTAGATTGGGTTGCGAAAGATAGCCGCCCAGATACTTCTGCATTGCGGGCGAGATAAATTGCGTTGGAATGATGTTTCCCGCAAAGGGAGCTACGGTACATCGCGACGTACTTCCCGAACCCGTGCAAGTTGTCGAGTTAGGATTATAAATTTGCTGATTGTAAAAAGATTGCGAGAAGTTTCCAGACAATTCGAGCGGCGTCGGAATTAGGGCGAGAGTCAATGGCGATTTGCTGAACCGCCAGCCTTCGTACGCTGTGTAGAAGAAGGTCTTGTTTTTGAAAATCGGGCCGCCGAGAGCCGCGCCAAATTCATTTTGCCGGTACGGGGCGGGGGAGGCCGCGGTCGTGGGCGAGCTTCCCGGACCGCACCGGGCGGGGTTGCAGAAATCCTTGAACGGGTCACGAGCATCGAACGCATTGTTTCGCACGAACTCCCAACCCGAGCCGTGGAACTCATTGGTACCCGACTTCGAGACCAGGTTGACTACCCCGCCGATAACGCCGCCAAACTCTGTTTTCTCGTTGTGCGACTGCACCTTGAATTCATTCACTGCATCGATAATCGGAAGAACGCCATAGATCGACCCACGAAAATCGGTATTGGTAATCCCGTCCAGGTAATACAGCACCGAGCGATTCGGCTGTCCATGCAGAGATGGTTTAAAGAATTGTGTTCCTGGAATGCCGGTGACCCCGGCGTCCTGGAAACTGATGCCGCTCCCTTGGGCTGTGGAGACCGGATTGGCGCCCGGCGTAAGAATCATTAGCTGAGTGAAGTTGCGCCCGTTCAGCGGAAGTTCTTTCACCGCCTGTTCTGAAATGACGGTACCCAGAGTTGTCGACGATTGCTGAACTAGCGGTGCTTCCGAGCTCACCGTTACCGTTTCGTTCACCGAACCCACATCGAGTGTCATGTTCTCGGTTACGGTTTGATTGACTGACATGTCGAACTTGGCCTTCGCCGTTTTGAACCCGGCATTCTCGACGCTGAGCACGTACGGGCCTGGCTGGACGTTGATAAACGTGTAGGAGCCGCTCGAATTAGTTTGAGCTTGGTCAGCCACGCCGGTTGCGGTGTTGTTCAATTTCACAGTTGCACCCGCAACCGTGCCGCCGCTCTTATCCGTAACAGTACCGGTCACCTCGCCCGTCGCGGACTGGGCAAACAGTTGGCAACCACAAAACAAAAGAAACGCAGACGCGGCCAGAAACTGGCTGGCGCGCCGAAAGGAACTCTGCATTTGAACCTCCCACCTCAAGACGGCTGACTGCAATGCTCGGAAGCAAAAACTCATGTTAACGTTAACAGTTGAGCTTAATGGCATAATACTGCAACAGGACGAATCTTCCTGTCAAGACCCAAACGTTGCTATGATTCGCGCCCGTAAAGGTCCACCGACCATTACCGACATCGCCCGCCGGTTGGGGACCTCCGCTATGACAGTCTCCCGCGCGCTCACCGGGAAGCCGGAAGTGAGCGAGGAGATGCGGCAGAAAGTGACCGAGTGCGCCAAGATGCTCGGTTATCAGCCGAATCGGTTCGCTCGTAGTCTTGTCACCCAACGCTCAAACATGGTCGGCGTTGTCATACCGGAAATCGCCCACTTGTTTTTCGCGGATGTGATTTCAGGCATTGAGGAGGTCCTGGATGAAGCGAACTATGACATTTTGCTTTGCCACTCGCGCGGCGACCCTGAAAGGGAGCGGGCGGAGATTCGGACTCTCATCGGAAGTCATATCGACGGCCTGATTGTCGCTCCGGTACAGCCTCTGAAATCACCGGAGTTGTTCCTTGATCTGCAGAACCAACAGGTGCCCTTCGTTCTGTTCGACCGCTTTTTTCCGGGATACGATTTCCCCTCTGTTCGTCTCGACGACGTTGCGGCGGGTCGGAGCGCGGCCGAATTTCTGGTGCAGTTGGGACACGAACGTATTGCCCATATCGCGGGACCTTCCGTGAGTCCCGCGAAGCTGCGCAGGCAGGGTTTCGTCAGTGCGCTACGCAAAGCCCACGTGCCCATCAGCTCCGATTGGATTGTCCGGGCTTCATTCGACATGGAGGGGGGACGCCATGCGACCGAAACGCTTCTCTCACGCGCACTGGTCCCCACAGCCATATTCGCGGCGAATGACCCGCTCGCTTTGGGGGCCGTTTACGCGTGTCGCGAAGCCGGCCTGAGAATTCCTCAGGATATTTCGGTTATGGGGGTTGGCAACATTGAAGGGCCTTGCCATCCGAACCCGTTTCTCACGACGATTGACTGGCCCCGTCAGGAGCTGGGTCGAAAGGCTGCGTCTTTTCTTCTGGACGCTCTATCCAGCCAGGGCAAACATCCCTCCAGTACGTTCGTTTTTCAACCGCAAGTGCTTGCCCGACACTCTACAGCATCTGTAGCGATGTGAGTGCCACTGACGTACCTCGACTTACTCAGCCGATTGTCAATCGACGATCCACCTTCGCCTGTCTAGAACGTGAGGTGCTTTGACTCGCCTGCGTTCAAGATAACCGTAATCGTTTTCTTTGGCAGTGACGCCGAATCCGCTTTCAACTCGTACGTACCTGGTCTCTCTGCATGCAGCGTCGCTGCAACCACGCGCCCATCTTTCCACGAAGCATCCACTGTCAAGCCACGGCGTGCCCGGAGCCCCGTAACAGTTCCCTCCTTCCAGCTCGACGGAAGCGCCGGTAAAAGTTCGATCGCTTTGCCATCTGATTGCATGAGCATCTCAGCGATACCCGCAGTTGCTCCCAGATTGCCGTCGATCTGAAAGATCCCGGGGGGATGTAAGTCGAAAAGATTCTTCCAAGTCGAGTGGTTAAACAAGACTCGCAAACTCTCGTCTGCTTTATCGCCCTCGTGGAAGGTAGCCCAGAGGCACACGACCCAAGCGCGACTCCATCCTGTGCCGCCTCCGCCGCTGGCCAAACGCCGTTCTAACGCAACCCGGGCGGCCTTATAGAAATCGGGTGTGGCAGGCGTTAGTTCATGAGCAGGATAGATGGCAAAGAGATGCGACAGGTGACGATGACCGGGCTCGGCTTCCTCGTAATCCTTGCGCCACTCTTGCAACTGGCCAAAATGCCCGATCTGCAACGGTATCAGCTTCGGCAATGTCTCGGATAAGCGTCTCCGCAGTTCATCGTCTGTACTAAGTGTTTTGCTCGCCTCGATGACTCGCTTGAACAGAGCCGTCGTAATCTCGAGATCCATAGTAGGAGAAACGTCGAGCGAAGCTTTTTGATGGTCAGGTGTGTAGTAGCGGTTTTCAGGTGACAGAGAAGGCCCGCTGACCAGATGACCCGCGCCATCGGCGAAGAGGTTGTTCAGCAGGTAAACCGCGGCCGCTCGCATAACGGGGTAGGCCTTTCCCCGCAGGTACTCAGTGTCTCCCGAATAATCGTAGTGATCCCAAAGCGTCAAACTCAGCCACGCCGCTCCAAATGGCCAGACCCCGGACGAAACTCCGTCGATCGCTTCGGTATCGCCCCACCCGTCTGTGTTGTGATGAGCAACAAATCCAGGTGTCCCGTACATCTCTTTCGCGGCGCGCTGGCCGCTGGGCATCATACGCTCTATCAGGTTGTAGAGCCCTTCGACCGTCTCGCCCAGATTGCAGACCTCCGCCGGCCAGTAGTTCATCTCCGTATTGATGTTGATGGTGTATTTACTGCCCCAGGGAGGATCGAGCTTGTCGTTCCACTTGCCTTGCAAATTCGCGGCCCAGGAGTTGGCGCGGCTGCTTGACTGCAACAGGTATCGCCCAAATGCGAAGTACAGACTCGCCAGGGCCGCGTCATCCGTCCCCGATTGCGCGCGCTGCAGCAATGCGTCCGTCGGCATTTGTTTTGCAACCTGTGCGCCGTTTCCGATTACGAGTGAGACTCTCGTCGCAATCGTCCGAAAATCGGCCTTATGCCGTGCAAGTAGTTCTTCGTAGGAATGCATCGCCACACGCTGGAGTTGCTCCCAGCATTCCTGATCTGGATGCGCGCTTCTAATGTCAGTTGAGGCCGTAAGAATCAGTGTTGATTCAGTGCTTCCCTCGATCTGAACGTCCGTCCCTGATCCCGACCCGATCTTCCCGTCTGAAATCACCTTTACGGCACCCGCGAACACCACTCCGGTTCGCGGCTCGTCGTCATATCTCTTGTCCTTGGTCGCCGGCGGCATGGCTTTGCCTTCCAGTACGACGGTGTCCTTTCCGGAGGTTTTGGATTGTGCATCTTGCACCCGGCTCATCGCTACAGAAAACGAGAGAGCTCCCGGACGGCTGGCTTTCAAATGAACGATAACGGCTCCATCCGGATAGGATGCAAACGCCGTGCGGCTGAAATGCGCGCCGTTTGCATCGAAGTCAATCCGTGCGACCCCGTCATAGAGGTCAAGCGAGCGCCGAAAATTTGTGACCTGCGAAGCAACTAGGTCTTTGAAGTTGATGGTGAGGTCGCCCAATGGCTCGTAAGGCGGTTGGCGTGGCGGCACGGCGAGAACCGTCCTTTGCGCCAGCTGCTGTGCCTCCATCACCTTGCCTTCGAGTAGCATCCGTCGAATCACGCGTATATTGGCTCGAGCTTCCGGATTGACGCGGTCCATCTGCTTCCCCGCGTAGATTGTCTCTTCGTTAAGTTGCAGATGTTCCGTGTCGACCCCGCCGAAGACCATGGCGCCAATCCGGCCATTCCCAATCGGCAGAGCTTCGGCCCATTCTGTCGCAGGACTTCTGTACCAGAGCTGGGGTGCATCTGCTGCGGCCAAAGGCAACACAGCGGAAAGAACGAGAGCTGCTCGCTTCACCAAGGACTGCATCGCGCTGAGTATACCCCGGGTGCCGTAGCGACAGCCAGTCAGAATGTGCGATGAAACCCCCGGCATCTGCACAATTCACTGCTGCACTTACAGCACGCGCCCGCCCATCACGTTCTGCTTGGCTGCGAGCGAGAATCGCGCTTCGCGAATACCCGCTCCGCCGATAGCGTTGCAGACATATTCGGCAATTGCAGGCGCATGTTTGAAGCCGTGCCCCGAACCTCCACCGACCAGCCAGACATTATCCGTTCCAGGATGCAGGTCGATGAGGAAATCACCGTTTTGCGTGTTCTCGTAATGGCACACATGGGTTGCTTTGATTTCGGCGCCTCGCATGGAAGCTAAATGCTGGGCCAGGTAATCCGTTGCCCCGGCGATTTCGCGCGGGCCTGTCTCCTGTCTCGGAGCATCGGGATCGAAGGCAGTCCCAAGACGATGGAAGCCCAACTTCAAGCCGGTTCCCAGATCCGGGAAGCCGTAAGCAATGCTTGGCTCCCTTTGATCAACCCAAATCGGCAAGCGGCCCTCACGAACGTGATCAACGGCCTCGGGAACTGCAAAGAAAAACACGTCCTGGCGAGTCGGACGTATCACGTTTGTAAGCACGTCGAAGAGTTTCGGCAGCCAGGAACCGCACGCAAAAACAAAAAGATCTGCCGAGAAGCCCCGCCCGTCTGCCGCTTCCAGCGATGTCAACCGATTGCTCGTCAGAACCGGAGCTCGGATCTCCGCACGCTCATACGTGACCCCGGCGCGAACGGCCGCGGCGACAACAGCCTGGATGGAGCGTTCTGCTAAGAGGGCGCCACCTTCGGGCTCGAACAGCGCGACCGTGTCCGAGTGGACTGTGAACTGCGGATATCGTTCCGCTATTGCATATGCGTCCAGCCAATCGTGCTTGATGTCGAGGCGTTCAAGAGTATCCTTCGATCGCCAAACAGTGCGTTCGTCGGCTTGGGCCATCCAAAGGACACCAGTCTGGCGGAAGTACTCGGAGTGATTCTCCTTGCGGAAAAAATCCATCCATAGCTGAAGCGACCGACGCGCCATCACGCTATATATTTCGTCTGCGCCGTAGGCGCTGCGGATGATCCTTGACTCGCCGGCGGAGCTGGACTTATCGTTCGCTGGTCCCAGATGATCGACAAGAGTAACTTGGTGTCCGATTCGACAAAGCGACAGTGCTATCCAAGCGCCGAAAGCACCAGCTCCAACGACGAATATCTTCATGCGCCGCCGTTGGATTGACCGGCAAAAAGAATCACAAAAGATCAACGACCACGATCCAGCCAAGAGCTCCTAAACCACTAGAGCATTGCCTCGCGGGGGACGCAAGGGCAATCGGCGCTGTCGGACGAGTTAAACCGATTGGCCGGCGTATGTTTCGCGAACGGACGCCGTAGCTCTTTGTTTCTGCTTCAGCTTCGCCGCCAGCCTTCGTAGGGCAAGGGAAAACCCTGTATATACCAGGACGCAGGCGCCGAGCGAAGCAAGCCCGGCGATTGCTTGACCCACAAGCCCGCCGTACTCACCGGTGTGTCCGAAGCGAACGAAGGCACGTAATCTCTGCCCCAGGCTGCTGTCTGTGAACGCGATCGTTTTTACCACTGTCCCGGTATCCCGATTCAATAGGTACTGAGTGCGGTTTTGCGGTTGTCCCCCAGTCCCGGTATCTACTGAGACCGACACTGGTGCGCTTCCGTTCTGCGCGACTGCGATTGTGATCGTGCGCCACGCGGGATTGATGCCCATCGCAGCTGTAAATAAGTGATCGTAGTTGGGTTCGTTTTGCATCCGAGAATTGCGGGAGCCGCGCGGACCGCGGTCTCCGCCCCCTCGACCAGAAGCGGCAGGTGTCGAGCCGGTTAATCGAAACAGCAGCGCATTGGCCCAGTCGAATGACATGACCACCCCGGTAAGGACAACAACAAGTAACGGCACCGCGCACCACACCCCAAGTACGTTGTGCCAATTCCACTCGCACGCTCTTCCCTTCAAGCCTGGCCGAAACGCAACGATGGCGCGGAAAGCTTTCCAATTCCATCTCCGTGGCAGCCAAAGAACTACACCGAGAAGGATCAGAGCACCAAACAGAAGATTCGAAACCGCTGCCAGCCAATGGCCGATATTCCTGGATCCCAAGGGAGCACCGAGTGCCCTATGCAGTCGTTCGACCGCGAAGAAGAACTGATGTGCAGGGCCCGAACTGGAACCAAGGACGGCGCCACTGTACGGGTCTACGTAGACTGTTTTGCCCCGGCCGATGGAAACCTGCGTAGCCGCCTGAGGGTCATCGCGCAGAACGATCGCGGTGGGATCACCTGCGCCCGACCGGCGAACCGAGTCTAGTAACTCGTTCAGGGGCCGCGGCCGAGCCTGTTCCGGGACCGCAACAAATCGAATATCACGGTCCACGAAATCAATCACCTGCTTTTCGAATGCGAGCAGAATGCCCGTTGCAGCCATGATGAAGATGAACAAGCCGGCGGTGATGCCAATCGAAAGATGTGCCCAGAACAGCGTTTTGCGCATCATCATCCCTCCTCTGTCGTAATCGACAATTCAAATTGACGGGCTTACCTTAAAATTGACTGAAATCTTGCTTTCGGTCCTGTCATAGCTCGGGAATCTGCTGCAATGGTCGTCAGGAGACATGCGGGTTCTGCTTGTTGACGACGATCGCGAGGTAGCCGACTATGTGCGGCGGGAACTCGAGGAGGAGGAGTCCTTCGCTGTCGTTGTTGCGCATGACGGCGCTGCCGGCCTGCGTTTGGTTGAGTCCTCCGCGTTCGACATCCTCGTGCTGGATGTCATGATGCCGTTCATGGATGGCCTCCAGCTCACCCGCCAGCTGCGCAGGCAGAATATCCTTACTCCGATTCTCTTGTTAACAGGCCGCGATGCCCCCGAGGAAATTGTGCGCGGGCTCGAGGCAGGAGCAGACGATTACCTAACGAAACCCTTCTCGTTCGATGTGCTTCTCGCTCGGATACGTGCTCGCACCCGGCGATTCGATCAAAAGAACTCTCAAATGCGATTCGCTGATTTGCTGCTTGATTTCGAACAGCACAAAGCCTGGCGCGGAAAGCGTGAAATCGTTCTGACGCGCACAGAATTTGCCATCCTCGAGTGCCTTCTGCGCTCTGCCGGACGGGTAGTGACAAGAGACCGGCTGATCGACACGATCTGGAACGACCGCGAAATTAGCGAGAACAATCTGGACGTCTTCATACGGTTTCTGCGAACAAAAGTGGATCTGGCCAAACGTCGCTATGGCTTCGGCCTGGCGGAAGGAAGTTAATCGAGGCGATGCACTTGCCTAGAGTCGGTACACAACCAGAAATCCGCACGACAGCGCTGATCAGCCAGCCCGACGCCATCAAATTATCTTGCGAGGAGATGTTACCTCCAAGCGTCGGCACGGGGTTTCTGGGCTCAAAAAGAAACTGGTAGCAGTGGGATGGATGCTATTACAGCGCTGTAACCTGCGGCCAACTTGGCCGGCCAGCAAGGCGGAAACACGCGCGTTCGGGCGTAATTGGGAACGCGACAAAGGCCAGATCGGTCCCTTCCGGTTGGACGGCTTCACACGGCCGGAAAACCCAATAATCAGAATCGCGATTTCTTCTCCCGACCACTTACGCGATGATCACGCCGACTTGGCAAATGCCCGTTTGAAGAATCCCTGTTCGGCCGCGGCTTGCCGCAAGGCGGTGTAGCCATTTACGTAGGGCGGTAGCCAACGCTGAAGCCCTTCGGCGTCGAGTATCGAGCGATGGACCGGGTTATCGTAGTTCATCGCCGAGAGCGCTTCGGCGAATCGACGCTCCTGTTCCGGGTCGAGATGAGGGCGCGCCGTGAACATGCAATGGTTGTACGGCGGAGACGACCATATCTCACGAAGGCTGCCTTCGGGCACGAGACGCTGATCCCGGACAGTGTTCCAGAAAGGGCTGCCAATGGCGGCAGCATCGGCTCGCCCATCGAGAACGGCGCGAACCGCTTCCACTTCGCTGGTCCCGGTGTCGCCATGTTTACCAACGTCGCTATCAAAGCGCAGCGTGCGGTAGTCCCGTCCCTCACGCATGCCTTGCTCCTCTAGAAAATGAACCGGCAGAATAGCTGCGTGTCCACTGTCCCGGCTGCCGAGTGCGAGCGTTCTACTTTTTAATTCGGCGAGCGTGGAGATGGGACCCCCCGTGGCCGCGACGATCTTTGTCATCCAACCAAGATCAGTGTCGCGCATGGCGACCGCGCGACAGCTGTGGCCGCTCCACTCATCGGCTTGTAGATACGCAAGGTTTGTGTTCCAGGCGATATCAATGTGCGGCACGGGTTCGCCGGGTTGTGCGAGGAGCGCGATGACCTGCGACTCGTAGCTCTGAAACAGTACGACTTCAACAGGAAGCCGCGCCTCCTCGTGGAAATAGCGCCGCATTCCCTCCCAGATCGTGACCACTTTCGGATGGTATGCGACAGCTCCCACCCAGATTGTTTTGCTCATAGGCCTCCGCAGTTTCTCGGCAGCGACGTCACATTCAAAACAGGGGAATCCCCAAAAGCGACTTCCCGATGAACTCGCGCAGAATATCGGCGGTGGGCGCCATCACAGCGCCTGCATGCGCGTCGCGGAACAGGCGTTCGATGCTCAAGTGCTTTGAAAAGGCTGCACCACCGCAAACGCGCATCGCCATTGACGTAACGCTGATCGCGATCTCGCCGGCAGCGGCTTTGGTCTCAAGCACGCGCAGCATGGTCGTCTCGCGGGGCTTCTCGAGATGATCAACCAGATCCTCGATGCGCGCCGAAAGTCCGTCGCTATCGATCTGCATAGTCGCGAGCTGGGCACGCAGCGTCGGCAAGCTCTCCCCAAGGCTCTGCCCGAGATGCTCGAACTTAGCGCTTTTCAGGTGGGCGGCAGTTTCTGCGACTGCCGCTCGACACAATCCCAACGCCACGGCTGCCGACCCCAAGCTAAAGAGCGGGAGTGTCCCGTTTAGCATGGCCTGGAAGCCTGCGCCGTCATCAGTAAGCTGAAAGCCAGACGGAATTTCGCAGTCCTCCAGGAACATGGGCGCAGACGCGTTCGCCCTGAGCCCCAACCCGTCCCAAGGTGCCACAACCGAAAGGCCTGGCGTCTCCGATAGTAGTAAGTAGAGGGTCGAATCCGTGGGCCCCATTCCGTCAGGCGCAAGCGATGACACTACGTAACTCTGCGCGTGGCCTGCACTGGTCACCCATGACTTCTTCGCGCTAAGGCGTACGCCATCACCATTCCGGTGCACGCGGGACACAGGAGCCCAAAAATGGCTCCGCGAGCCGGCTTCACTGAAGGCGAGAGTGGATAAATGCCGGCCTGCACCGATCTCCCGCAGTATTGGTGCGACTGCCTCCTTCGCACTCGAGCGCGCGGACGATATTACCGCCGCGCCCAGGATGTGCATGATATAAACCATGGCCACCGAAGCGTCTGCCTCGGCGAGAGTTGAGACGACAGCTGCGAAGCTGCGAGAACCCAACCCTGAACCTCCAACATCCACCGGCAGCATCAGCCCAAGCAGCCCAGACTCACCAAGCGACTCGACAGCCTCGCTAGAGAATCGTCCGGCCTTGTCGTTTTCCCCGGCAGATGGCGCGAGCACGCGGCTGGCGATCTCCCGGGCTTTCAAATGAGCCGCCTCATGAGTCATCAATCGCACCTCCTCTCGTCCATCTCTGTTCTTGACCGAAACAGGATTGTCGCCGAGGATGCGCAGAGAGGTCAAGAAGTATCTATCGGCTCTGTGGAAACCAACGCCAGGACTTCCTCACGCCTTCAACAAGTCCGGTATCGTCCTTGTTGCGTCCGTAGCAGTCGTCGTTAGCTGATATGATCTGCTTCAACGTCGCATGAACGAAGCTGGGAGTCAACGCGCACCATTGTTGCTCCGCAGTTTCGGTCAGTGAAGTTGATTGGCTCTGAGACTGATCATTCAAGCAGCTCCGTCCAACTCCCGCATCCCGGTGGTGAGCATTCCTATGCATTCAAGATTTCCAACGAAAGTTTTCAGCTCATGTCTCATCCTGTTTGGCGTTCTGCTGCCCGCTGCGTTCGCGGAGACGACCGTCTTAGCAGCAACGCCTTCTATGGGCTGGAACAGTTGGGATGCTTACGGCACCACCGTCACGGAAGCCGAAGTCAAGGCCAACGCTGATTACATGGCGCAGAAGCTGAAGAGTCATGGATGGCAGTATGTGGTTGTCGACATTCAATGGTCGGAGCCGAAGCCGCAGGTCCACGGGTATCGTCCCAATGCCGATCTCGTCATGGACGGGTACGGCCGTTTGATTCCGGCGCCGAACCGGTTTCCGTCTGCAGCCGGAGGCAAGGGCTTTACCGCACTGGCAGAGTATGTCCACGGGCTCGGACTGAAGTTCGGAATTCACATCATGCGCGGCATCCCCCGGCTTGCCGTCGCAGCCAATCTGCCGGTCGCAGGGACGCAATTCCATGCGGCTGATATTGCCGACAAGAACTCCGTTTGTCGTTGGAACACTGACATGTATGGGGTCGATATGGCCAAAGACGGCGGCCAGGCATACTATGATTCGATCGTCAAGATGTACGCAAGTTGGGGTGTTGACTATATCAAGGCGGATGACATGGCGATCCCGTTCCACGGTCCGGAAATCGCCGCGATGCACAAAGCGATCCTGACGTCGGAACGTCCGATAGTGCTCAGCCTTTCACCGGGACCAGCCGACCTCACAAAGGCCGCCTTCTACGCAGAAAATGCGAACCTCTGGAGGATCTCCGGCGATTTTTGGGATCGGTGGGATGCGCTCAAGAAGAACTTTGGTTTGCTACACAAATGGAGTCCCTACACCAAGCCACGGGGTTGGCCGGACGCGGATATGTTACCCCTGGGCCGCATCGGGATCCGTGCGGAGCGAGGCGAAGATCGCAAAACTCGCTTCACCCCGGACGAGCAGCGGACAATGATGAGCCTCTGGTCCATCGCGCGTTCCCCGCTGATGTTTGGGGGCGACCTCCCGAGTAATGACGAGGCGACGTACGCCCTGATCTCGAATGACGAAGTCCTGCGCGTGAATCAGCGCGCGAGCAACAGCCATCAACTTTTTGCGACGGACGCCGAGATCGCCTGGGTGTCGGATCCTGCAGATTCGAAGGCCAAATACTTGGCCGTCTTCAACGTCGGCGATCAAGGCACACAGCAGATACGTGTTCAGTGGAAGGATATCGGTCTGGAGGGCGAATGTTCCGTCCGCGATCTTTGGGCCAAGAAGGATGTCGGCAAGGCCAAAGGCGAATACACGTTCAAGATCGAACCGCATGCCTCCGGCCTTTATCTCATCCAGGCCGGGCGTTAACAGCCTGCGGCAGTCTTGCTGGCGACTAACTGGTAAGCTGTGCCGCCTATTAACAGTAGACAGGCGGCTGATTGGGTTCGCTAGCCGATGCTGTCGGGTTCAACTCCAGATCCAGATGCAAAGGCTGGCGTCTGAGAGTCGTGTACCACTTCCATCGTTCGTAAATAACTGGATAGATCAGCAGTTCAAGCGGAAACGGCGTACCGATACCGCCGACCATCGGTGCGGCTACTCGCTTCATTACCTCTGATCCGGTTCCTGTCGACCAAAGTACCGGAAGGCCCAGGAGCATAGTCGCCACGGTCATGAACTTGGGCCGGATGCGGCGTGCAGCACCAGACACAATGACTTCGTGAAGATCATCGCGACTTCGGATCATGCCAGATTGCAGTGCCCTATCGAACGCAAGATCCAGATACAACAGCATGAATGTGCCTGTCTCCGCGCATCGATGCCAAGAAGCGCAATGAGGCCGATCCATACCGCTACGCTCAAACTCTATCCAAGAGCCGATAAGAGCCATATCGCACCTACCGCGGAGAAGGGAATCGCTAGCAGCACGATTGCCGATTTCGTCATGGATTTCGTGTTGAGCCAGAGAAGAACCACGATCAGAAGCAAGGTCAGCGGTATCGCGAGTGAGAGCTTCTGTCGCGTCTGCTGAATGGACTCGTACTGCCCGGTCCAGCGCAACGCGTACCCGGGCGGCACGTGAATCGCGTGGAGAAGTTTTTCCTGCGCAGAACTGACGTGCTGGTTCAATTACTAAAGCCGGCAAGTCGGGCAAATCTTACCCTGGCCGTTGGCTCAGAAGCTGATTAGAGAGGTTATTGAGGCCGGCTTATAGCGACTTACGTGGATTCGCTGTTTGAATAACTGATGGCTTAGCTAAGTTGTCATTGCGCTAATACGGAAGCAGGTCGATTCACTTATCTTGCCCGCTACATGCATCTACTGAATCCCGCATAATATAGCGGAATCAATCAAATAAAGAGGCCTGCTCCAGAAGGCGGTGATCAGTCGCGGTCGGCGGCGCATGCGCTTGAGGGAACGGCGGGCTGCTTCGCTCAGGTCCCAAAGGTGCGCTCCAGGGCGCGGCCCACGGGTTGTTGCACACTGCAATTCAACTGCCGTAGGATGCGCCAAACGTGTCCGGGGTGATAATCCACCTCGAAGTTCTCCTCGATCAAGTGCGCAACCCGTGGACACGTCCACAAGGGAGTTTCGTAACCCAGGCGCTCGGGACCTTGCAGGAGCAACTCGACCAAACGGGCTTTGTCGACTTCATCCAAACAGGGTTGCCGTCCCGCTCGCCCCGCCCGCCGCATAGCAACCTTGCCGTTTTCCTGATATTCTTTCCGCCATCGGCTGACG